>DASVRD010000041.1:0-82902 GCA_036388775.1 Pyrinomonadaceae bacterium | reverse complement strand
GAAATTCTCGAACGCACGCCCGAAGTTCTGGAAACGATGCTCCAAAACGTTTCCGCCGATTGGACTGAAAATAACGAAGGCGGCGAAACGTGGAGCGTGTTTGATGTTTTGGGACATCTCGTCCACGGAGAAAAAACCGATTGGATAGCGAGAATGGAGATTATTCTTTCCGATGCGCCGGATAAAAAATTTGCCCCTTTTGACCGTTTTGCTCAGTTTGAAGACAGCGAAGCTAAAACGCTGCGCGAGCTTTTGGAGGAATTCAAAGGCTTGCGTAAAAAGAATGTTGACGTTTTGCGTTCCAAAAAACTAACAACCGAAAATCTGGAACAAAAAGGCGTTCATCCGGCTTTCGGCGAAGTTACTCTCAAACAGCTTCTTGCGACTTGGACGGTTCACGATCTTGACCATATCTCGCAAATCTCACGGGTAATGGCAAAGCAATATAAAGAAGCGGTCGGTCCCTGGACGCAGTATTTAAAAATTCTAAATCTCTAAAAATGGAAAATCAATCAGAAGTCGCACAGTCGCTCGTAGCTGTCATCATGGGCAGCAAATCCGATTGGGAAACGATGGAAAAGGCGTCGGAAACATTGGAAAAATTCAATGTCGCTCATGAATGCAAAATCGTTTCAGCTCATCGCACGCCGGATTTATTGTTTGAATTTGCTAAAACTGCCGAATCGCGCGGAATCGAAGTGATTATAGCGGGTGCGGGCGGAGCGGCGCATTTGCCGGGAATGTGCGCTTCGCAAACCGTTTTGCCGGTTTTGGGCGTTCCAGTGCAAAGCAAAGCGTTGAGCGGAATGGATTCGCTGCTTTCAATCGCTCAGATGCCCGCCGGAATTCCGGTCGGAACGCTCGCAATCGGGCAAGCCGGTGCGACGAACGCGGCTTTGCTAGCCGTTTCGATTCTCGCCAACTCTCGCCCCGAACTTCGTGAAAAACTCAAAAGATTCCGTGAAGATCAAACAAATACTGTTCTTGAAACAAATCTGACAAACGAATAAACTCACAAATCTGTGAAGATAATCCTGCCAAATTCGACAATCGGCGTTTTAGGAAGCGGACAGCTCGGGCGGATGTTTGCGATTGCAGCTCGGCGGATGGGTTATCGAGTGCACACGTTTTCGCCGGATTTCGACACGCCGACCGGGCAGGTTTCGGATTTTGAACTCTGCGCCGAATATGATGATTTGGACGAGGTGCGCAAATTTGCCCGAAACGTTGATGTCATCACTTTTGAGTTTGAAAACGTGCCTTTTCAAACGGTCGAAGCCGCCGCGCAGTTCGCGCCCGTCAGACCGCGCGGCGAGGTTTTGCATACGACGCAAAATCGTCTGCGTGAAAAAAACTTTTTATCAAACAACGGTTTTCCGGTCGCGGCGTTTCGCCACGTTAAAACAATCGAAGAATTAAAAACGGCGGTTGTGGAAATCGGTTTGCCGGCGGTTTTGAAAACCGCCGGTTTCGGTTACGACGGGAAAGGACAGGCGAAAATTAAAACCGAGGCGGACGTTGAGACGGCGTTTGCCGCAATCGGCGGGCAGGAAGCGGTTTTGGAGGCGTTTGTTGATTTTGAAAAGGAAGTTTCGGTTATCGCGGCACGCGATTTAAAAGGAAATTTTGTCAGTTGGGGTGTGATTGAAAACGCGCACGAGCGGCATATTCTCGATGTTTCCTTTGCGCCCGCGTTTGTCTCGGAAAGAGTTTGGAACGAAGCCGTCGAAATCGCCCGCGCCGTTTTGGAAAGGCTCGAAGTAGTCGGCGTTCTGTGCGTCGAATTTTTTCTGACAAAGGACGAAAAACTGCTGGTCAACGAGCTTGCGCCGCGACCGCATAATTCCGGGCATTTAACTTTTGATGCCTGCGTTACGTCGCAGTTTGAACAACAATTGCGTGCCGTCTGCGGTTTGCCGCTCGGCTCGACCGAATATCTGCGCCCGGCGGCAATGGCGAATCTGCTCGGCGATTTGTGGGAAAACGGCGAGCCAAATTGGGAAAAGGCGCTCGAATTTCCTAATTTAAAACTCCATCTTTACGGCAAAGCGGAAGCCCGCGCGGGAAGGAAAATGGGACATCTGACGGCGCTCGCCGATTCCGCTCAAGATGCGGCAAACGCCGTTAAAGCCGCGCGTTTGAATATGATTGATTTTAATATTTTAGAGCTTTCTGCCAAGCCAGATTCCGCCGATAACGCCGAGAAATCCGAGAAAAACGCTCGATAAAACGTAAAACGCGGCAATAAAAAAACGTCTTTCACGGACGAGCAAAAGAGTTTCCATCTCAAAAGTTGAAAAAGTCGTGTAAGCTCCCAAAAAACCGACTATCAACGCGAGCCGCCAATATTCGCCGATCATTGCGCGTTCCAGCGCCAGAACAAAAAGCAAGCCGATCAGAAAAGAGCCGGAAAGATTGATAAAAAAAGTGGAAAAAGGAAACGGCGCAAAAATCTGTGCGAAAAGCTGATTTAAAAAATATCTCGTAATTGCTCCGAGCGCGCCGCCCGCCGCAATTACGAGATATTTTTCGACCGTATCCACGTTTTCGAATTTACACCATTTGTCGAAAACGTCTAAATTTACCGCTGGCGCTCGTAAAAAACTCTCCCGCTGTAAATGTTATTAGCGATAGTGATTTGCTGTCCGACGACGCCCAAACCGAATGCTGTGCCGTTTTCAACTGCGTCGACAGGAGATTTGCCGGAACGAATTGTGCGATTAATGAAAACGCCTTCAAATTTCTCGGATTTGCCGTTTGTGTAAATTTTTGTTGCAGTCAGCAGCGCGCCCACGATTCTGCCGTTGTTCAGAGTAAATTCGAGCCTTTCGGCATCTTCCCCTTTGCCTTCGACCGCGCCGTTTGCCGAAATGCGCAATTCCAGAGCCGGTCCGTTGCCGTCCATCCGGTAAACGCCCGCATAATCTTCGGGTCTTTTGATAGCGGCTTCGCTACGGACTTCGACGTAAGCTTCGACTCGAATGCCGTGTTTTTCTTTGACTTTGTGCTTGGTTTTATTAAATTCCGTGACAATTTCCCGCGTCCGCTGTTGAAGATTTTGGTCTTGACCGAAAACGTTCGCCGGAAGCAGCGAGATAATGAAAAAGATAATGGCAACGATAACAACAGGCATTTGTTTTGACCTCACTCGAAAATGTTTCTCAAAATAACAAACACCGCTTGCCTAAGATTTGTGACAAAAAATTTTCAGAAATTTATTTTCGGATGTGAGCGTAGCGTTTAGCAAGAAAATGCGGCGAGACGCCAATCCAATACAATCCTTGAAACAAAGACCAGCGCGCAAATGTAAATGCAAAGCTCCGCTTTTCAAAACGCCTCGAAGAGCTTGTCACAACAGATTTCAAATTGACGAAACGCCCGTGTTTCTTTAATCGCCGGTAAAACTCAACATCTTCAAAAAGCGGCAAATCGGCAAAACCGCCGCTTCGCTCGTAAGCCGCACGGCGGACGAAAAACGCCGAATCGCCGTAGCACAAATCCAAAACTCGCAGCTTCGGGTAAAGCCAGGTCAAAAAACGAGCCGCTAATCTTTCGCCGTCGAAACGAATCTCAAAATTTCCGCCGATTATTTGCTCGTCTTTTAAAGCACGTAAAATTTGCTCGCAAGCATTCTCCGACGGCAAAGTGTCGGCGTGCAGAAACCAGAAAACATCACCGCTTGCGGCTTTCGCCCCCGCGTCCAATTGCCGACCGCGCCCGGCTTCGGTATGAACTATTTTTGCGCCCGTTTTTCCGGCAATCTCCACAGTTTTGTCAGAGCTTCCGCCGTCAACTACGATGATTTCCGGCTGCTCTTTCAAACGGGAAATTGCCGCCAATGTTGCGGGCAGCGACAGTTCTTCGTTTAAAGTCGGGATGATAACGGAAATCTTCATTTTCGATTGAGAAATTAAATTTCAACATTAAACCTAAAACTATTAAATGCGAAAAAGCCGGACTGAATTCAGTCCGGCTTTTTCAAAGACTTATTCGCCGTTTTATCGGACTAAATCGTCAATCTGCAAGCCGATTGGATTTGCGCCCGCGCCTTTTACGCCGTCAACGACTTTGGCAATCACTCCGTAATTGACCGAACGCGGAGCTTTGATAAAAACCGTTTTCTCGGTTTCCGCCTCGCCTCTCGCGTTTTGTTTGACGACGCCGTTGCGGGCGCGTTCTTGAAAAGTTTGCGCGAGCTGCGCGTTGAGCTTGCCGGTGTCTTCGGTCGAGCCGAGCTTTTCGCCGTTGTTCAATCGAAGCTGTAGCTTTTCGTCAACGCTGACAATCAAAGCGTGCGGGTGCGTTTTTCCGTCGTTAGATTCGGCGGGCAGCTTTGTCTCGAATTTAGCCGGTTTGAGCGGTGAGATGACCATAAAAATAATCAGCAGCACGAGCAAAATATCAATCAGCGGCGTGATATTGATCTGCGGCGCGGCGTCTTTCGTGTTTTCAATTTTCATAGATTTTCTCCTCTGCGCTTTTTAGACACGCTGCACATTGATTAGTTCCGCAAAGAAAAAAACTTTTTGTCGTTTTAAAGCGTAAAATGCCCGGTCAGTTTCAAACCCTAAACGAAAAACTATGAAAAAATCATTATTTTTATTGGCAGTTTGCTTTTTGCTTTCTGCTTCCGCCTTTGCTCAAACGCAGCCGAAGATGAGCAAGGACGAGCAGCAGCTTCGCGCGCTTTTAAACGGCACAGCCGAAGGCTGGAACAGAGGCGATTTACCTAAGTATCTTTCGGTTTATACGCCGGACGCGACCGAGATGCGTTCGACCGGACCGGCGGGCGGAGTCGAAGCGATTGAAGAAACGATGAAAAAAGGTTTCTGGAAAACCGGACGCCCGATTCAAAATTTGCGGTATGAAAACATTGTCGTCCGAATGCTCGGAAAAGAAGGCGCGCTCGTCACCGGACAATTTATTCTTTCCGGCGCCGACCGTCCCGACCGCACAGGCTGGTTTACTTCAGTTTGGAAGAAGACCAAAGACGGCTGGAAGATGATTCACGATCATTCGTAAAGTGAAATGATGAAAGGGTGAAAAGGAAGTTCAATCGCTTTTCACCCTTTCATCATTTCATAAATCTATTGCACACCGACAACTTCTACTATAAAAATCAGTGTCGCGTCCGGCGGAATATCACCGTTGCCCGCACCTTTTGAACCATAACCGAGCGAAGCGGGAATAATCAGAGTCGCACGCTCTCCGACTCGCAATTTCTGGATTCCTTCATCCCAGCCTTTGATCACACGCCCTCTGCCGAGCGGAAACGAAATCGGCTCGCCTCGGTCAAGCGAGCTGTCGAATTTGACACCGTTTGTCAGCAAGCCTGTGTAATGAACCTGGACGTTATCGCCCGCTTTGAGCTGCTGTCCGACTTCGTTTTTTTGCGTGATGATGTAGGTCAGACCGGAAGCGGTCGTCGTTGCGGCTGGCGTGACTTTGTTGGGCGTTGTCATAGTTTTGGGTTTCGTATTCGCAGTTCTGGTTGCGGTTGTTCTCCTGCCGCGTGTTGCAGCCGTAGTTTTTTTCCGCGTCTGGCTTAAAGCGTCTGCGGCAAAAACAGTTAAAATCAAAAGGGCTAAGACGATAGTTTTTTTCATAAAGTTTTATTAAATTATTTCAATCCTGCGGCGCAATAATCAAGAGCAAATTTCCTTTTTCGGTACGAATTTTTTGGTGAAGACTGCCCGGTTCGGCGCGATGATAATCACCGGGACCGAGCTTGAGATCGTTGATGTGGAAATCGCCTTCGATGACAAAACATTCTTCCACGCCGCTGTGTATGTGTCTCGGCGCTTGCGCGCCCGGCTCCATTTTGTAAAGCGAAGTGACGGTTTGTTTATCCTTATCAACATATAATTGTTTAATGAAAACGCCTTCGCTCAACATCTGCCAAGCTCCTTCCGCCGCGTACAACGTAAAGAATTTCGCGGCTTCTCCAGCCTTTTCCGTTTGTTTTTGACTGCTTGCCTGTTTCTCTTCGGCGATGCGCCTCATCAATTTATCTTTAACCGCCGCGGAAGACTCAACAACCGGCGCGGCAAACGCAAGTGCGGCACAAATTTCCTGCTGCGCCGCGAGTTCAGCCGCGCAAAGATCGCAGCCTTCGGCGAGATGTCCTTCAAAAGCAAGTTGTTCTTCGGCTGTCAACACGCCGATTGCAGACAAAAACGCCCGCTCTTGCAATTCGATTTCTGATAATTCGTGTTTCATTACTACTTTGAGGAATTTCCAAGCCTTACAACCATTTTGGACATTCCGTCATTCAAATGCAGTTTGACTGTTTCGAGCGGTAAATTGAGCCGTTCGGCAATTTCCGTTTAATTCAAACACGCCGCTCGCTACTATGAAACAGTTTTGAGCATTAGCAGCGTCGAAAAACCTGACAGTTGATTGAATTTCTATTACTTTTGAGAGCCGGTTAATTCAGAACAGCTTTTTCCTGAGTTGAATGCAAGTATAGCAACAGGGCGTTTGGTCGTAAAGCTGAAAAACCGGCAATTGCAGACCGAAGCTGAAACTCATTTCTTCATCTTCGCCTGCTGTACGCCCCGCTGCTGCTGGTAAAAAAGGCGGTAGATAGCGTTAATCATTTGACGCTGGCGGAACTCGCCGAATTTGGCGTCGGCTTCGAGATTGATATAAGGAATATTTCGCAGCCCGGCGAAAACCGAGAGCGAGCCATCGTCAACCGCGCAGCTTTTAACTTGCAATTTTGCCGCCGGTTTTTGCAGCACGACATTGAAACCTTCGGCGCTGAAAAAATTCATCAGCGACGGAGTTGAGACAAACACAAAATTGTCGGCGTCGAATTCGCTGTTTGAAAGGTAAACGCCTTCAATCTGGTGATGAAACTCGGTTTGCGACAGATTCATCGCCGCAAATCCGGCTGAAAAACTGAGCGCAGTTAAATCTCTCGATTTTTGAGGAAGCTCGGTTTGTTCATCAACGTCGCGATTGTTGTGAATGGCGACGAGAAAACGCTCGCCATCGCGTAAACGAGCGCCGTCGGCGAGAATTATCTTTAACAATCTTTCCCCAAAATCTTTGACCAGCGGCTCGATTTCCGGCGCAAACTGTGAGCATTGTCGCCCGTTTTCGGTAAAAATCCGGTTCGGGTCGAGACTGTAATTGACGCCCTTAAAACTGAAATTCAAACGCCGTTGCCCGATGCCGTTTTCGTTGAGCGATTCGATTTCGACGAATCTCCCGCCGGTTTTCTCGACTGCTTCACGCCCCAATCGCACGGCGATTTGCTCGTTGTGATGCGGAGAAACAAACGTCACACGCGCGCCTTTTCGCTCGTAAATGTTGATTTTTACAGTCGAATCACCGAGCGCCAGAGTCTGCGTTTGTTTTTTCATATCGTTGTTTTGTGCGGCGGCAAGCTGACAGAAACAAATCGAAAAAATCGTGATAATACAGAAAAATAATAATTGCTTCATTCGCTCCGAAGTTCTCCACATTATTTATTAACGCGGATTCTAGCTGATTTTGAGTTCAGATATTTTAACAGCTTTTCACACTCTTTCACCGCCAAATTTGCAGATAACGTCTGAACCAGCGCTGCACAAACGGCGATTTTAGCGTTTCAATCGTGGCTTCTGTCCCGATAGCTTGCACAATTTTCGAGAGCGTCGGGTAAACGCGGACTATTCTATTCAACTCGGAAATCTTCAAACGATTCGTCATCGCCCAGACAAATTCGTGAATGATTTCGCCCGCGCTTTCGCCAACCAGATGCGCGCCGATGATTTCGCCGTTTGTTTTGCAAACGATTTTCGCAAAACCGGCAATTTCGCCATCGGTTTGCGCGCGGTCGTTTTCGTCAAAATTGACTCGATAAACTTTGATTTTATCGCCGAATTTGCTGCGCGCCTCGGCTTCGGTCAAACCGACGCGCCCGATTTCGGGGCTGGTAAAAGTCGCCCACGGGACGGCTCGATAATCAACTTTTTTCAAAAACGGGCGAAACAAAAATGCGTTATTGATAACCGTTTGCGCTTCATAATCGGCTACGTGCGTAAATTGAAAATGCCCGGTCACATCGCCCGCCACGAAAATGTGTTTCGCCGTCGTTCGCAAATATTCATCGGTGATTATTTTGTTTTTCTCAAACCGGACGCCCGCCTTTTCCAAATCCAAACCGCTGAGATTCGGTTTTCTGCCCGCTGCAACTAAAATCTCGTCCGCTTCGATTTCAAACAATTCCCCGCCCCGCTCAACCGCGACAAGCTTTTTGCCGTTTTCGGTTCTGACTTTGACGGCTTTCGTTTTGGTCAAAACTTCAATTCCTTCGGCGCGAAAAACGGTTTCGATAAAGCCAGAAACTTCCCTGTCTTCTTTCGCCAAAATGCGCTCGTCCATTTCGATTATCGTCACCTTTGAACCGAAACGCGCGAACGCTTGCCCAAGCTCCGCCCCGATTGCTCCGCCGCCCAAAACAATCAGTTTTGCAGGCAAATCTTTGATTTCAAAAATCGTTTCATTTGTCTGAAAACCCGCTTCCGGCAAACCTTCAACCGGCGGGATCGCCGCGCTCGATCCGGTCGCAATGCAAAAACGCTTTGCTCTGATCTTCCGCGTTTCGCCCGTTTTAAGCGAAATCTCGATTTCGCGCCCATTCAAAAAACGCGGCTCGCCAAAAACGACTTCAACGCCCATTTTCTCAAAGCGTTCGGGCGATTCGTGTTGTTCGATTGTTTCGATAACTCGGCGCACGCGGTTTGTAACAGACTCAAAAGTGTCATTCTCAAATCTGAAATCCGTAATCTGAAATCCTAAATCGCCCGCCCGCTTTGCGTCTGCGGCAAAACGCGCCGAGCGAATCAGAGCTTTCGACGGCACGCAGCCGGTGTAAAGACAATCGCCGCCGAGCGCTCGTTTTTCGACAAGCAAAACTTTCGCTCCCAACAACCCCGCGCCGCCCGCCGCGACAAGCCCGGCTGAACCTCCGCCGATTACAACAAAATCAAGTGTATTTTGCATAATAGAATAATTTTCGCTCTGATTATAAAATTAAGGTGATAAACGACTATGCCAAAAGACAAAAGACACCATTATGTGCCTCAGTGTTATCTAGAAGCTTGGACAACAGATCACTATTTATATTCGATTCCAAAAAAGCAAGGAATAACAAGACTCCAACACAAAAAAGAAGTCGCTAAAAAGAACCATCTATACAAACTACCATCTACTTTATTTGAAAACTCAAGTATTACTAACCCTGAATTGAGAGAACTTATTACTGAAAAACTGATTTTTAAAACATGGGAAGACAGGTGGACAAAAGTTAGATACGTTCTTGATCATCACCTTGACTTGACTCAAGTTTTGCACTCAATTAAGGGATTCGTTATCACCCAAAGTTTTAGGACACCAAAATTTCTTAGATTAAATAAGGAAAAGTTAGAACGCACAGGCAAAGCTGACAATGTTATGGAGGATTCCCATCATTTTGCTTTTTTAGGAATTAAAGGGCTTACGGATTATATTGAAAATTGTGTTTGTGAAATCTTTAAAATCGTAGATTTACCTAACTTTATTACCTGCGACAATCCAGCTACACATTGGATTCAAGAGGGCGAAATATTTCACCATCTAAATGGAATAGCTTTAAATGAAGATTTATACAAAAATCCAAATTATAAAATTTTATGCCCGCTTCACCCCAAATATTTTGCAATTCTTTCTCCAAATTTAGGAATAAATATAGGCGAGAAGGATAAAAACAAAATATGGTTTGCGTCCTTTAAAAAAGACACTTTTAACCAATTAAATCAAATGGTTGAATATGGAGCGGACAAAATGCTCTTTGCTAAAGATTTGAAAGATTTTATTAAAGTCCAACAAATCCCTTGACAAATACTCGTTATAACGACTATCTTAGATTTATGGCTGGATTGCTTGAGGAAATCAAACAGACAAAACCTTTTGCGAGCAAAGAGGAAGAAGTTTATCTGAATTTGCAGCGAACGGCTGAGGCTTTGCGCTGGTCTGTGGTGGAAACGCTCAAGCCGTATGAATTGACCGGCTCGCAATATAACGTGCTGCGAATCTTGCGCGGAGCGGGCGCGGAAGGCGTTAAATGCAGCGAAATCAGCGAACGTCTGGTTACGAAAGATTCCGATATTACAAGGCTTTTAGACCGTTTGATAACAAGAAATTTGGTCACGCGTGAGCGCGACGCGAAAGACCGCCGCGTGATTGTCGCCCGAATTACCGATGCGGGTTTAAAGCTTTTGGCGGAATTGGACGAACCCGTTTTAAAAGCCAGTCGTGAACAGCTTGGGCATTTGGGCGCTGATTTGCTCGAACAGTTCAATGCGTTGCTGGTTTTGGCTCGAAAAAGCGCCTAACAAATCAACTTATCTTTAAAATAAACTCGTTACAACGAACAAAGTAGGAGGAGAAAGACCGGAATGACACCGAAAGTAGCAATTATTTATTACAGCGCGACCGGAACGACTCACGCTTTGGCGCAAGCCATCGAAGCAGGAGCGCAGGAAGCGGGTGCGGAAACAAAGCTCTTAAAAGTTAAAGAGCTGGCACCGGAAGAAGCGATTAAATCGAATCAAGGCTGGGCAGACCATTTTGAAGCCGTCAAAGAAGAACCGGAAGCGCAGCTTTCGGATTTGGAATGGGCGGATGCGATAATTTTCGGAACGCCGACGCGCTTCGGTTTGCCGACGGCGCAATTGAAACAGTTTATTGATCAAACCGGCGGGCTGTGGTTTCAAGGCAAGCTGGCAAACAAAATCGTTTCGTCCTTTACGAGCGCGGCGACGCTGCACGGCGGACACGAAACAACGATTAACAATCTCAACACGACGTTTTATCACTGGGGCGCAATTATTGTTTCGCCCGGATATTTAGACCCGGTTCAATTTCAAATGGGCAATCCATACGGCGTCTCGTTTACATCAAACAACGGTGAGCTGAAACCCGACGAAATGACGCTTAACGCCGCCAGATTTCAAGGTCGGCGCGTGGCAGAAGTCGCGGCGCAATTTCTGCGCGGACGCGGGACAGAGTAAACTTACTTTGCGTCTTTGCGTGAAATGCGGTATTTTCACGCAAAGACGCAAAAGGTATTGGATTCCAGCCCCAAAACATTCCAGATTACAACGTAAAAGTTTTATTTTTTAGGAGACAAACAATGAAAAAGACAGCATTTCTTTCTATCGGCTTTTTGGCAATCATCGCCTTAGCCGCTTTCGCAATTTTCCCTGTGAATCAAATCGCAGCAAATCAACCGAGCATCAACTGGGCTGAAGTTCAGGATGCGAAGCTTACGCCGCAGGAAATGGCGGGCGTTTACAATTTCGACAAAGCGCACAGCAATATCGGTTTCCGGGTCAAACATATGGGCTTGGCTGAAGTTCCCGGATATTTCAGCGATTTCAGCGGCTCGATTAATTACGACGCTGCGGACGCGACCAAATCTTCGGTAGAATTTACGACGAAAGCAACGAGCATCAACACCGGCAACGAAGGACGCGACAAACATCTTCGCTCGGCTGACTTTTTCGAAGTCGAAAAATATTCAGACATCACGTTTAAATCAACCAAGATCGAAAAACGCGGCAACAATATTTTGGCGACCGGCGATTTTACGATGAAAGGGGTGACGAAACAGATTCAGCTTCCCGTCACTTTTAACGGAATGCTCAAAGACCAGCGCGGCAACATCAAAATGGGTTTTTCGATTGAAACCACTGTGAACCGCCGCGATTATGGAATTAATTACGGTTCGACATTGCCGAACGGCTCGCTGATGCTGTCGGACGACGTAAAAATCAATCTCCAAATCGAAGCCGCGAAATCCGCTCCGAAACCGGCAGCAGCTCCGGCAGCCGAATAATTTTTCAAAGGGGAAAAAAGGCGCGTCCTGAGTTTTTCAGGGCGCGCCTTTTTTGTTTTAATCAAACAAATGAACAACAAAACTTTTCCGAGCATTTTCGTTTCGCACGGCGCGCCAACACTAGTTTTGGAACAAAACGCGGCGCATCTGTTTTTGAAACAACTCGGCAAGGATTTGATAAAAACTTATGGTAAACCAGCGGCGATTTTGGCTGTTTCGGCGCACTGGGAAACTCAGATTCCAACTGTCAGCGGAGCGGAAAAGCCGGAAATGATTTACGATTTCGGCGGCTTTTCACCTGAGCTTTACGAAATTGTTTATCCCGCGCCGGGCGCGCCGCAGCTTGCCAAGCGAATCGGCGAATTGCTCGCGGCAAACGACTCCACTTTCCGAATTTCAACAACGCGCGGGCTTGATCACGGCGCTTGGGTTCCGCTGACATTGATGTTTCCGGCGGCTGACATTCCGGTCGCGCAATTTTCGGTTTTACGCGGAGAAACATCGCGAAAACATTATGAAATCGGGCGCGCGCTGGCTGAATTAAGGAAAGAAAATGTACTGATTTTTGGTTTGGGCAGTTTGACGCATAATTTATTTGAATTAAACAGCACAAACGAAACACCCAGTTGGGCGCAGGAGTTTGACAGTTGGTTTGATGAAAAGCTGATGAGCGGCGATTTGGAAAGCATTTTAAATTACCGGCAGCTTGCGCCGAATGCCGAACGCGCGCATCCCACGCCGGAACATCTTTTGCCGATTTTTACGGCGCTCGGCGCGGGAAATTTTCCGGCTGAAAAAGCGGCGCGCTTGCATCAAAGCTGGACATTTGGCAGTTTGAGTATGGCAAGCTACAGTTTTGGCGATTTATGAACACAGGGAATTTAACGCTTCGATACGTTTTTCAGGAACCACGAGACAAAAGCGGTGAAAAATCGCCGCTTTTATTGCTGCTGCACGGTTTAGGCAGCAACGAACAGGATTTAATCTCATTTGCGCCTTATCTCGACAAACGCTTTTTTATTGTCAGTCCCAGAGCGCCTTTTACGACCGATTTTGGCGGTTTCGCGTGGTTTCAGATTCGTTACGGCGTCGGCGGAATGGAGATTGACGCAAAACAAGCCGAAGAAAGCCGCCGTCTTTTGCTGAAATTTGTTGAAGAGCTTGTCGCCGAACACGATTTGGATGCCGAAAGAGTTTATTTGGCGGGTTTTAGTCAGGGCGCGATTATGACTTACAGTCTGATTTTGACCGCGCCTGAAAAATTTGCCGGAGCCGTTCCGATGAGCGGAGCCTTTCCGACGCAATATCTGGAATATCGTGCCCCGGACGCTTCGTTGCAAGATTTCCCGATTTTTGTTTCGCACGGCGTTTACGACGCGGTTTTGCCGGTCAAAATGGGGCGAGATGCGAAAGGGCAGTTGGAAAAACTGCCGGTCAAGCTCGATTACAAAGAATATCCGACCGCGCACAATGTTTCCGATGAAAGTTTGCGAGATGTTGTCGTTTGGTTAAGCGATAAACTTTAAAAAATTGTTCTAATAAACGGATTTTCAGACAGCTTTGAATACGACGGCGGCTGCCAAATCAAAAATTATTTAGCAGACATTAACAAAGCCTGCTGCGCGTGAGCCGATAGCGGACCGCGCAAAGCGACTTGTCCCAAACGGGTGAAGTTGATTGATTCGCCAAGAATTCGCACGGCTTCTTCGGGCGCGTGAAAGCCCATCGAGTTTTCGGCTTCGACGAAATCAAGATAAAACTGCGCTTTGCGCTGAAAATCGCGCGCTTGCGCTAATTCCGCATCCGATCTGCCTGAATTTCTGGCGCTTTGGATTTCGTTGATTAAATCCATCAATGCGTTCATCGCCAGATTTCGCATATTGTATGTGCGTTCCTGAATCGTCTCGACGCGGAATTTTAATTCTTCTTCGCTCGCTTTATGACAAACCTGGCAAGCCTGATTGATATTGAGCAACGGGCTGCGGACGTGATGATTGCTGATTTTCATCGCGCCCGTGCGTTCGTAAGGCATATGACAATCGGCGCAGGCGACTCCGGCGCGGGCGTGGATGCCCTGATTGTACATTTCAAATTCGGGATGCTGCGCTTTTAACGTTTCCGCTCCCGTGCGGGCGTGAACCCAATCTTTGTGTTTCACGTCGTCGTAATACGCGACGATGTTTTCGATTTTGATTCCTTTATCCCACGGATACGTCAAAGTTTTGCCTTCGCCTTTGAAATAATATTCGACGTGGCATTGACCGCAAACGTAGGTTCTCATTTCCTGACGAGTGGCGTCGCGGTTAACGTCAAAATTTTGAATTCCCTGCGAGGCTTTAAAAGCCTGAATGCCGCGCATAAAAGCCGGGCGCGTAACGCGAAGCTGCATCGTTTGCGAGTCGTGGCAATCAACGCACGAAACCGGATGCGAGACTTCTTTGCGGGCTTCGGCATAAGGCATTTTGTTGAGCGCGTCGAAACCTTTAAAAATATCGCCGCCGCCGAGCCTTTTATAAACCGGATATGCCGAAGCGTGACAGTTGATACACGCGCCGGGCTGTTTGGAAAAATGCTGGCGGTCTGTGTGAGTCTGGTCGTCGAGCATATAAGAGTGTCCGCGCTCTTCACGGAAATCAACCGCAAAGGCGTAGCCATCCCACATTGTTTTCAGGCGCGGGTCTTCTTCGAGTCTCGATTGGGCGACAACCGAACGCGGGTCAACGTCGGTCGGCGTGCGCGGAATCGCTTCGCTGCCGCCGTAGCGGGTGCGCTTTTGGTCAGCCGTGCGTTTGTAGCCGTCGTATTGGAGCGGGAAATTTTTGCCCCAGATTTCCGGGTCAACGGTGTCGTCGGTGAGTTCGACTACGCGGAAAAACGGGTTGCGGGCTTCGTTTTTGCGCTCCATAATGTTGGTCAAAAGCGCCAAGCCCGCAACCGCGGCTCCAAAAGCAATAAAAGCCACCAGCACGACGACTTTCAAATTGTACAGCCGGGGCTGTTTTTTCGGCGTTTGATGCGGCTGATTTTCAGCCGTTTGATTGTTTTTTTCTTGATTTTCCATTGTTAATTTTCCACAAAATTCGTTTTCTCGCCCGGTCAATGCGGATGCCCGACATTGCGGTGACATCGGATGCAGGAAACTTCGTCCGATTCATTCTGACGATGTAAAACCGTAATGTTTTCCGTAATATTCTGGTGACAATAACGACATGACTCTTCGGTCACGCGCCGGTTATGACCTTTGATTTCAATCGGCTCGTGAAAACCGCCGAGCGTAAAATAATAAGAATGCCAGAAACCGTTTGAAGCTTTGGTGTAATATTTCCCGAAAAAATCGTGCGGCGTGTGACAATCGTTGCAAGTGGCGGCGGTGTGATGGCTCGATTTCAGCCAGCCGTTATATTGCTCGTTCATAATATGACAGTTGGCGCAAGTGCCGGGATTATTGCTCAGATAGGAATAACCTTTGGCGTAAACAAACGTATAAAACCCGACGCCAAGCGCCAAGCCGACTGCGATACCAACGATAATCAGTTTTAAAGTTTGCAAGCTCATCAATATTGATCATTATAAATGAAACGACAATAAAAATTGTGATAACGGTCACATCTGGAAACGCTGCACCAAACCAAAAAGGCAAAAGGCACCGAATTAAATCCTTGCCTTTTGCCTTTTTTACTTTTGCCTTTTAAAAACTGTAGGTTGCGCCCAAATTGACGTGGTTGTTGGTTCGCTTTCCGGTCGAGAAATACTGAGTTTCAAACCTGCGAAATTCAGCGCCGATTTGAAATTGCGGGGTGATTTTGTAAATCGCGTTAAAAGCGTAAGCGAGATTGCGACTGCGGAAATAACTTGGGAAAAAGCTGACCAAATCTTCGTTGCGCGGATCGTCAATGCCGATAGAGCCGTAAACGGTCAAACGGTCTTTGAAAGCATCAGGAGTAAATCCGATCTGCGTCCAACCGCCGCGTGTGCCGATGCTGCGAATTCCGGCTAATGCGTTGAGGTCGTTTTCGCGATATGCAAACCCCGTGTTTAAACCTTGAAAAACTCCTGCTTGAAAACCGCCTAAATTACGCCCGAAGAACGCTTCACCGGCGAAAGAAATTCTGGCATGAAGCGGGAAATTCCAATCAACCGCCAGCCCGAACGAATCAACTTCATAACTGACGTTTGGCTCTGCAATCACAAAGAAGGTGTTTCCAGAACGCGAGCGACCGTAATGACCGGAAACGCCGATTGCGCCGTTCTTTTTTGTGCCGAGCCAATTTGTTTCGGCAAAAGCGATGCGCGATTGGAAAAACGGAAGCCGGGAAGCTTCGCCGGAATTCGATTGTGAAAAGAAGATAGACGGCGGGTAATCGCCGGTTTGAGGGGTGAGAATCGCGCCCGTCAAGATTATTTTGTCGGTTATTTGATGGTCAACCCGGACTTGCGGCAGTCTCGCCCAGGGGTTTCCGGCGGCGGCAAGCTGCGGAATCGCGGCTGCGGCAATCGAAGTCGGATTGACGGGCGCAAACGGCATCCAATCCTGTCCGATTGTGACCGAAGTTTTTTCCCAATCGAGTTTGGCGTTTGCCAGCCGCAGGCGGGCGACACCGAAATTCTCGCCGGTTCCAGCAGCCGGAAAACCGCCGAAAAAATCGGCTTCGATAACGCCGCCGAGTCTGGCGTTGCCAATGCGCGCGCCTTCAAAACGCAATCCCAGGCGGGTTTGCCGGACGCTCGCGCTCGCGCCGGATTGTCCGAATGGGATGGCGAAAAGCGGAACGTCTTGATTGTTTGTCGAGCCGGTGTTGTTAAAGGCGTTGAAATAAATCGTGCCGTATGGCGTCAGACGAACGCTGCCCAGATCAACGCCGAGTTGTTTCGGCGGCGTCTGCTGTTTGGGTTCGGTTTTGATTGTTTCTTTCGTTTCCGTTTTAACCGCTTCGGTCGTTTTGTCTTCGGTTTTAACCGCGACGGTTTCCGATGTTTGCAATTCGGCTTTTACTAAGTTTTGCGCCGCTTGCTGCTGAAGCAAAAGTTTTTTTAGCGCGTCCAGTTCAGCGCGCATTGTTTGCACTTCGGTTTCTAGCTGCTTGACGCGGTTTTCCGTTTCGTCGTTCGGGCGCTTTTCAGAGGTGTTTGTTTGCGGGTCGGTTTTATTTTGCGCGACGGAAACGGTTTGCCCGTTTGCCGTAAAACAGAAAATTAATAATAAAGACGCAGCAAGTAGAAATTGTTCAAGCGCAGACGATCCGGTCGCGCCGTGTTTTAGTAAATTGTTCATAATAAACTCCGTTTATAAATCGCCGAATCGCGGCGACAGATTATCGAATTCTTTTTGCATGCGCTCATTCAAATTTGTGAGTTCCTCATCACATTTTTTACAGTTGAGTTCCAAACCGAGACGCGATTTTCTGCCATCTTCGGTCAACACCCATTCGCGCGAGACGAGCGGCGGTTCGTGGCGGACGTGCTGAAAATGTCCGCACTCAAGCTCCGCTCGCCAATCTTCCGCGTCGTCGCGGTTGTAACCGACAATTTTCCGTTTCATAATTTTATTTTCAATTTTTGTGCAAAGCCCATATTTATTTTAAAAGACTTCTAGCAAGCAGTTCTCTGTTCGGGGTGTGGAAAAGCGTCGCTCTCGTCTTCGCCGGCGCGCAATTCAAGACAAGCAAAATCTTTTTCAATCAAAATTTTAAGCATTTTTCCATTGCCCAAATCCTGCTCCGTTTTGATTCCGATTTGATTTGTCACCGCCCAATTTTCGACTAACGATGCAGGCACGGAAATCGTGATTTTTCCATCCGCAAAATCCGCGCGAATAGTTTCAACGGCGGCTCGCTCAACCCGGTAAATCAAACTTTTATCAGCAGTTAAACCGAATTCAATCGTTTCTTCGACTGCTCCGCTCTCAGCGAAAGCCGCGACTTCGGTTTGTGTTAATCGCAATCTAATCGAATTATTTCTGACTCTGAGTTTCATAACGAAATTTCTGCTGTCGAAAATTGCAGCAAGTCGAACCTTTTGCGCATCTTTCAAAAATCATCCCTTATTGTAGAATATCCGCGGCTATCTTATCGTATTTGACCTTTTGCCAAAACGAGATGTAATTTCGTGGTTAGCAAAAAATCATTTTTTAATGAAGCAATATTTAGATTATCTGCGGCACGTTTTGGAAAACGGGACGAAACGCGAAGATCGCACCGGCGTCGGAACAATCGGCGTTTTCGGTTATCAAATGCGGTTCGATTTACAAGCCGGATTTCCGCTCGTGACGACCAAGAAAATTCATTTGCGCTCGGTCATTTACGAGCTTTTGTGGTTTCTCAGAGGCGACACCAATATCAAGTTTCTTAAAGAAAACGGCGTCACGATCTGGGACGAATGGGCGGACGAAAACGGCGATTTGGGCAGAGTTTATCCGGCGCAATGGATTTCGTGGCGTACTGTGGACGGACGCGCGATTAATCAAATCGCCGAAGTCGTCGGGCAAATCAAAACAAATCCAAGCTCGCGGCGTTTGATCGTTTCGGCGTGGAATGTCGGCGAGCTTGACCAAATGGCTTTGCCGCCGTGTCATCTGTTGTTTCAATTTTACGCGGCGAACGGGAGACTAAGCTGTCAACTATACCAACGCTCGGCGGACAGTTTTCTGGGCGTTCCTTTTAACATTGCGAGCTACGCGCTGCTGACCGAAATGATTGCGCGGCAATGCGATTTAGAGCCGGGCGAATTCATCTGGACGGGCGGCGATTGTCATATTTATTTGAATCATCTCGAACAGGTAAATTTACAGCTTTCGCGCGAGCCTTTTCCGCCGCCGCAGCTAAAAATTAAACGCAAGCCCGCTTCGATTTTCGATTACGAATTCGAGGATTTTGAAATCCTAAATTACCAATCGCACCCGCGAATCAGCGCGCCGGTCGCTGTTTAACTCGAAAATTTGTCGAATTCACCTTCAAAAGTCATAATTAGTGAATCGAAAATTACGATTTACGATTTACTAAACAATGGCAGGAAAATTAAAAGTCAGTTTTAACAGCCCGCAATGCGGCTGGATGTCAATCGGTTTTGCGGACGCGCAAACTGAGTTTCACACGACGACCGCGCACGCGCCGCATCGAGACGCTTTGCCCGATTTGATGGACGCTTTGACCGATTTGAGCGACGACGCTGCGGAAAATCAGGAAGCGCTCGTGCAATGGAACCGCGACCCGGAAGAATTTGATTTTTGGCTCAGCCGCGCAAACGGCAAAATCCGAATCGAAATCTGGCAATATCCGACCGGGCGACGATTAAACGCCGAACGCGAAATTGTTTTCCGGCACGAAGGCAAAGTGCGTGAAGTCACCTCGGCTTTTTACGAAACTTTTGAACAAATGTACGAAGACCGCGAAACCGATGAATTCGAGCAAAACTGGCGGCAGCCTTTTCCTATCGGCGCGTTCGAGCGTTTCAAACAAAAATTTTTGAGCGCCGGAAAATGAAGGAGCGCTTGATTCTTGGTGCGGGGTCGGGCAAGTTTAAGAGCGTAAACATCGGCTTCCGATTTTTTGACGCGTTGTAGCCGCTATGTTACCTTGCCTGATGCAGCCTGAAGGCTCAATCAATAAAAACGGGATGAAAAATGTTTTAATCACCGGCGGAGCAGGTTTTATCGGCTCGCATCTAGTTGATCGGCTGCTCGGCGAGCAGAATTGGCGAGTCACCGTCGTTGATGATTTTAACGATTTTTATTGCCCGTCAATCAAACGCGCAAACGTTCGACCGCATCTTGCCAACGCGAATTTTCAATTAGTCGAAGCCGACGTTTGCAATGAAAACGCGCTTGAAAACGTTTTCATCAGACAGAATTTCGACCTCATCGTCCATCTGGCGGCGCGCGCCGGTGTTCGCCCGTCAGTCGAAGAACCGCAGCTTTGCGCCGAGACGAATGTAAACGGAACGCTCAACCTGCTCGAAATGGCTCGCCGCTTTGCAGTGCCGCAATTCATTTTTGGTTCGTCCTCAAGCGTTTACGGCTGCAACTCGAAGCTGCCTTTTAGCGAAAGCGACCAAATCGCTAATCCGATTTCGCCGTATGCCGCGACCAAAGCCGCCGGCGAGCTGCTTTGTCACACTTATTCGCATCTGTACGGAATTCGGATGATCTGCCTGCGTTTTTTTACCGTTTACGGCGAAAGGCAGCGTCCCGATCTGGCGATTCATAAATTTGCGCGTTTGATTCTCGAAGGCAAAACGATTCCGGTTTTCGGCGACGGCAAAACCCGGCGCGATTACACCTACATTGACGACATCATAGCCGGAATACGCGCGGCAATGATTTATGCTGAAACGCCTTATGAAATTTTCAATTTGGGCGAATCGGAAACCGTTCAGCTCTGCGACCTGATTTCTCTGCTCGAAAAACATCTCAACCGCAAAGCCGCCGTCGAGCCGCTGCCGCCGCAGCCGGGAGATGTTCCCGCAACATTCGCAGACATCTCTAAAGCGCGCCGAATGCTCGGTTATAATCCGCAAACAAAACTTGAGGAAGGGCTTGAAAAGTTCTGTAGCTGGATTAAAAAAGAGATAACTGCGAAACAATCCGGCGATGCCTGCGATTTCAATCTTGGCGTCGGCGCGCTTAACGATTCCCATTACTCTTTTGTTTAAACGGTTAGGACAAAATATCAGAAATTTAATAATTCTTTTTGAGGCATTTTTACTCAAATAAAAAGCCGCTGTTTCAATTAACAGCGGCTTTTTATTTTCGATTTTCGCGCGAATTTAATCTTTGATGACAAATTTCGCGGTGGGAGTTAGTTGTTGGCTATTAACTCTGTCTTTGATGTTGATTTTCAACTCGTATTCGCCCGTTCCAAGCTTTTCGGTATGGAGCATTCGAGCCAGCGTCAAACGCTGCCCGGCGTCGCTCAAACCTTGCCAGTCTTCTTTTTGAACACCGACTTGTTTGCCGTCTTTCATCAAAACGTATTCGACATCAATTGACGGGCGCAAAGTCGTTTGGTCAATGCCGGCGTTGTAAACCTGCATATAAATGCCGACTTCCTGACCTTTTTTGTACTCGCCCGAAACGTTCGGAAGAACTTTTTTATCGCCGATGGTAAATTGCGAACCGATTTCGGCGTCCGAAGCCGTGTAAAGCCGGCTCGCCAGAATCAAGGTTGACGCCGAGAGTTTTTCCGGGTTGTATTTCGGCACGGTAAATCCTAAACGCTGAACGCCTTTTTTGCCGGATTTTACGTCGCGGACGATAACGTCAACTCTGTAAGTTCCGGGCTGGAGCGCAATTGCTTTCTGGTATGCCGATTTGCGTAGTTTGGCTTCGGATAATTCTTCGACCGTCGCGGTCGTCGTCACCGGGTCTTCAAAAATGCCCGAACGCTTGCCGTTGACAGCCGTGATGCGTCCGAAAATATTTAAACGCGCGGTTTGAATGCCGCTGACATCTTCAAACGAAAGGTCTGTATTGTCGGTTTGCACCGTGAAAGTCGTGACCACGCGCTCGTCCGATTGACGGAAGAAATCAACGCGCATATCGAATTTGAGCGGATCGTCGGCTAAAATCGGCGTATCGGACAAACCGAGCGCGGTTTCCAGATCTTTAAACTTAACCTGCGGCGGTCGCTGCAAACCGGTGATAATTTCCATCCGGCGGAACGGCGAATCCTGTTCGCGCCCCATAAAATAACCGCTCGCAGTTTGATAGCCATTACCGCGGTCGGTTTTGTCAGACATTCCAAGCTGCTCGGCGAGAGTTAAACCGCCGCCGGGAACTTGCGCAAGCGCATCTTTTTCATTCGGACTTCGGGCAATGCGATATTCGCCGGTTCCGGTCGGGTCAACAAATTCGATTTCGATGCCGTCGCCGATGCCGTCGAGATGACGATAAAACCAGACTTCAAACGGATAAGTCGAGGTCGAGCCGCCGCCTTCATAACTTGGTCGGTCATAACTGCCGCCCGAAGGATGCGATTCAATTCCATCCGGTTTTCCCCAAGCAATGTAAGTTCTGCCGCGGTCGGTTTTCCAGCCCGGAATGCCCGACGTAAAATGCTCATTGGCGTAAGCGATTCGCTCGTAATATTCTTCGCGGTATTCGTTTTCTTCGGTGTCCGGGTCGGGATCGCGACGCAGCCAGAAATTTTCGATAAACTTTTCGCGCTCTTCGTCGGTGGCTAATTGCTTGAAAGCCTTTTTCTCTTCATTAGTGATAATGTAAAGCACGTCTTTTTCGAGCCATTCCTTATAAGCCCGATGTGTTTCTTTTTTGAAGTTGCGTGACTTATCATTTGGATCTTGACTCGGTTTATTCTTTTCTTTTTGAGCGAAGGCGGCAGACGCTCCGATGACGCAAACCAAAGCTGCGACCGTAATATTTTTTATCAACATCTTTCCAGACATTGTTCGTAAAACTCCTTTTTTATTTAAATCCTCGAAAGCGCGAAATGCTTTTCCGGTAAACATTTTGTTGGAAATCTTTCAGAACTGAAAGTAAAATTTTAGAATCCCTATTTATCAATAGTCAAGATGCGGCACGCTTTGCTCGCAGTTGCCTGCAAGCAAAGTAAAAAGGCAAAAGTAAAAAGGCAAAAGTTCGGAATATTTTTAAAGATTTAATTACTGACTTTTGCCCTTTTACTTTTTACTTTTTACTTCACGCTTCAGCGTGCGTGGTTCGCTTTTTACCGAAAAGCCACGCAATAAAAATCGAAATAATATAAAGCCCGAACATCGGCGCGGCGAAAAACATCATATTGATAACATCGGGTGTTGGTGAAGCAAAGGCGGCGACAACCAAGATGGCGATGAGCGCAATCCGCCAATTGCGAATCAGATAACCCGCTGTCACGACGCCGATTCGCGCCAGTACATAAGTAATTGCAGGCATTTGGAAAACCAAACCCATTGCAAGGATTAAAATCGTAATAAAATCCAGATAATCGCTGGCTCTGAGCAACACCCGAAAATCCTCTCCGAGTCCGATCAAATAAACGAGCGCGGGCGGCAGCAGAATATAATAAGCGAATGCCGCGCCGATAGCGAACGAAATGGTTGAAAGCCCGATAAACGGCGTCACGTAACTGCGCTCGTGCGGATAGAGACCGGGCGAAACGAATCCCCAAATCTGCAGCAGCAAAAACGGCAGGCTGAGCGCAATCGCCGTGTAAAACGAAACCGTCATATAAAGCGTAAAAGGCTCCATCGCCGTCGTGACGACCATTCGTTGGCTGGCGCTGTATTGATCGCCCGGCTGCGCGTTGAAATCAAACGGCAGCCGAACGCCCTTCGGCAAAATCGTATTGCCCGTAAACATCGGTTCGTCCGTAAAAAGTCCGATCTGTCCTTCGTAATCGCGTGCGACGCGGGCGTTGACGCTGCCGCCCGCCGGAATCACGCTTTTTCCGATTTTCGTTTCGCGGTCTAAAATCAAGCGCCCGGCGTCGCCTTCCTTCAAAGTATTGAGTGAAAAAGTTTGAATGTCACCGTCAATTCCGCGCACTTCGACTCTCGTCTGAGTTTGAGCCGCCAACGCCTCTTGAGCCGGACGCGCCAGAAAGTTATAGATTGACTGAGAAACGAATAAACACCCGATGAATGCAACCGCGACAAATGCGGCTGACCGCATCAAACGCTTGCGCACCTCGTCCAAATGTTCGAGAAACGACATCTGCCCGCCGACTTCCGGCTCGGCGTCTCCTGCTTCAATTTTTCTTTTAAAAACTACAGACACAACGAATCAATTACGAATTACGAATTTCAAATTACGAATTTAGGAATTTTATATTTAAATCAAATTCCGACATTCGTAATTCGTAATTTGAAATTCGTAATTGATTTAAAGCCAATCCCGTTTGCGTTGCGGCACAGTTTCCGCGACTTCGACAGGTTCAGCGGATTCGGCTGTTTCATTTGCGGAATTGCCGTTTTGCAGCGCGTGAAAATCATTGTTGTCAACGGCGCGGACTTCCGGCAGAGCAATCGAATTGTTTTCAGTCGTCGCGGCTGTAAAAGTTTCCGGTTCGCCGGTTTGCAGCCAGGGCGCGCCGCGTCCAATTGTGTTTTCCGCTCCGTTCGAGTGCGGCGTAAAATCCGCTTCGAGATGCGCCGGATTGTTTTCCGTCGCTGCTGAGCCTTTTACACCAGATTCGGCTTCCTGCACCTCTCGCTCCCACGTTTCGCGGAAATCGCGCGAGGCTCGTTTAAATTCGGATGTGTATTTTCCGATTGTTCGCCCCAGACTCGGCAGCTTTCGCGGTCCGAAGACAAGTAACGCCACCAGCATTATCAACATTAGTTCGGGCGTGCCGAGCGATTCCAAAAATAAAAAATAAATGCTCATCTGTTTAGCCAAAAACCGAGGCTCCGATTTATTCTATAACGAAAGATGCTTGAATGTTGAATTCGGCTGATGAATTAATTTTATCGCAAACTAATTTCGGACTTGCTGAATGAACGCTCATTCAGTATTATTTCGACACTGCATCTTTGTTCAAATCACTCAGGAGATAATTTTATGCTGCAAATCGGAAAAGCCGCCGTGTTAGGCGCGGGAACAATGGGCGCGGCAATCGCGGCGCATCTTGCAAACGCGGGCGTGCCGACAATTTTACTCGACATCGCGCCGCAGGGCGAAGCGGACAAAAATAAAATCGTCCGCGCGGGTTACGAAGGACTAAAAAAAGCGCGTCCCGCTGCTTATATGAATAATGACAACGCAAACCTGCTTTCAGTCGGTAATTTTGAAGACGATTTGTCGCGCATTAAAGACTGTGATTTCGTGATTGAAGCGGTCGTGGAAAATCTCGAATTAAAACGCAAGCTTTACGAGCAAGTCGAAAAGTATAGAAAACCCGGTTCGGTCATCGCTTCAAACACTTCGGGCATTCCGATTCGCTCAATCGCCGAAGGCTTTTCCGAAGATTTCCGCCGAAACTTTTTCGGAATCCATTTTTTCAACCCGCCGCGTTATATGAAATTGGTTGAAACGATTCCGACCGAATGGACTGACGCGGAAGTTTTGCGCGAGACACAGGAGTTTCTCGACATTCGACTTGGCAAAGGCGTCGTCCTGGCGAAAGACCGACCGAATTTTATCGCCAACCGCGTCGGCACTTTCGGAATGATGGCGACGGTTCACGCGATGCAGGAAATGGGATTTACGCCGACCGAAGTTGACCAGATGACCGGCAAAGCAATCGGTCACGCTTCGAGCGCAACATTTCGCACGGCGGATTTAGTCGGTTTGGACGTTTTGGCGCACGTCAATAAAAATCTGTATCCCGCAGTCCCTGACGACGAAGACCGCGACGCTTTTCAGATTCCCGATTTCCTGAACAAAATGCTCGAAAACAAGATTTTGGGCGACAAAACCAAAGGCGGTTTTTACAAAAAAACAAAATCGGCGGAAGGCAAAACCGAAATTCTTGAACTGGATTTGCAGACTTTTGAATACAAACCGCAATCGAAAACAAAATTTCCCTCGATTGACGCCGCGAAAGGAATCGAAGATTTGCCGACGCGCGTTAAAACGCTGCTGTGGGGAAAAGATCGAGTCGGCGAGTTTTTGTGGAAAACGACTTCCAGAACTATGCGTTACGCTGCAAACCGGCTGCCCGAAATTGCCGACACGATTGTCGAAATTGACAACGCGATTAAATGGGGTTTTGGCTGGGAAATCGGCGTTTTCGAGGCTTGGGATGCAATCGGCGTTAAAGAATCAATCGAGAGAATGCGGGCGGAAAATCAGCCGATTCCGGCAAACATCGAAAAAATGCTCGAAAGCGGTGCGACCTCATTTTACAAAACCGAAAACGGGCATAAATCTTATTTCGATTTCGCCACGAACACTTACAAACCCGTCGAAGACAAACCCGGCGTCATCATTTTGAAATCAATCAAAGATCGCACAGGCGTCGTCAAGAAAAATGCGGGCGCATCGCTCGTTGACATCGGCGACGGCGTCGCTTGTCTGGAATTCCATTCGAAAATGAATTCAATCGGCGGCGACACCGTGCAAATGATGAATTTTGCCGTGTCGGAAGTCGAAAAGAATTTCGAGGGCTTGGTCATCGGCAATCAGGGCGGCAATTTCTCGGCGGGCGCAAATATTATGCTCGTGCTGCTGACCGCGCAGGAAGAAGAATGGGACGACATTGATTTGATGATTCGCGCGTTCCAAAACGCCAATATGCGTTTGCGTTATTCGTCAAAACCCGTCGTCGCCGCGCCTTATGGTTTATCTTTGGGCGGGGGCTGCGAGATTCCGCTTCACGCCGACAAAGTGCGCGCGGCGGCGGAAACTTATATGGGTTTGGTCGAAGTCGGAGTCGGTCTGATTCCGGGCGGCGGCGGAACGAAAGAAATGGTTTTGCGCTCGATGGATTTGGCAAAACGCACGCCAGACGCCGATCCTTTTGCTTTCCTGCGTAAAGTTTTCGAGACGCTCGGAATGGGCAAAGTTGCCACGAGCGCGCAGGAAGCGCAAAGTTGGGGATTTTTGCGCCCGTCCGACCAAATCACTTTTAACAATGACCGTTTGATTGCCGACGCGAAAGCCGACGTTTTGGCGCTCGTTTCGACCGGCTATGTTCAGCCCGTTCCGCGAACGGATATTCCGGCTTTGGGCGAACAAGGAATTGCTGCGTTCAAGCTCGCGCTGCATATGATGAAACGCGGCGGCTACATTTCCGATCACGACCAGTTAATCGGCGCAAAATTGGCGAAAATCCTGTGCGGCGGCGATTTGAATCATCAAACTTACGTCTCGGAACAACGCCTGCTCGATCTGGAACGCGAAGCCTTCTTGTCGCTCTGCGGTGAGCGCAAAACGCAGGAACGCATCGCTTATATGCTCAAAAACGGCAAACCGCTTAGAAACTAAGAAAATTAGCCACGAACAAACACGAACAGACACAAAAATATTTTCGTGAAATGTCGTGTCTGTTCGCGGCTAAATAAATTCGAAAATAAATGGAAGAAGCGAAAATTAAAGTCGAAAAACGCGGGCATTTGCTGTTGATTGGTTTAAATCGCCCGCTGAAGCGAAACGCTTTTGACCAGCAAATGCTCGACGAATTGGCGCTCACCGTCACGCAACTTGAAGACGAAGCGGATGTGCGATGCGGCGTGATTTATGCCGAAGGCGAGATGTTTACGGCGGGGCTTGATCTCGCCAACATCGCTCCGGCAATTGCGGCGGGCGGCAAGCTCGCTTACCCGGAAAATTCGCTCGATCCGCTCGGACTCGGCGGCAAACGACAGCGGACGAAACCGCTCGTTGCCGCAGTTCACGGCAAAGCTTTGACCATCGGAATCGAGCTTCTTCTGGCGACTGACGTTCGCATTGCTTCGGAAAACGCGACTTTCGCTCAAATTGAAATCAAGCGCGGGATTTTCCCGTTCGGCGGCGCGACAATTCGTTTTCCAGAAATCGCCGGTTGGGGAAACGCGATGCGCTGGCTCTTGACGGGCGACGAATTCGACGCGGCGGAAGCGTTTCGCATCGGTCTGGTGCAGGAAATCGTGCCGCACGGCAAACACATTGAGCGCGCAATCGAGATTGCCGAAACAATCGCGGCGCAAGCGCCGCTCGGCGTACAGGCGACGATTCGTTCGGCGCGACAGGCGCAAACCGAAGGTTTTCAAGCGGCGGCTGATGCGCTGCTGCCGCAGGTTCTTGAGCTTTTTCAAACCGAAGACGCACGCGAAGGCGTGCAATCATTTATCGAACGACGCGCCGGAAATTTCACCGGGCGCTGAAATTTATCAAGTGAACAGCCAGTCCAAATTCAAAATTGCGGTTATCGGAATCGGCGGTGTCGGCGGCTACATCGGCGGCAAGCTGGTGGCGCGTTTTGAAAATTCGGCTGATGTCGAGATCGGTTTGATTGCGCGCGGCGAAAACGAAAAGGCAATCAGGACGAAAGGCTTAAAACTTATCACGAGCGAAGGCGAGCAGATTGTCAGACCGAATTTGATGACAGTTTCGGAAATCGGCGATGCGGATTTAATTCTTCTCTGCACGAAAGAATACGATTTGGAAGAAACCGTTTCGGCTCTTAAAGATTCTCTCGGCGAACAAACCGCGATTTTGCCTTTGCTCAATGGAGTTGATGCCGCCGAACGAATCTCCAAAATTCTGCCCGAAATTGAAATCTGGCAGGGCTGTATTTACATAGTTTCGAGATTGGCTGCGCCCGGCGTAATCGAGAAAACGGGCGATGTTTGCCTAATTAATTTCGGCAGCGAAAACGGGGAAAACGAAAAGCTGCGGCGCGTCGAAAATATCTTTCGAGAAGCCGGAACTAACGCCCGTTTGGTTGAAGATATTTCCGCCGCCATTTGGGAGAAATTCGTTTTTCTTTCGAGCATTGCCACGGCGACTTCGTATCTCGATGTGCCTTTCGGCGCGCTTTTGAGCAATGCGGAAAACAAAAATCTGCTGCTTGAATTGGCTGCCGAAATAACACGTCTTGCCGAAGCACAGAATATCAATGTTTCGGAAACAGCTATTCATCAAAAGATCGGCGCTTTGAGCGATTTACCGTTTGAAGCAACGACTTCGATGCACAGAGATTATGCGCAGGGAAAAAGCGCCGAAATTGAATCTCTCGTCGGCTATGTCGTCAAAGAAGCTCGGAAATTAAACGTGCCGGTTCCGAATTATGAACGGCTTTATGCAGAATTGACAAACAATCGAAACCGTCGGAAGGAGGCTGCCGGAAATCAATGAACACGGAGCTAAACGGTTTTATTACAGCGGCAAAATCAATTGCATACGATGCCAAAACGCTTTTCGGCGGTTTGAGCGAACGCCAGTTAAATTGGCAGCCAAACGCCGAAAGCTGGAGCGTCGGGCTTTGTTTAGAGCATTTGATAAAAACGAACGGCGAAATGCTCGGCGCGGTCGAATCGCACATATCGGGCGCTCATAAAAAAACGATTTTTGAAAGACTGGCTTTAGGATCAAGCTTTTTCGGAAATTACGTTTTAAAAGCCGTTCAGCCGGAAAACAAAAGCAAATTGAAAGCGCCAAAAGCTTTTCAACCGGCGTCAAGCAGCGTCGCGGCGGACGTTGTTGAAAGATTCGTCGCAAATCAGGAGCGAATAATCGAGTTAATGCGGGCGAGCGACAAGCTCGATTTGGAGAAAACAATCATCACTTCGCCCGCCGCTTCATTTGTCACTTATTCGCTTTTTAATGCTTATAAAATCGTCGTCACGCACGAACGGCGGCATTTCCGGCAGGCGCAAAACGTGATGGAATCGCCTGAGTTTCCGAAGGAATAAAATAAAGATTTTTACTCTGTGTTTCCTCTGTGACTTCTCAGTGTTCTCTGTGGTGAGAAAAAGATTTAACACAGAGCGCACGGAGTAGACACAGAGTTCACCGAGAGATCACTAAATAAAAATGGCAAATAAATTTCAGACCGATATTTTGAAGGACGAACACATCATCGTGACGGGCGGCGGAACGGGTTTGGGGCGCGAAATGGCTCTTCGTTTCGCTTCGCTCGGCGCAAAAGTTTCGATTTGCGGGCGAAAAGCCGAGCCGCTCGAACAAACCGTCGCCGACATTCGCGCGGCTGGCGGCACGGCGGAAGGAATTCAATGCAACATCCGCGAAATCGAATCTGTCGAAGCGTTTGTCGCCGAAGCCGAAAACCGTTTGGGAAATATCACCGGCTTGGTTAACAACGCCGCCGGGAATTTTCTCGCGCCGACCGACAAATTAACGCCGAACGGTTTTGACGCGATTGTCAAAACCAATCTTTACGGCTCGTTTTACGCGACGCAGGCTTGCGGGCGGCGTTGGATCGAGCGGAAAACGCGCGGGAGCGTTTTATCAATCGTCACGGCTTACGCCGAATTCGGCAGCGCATTTCTCGTTCCGTCGGCGGTTTCAAAAGCCGGTGTCGTCGCTTTGACCAAATCGCTCGCGGCGGAATGGGGAACGTATGGAATCCGCCTGAACGCGATTGCGCCGGGACCGTTTCCGACCAAAGGCGCTTGGGACAGACTTTCGCCCGGCGGTGATATTAGCGAAAAGTTTGTCAATCTGATTCCGCTCCGTCGCGTCGGCGAATTTGAAGAACTGACGAATCTCGCCGTGTTTTTATTGAGCGATTTAAGCTCATATTTGACCGGAGAAGTGATTTATCTGGACGGCGGCGCTTATTTGACGAGCACCGGACAATTTAATTTATTCGTCGAACAACCGCGCGAGCAGCTTCTGGCGATGTTTGAACGGATGAAACCGACTAAATAATTTTTACTCAGATTTTATGTTCTTTGAAAATTTATGACCGCCTCTGAAAACGAAAGCCGAATAAGAACTCGATGCACGTGGGCAAAAAACGATTTAGCCGTTGATTACCACGACAAAGAGTGGGGCGTGCCGCTTCACGATGACCGGAGACTGTTTGAATTTTTGATTTTAGAAGGCGCGCAGGCGGGCTTGAGCTGGGACACAATTCTGGCAAAGCGCGAAAATTATCGTGCCGCTTTCGACGATTTCGATGCCGCGAAAATCGCCGTTTATGACGAGCGTAAGTTAAACGAGTTGATGAACAACGCCGGAATTGTCCGCAATCGTTTAAAAATCGCTTCGGCGGTTCAAAACGCGAAAGCGTATCTCACAGCCGTCGAAGAATTCGGCAGTTTTGACAGTTTCATCTGGCAGTTTGTCGGCGGAAAACCGATTCGGAACGCTTGGGAAACAATGAAAGAAGTTCCGGCGAAAACTGCTGTTTCCGACGCGATGAGCAAAGATTTACGCAAACGCGGTTTTAACTTTGTCGGCTCGACGATTTTGTACGCCTTTATGCAGGCGACCGGAATGGTCAATGACCATTTGGTTTCCTGTTTTCGATATGCGGAAATTTGAGAAAATGAAGGTTGTCGAAAATGAATCTTCGCAATTTATATCTCCTGTTTTGCATCATCGGAACTGTTTTGCCTTATACGCAATTTGTTCCCTGGTTTTTAGCTAACGGAATGAATTTTGAATTATTTATCGCAGAATTGTTTTCGACAAAAATAAGCAGCTTCTTTGCCATAGATTTGTTCATTGTAGCGGCGGTGCTGATAGCGTTCGTAGTCGCGGAAGGAAAACGACTCTGTATAAAACCGCTCTTTCCGGTCTTGGGAGTCGTGCTTTTAGCATTGTTTACCGTCGGTGTTTCTTTGGCGTTTCCGCTTTTTTTGTATTTGAGGCAAAGGAAAATAGAAGCGAATTGACATTATCAATGAATTACCCGATAACGCCCGCAATTCGCGTTTTGCGCGAGATGAAAGTTGAGTTTCATCCGCACATTTTTGAATACGTCGAAAAGGGCGGAACAAAACATTCATCCGAAGTTTTGGGTGTTGATGAACACGCGGTTATCAAAACTCTGGTTTTTGAAACCGATGCGAAAAAGCCTGTTCTTGTGTTGATGCACGGCGACGCGCAAGTTTCGACTAAAAATCTGGCTAGATTTTTGAATGTAAAAACAGTTGCGGCGGCTGCGCCGGAGCGGGCGAATAAATTGACGGGTTATCTGGTCGGCGGAACTTCGCCTTTCGGCATCAAAACGAAAATGCCGATTTACGCCGAGAAAACGATTTTCGAGCTTTCACGAATTTACATTAACGGCGGGAAACGCGGATTTTTGGTTGAGCTTGAGCCGCGAGTTTTGAAAGAAGTTTTACAAGTCGAAGAAGTCGAGGTCAAACAAAATGCTGATTGACAATTTTATGCCCGGATACGATTTCAGCGAAACGCACGATATTAGAATTCGCGCGAAAGCCGGCGACGTTTTTCGCTCTCTAAATGAAGTTGATTTGTGCGAATCGCCCGTAATTCGCCTGCTTTTTCGGCTTCGGGGAATGCCTGCGGGCAAAACGACTTTGCGCGAGATGCGAAAACTTTGTTTCGAGATTTTGGGAGAAAACGAAAATCAGGAAATAGTTCTCGGTTTAACCGGCAAATTTTGGAAAATCAAAGGCGATCTCAGGCAAATAAATTCGGAGAATTTTCGAGAGTTTAATGAAAAAGGCTTTGCGAAAGCCGTCTGGAATTTTTCGCTCGATGAAGCCAACGGGGCAACTCGCTTAACAACCGAAACGCGAGTTCAATGTTTGGATGAGAAAAGCCGAAAAGACTTCGGTTTTTATTGGACTCTGATTCAGCCTTTTAGCGGCTGGATTAGAAAAGAGATGTTGAAAACAATCAAAAAACACGCTGAAAAAAGCGGATTAAGATAAATGCTGATTGACGATTTTATGCCGAATTTCGAGTTCGGCGATTCGCAAAAAACAGAAGTTAAAGCCTCGCCCGATGCCGCTTTTCGCGCCGTCAAAACTTTTGATATGGCGGAATCAACGACGATTCGCTGGCTCTTTAAAATGCGCGGAATTCCGACAAATAATCTAACCTTGCCGGATTTGGAACGGATGAATTTTAAAGTTTTGGGCGAAAAGCAGAATGAAGAATTGGTGCTTGGTCTGGCTGGCGAATTTAAGACCTTGATGGGCGGTTTGCTCAAACTTTCGCCCGAACAGTTTCGCGCGTTCAATAATCCGGGCTTTATCAAAGCGTGTTGGAATTTTGCGGTCGCCGACATCGGAAACGGGAAATCACGCGTGACGACGGAAATCAGAATTCACGGAACGGATGCGGCGAGCGTGACAAAAATCAAAAACGTCTGGGGAATGCTCAAGACGCCTAGCGCGATGATTCGCAGCGAAATTTTGAAGTTAATTAAGAAACAATCTCAACGAGAGTAAAAGGGAAAATAGAAATGTCACTTTTCACGCATTGGGTTTGTTTTGATTGTCGGAAAAGCTTTGCCAAAGAGCCTGTAAGTAATGACGAGAAGGCAAGAATCTGTCCCGATTGCCGAAAAGAAATGATTGATATGGGCAAGTATTTTGCAGCTCCTCGAAGATTAAGTAAAAAACGCTGGGAAATAATGAAGCTTTTGGCAGATAACGGTTACAGATTCAATACTGAAGGAAGTAAAGCCTATATTCAAAGTTACATTTTACAAGCTAAGAATCCGAGAATTGTTGATGTACAAGAAAGAATCGAATCGGAAAAACGAAGAAAAACTGAGTTAATTGGGAGAAAATAGATGAGAGATGCAGTAATTGTTTCAGCCGTGCGAACGGCTGTCGGAAAAGCGCCAAAAGGCACTTTGAAAAATACCAGACCGGACGATATGGGCGCAACGGTAATTCGAGAGGCGCTGGCGCGGGTGGAAAATTTGCAGGCGGCTGAAGTCGAAGACGTGATTATGGGCTGCGCGTTTCCCGAAGCTGAGCAAGGGATGAACGTCGCGCGCACGGCAATGATTGCCGCAGGTCTTCCGGTCGAAACTTCGGCGATGACGGTTAATCGTTATTGCTCGTCGGGTTTGCAGACGATTGCGCTTGCTGCCGACAGGATTCGCACGGGTGCGGCAGACGTAATTATCGCGGGCGGGCTGGAAACGATGTCAATGATTCCGATGGGCGGAAACGTCGTGCGCCCGAACCCGAAAATCGTTGATACTTACCCGGATTATTATTTGAATATGGGTTTGACGGCGGAAAATCTCGCCAAAAAATACGAAATCTCGCGCGAGCAGGCTGACGAATTTTCGCTGCGCTCACACCAAAATGCGGCTGAAGCGATTAAAAGCGGAAAATTTAAAGACGAAATTGTGCCTTTGACTGTGGAAATCGAAGAATTCGACGAGCGCGGGCGTAAACAAACGCAAACGATCACTTTTGACACCGACGAAGGCGTGCGTTATGACGCTTCGATGGAAGGCTTGGCGAAATTGAAGCCGGTTTTCCACGTTAAAGGAACGGTCACGGCTGGAAACGCTTCGCAAATGTCGGACGGCGCTGCCGCAGCGGTTGTGATGTCTGACGAACGCGCCAAACAGCTTGGAATCAAACCGCTCGCGCGTTTCGTTTCATTTGCAACCGCCGGTTGTTTGCCCGAAGAAATGGGCGTCGGTCCGGTTTACGCGATTCCGAAAGCCCTGAAACTTGCGGGTTTGACGCTCGATGATATTGACATTATCGAGTTAAATGAAGCGTTTGCCGCGCAAGGCTTATCTGTGATGAAGCTGCTCGAAATGAATCCCGAAAAGGTTAATGTCAACGGCGGCGCGGTCGCTTTGGGTCATCCTCTGGGCTGCACGGGAGCGAAATTGACGGCGACGATTATTCAGGAATTGATTCGGCGCAATGCGCGTTACGGAATGGTGACGATGTGTGTCGGCGGCGGAATGGGCGCGGCGGGAATTATCGAAAGATTGTCGTAAAGCAGGTTTTGTTGTGAGCCAGGCACTTGTTCGTACAGCAGCTAAATCGGATGTTCCGTTTGTTTGTCGGCTTCAGCGGCAATGGCTTGAAGAAGACAATACTTACGGATTTGAGCCGGACGGTTCAGAACAAGTCGAAGCCGCGCTTGGCTCGTTTTTTTTAGTCGCTGAAGCTAAAAGTGAAATCATCGGATTTATCTTTGGCTCGATTTACACGAGCGATGGCTTGGCGGTGATTCCGGCGGACGAAAGCTATTTGGTAATTGACAACCTTTACGTTCTGCCGGAATTCAGGCGACAAGGCATCGGCGGCAAATTGGTGGCTCAATTGCTGAAGCAGGCTAAACAACAAAGCGTTGCTTACGCACTGCTCTATTCGGCAGCTAAGGATATTCAGAGCATTCTCAGATTTTACGGGCAGCACAATTTTCAAAGCTGGAATGTTCAGATGTTTCAAAAACTGTAATTGCACTCGATTCAAATTATGAGCGAAAAACAACGAATTCGGGGTTTGGAAGAAAACGAGGCTTCGATTTTGGCGAAACCTCTTTATATTGGCTCTCGCAAAATTGTCGGCAAGGTCATCGAGCCGGTTAAGGTGCAGGCGCGGCGTCCCGTAATTGCATGGCTCGGAAGTTTGCTCAGTTTGGCGATTGAAAAATCCGGCAAAGTCGAGCTGCGGATTCACGTTTTGGCGCAGCTTCGCGCGGCGCAGATCATCGAATGCCCTTTCTGAATGGACGCTGTTTCTGCGGTCGGCAGGAAACGCGGAGTCGTGACAATGGAGGAAATCGGCGAAGTTGCCAACTGGCAGCACAGCCGGATTTTGGGCGAGCGCGAGAAAACGGCAATCGAATATGCCGAAGAAATGTCGAAAACGCCGGTTCGCGTTTCGGACGAATTGTTTGAAAGACTCAAAAAATATTTCAACGAAGACCAGATTGTTGAATTAACGGCGAGCATTGCCGCTGAAAATTACCGGGCGCGTTTTAATCACGCGCTCGAAATTGAAAGTGCAAATTTAAACGAATAGTGCCGGAAGAGCTAAATAAAATCATTGTTCGGCGTTTTATCGAAGAACTTTGGAACGAGCGAAAACTTGATGTTGCCGATGAAATTTTTGCGGCTGATTGTCTGACTCATCAGCTTCAATCCGGCGCGGAAATTTCCGCCGAGCCGCGAAATCCCGAAGCGGTCAAAACGCACGTTGCCGAGTGGCTACAAGGCTTTCCAGATTTGCGTTTTACGGCAGAGCAAATGTTTGGCGAAGCCGACCGCGTAATAACGCAGCTTTTGATGAAAGGCACGCATACAGGCGATTGGCTCGGCATAGAGCCGACGGGTAAAGAAATTACCATCAGATTGGTTGTAATACACCGGATTGAAAACGAAAAAATTGTTGAGGATTGGGTTTTGGTTGAATCTTTAGGATTTTTCCAGCAATTAGGACTCGTTCCCACCACGCAGGAAATTTTGGCAAACGCGACGAAATAATTTAACGAAAAGGGAGACAAAACGATGGACGCAACAATGGCGAAAAAAGAGATTATCGGCGGCAGCTTTTTGATTGAACAAAGCGCGCCGGAAGGAATTTTCACACCCGAAGATTTAACCGAAGAACAAAGAATGATCGGCGAAACCTGCCGCGAATTTATTGACAATGAAGTCCGCCCGCAGATTCCGGCGATGGAACAGCACGCCTGGGAAGTTGCCCGGCAATTGGTCGCGCAAGCGGGCGATTTGGGTTTGCTCGGCGCAAATATCCCCGAAGAATACGGCGGTTTGGCGCTCGACCAAACTTCGGGCGTCGTGGTCGCCGAAAATATGGGACGCAGTTCCGGTTTCGGCGTCACGTTCGGCTCGCAAACCTCAATCGGGCTGCTGCCGATTCTCTATTTCGGGACGGAAGAATTAAAGCAAAAATATATTCCGCCGATTGTTTCGGGCGAAAAAGTGACGGCTTACTGTTTGTCAGAAGCCGGTTCCGGTTCCGACGCTCTGGGCGCGAAAGCCAGCGCCAGACTTTCCGAAGACGGAACGCACTACATTCTAAACGGCGAGAAAATGTGGATTTCAAACGGCGGTTTTGCCGATATGTTTATCGTTTTCGCCAAAGTTGACGGCGAAAAAGAAAAGTTTTCCGCGTTTGTCGTCGAACGCTCGGAAAATTGTCGCCCCGGCGCGGAAGAACACAAAATGGGAATCAAATCGTCTTCAACGACGCCTTTAATTTTGTCGGATGCGCGCGTTCCGGTTGAAAATTTAATCGGAAAAGTCGGCGACGGAGCGAAAATCGCTTTTAATATTTTAAACGTCGGGCGTTTTAAACTCGGCGCAAGCTGCACGGGCGGAATGAAACTGGCTTTGCACGAATCAATTCGCTACGCCAACGAGCGGCATCAATTTAACAAACCGATTTCCAGCTTCGGCGCAATCAAACACAAGCTCGCGGAAATGGCTATTAAAACATTTGTCGCCGAATCAATCACTTACCGCACGGTCGGAATGATTGACCAGCTTATCGGCGACGGCGCGGACAATGAAAAGAAATTGCGCTCAATTGAAGAATACGCGGTCGAATCTTCGATTAACAAAGTCGCCTGTTCCGAAGCGCTCGATTACGTCGTTGACGAGATGGTGCAGATTTACGGCGGTTACGGTTATTCGGCTGATTATCCGGCGGAAAAAGCGTACCGCGATTCGCGCATCAACCGCATTTTTGAAGGCACGAACGAAATCAATCGAATGCTGATTCCCGGAATGCTGATGAAACGCGCGATGAAAGGACAGCTCGGCTTGATTCCAGCCGCCAAAGCGTTGATGGACGAAGTGATGAATCCGGCAATGCCGTCGTTTGACGAAGACGAAGCGGTTTTGGCTGCCGAATCAAAGCTCGCCGCCAACGCCAAAAAAGTCGCGCTAATGATTTTGGGGACAGCCGGGCAGAAATATATGATGGCGCTTTCCGAACAGCAGGAAATTTTGCTCAACGCCGCCGACATTATTATCGAAGCCTACGCAATGGAGACCGCTGTTTTACGCGCGCAAAAACTCGCCGCGTCGGGAAGCGCGAACGCCGAACGCTATGTTGATATGGCTGCCGTTTACTGCAACGATGCGATTCAGCGCGTCGAAGCCAAAGCCAAAAACACGCTCGCCGCAATGAGCGAAGGCGACGAAGCCCGCACGATGCTCGCGGCTCTGCGTCGTTTTACCAAAAACCAAACTCCGGTCAATACGATTGCCGCGCGTCAGCGCATCGCCGAAGTGTTGATTTCAGCAAACAAAAACGTTTTCTAAGTTTTAGAGCGGATTTCATTAAAGTGAAAGACAAGAATTAACAGGGATGAAGAGGATAACAGGGATAAATCAAAACCAGAAATTCCCCTTTATCCATTTTATCCCTGTTAATTCTTTGTTTCTTGTATTTCCACAAATTGAAATTGTATTTGCGCGTTGCTGTTAATACGATTTCGGATTATTTTGCAAATCGTTCGTATTTCAAACAAAAAAGGACAATTTATGTTCAAACAACTTCTGTCATTAATGCTCGTCGCGTTGATGATTAACACAATCGGACTGCAATTCGCTTTTGCAAATTCAAAGGAAGACAAACAAGCGCGTTTTACTGAAAAAGTAAAAGCGAATATCGAAAAATTAGGCATCGGGGAAGCTGCGCGCGTAAAAATCAAGCTGCGCGATAAAACCAAATTAGAAGGTTTTATCGGCGCCGCCGACAGAGATTCGTTTACCATAACGAATCTGAAAACCGGCGAGCCGACAATTGTTGCTTATTCCAACGTTAAAAGCGCCAAAGGACGAAACCTCTCGACCGGCGCAAAAATTGCAATTGGCGTCGGCATCGCGGCGGCTGTAATTATTTTCCTGATTGTTTATATCGTTGTTGTCGAGCACGATGATTGATTAAACCTTTTAATGTTGCTTTAATCGCAGAAGGGGAAATTTGATGATTCAAATTTCCCCTTCTCTCCACTCAATTTTTAGCCAACGTGCGCATCAAGGCTCGGCGATAAAATCAACGGCTGACATTTCACCATTAACAGAAACGATTTGCGGGCTGAATTGATAGCGTTTTGAACGGGCATTTACGGTATAAGTTTCGCCCGCTCGAACATCTTCAAATCTGTAATATCCAAACGAGTTTGTTAAAGCTGTTCTGGTTTCTCCGGTTTGATCTGCCAGGTAAACAAAGACTTTAGCGATTCCCCGATTGCTACTTACGACGCGCCCGGAAATTGTTACCGATGCCGCTGTCGGAGCTTGTTGTAATTCGTAAGAGCCAATATCAATTGTTCCGCCCGAAATTCTTGGCAATCCGCGCTGGTCAGTAGAAGGAGCACCAGAGTTGTTGCCTGCGTTGATTGCCGGACTGCCCGGAAGAAGGGCGTGTGTGTCTGAAGGTCCGCCGTTATTTTGTAACTCCCCTAGTAAAGGGTTAATTGGATTTGAATTCGTCCCGACTATATCGCCTAAAACACCGTTAGTAAATCCACTATTATTTGAAGCGATGCCAATCAAATTGTTTCCCAGAGAAACTGAGGCGTCAACATCGGGATTTTGCGGAGCTGTATTTTGAGCAATAATACTGTTTCCAACGGATGAAGAACCGTTCATGCTAACGAATTTAACCCCGCCGGAAGAATCACTTGCCCTGTTGTTTGCCACACTAACATTAATTAATTTTAGGGAAACGCCAAAATTGATAATGCCGGCGCCGACGCCTGTAATAAATCCGGTTCCTCTGAAAATCCAATTAGCATAATTATTGCTAATCGTTGAATTAGTAATTGTTACATCACTATTATCTCCATTTGCGTTTAGACCGCCGCCCTGAATTGCAAAGTTATAGCTTATTAATGATTCAGTTATATTCAGAATTCCATTATTAAGGATACCTCCGCCCAATTCTGCTGTATTAAAACCAATAAAAACCCTATATAAATTTAATTTGCTCCCTGTTTGGTTGAAAATTCCGCCTCCTACTCCGTAGGCTTGTTCCAGCTTTCCATTAAAAATCGTTAAATTATTGATATTTACAATCCCCGTGCTTTTAACTCTAAAGATGCGAAAGTTTGGCGTTCCAGAAAGAGTGCTTCTTTGAACAATTAGGTTTCTGGCGCCCGTCCCATTTATCGTAAGGTCGCCTGTTATTACTAATTCGCCGCTTGTCAGCGTAATCGTCCCGGTTAAATTATCTTGAAAATTAATGATGTTGTTTTCATATAAATTATTGGCATCAATAATCGCCTGGCGTAAACTTCCGGCACCGGAATCATTTGTATTTGTGACTGTAAAAGTAGCACCGACGGCTGAAAAGGGAACAACAATTAAACAGAACAGTTGTAAAACAATAAATGAGGCTTTTTTCATTGGTTTCTCCCACTTCTAGCTTAAATAACGAAAGTTTGTGAATGTGCTCTTTGGGGGCAAACGAATAATAAGCTAAAGCGACTGCTCTGTAAAATCAAAACAACGGTTTTTTAAGCAAAAAACGGTTAAACGGCGGAGTTCAGCGAGCGCGAAACCACCGGCGACAAGCTAGGGTTTCAAAGACAACGTTTGATGAAAGTAGCTGTTTCGCGCTTCGGTGCAATGACTTGTTATGCCGCGTGGACACTAACAGCATTTAGCTTCGGCTGCTGCCTTTTGGCTAGCGCTTTGCCATTTCTGATGATTAACTCTGCAACTAACAGATTGGGAACCCAACATAGCCATGCAACGGTCGTGTATGCTTCGGGGAAATCGTACCCCAGCGAAAAAAATAGAGGCAGCCATAACCTCAGCGTGACGGCAGAGAACGTCAAAGCGTAATTACGAATCATCCACGCTCGGTGCACTTGCACATCACCTTGGCGAATGCGTAAATATGCCATCACCCCAGTCGTCAACCACAACGCCCCAAGCATACTGAAGCCAATACGTGTCGGAAGTCCCCCCAAAGCTGTCATTGCCATATAGAGTCCGGCTATGCCTCCGATCATGACTGACAGCAAATAGATTCGCCCCATCCAACGATGCAGAAGTAGATACTTATTGCGAAATGCCGCCCAGAAGCCCCAGGGACCGAGACACAAAGCGATGATGCCTCCGCCGGCATGGAATAACAAAGGGGTAATGTATTCCGCAAACCTCTTAGCCAGCGGCGGACCAGCCGCTTCATCTGGACTAAGGATAAAGTAGCGGAACGAAACAAACGCGATGTACAATGCCAAAATCGTCATCGCAAGCCATCCTGTTATTTTGAGAGTACGAATCATGGCGGTCAGTACGTTCCGGTGTAGGGGAAAGTTCCAAGTTGTAGAGCCATTGGTGGTTCAATTATGTAACTAAAAATTATATCCAATAACAAGCAAACTGGTGTTATGTTTAACTGAAATATCAAATTTATCGGGCAAAGGGTTTTTATGAAATACAGGCGTTTGGGCGACAGCGATTTGGAGGTTTCGGAAATCAGTCTCGGTTCGTGGCTGACGTATTCGGGCGGAGTCGAGCGCGAGCGCGCGGAAGCGTGCGTCAATAAGGCTTTTGAAGTCGGGATTAATTTTATTGACACGGCAAACGTTTACGGGCGCGGCACTGCCGAAACGTTTTTGGGCGAAGTTTTGCAATCGCGCCCGCGTGATTCTTATGTTCTGGCGACGAAATTGTATTTTCCGATGTCGGAAACCGACAAAGGTTTATCGCGTCAGCAGATTTTCAAACAAATTGACGATTCGCTCAGACGTTTGCGGACGGATTACGTTGATCTTGATTAAGTGTTTCTAACCCCATAAACTCTACCCCGCCGATTGCTGCCATATCAAAACGATAGCCATTTTTATTGCCGATTAGCTTAATATCTAACTGTTCCAAAAGTAAGCGTTTTTGGTCGTTAGTTAGATTGTCTGGGTTGCCCACGGCTTGCGAGTATGCCCGTAACGCTTCGATGCCACCCAACTCCAAATTACAAGCCTCTAACTTGCCCTGTAACTCTTCGATGGAATCATTAAACCGGGCTTGCTCGTTTTTCTTAATTCTAATTTGCTCTTGGAAAACTGCCCACAAATCATCATCTACGGTAGCCGCGCGTTTTACTAAGTTGGTTATTTCGGTTTCTAGTTTCGAGAGTTGGATTAGGGCATTATCAATTTCGCATTGTATCGCTTGCCGCCCGTTATCGGCATTAGCCCGGCGCTTTTGATGCTCTGCTAAAACTTTTTCAGGCTCTTTTAGAGCTAGACAAAGTATTTCCCATAAAGCCGCCTCTATTGCAGGGGCAGATACATAACCGCCCTCAGTACACTTCATAAACATATCGCGGCTTGAGCATCGGTAAATCGGGGTTTTCTGCCCGTTAATTTCGGGGTACATCTTACGCCCGCACGATGAGCAAAACGCCAAACCGCGTAAAAGAAAATAGTAGCGCCCTTTAGCATTTTTGATTTTTTCGCCGTGATTATTCTTAATTTTTTCTTGTACGGCATCGAAAAGAGCCGGGGCTATTATTGCGGGGGTAGTACCGGCGGGCAAGTAAATTAGCTCTGTCTCATCGCGCTTGATTTGCCGGGTTTTTCTTTCGCCGTTCTCAAACGTGGTAACGAGCTTAGTACGGTTGCCGATGGTAACGCCCTTGTAAGCCGGTTCGGTTAATAATCGGCGTATAGATGAAATTTGCCATAATGTACGCCCGTTTAATCGTAAGCCAGCGAAATGCTCAAGATTTCGATAATTTTTATTTGCCGCCGGGCTTTCTACGTTATTTTCGTTAAGGCGCTTGGCTATCGCTTTCATACTCATACCATCGAAAGCACAATTAAAAATTTGCCTTATTATCTCAGCCTCTTGCGGCTTTATTGAACGTTTGCCGGTTTCCTTATCAAAAGCGTAGCCGTACATATCTTTGGAAGAGCGAAAGAGCGTACCGGCTTTGAGTTTGGCGGTTTTGCCCCGTGTGCTGCGTTCTCTGATTTTTTGGCGTTCAACCTCTGCTACGTAAGAGCGTACCGAAAGCAAAAGTTTACCCTCTGCCGTTTGGTCTAGGTTTTCCGTAACAAAATGAAGTTTAGCGCCGTGGCGCTCTATCTCATCTACCAAAATGGCTAAGTGCGCTACATCACGGCTCAACCTATCAATAGCGTAAACGACAACCGCGCCGTATTCGCCCGCTCTGATTTTCGCCCGTTGCTCGTTTAGTTTAGGTCTATCGAAGAGGTACGCGCCCGAAAAGGTTTCTTTTACAACCTCTGCAATTTGGTAGCCGTTTTGTTTGGCGTATTCAATACAGGCATCGGCTTGAGAATCTAAACTCGTACCCTCTTGTTCTTGTTTTTCAGTAGATACACGGCAGTAAATAAGAGCCGCCGGGTTGATTTTAGTAGTGTTTTGTTGTCTCATTTTAACCGCCTTATCTTTTATTTATTTGTTTGTTGGCGCGTTACGTTCGCTGGCAAGTTGAATATGGATTGAAACCGCCGATGCCAAATGATAGCAAGGCTTATTTTGTTGACCGGCAATGCAAGTGCAAGCGGCAAATTTGCGTTTCCCTCTGCGTTCGCAAGTAACTTCATAGGTTGCGCCGGTTTCTTTGTTTTGAACGGCGTAGCGTCCGAAAGTAACGATACGAACGCGGGGCTTTGATTGCCGTGCTTTGTTGATCGCATTTTGCAGTTTATCGGTTGTGGTTAATTCAATCATTTTTCGTTAGCCCCTATTTTTAGTTTCGGGCTTTTGCCCTTGTACTTAATAGATAGTAGTAATTGGACTTTTGTTCCAGAAAACTATACACACTTGAGGCTATTTTCTTTAACTTTTTTCTGAAAAATCTAGCCTTATCGGTGTATAGTTTCAGATGTGAGCAAACCGAAACTTTTAACCACTTCCGAAGTCGCCGCCCGCTTGAACGTAACGCGATGGCGTATTAATGCAATGATTCGTGATAAGCGATTGCCTGCATCACGCTACGGCGGCATCTTTCTTATTCGTGAATCGGATTTGAAACTTGTCGAGAATCGCAAGCCAGGCAGACCGCCAAAACGAAAAGAGCAAACCTAATTAAAAAAATGCTTGCTTCTAATTATAGGTTTCGGTAATATCTTTTTAGTAGTGGCTGCCTTGCTTAGCAAATAACAAAAAGTCACTACAGGGCTTCGGTTTTTTCGCTGACAGAAAGCCGGGCTTAAAAAAAACCACTATCTTAAAGCCATTCTCTTTATCGGGAATGGCTTTTCGATTTTGCGCTAAACGTAATCTCTGTTTTGCTTCTCGTTTTCTGCCGCCAACTCTTTATAAACACGGTCAAAGGGTCTGCCATAAAATATATCCATAGCCTTGTCCCATTTTAAGAGTTGTTCGGGCGTAGCTTCGTTGCGCGGTATAACCCTTATCGAAATTTCTACGTTAATGCCATTGGCTAATTTTGTTTTAATTATTTCGTTATTAGATTCTTTCTCAGTTGTTTCCATCTTTAGCCCTCATTGTTTGCCCAAAAGTAATCACGTTTATTAGTTCACCTTCACATCTATACTGAAACCCTCTAGGGCGCTTTCCCGTGTATAGAAATAGCCCCACAAAGGTAGGGTTTAGGCAGTGAGATTTTATTTCAGTAATCATATTGATTAGAGTTGTGCCGGTATCTACGCAATCATCAAGTAACAAGATTTTTTGATTGCTGCCCGCCCCCATAACGCCAAAACGGTAGTTTGTTTTTTCGCCGGGCTTTTTAATAATCATCAAATCTTTACCCAAAACCATTGCCAACGGTGAGCCAACGAGAAACCCGCTAGCCCCTTGTATTGCGATGGTGTTAAAATCAAGCCCTCTTTCTTGTAAGAGCCGTGCCGATTTTTCTACAATGCCCTTTAGCCTTTTTCCGTTTGTATATCTATGGTAGCCATCAAGCATCCCTAATATGTCAACCAATTTCATAAATTAAATCTTTTTTGGTTTGTGAGCGCATTTGACGCACCCGGCAAAATGTAAAAGTTAGGATTTGCTTGTCACTCTTGTCACTACTCTTTATTTAGGGCGTTAAGTTAAGCACTAACAACCTTTTATGCAGTGACAAGTGTTTTTCTGCCGGTTGTCACCGCTTGTCACTCTTCTTGTCACGGTTGTCACTTGCTTGTCACGTTTTCGCCCTTTAAACATCGGCTTAGTGACAACAGTGACAAGAGTGACAAGCAAATCCCCTGTTTTTACATCTGCTTTGTTATCGTGATTGTGCGGGCGTTATTTGCCCGTTGGCTTGTAATATCGAAGCCGTTAGCCCGTAAGGTTGGCGAAAGCCGTTTTATTGCCCCACCTAATGCTTTAGCTGTTTTCGGAAAGCCGGTTAAGCCGTTATCAAAACCGGATGTAAGTAAACCTCTTAGCTCTTCCGCCGTGCCTTGCCAAACGGTTTTACCTTGCATAAATCCTACAAGTGCTTTACCAATAGGGGAACTATCCAAAGTAACGGCGTGGGCTGTCGCTCGATTGCTCTCATACCGGGCAAGAAAAGTGCGCCCCGGTAAATTGAAAGCCGGTTCTGCCGCGCAAGCCCATTTTGCGAAGTCTGCCATACGCGGTAGCCGTTCAAGTTTCACGTTTGGTAATTCTCTGAGGGCGCAAGAGACAGCATCAAACAAAGCCCCCAATAGCTTGCCGTGTTCGCTTGCAAAACTGCTTTTACATTCCGCCTCTGTTTTCCGGCTCTGTTCGGTGATTCGCGGGCATTCGATAATCAAAGCCCGATCTAACAAATCAGAGCGCGATACAGTCTCTTCAATGCCGTTAAGAATGAGCGGGCGAACGACATCAAAAATTGTCTCTTCATCGTTTGAATACAATTCGCGTGTGCTAAACCCGCCGCCGGTTGCTAATCGGCACATAGAATCGGATAGTTCAGGCGAAAGCGAAGATAAATTATCGTATGCCACTACATACCCGTTATTTGCGGCAATCATCAAATCGCGGTTTTCTTTCGGCTTTTCTCGCAAATCTGCTTTATTAGGGTCAACCAATCGGCGTAATGTGCGGCTCGTAGTGCTTTTCGCGCTGCCCTGTTCGCCGTGCAAAATCAGTACCGGGTATGGTTTGTTATAGCAAAAGCAGCCAACTAACCAAGCTAGAACTAATACAAAATCACTTTCGCAAACATTGATAAAGTCTTTAAGCCGGGTAAGAATGCCGCCGGGTAATGGTTCGGGTAATGCAAGCATCCCTTTTGTGCGTCTGAATTTGACCGGCGAATGATTTAAAACCCGCCAACCGGCTTTTGTTATTTCGACAACCCGCCACGTTTCATCACACAGATCAACATAAATCGCATCGTCTTTTTCAGCTACGCGCAAGAAAACCTCAGTTTGAGGCGAATCAAAACGCGCTTTGCCGGTAAGAGTTTGAATAACGTCTGTCATTGTTTGAGCGTTCGGGGTTTTGCCCTCTTGCCGGTAGGATTCATAAGACAGCCAATCTTTAAAAGACCGGCTACTTAATTTGTACGTTTCTTGATGCCCGGCGTTTTGAACGCTGGCAAAACATTCGCCCTCTGCCGTGTGAAATAATTCAAGGCGGCTCATTATGGCGCTAAGCAAGCGGGTTGCCTGTGTCGGCTTTTCCGATGTCTCAGTTTTCCCGGTTCGCTCATTCCAAAACTCACGAAACTCTGCCGAATCTTCGCAAGCCCACTTAATAAGAGTTCCAACCGTGATCTTTTCGCCTTTTTCGCGCTCGTTACTATGCCAAATATCATCGCAACAGCCATCAATATATTTCGGGCTTTGTTTTGACCATTCTCGCCATAAATCTAAGCCCTTTTCGCTACCGTTAAACGTATTTCGGAGTGCAAAGCCAACCTTAAGCCACAATTCGCGGCTATCGCATTTTTCGCGGCTCAAATGCTGCAAACATCTTTCCGCTAGCTCTTGCGCCTCTGCCGGGTTAGTTTCAATTTCAGATAAAAACGCGCTGTTTATGGCTTGCGCGGTCTGTAAATCACGATTAACGCCCGCTTTCTCTAACACGCCGCATACAGAATCAACCGAATGAATTTTTATTTCATTAAGTAATTCGCACTTTTTCGGCTCTTGGGGGTTTTTGACGTTAAGTGTATTAGGCACACGCAATAGCCGCGCTATATCGCCGGTTACTTGTCCATCTGCCTTAAAGTTATGCAATTCGCATAACTGCTTTAGCCCTTTTGCCTTTTCGCGCCATTCGTCTTTTGCAAGCGTTTGCTCAAATATCCAATACAGATGATAACCGTTACCCGAACAAACTCTTATAGGCTCTGGTAACCCTGTTGTTTGCAGAAACGAGTTAATTGCCGTTTGCGCCTCAGTAAGCGTTTTATATGGTTTGTTTTCGCCCGTATCTACATCAAGATAAAGAGCGCGGCAACTAACAGCGTTTTCTTGTTTTCGCCCGTTTTTGCTAAATAAGGTGGGCGCGTAATAAATATCAACTTGCCGCCGGTTGTTTAGCTCTTCAATCTTTTGTAACGCCTCTGAGTTTGTCGAAAAGAAATAATGTTTTTTATCTTGCCCAACAAAAATAGCCCGATAGTTTTGAGCATCATCGCCCCATAATGCAGTTAAAAGACTTTCGGCTTTATGAACTTGTACCATATTTTATTACCTCATCTTTTGTTATTTCATACAGGGCTTTTTCATCGTGACTTCCCACTGTGTTTTTTAATTCGCTGGCTAGAATTATCATTTCCTCTTGTATTAGCTTATGTACACCAATACCGGGCGCATCGGGATTAGCCGCGTAAAAGCTAGAACACGCTTGATGAGCTTGAGAAAGTGCAATGATTTCTAACGCTTGTGCAATTCGATTAAGCGTCGGTTCTATCGTTTCTTTAGCCATACTATTCGCCCCCCCGTATTCTCATCGCCGTTTGGTTGCTGCTTTTCTGCCCCCAAGAGGCAAAATATCGGTCTAAATGCTTTTGCGAGTAAAGAATAGAACCGTCAACCTTGATGAAAGATAATTGACGTGATCTTCTCAGTTCGTATTGTGTAGCAAGAGAGAGAATCCCTGCATCCGCTACTTGTTTCGGCGTAAAAAGCGGCTCGTTTTCAACTAAAACTGTTTCCATATTTTATTTACCTCTCTGTGTTTTCGTTGCCGTTCGGTTGCTGCCCGCTCATAGCAAAGTAATCGCGGATATGCTCACGGGTGTAAAAAATCTTTTTGCCCGCACGAAAGCATTTCAACCGCCCATTTTCCCGCTCTTGCCATTGCTTCGTTTTTGACAAGATTTTTGCCAATTCCAAATCTTTCGGCTCGATAAATTGTTTGTCCTTAAAAAGTTGCTCAAACATTATTTTTTTGTCCTTATCTTATGGAGTATTCGGATAACCGAACCTAGAAATAGGCTACATTACAAGTTTCGATAGCATAAGGAGGTTTAGCGAAAGTTTTTTCAATTCACGCCGGTTCAAGATAGATTCCCGCTTATTCGGAAATTTATCTATTGAATGTTGCTCTTATTTGGTAATGCTTTTGCGCTTGGCTTATGCAACTGTAAGGCAATCCGATTACCGTGTTACTTCGCGGCTCTGAGTACGATGCCGTTATGTTGCGGGGTTTCCCGGCTGCTTAGTAATGGGTGTTAAGTTAGGGCAGAGTAAGAGCATAGTACGGGTTGGTTGGTTGGGTTGGTTGGGTTGTGTAATCTACGCGGGCAGAGTTTGACCATAGTGCGGGTATCTTGCTGTTACGCAATGCCGTTACTCTGCTATTTTCGGCTCTTGTCTAATAGCTAATTGTGTTATATTGCGGGCGTTATGAAGATTTTTATTAGCTGGTCTGGAAAACGTAGCCGCGCCGTTGCTGAGGCATTAAACGAATATCTGAAACGGGTAATTCAAGCCGTTAAGCCTTTTTATTCGCCTGAGATTGAAAAGGGGGCTAAGTGGGGTAACGAAATTGATAATGCTCTTGAGGGTACGAAGTTTGGAATAATCTGTTTAACGCCCGATAATCTGCATAGCACTTGGGTACATTACGAAGCTGGGGCGCTCTCTAAAACCCCGGATGCTAAAATTTGGACATTTCTACACGGGCTTGATTATGGTGATGTTCCCCCGCCGTTAAGTAAATTTCAGCATACCGTAGCAGAGCGAGATGATGTTTTGAAGCTACTTAAATCAATAAATGCGCGGCTTAGCGATGTTGACTTAGAGCCTTTAGCCGAACAGTTTTTAGAGGAAAACTTTAATATTTTCTGGGGCTTGTTTGACCAAAAGTTAAAAGAGGCTGAGGCGCTTTCCGATGATGTACAAGGGAAAAACAAAGAAGAGCTTACCCCGCAACGTGGCGAAAGAGAGATGCTTGGCGAAGTTTTGGAGTTAATGCAAGAGCAGCAAAGGCGGCTTGAAAGAATTGAAGAGAGTATAGAATTAAATTCTTTTGGACATTCTGCAAAGGCTTATTACCAGAGCAAACACTCTGAATTGGCTTTTGCAGTAGCTATTTATATCGCTCATAAAAACGATATTAGTGAGGAAACTAAAATCATCTCTCAAACGGTATTTTACAACCCTTTTTGGTGAATGTAGCGTAACCTTTTTAGCTAAAGAAAACATAGTAAGAGTAACTTCTATACCTAATCAGATTCTTATTAAGAGTATAGATATTGAGCGATTAACTAAAGCCTTGGCAAATGACTTTGACTTGACCGATGTAAGGGTATGGCGCACTTAGCAAATGATATAACTCAAAGGTACTGTCCAGCATCTTTTCACTGAGGGTAACGCGATACCGTGAACGAAAACTAGGTTTACAATTTTTTCTCATTTCAACAGCAACTCAATTTTAAGTTATTTCTATAATCGTTCTAATTCATTCTCAAAAATTTGGAAAATCAAAAACGCAAGCCAATTAACTAAGTTTTCATTAAAGATTGCAAAAAACTCGTTATTATCAATTATTTGCTCTGAATCGAAACTTTCAGCTTGTCCCGTTAGTGCGTGAAAGTAATTGTTTCGGATGATAATAGCCAAATTTAAAATGGCTTCAAAATGGACAATAATTTGAGTATCGGGTGTGCTAGAAACGAGACTATCCCAATCCCTCACTATTTCATAAATGGCTCTGTAATAACGAGACTGCCAATCAGCGTGTATTGATGTGATATTAAGCGTTGCGTGTGTATGTCGTTCTGTTACATCAATAAAATCGGTAATGAACTTTTTAAGCACTTTTAGCTCACCTATCTTTGGTTCGCTGAAATACTTTTTAAGGGTATCAAAAGTTTTCTTATAATCTTGAGCTTTAGCTGCCCACATTAACGGCAAGCAGTATGCAATTCTTTCTAAAACTCGATACAAATGCACAAATGCACCTAACTCATTTTCAATATCTCTTAAATAGAAATAACCGCAAAACTCAAAGTAAATATCTCTGTAAAGTGAAAGATTATGTCTAAGTGTTGCCCGCGTGTGCCTATCATAATCAGATAAACTACACGGAATTGCAGACTCTAAAATTCTCTTGTACGCCCTGCGATTTGGAGTATAAACAAGCGTAGAATAGTTATTTCTTTGCTGTATAACTCTTCCCGTTTTTTGGCACTCTATATCAATAGTGCCGGTTAATAATCGCAGAATAAGAGATTTGTAATAAACGGGGGTTGTGGCAGTTTGTAAAGATAAAGGCAACCGGGCGGCAGTAGCAGTGGAAATAGCTTCTATTGGCAAAAATCTAAATGGCGATGAGGGCATACATTTTTAGACTAAATTCATAAAATCGTTTAAAAAATCAATTTCCCCATAATCCTTTGTTTTTGAGTAGTTTCCAATAAAATATTCCACTAACTTTCGTCTCTCTCTTTGCAACTTAATCTTTGATACATCTAAGCTGTCAAAACCGCGGCTAAATTCTCTAACAGCATTTTCAAACTCTTTTACCGAAACTTCATTTACCTGGACAAAAGATTTTTTAATACCGACGCAAAAACCTATTAAATTATTGTTATTGCTAAACCAATCGTACAAATAATTGCTTTCGGAAAAGCGGTTTATGATATGTAAGACAGAGACAAATTCGTGATCGCTTTCCGCTATATTGTATTCGAGAACTTTTTCGGCTATTAGCTCATCCATTTTCTCTTCAATAATCTTTTGATTATCGTAGTTTAATAGCCCGGTTATGTATGCAATATACCCCTTAACAATATCTGCCTTTTTATATGCTTTTCTAATCCTTATTTCCACGCTCTCTTTTTCACGTTGGATTGTAATCGGAATATCATCACCACCTAAAAAGCTATCTGCTAGCATTTCAATTTGATGACGTGCGGACATAGGCTTTTGACCGTTATTTAAAGTAATCATCCTGTATAACAATTTATCTTTTGAATCACAGATAATTATGTTAAGAAATAATGATTTAGTAAGGTCTAATGCACTTCCCTGTCTAGCAAATGCGCGATTTAATGTATTTAATCGCTGAATACCGTCTAACACAAATGCCGAAACAATATTATCATTTACATAATTTTCGTAATATGCCTTATCGGTGTTTTCTCGATTGTCATTTGATAGAAAAGCTAAAGTTAGAGGCGGCATAATGCATCCCTTAACTAAATCACGCTCAAGCCTCTCATATAATTTTGATTTCTGTAGGCTTCGCTGTAAATCCAACTTATTGATTAAGTGGAATAATACACCGATACCTAGAGCGTAATCGGCTTCGCACGTCAAATACTTGCCCTTGATTACATTATCATCGTGAATTGAATATACAGTTATCATTTGTTTTACCGTTAGCCCTATTGATTTTGAGTTTAACTTACTTGTTTGTCAAAATTAACTCTCGCAAATTGTAGAAAGAAACAATAAATTGTTCTGGGATATTGCCCAACCAAATAAACGATATTCTCAAGCATAGTTCTTATTCAAAAATAAATGAGATAAAAGAAATAGCCTATAGTTTAAGCTGTTTTTAAAAATTATGAGAGAACGCATAAACAAACCAAGAGTTTTTCTATCTCACGCAAGAAAAGATGTTGAGTTTATTGAGCGAATAGAAAGAGATTTGCGTAGATGCCAAATTGAGCCGTGGCGCGACATAAACGAAATTAGAGATGGTGAGCCGTGGCAGAATGTAATTTTTGCAGAGGGCATACCCGCTTGCGATGTCGTTATTACTTATTACACAGAAAATTCAATCACATCTCAGATGGTATCTAAAGAAGTTGATTCAACTTTGCTTAGGCAATTATCGGATAATGGTATTGGCTTTTTGCCCTACGTTAATACAGACCAAACAAGAAACAATCTACGGTTAGATATTCAAGCTCTTCAATGTAGGGTTTGGAATGATGCGAATTATAATGAGGTTTTGCCCTCTGTAGTTGCTGAGATTTGGCGAAGATACACAGAACGAGCTATACCGCTTGCTGTATCTATAGAAAGAGCCAAAAGGCTAGAGCTTGAGATTGAGCTTAAAAATGTACAATCCAGAATGAGCGATTCTGTTTTTCCCCCACAAGAGGAGAATGAATTTCAATATATTTATTCAAAATTAGAGGGATTTAGAGAAGCCAAGTGTCACGTATCAATTCCGAAAGACGCGGAAACTAAAAAACCTGAGTTTGAGGAAAAAGGATGTTTGTATAAATACTCATTTTTAGATGCATTAGTAGAAAATGTTTCTAAGGGGCAAATTATTTTTGATGATAAGTTTTTAGACGTTATTAAATTTAAAGAATATGAGTCGTTTAAAGAATTTATAGAGCAAGGATATAAATTTGGGACTACTCACAATAGTAATGCATTAAAGGGGTTGCTAACACGATTGGGGCTTTTAATTCCTCAAATCGAGCGCGTAGGCGAGGGGTATAGAGGCTATAATCGTACTACTCTGCTATTCTCCGAAAAATTGTTTAGATTTGTCTCTTGGCTTGATTACTACAAGAAAGTTGATGGTAAACCCAATGCTGAATTTATTAAGTTTTTGGAGTCTGCGCATTAAACAGCAATTACGACACCCCGTGTTGTTTAACTCAAATCATCAGCAACAGAAACTTAATTACAAAGCTATTGTAAACGAGAAATGAAATACATTTTTTGGTGTTGCATACAGTTGATCTTTATCAATGTCATCGTTACGACGAGGAAACGCCGCTCGAAGAAACGATGCAAGCTCTAACTGAAGTCGTCGAATCGGGAAAAGCGCGTTATATCGGTTTTAGCGAATGGAATAAAGAACAAATCGAAGCCGCGCTTTCGATGTCGGGCGTGAAAAAATTCGTTTCGAGCCAGCCGCAATATTCAATGCTTTACCGCAAATGGGAGCGCGAGATTTTCCCGCTCTGCTCTCGAAACGGCATCGGGCAAATCGTCTGGTCGCCGCTCGCGCAGGGCGTTTTGACCGGAAAATATCAACCCGGTCAGCCGCCGCCGAAAGATTCGCGCGCAGCGAGCGATGAAATGGGCGGTTTTATTGACAGATTTCTTGACAACCGCGTTTTATCGGCGGTTCAGGAATTAAAGACATTGGCTGACAAAGCCGGACTTTCTTTACCGCATTTAGCTCTTGCGTGGGTTTTGCGCGACGAGCGCGTTACGTCGGCAATTATCGGAGCGAGCCGACCGGAGCAAGTCGAAGCAAATTCCGCCGCTTCCGGCGTCTGGCTTTCGGAAGACACTCTGGATGCGGTTGACCGGATTCTTTCGCCGGTCGCCGTTACGGAATAAGCGGAAATCGAGACGTTTGTTTTATGATAAATAAACCCAAATTTCGGATCGAACGATGGAGCCAGGTTTATGCGCCGAACGCGGCGGTTTTGCGGATGAAGCTATCGGCGGAAGGTTACCGCGTGACTCAATGGTCGGATCATCCCGGCTTGGTTTACGCTTTGCACAAACACCCGGAAGCGCAATCGCATTGGGTTATCAGCGGCTCAATTGAATTTACCGTCGGCGGCGCAACTTACGTTCTCAACGCGGGCGACCGCGATTTCATAGAAGCGGAAACATGGCACAGAGCGCGCGTGGCGAGCGAAGAAGAAAATGTAATTTATTTAATCGGTGAGAAAATTAAATAATTTTCACCTCTTTTTTCCCTTCAACAACACGCCCGATTTCATTGCAAGTTTCGCCTTTTGATTCAAGGTGAGATTTAATTTGTTCCCTGTCATTTTCCGCGCAAATTATCACCATTCCGACGCCCATATTGAAGGTGCGAAACATTTCGCGGTCGGCGACGTTGCCGAGTTTTTGCATAATTCCAAAAATCGCTAATTCATTCCAAGTTCCCCGAAAAATTTCAACCGAAACGTTTGCTGGCAAAATGCGCGGGATATTTTCTAAAAGCCCGCCGCCAGTGATGTGCGCCAAGCCTTTTACGACACCGGAATTTAATAAACCTTCAAGCGGGCGCAGATAGCTTTTGTGCGGTTCGAGCAAAACGTCGTCGAGCGTGGAATGCATTTCGGGCAAAACCGATGAAATGCTGTAAGCGCCGGTTTCAAACAGCAATTTGCGGGCGAGCGAATAACCGTTTGTATGCAAACCGCTCGAAGGCAGAGCCAAACAAGCGTCTCCGGCTTCGATTCCCTTCCCGTCTATCACTTTTTCCCTGTCCACAACGCCGACGATAAAACCCGCCAGATCGTATTCGCCCGCTGTGTACATTCCGGGCATTTCCGCCGTTTCGCCGCCCAATAAAACACAGCCGTTTTCCTGACACGCTTTTGCAAATCCCGCGATAACGGCGGTTGCGACTTCCGGTTCGAGTTTTCCGGTGGCAAAATAATCGAGAAAAAACAACGGGCGTGCGCCCTGCACAAGAATGTCGTTGACACAATGATTGACCAAATCCTGCCCGACTGTGTTATGTACATTGGCGAGAAACGCGACTTTTAATTTTGTTCCCACGCCATCGGCTGAAGCGACCAGAATCGGTTCTTTCATTTCGGGAAAAGCGGCGCTGAACATTCCTCCGAAGCTGCCGATTTCCGATAAAACGCGATTATTAAAAGTGCGTCTTGCCAATTCTTTGATTCGCGCTGTGGTCTGATTCGCGGCGTCAATCGAAACGCCTGCGTCGGAATATGATATAGATTCGCTCATCTTGTGGTAATTATAAACAAATTATTGACGCGATTCGTAATTCGCGTTTAGCATTTTTATTTGATGGAACAATTTCAACAAATCGTCGGCAGTCTCTGGTTTCAGATGTCTTTTATGATTCTGTTCGCGACGGTTCACGGCTACGCGGCGGCGTGGCTCGCCGTGCGGATGCTGTTTCGCCCCAGAAGAGCTGTCAAATTTTTAGGCATCACGATTTTTCCGCAGGGAATGATTCCGCGCCACCGCGACCGTTTGGCGGAAGCAATCGGCAACGCCGTCGGCAACGAATTGATGTCGCACGACACGATTGTCAACGCGCTTTTTGAAAAAGATTTTCTGCGGCAAAAAGTAGAAACTTTGGTAAATTCTTACTCCGACGAATATTTATCGAAAAGCTATCCGTCGCTGCTCGAAGCCCTTCCGGCTTCGGCTCGCCCCGCAGTTTTGGACGGTATCACGACTTTGCAAAATCGTCTGGGCGAATACATCGTGCAAACTCTTCGGAGCGAGGAAACGGCGCAGGGCGTGAGCGAATTTGTCGAGCGGCGCGTTGACGATTTTCTCTCGAAAAAAGTGTCGGAAGTCGCTGATGAAGAAACTTTCGGGAAGGTTTTGGGTTTTCTCGAAACACGAGTTAAAGGCATTTTGCAGGAACGGGCGCTGGAAAAACAGATTCGGGATTTTATCAGCGCGCGGCTCGATGATTTAACACAGACGCAAGTTCCGCTCGGAGAAATGCTGACGGAAGACGCCGTTCATCTAGTCAAAGACCGTTTGGGCGAACAGGTGCAGCCGATTGTTCACCAAATCGCCGAAATCGCGTCGCAGGAACGCACGCGCAAGCAAATCAGCTCGCTCATCAAACACGAAATCAACGATTATTATCAGCAGCTTCCGTTTTATCAAAAATTTTTCGTTTCGCGCGACAAGCTCTTTCGCGAAGTTGACGATCTGGTAAACACAACTCTGCCCAGAAAAATCGAAGAAACACTGAAAGGCGAAACATTTGCCGCCGAAGCCGAAGCGTTTCTGTTCGGTTCGATTGATAATCTGCTGCAAAAGCCTCTGCCGGAAATTATCGGGCAAATTGCGCCGGATAAGCTCGAAACTCTAAAAACGCAAATCACCGCAAATATCGTAAAGTTGCTCAAAGGCGAGCAGGTTTCAAATTCGATTTCGGTTTATCTGTTCGACACTTTGCACAATCTTCGTCCGCATTCGCTCGGCGCGATTTTAAAACGCACGCACACCGACATCGAGCCGCGTTTGAAAAGCGTGTTAACCAAAACCCTGGTCAATATTCTTAATCATCAGGAAACCGAAAATACCGTCAAAGCCGTTATTGCGTCGCAAGTCGAACGCCTGCTCGTGACGCCAATCGGCAATGTCGCCGAACGCATCGGCGCGGAATCAATCCAACGCGCCTCAACGATGTTAACCGACCGGATTATCGGCGCGGCGCAGGAAAAATTGCCCGTCGCAATCAAAGAATTCGACATCGCCGGTCTGGTCAAAGAAAAGGTCAACAATTATCCGGTCGAAAAACTCGAACAGCTTGTCTTGTCGGTCGCCGGACAGCATCTGCGAAAAATCGAATTGTTCGGTTTGTTTATCGGTTTTTTCCTCGGCGCCGGACAGGCGTTGTTTGTTTATTGGACTGGAAAAATGCATTGAAAACTTAAGAAGTCGAGCAGAATATTTTTTTACCACAGATGGACACAGATAAAAGAGAGATGTTTTTTGATTAAAGATTGATTTCTTCATCTTTGATTTATCCGTTTTTAAATCGGTGTTTATCTGTGATTATTTCTACCGGTATATTTTCACCGACTACTTAATTTGTTGAAACTTTCTACCGCGATGCCGCGTTTTTTGATACAGCGAAGTTCTCGTCGTGAAATCAGGAGGAAATATGAAAAAGATTGGCTTATTAATTTTTATTGCAGCACTTGTCAGCAGTTTATTTATTGTTTCATTGGTAACGGGCAGTTCCCTTTTGCCGAGCTTGCCGAAAATGTTTATGAGAATCAAAGGTTCTGGTAATCTACAAACCGAACGCCGCGAAGTCCCGACCTTTACAGCAATCAAAGTCGGCGGGGCGACAAACCTCGAAATCAATGTCGGCGCGGAACAATCGGTCGAAATCGAAACCGATGACAATCTGCTCGAATTGACCAAAACCTACGTCAAAAACGACACGCTTCACATCGAACGGCGCGGAAACATCTGGACGCATTCGGCTTTGCGCGTTCGCATTACGGTCGCCGATTTAAACCGTCTCAACATTTCCGGCGCGAGCAAAGCCAATGTTAAAAACGTTAGAGCCGACAATTTTGAATTGGATTTGAGCGGCGCGTCGAAGGTTAACATAGAGGGCGAAGCCGCTACGTTTATCGCGGATATGAGCGGCGCGAGCAATCTGGACGCTGAAAATTTCAAAACCGTCAAAGCCACTGTCGAGGCTTCGGGCGCAAGCAAAGCCAGCGTTTTCGTGACCGACAATTTGAATGCCGAAGCATCCGGCGCGAGCAAAATCTATTACGCCGGAAACCCGAAAACCGTTCGTGAAGACGAATCGGGCGCAAGCAAAGTTTCTCCTAAGTAAAGGTTTAATTTCATCATAGAGATACAAAGGCACAGAGAAAATTAAATTCTCTGTGCCTTTATGGTTTAATCGTTTTATGAATGCCGTCAAATGTCCGAGTTGCGGAAATCTTAATTCTTTGGGCGAAAACTTCTGTTTGCAGTGCGGCGCGGGTTTGTCTGCGTCAGCACAAGTTTCACTGTCGCCCGAACAACACGCCCGCGCTTTTGGGATGAATCCGAGCGCGATGTTTATTGACGCCGAACGCGGACGACGAGTGTTTTTCTGGTATCGAATATATTGTGGAATGATGGCGGCGATGTATGCCGTGCTGGTTGTTTTTGGCGTTTTTATGCTTGTCGCCGGTTCATGGTCGAGCGGTAAAGATGCCGCCGAAGTTGTAATTGGCGGCGGAGTTTATGCAGTTATTGGCGGTGTGTTTTTTCTAATTTTCGCCGCCGCGCTCGTTTTGCCGCGAAAGCCATGGACGTGGATTTATCACATCGTCTTAATTTGCATCGGAATGACGAGCTGCTGTCTGCTTCCATTTTCAATTCCGCTTCTCATAAATTGGCTCAAGCCTGAAACAAAAGCGTTTTTCGGGCGTAATTAAATTCCGCAATTTATTTCAAAGGAGAAAATCGAAATGAACTTTAAACTAAAACGCGCGGCAATTCTGCCAATCGCGTTTTTTTGTTTTTCAACCGTAAATATGGCGCAGGAAACCAAACCGACGCCTGCGCAGACACCAAAACCCGCGACTCCGGCAGCTCAGCCCGCGCCTGCCGCATCACCCGCGCCCGATCCGTTCGCCAATATTCCGCCCGCCAAACCAGAAGACGTTGCTTCGATTGACGGAATCGTCAAAGCTATTTACGAAGTGATTTCCGGCGATCCGGGAGTCAAACGCGACTGGAATCGTTTCCGCTCGCTTTTTTATCCGAACGCGCGAATGATTCCTACCGGCAAAAATCCCCGGACGGGCAAATCAGGCGGACGTTATATTACGCCGGAACAGTACATCGAAGGCAGCGGACCGTATCTCGAAAAAGAAGGCTTTCACGAAATCGGCATCGCGCAGCGCGTCGAACAATTCGGCAACATCGCGCACGTTTTTACAACTTATCAATCGAAACACAAACTCACTGACGAAAAACCGTTTATGCGCGGAATCAACAGCATTCAGCTCGTTAACGACGGCACGCGCTGGTGGGTCTTAAACATTGCATGGAGTCAGGAGACGCCGGAAAGCCCGATACCGGAGAAATATTTAAAATCGGTGCAATAGATTAGTCTTCAAAATCTTTAAAGGAAGCGGCTTTCATCATTTTTGATTATGCCGCTTCCTTTTTTTCAAAATTCCCGGACTGGTTTTCTAACGCTCTTTGGCAACTAATGTCTTATCATTTATTGCTTTAAAGAGAATGTTTGCACTATCAGGATTCAAGCTCTTTAAAATTGAGTATTGTTCCTGCGCCTCCCGGTTCCTGTTGAGAGCGACATGGATCATTCCCAGATTTAGCCGTGCCTCATGGCAATTTGAATTTAGGGAAATCGCCCGCCGAAGAGACTCAACTGCTTTTTGATAAAGACCCAGCTTCGAATATGCAACGCCTAAGTCATTGTATGCAGCAACAAAATCTGTTTTAAAACTGATTGCTAACTTGAGAGGCTCGATTGCTTCTTCGTAGCGTCCCAGTTTTAGATAGGCAAGCCCTAAATTGTGCCGCATTCCGGCATCGTCAGGCTTGATTTTGGCGGCGTTCAGGAAAGCCTCGGCAGCTTCGTTGTAAAGATTTAAGTTAATATAAGCTTTGCCCATATTATTGTAAGCTAAAGCGTAATTGGCTCGAAGCTTAATCGCCTGTTTGAAAACCTCAACCGCCTTTTGATAACGGTTCATATCCGTAAAAACTACGCCGATATTATTAAAGGTTTCGGGATAATCCGGTTTTAGGCGAATGGCTTGCATGAGTGATTCAATCGCTTCATCGTCGCGATTAAGTTCGGCGTATACATTGCCCAGATTATTGTACGCTTCGGCGTAATCAGGTTTTGAGCGGATTGCTTTTTTGTAAGACTCAATAGCCTCGCGATACTCGCCGCGGCTGTGATAACCAACAGCTTTATCGTAAAAGCCTGCGGCTTCACTTGATTCCCGTGAAATGATTTGTTGAGCCGATACGGCGGAAATGTTTATGGTAAATAAAAGACAAGCCAACCAGAAAATGTTTATTCGTTTCATAAAGAACTCCTTTTCGCTTGAAAACGTATTCCAATATTGATTTGCCCGGTTGCCGGTTGGTACTTACAATTTTCCCGGTACCTGGATTTCAAAGGGCAAACACGATGCAACGTCTTTCGACAAAACGGAACATATCCTGAGAGAGGCAATAATGTCCTTAGAAATTCGTTTGATGTCGCTAAGAGTTTTCTTAGATTTTTTTTAGAACGGCTATGGTTAACCAATTAAAGCAGTTATACGAATTTGCTTCCTTCCGTTTAGACCCGGACGAAAGGCTTTTATTGCGGGATGAGAAGCCTGTCGCCCTCACGCCAAAAGCGTTCGACTTGCTTCTGCTGCTCATCGAAAACAAAGGGCGGCTGCTTGAAAAGGAAGATTTGATGCGGGCGCTCTGGCAGGATAGTTTTGTCGAAGAAAGTAATTTATCCTTTAACATCTCCACATTGAGAAAAGCTCTCGGCGAAGATCCGAAGCAGCGTCAATATATCGAGACCGTGCCGAAACGCGGTTATCGTTTCATAGCGGATGTGAGAATTATCGAGCAGGAAATTGTCGACGAGCAGGAAATTATCAGAGTAGCCGCAGTCGAAATTCTTCACGAAAATGGGAAAACGCAATTTTTTAATGAAACCGAAATAAATGAAGTTCAAAAATCGGATTTCAGCAGTTCAGCCGCCGGGATAAAAAGCGACGTTAAATCCATTGATGAGGCTCCGGGAGAGCCAAAATCATTTTCCGAGACTAAATCAAAGTCACGGATTACTCAGGCTAATTACTTGATAATTATGGCTCTGGCAGCCGTTTTTATCGTTGCCGGAGCTATAACTTTCGGAATATATAAATTTTCCCGCCAGCCTTTAGAGTCAACTCCAAGCACTGTTTCCCAACCGATGAAAGTCACGAGGCTAACCACGGCTCGCAACGCCACGAACGCTGCTATTTCACCGGACGGCAAGTATCTAGTTTACGTCATAGATGAGGCGAGAAAGCGAAGCTTATGGCTCAGACAAATCACAACCAACAGCGATACACAGCTCATTCCGCCCGATGACGTGAAATATCTGGATATTGTTTTCTCTTCCGACGGCAATTATATCAACTACTTCAAAGCCGATATTGATAGCGCCCCGGCACTATACCAAATCCCCGTATTGGGAGGCACTCCAAGAAAACTGATTGAAGATGTTCCAAGCCCGGCGCTTTCGCCCGACGGTAAGCAATTTGCTTTTATCCGTCAGTCAGCGGATGGAGAAATGACTCTGTCGGTGGCAGACGCTTCCGGCAAAAGCGGGGAGCAAAGATTAGTTACACGCAAACAATCGGGTTTTCTGCATAGCCCAGCCTGGTCGCCTGATGGAAAGACAATCGTCTGTGCTGCCGGAAACATCGGCGATAAAGGGCGTCAAGTTAATTTGATCGAGGTGCGGCTCGCAGACAAAACTGAAAGAACGATTACCTCCGAGGGATGGAAGTTTATCGGGAAGGTTGCGTTTCTGCCTGATGGCAGCGGCATATTGACAACAGTTTCGGATTATTCGTTCGGACCGTACCAAATATGGCGCGTTTCATACCCGGAGGGAAAAGTACGACAAGTAACAAATGATTTAAGCAACTACGGTAATATCAGTTTAACGTCCGACTCCAAAAATCTGGTCTCAGTTCAATCCGACATACGCCCCTTTGTTTGGGTCATACCGGGAACGCAAACTGCTAAAGCAAGACAGATCACTTCAAGCCCCGGGACGCGTAATGATTACTGGGGATTCTCGTGGACACCCGACGGGAAAATAGTATACGTTTCGACTGCCGGCGGTAATCACGATATTTGGATCATGAATTCGGACGGCACCGACCAGAAGCAGCTTACATTCGGCGAGCATTCAGATTTCGACCCTTCCGTTTCACCGGACGGTCGCCACATCATATTTGCTTCAGAACGTTCCGGTAATACCAAAATATGGCGGATGGACATAAACGGTGAAAATCTCAAACAATTAACCTATGGCGGCACGTCCGATTACCTTCCTTATCACACGCCCGACGGGCAAGCGGTGGTTTACACATCAAGCGACACAAGAAAAGTAAATTTGTGGAAAATGTCGCTTGAAGAAAACAGCTTGCCCGTACAGTTAACAGATTACGATTCAACCTGGGGAGCCGTTTCACCGGACGGAAACATGATAGCGGCTTGGCACGGAAATGAAGAAACCGGAATAATCAAGCTGATAGTCGTTCCTATCGAAGGCGGCGACCCGATTAAATCTTTCAGCACTTCACCCACTGCGAAAACTTGGGCTGATATTCATTGGACATCGGATGGGCGGGCATTGACCTATATAGATACGATAGGCGGAATTGGTAATATTTGGCTTCAACCCCTGGAAGGCGGCTCGCCGAAACAATTGACCGACTTTAAAACTGAAAGGATATTTCGGTTCGCCCCGTCAGCAGATGGCAAGCAGCTAACATTCTCGCGCGGCATAGAAACTAATGATGTTGTATTAATCAGCAATTTTAGATAACGGAAAAAAGTAAATCCAAATCCTAATTTATAAAGCGAGCTTTAAGGTTAAAGCTCCGAATTTTGGGGCTTTTTATAAATCTACTGAAAACAGTTTAAGTTCCTCTTCATTCAAATGAATTAAACGCTCAAATTTAAGACCAATTTTACTGAGCAGTTTCCCGGAGCTTTCATTGTCTTTTGTAGTAATCGCTAAAATGCGTTTGAGTTTTAGAACGTTTTTTGCGTAATCCATTACGGCTTGCGCCGATTCAAAAGCGTAGCCCTGCGACCAATAATCCGGCACAAAGGCAAAACCGATGTCAACATCCGGCAATGTCTCGCGCTTGACCAGCCCGCAAATTCCAATCGGAGCTTCGTTTTGCTTTAATTCGACCAAATAAAATCCATAGCCGAATTGCTCGTAAGAAGCGACGAATCGAGTCAAAATATATTGGCGCGCGTCGTCAATCGTTCTCAGATTTCGGTCGCCGATGTATTTGACGAATGAAGGCTGATTTAATAAATCAAGAATAAAGTCGGCGTCTTCAACCGAAATCTGACGAAGAACGAGCCGCTCGGTTTCGAGGATTTTCATTATAATTTGTCCGTTTCGCTTGCGTACCAATCTGCGTGCAGAGACCAGCCTTCGCAACGCAAACAAGATGTCCAGCGCCAGAGATGACGACAGCCGGGACATGAGCCGCCGGTTTCAAACGTATTCCAAAATGTATAGCAGCCGCCGAAATAAAATTCAGGAAAACCGCAATCGGCGCAGCACCAGCGGCTCGCTTTCGTCGGCTGCCATTTACAAAGCGGGCAGCGAATCCGTGAAAAATCGTCTTTTTCCTTCAATTCGGCGATTTGTTCGACGATTTCTTTCGGCGACCGTTTCTGAAAGAAACAGTGAAAAGGCGTTAATGGAAAACTTAGAGCGCAAGACATTTCTTCAAACTTTATTTTAATTATTCTTCGCCGATGTCCTCATTCCAAACTTCCGGGTTGGCGGCGATATAATTTGCCAGCATTTCGATGCATTCTTTCGATTCGAGGTCAACGACTTTGACGCCGTTTTCACGCAGCCAATCAACGCCGCCGCTAAAATTTACCGATTCGCCGACGACGACCGTGCCGATTTGAAACTGCCTCACAAGACCGCTGCAATACCAGCACGGCGCGAGCGTCGTGACCATAATTTTGTCACGATAACTTCGCTGCCGCCCGGCTTTGCGAAAAGCGTCGGTTTCGCCGTGAACCGACGGATCGTTTTCCTGCACGCGGCGATTATGCCCGCGCCCAAGCAAATTACCGTTTTCGTCAAACAACGCCGCTCCGATTGGAATTCCACCTTCCGCCAAACCTTCTCTGGCTTCTTCAATCGCAACTTTCAGCATTGCTTCATAATCATTTGTCATAAGCATTTTTAATTAAAGACTCGTTTGATTGCGCGACTTATCCTCAAATCGTTCAAAGGCAAGCGTGACCAATTCGTCAATCACCTGCGAAAAAGGTTTTCCCGACGCCGCCCACATTTTGGGGAAGCCGGAAACTTCGGTCAAACCGGGCAGCGTGTTGATTTCGTTAATAAGCAATTCGCCGTTGTCTCGGCGCAAAAAGAAATCAACGCGCGATAAGCCGGAACCGTCAACGGCTTTGAAAGCGATTTTTGCCAAATCGCGGATTTGCTCGATCATTTCCGAATCGAGCGGCGCGGGGACGACGAATTCGTTGTGTCCCGTGCCTTTGTATTTTTCTTCGTAATCGAGAAATTTGGCGTTCTCGTCAAAAATAATATATTCGCCCGGCAAGCTCGCTTGCGGTTCGTCGTTGCCCATCACGGCGACTTCGATTTCGCGCGCGTCCAATCCTTCTTCGACAATGATTTTGCGGTCGAAACGCGCCGCCAATTCAATCGCTTTATGCAAGCCTTCATCATCATCGGCGCGCGAAACTCCAACGGACGAACCGAGATTTGCCGGTTTGACGAAAACCGGAAACCCGACTTCGTTTTTGATTCTTTTAACGCAGGCATCGGGCACGGCTTCAAAATCGCGGCGCAAAAACCAGGTGTAGCGGCACATCGGCAAACCTGCGTCCCGGAATAGAGCTTTCATCGTAACTTTGTCCATCCCGCACGACGAAGCCAGCACACCGGAGCCGATATACGGAATACCAGCCATTTCAAAAAGCCCCTGAATCGTTCCGTCTTCGCCGTAAGTTCCGTGCAGACACGGAAAAACGACATCGAGCGGCTGCGAATTTTCGCTGCTTGTTTTCAAAAGAGTTAAACCCTGATAAGTCGGGTCGCCGATCAGAGCGACGGCGCGGGTTTCTTTAATGGAAATTTGCTGTTCCAAAAGCTGCCGCGTTTCCGCCGGAAAAAGCAAAGCCGATTCCGCCGGAGACAGCCATTTGCCGTTTTTGGCAATCGCCATCGGAACGATTTCGTATCGCTCGGTGTCAATCGCTTCAATCACCGACTGTGCCGAGCGAATTGAAACTTCATGTTCCCCCGAACGCCCGCCGAAAATAACGCCGATTCTGGTTTTATTCATAAATAGGTAATCAGTAATCAGTAATAAGTAATAAGTAATAAGTAATAGTTTAATTTTGAAGTTGTTGAGTTTGTTTCAACATTTAACTTTAAAGTTCCAAAAACTTATTACTAATTACTTATTACTAATTACTATTCATAAAATCGTTTTGCCGAGCGCTGAGAGAATCAATTCGACGGCTAGTTCCGCAGTCCGGTTGTTGGTGTCCAAAGTCGGGTTGACTTCGACGATTTCAAACGAGCGCATTTTGCCGGTTTCGGCGATTCGTTCGAGCGCGAGATGGGCTTCGCGGTAAGAAATGCCGCCGCGCACGAGCGTCCCGGAACCGGGCGCGTCCAGAGGGTCTAAAACGTCAACGTCAAACGTCACGGCAAAACCGCCCGGCGCTTGTGAAGCAATTACGATTGCGTCTTCAATACAGCCATTCATTCCGCGCCGATCAATTTCGTTCATCGTAAACGCGCGCAAACCCAATTCGCGGATCATTCGCTTTTCTCCCAAATCCAAATCGCGCGCGCCTATGTGAGCGCAAAATTTCGGATTGAGCTTCGGCGCAAAACCGCACAAATTTGTCAGTTCAGGCGCTCCTTTGCCGAACAAAACCGCGAGCGGCATTCCGTGCAGATTTCCCGAATGCGATGTTTCAGGCGTATTGATGTCTGCGTGAGCATCGAACCAAATCAATCCGATTTCCTGATTCTCCTTGCGAAAATGCGAAGAAACTCCGCTTAATGTCGCCATCGCAATCGAATGGTCGCCGCCCAAAATTAACGGAATGTCGGTTTCACGAAAAACGTTCGACATCGAGGGACAAATCAAATCGCTCGCCGCGACCATTTCGCGCAAAAAACGCGGATTTTCGCCCGGTTCGGCGGGGCGATCCGGGTGCTGCAAATTCAAATCGCCGAAATCCTGCACGCGGTAACCGAGCGTTTCGATTCTTTCTTTTAATTTTTGCTGGCGAATCGCCTGCGGTCCAAGCTCGCTGCCAACTGTACTAGCCGCAAAACCGAGCGGCACTCCCAAAATGCCGACCGTTTTGCCGGTTCCCGGAAAATCCCTATCAAACATAATCACTTATTCGTTTAAATGTGTCGGCAAACCGTCAATGCTGATTTTATTTTTAGTCTGACGATATTCGAGCAATCCGCTTTCGCCTTTATTTTCAGCCCATTCAACGAGCTTTTCGCGTTCCTCTTTCAACTCATAAACCGGAACTGCGAAACCGCAGGACGTTTGTAGCGATTCAATTTCGAGAACGATGATTTGCCGCTCGCCAATAATCGGCGTGAAGTTTGAATACAAACGATTCCAGTCTTCGTCATTTTTCCGAACAACGCGCCCGCGCCCGTAAAGCCTCAGAATCAGAGGCTTTTCCGTAAAGCTGCAAAACATAATCGTCAACCTGCCGTTTTCGAAAATATGAGCGGCGGTTTCGTTTCCGCTTCCGGTCAAATCCAGATAAGCCACGGTTTTACTGTCAAGGCAGCGAAAACTGTCCATTCCTTTGGGCGAAAGATTAACTCGCCCGTCGTTCGGCGCGGAAGCGGTGAAGAAAATCTTTTGCTCGGCGATAAAACGCCGCAGGGAATTGTCTAATTCAGTGTAAAACTTCGCCATTTTTAACTACCAAAACTAAAACCGCCGCCGCTGCCGCTGCTCTGCGTCGGGAAGAACGGTTTCAAAAGTCCGGCAAAGGCTGCGAGATTTCTGGTTTGAATCAAAATTTCGCCGGGTCCCATAAAATCGGAAACCAAACCCTCGCCGCTGAAAACGCTTTGGAAAAATCCGCGCGCAGCTTTTCTCGTCTGATACTGCATTTGCCCTTCCCAGGCGACGAGATGCCCTGTGTCAATCACATAACGCTCGCCCGCCGCGAGCTTTTTCCGGTGAATCGCTCCGAATGAAGAAAGCAGCAAAAGCCCGGTTCCCGAAACTTGCAGCAGGAATAAGCCTTCGCCGCCAAGCCATGATTTCATCCCGCCGAATTTTGTCTCGACCTGCAAGCTCGTGTCGCCTGCCAGATATGAACTCGCCTGCACGAAAAACGTTTGATTCTGAATCTCGATTCCGGCAATATCTCCCGGCGCGCCCGGCGCAAGAGCGACTTCGCCCGCGCCGCCGCGAGCCGTAAACGTCGAAACAAAAGCCGATTCGCCGCCGACCGCGCGTTTTAGCGCGCCGAAAACTCCGCCTTTCATCTGCGATTGCAGCTCGACGTTTGCAGACATCGAAACCATCGCTCCGGCTTCCGCCGAAATTGATTGTTCGGCTTGTAGTTTAACAATGGCGAGCGCAAACGAACCCGGATGCTGGATTTCCCAGGTATAGCCGCGTCCCTGCCCGCGCCCGTCCGAATCGAAATGAAACGCACCGCCGCCCGGCGGATTGTTATAAGTTTGCTGGACTTGCGGCGTATAACCGGAAGCCGGTTGTTGCGGCGGTGGCGGCGCGGCTTGCAAAGTTAAACCGCAAGCGCCGCAAAATCTGGCGTTTTCGGCTAAAGCCGCATTGCATCGGGGACAATTCATAAATTTGTTCGTAGTTCGTAGTTCGTCGTTCGTTGTTGATTGCTTTTGCAACGATCAACGAACGACGAACTACGAACAAATTTCAAGATTTTTCAATGATAATTTTAACAGCTTCTTCCGGCGTTCGGGCAAAATCGAGGAAAGAAACGTCCGCGTCGCTGACAACCAGATTTTCCTGCCAGCATTTGACTACGGGACGCCAGCTATCACCGAGCAGAACGAGCGGATGCGGCGCTATCACGCCGGTTTGGAGCTTGTTCCAGACGAGCGAGACTTCCGTCACTGTTCCCATTCCGCCGCGCAGAGCGATGAAACCGACCGAGCGCGTAATCAAATTTTGCAATCTTTCGTAAAAATGATTGCTTGCAACTTTGTCGGTTAAAAAACGATTCGGCTCGCCCTTGAATTGATTCATCACGATTCCGAGAACGCGCCCGCCTCTTTCCCGCGCGCCGCGCGAAGCCCCTTCCATTACGCCGAGATAACCGCCCGTGCAAATCGTAAAACCGGCTTCGGCAAGCAGCGAGCCGACGCGATACGCCTGCCGATATTCTTCGGAATTTTCGCCGCAGCGAGAGCCGCCGAAAATCGTTACGATTTTTCCTTTTTCCAATGTTTCGTTCATTGAGATTTTGCTCGAAAATTCAAAATTCGGGAGAAAATTTGCCGTCAAATTCGGCGAGCTAATTATACAAGCGCGGAAAAAAAATTACGAATTATCAATCACAACAAAAATTACTTTGCGTCCTTTGCGGTCTAATTCGTTTCATAATTGGGAATTAAACCGCAAAGGACGCAAAGGATTTACGCGAAGGACGCGAAGTAATTTTATTTTTAGTTTTTAGTCTTCCTTTAGTTTCGCTTTATTTTTAAGCTAAATCGAAAAGCAAAACTTCGCTTTCGGCATCGGCTTTGATCATCAAAATTTCTTCTTCGCTAACAGCCGCGCCGTCGCCGGCTTTCATCCGGTTACCGTTTAAATCAATCGAGCCTTTGATGATTTGCAGCCAGGCGTATCTGCCTTTTTCAAGGCGATGTTCGGCGGTTTCGCCCGCCGGAATTATTCCGTTGTAAACCGCCGCGTTCTGGTTGATTTTCAGCGAACCGTCGCTCGCATCAGGCGAAGCGACGAGCCGCAATTTTCCCTGCTTTTCTTCAGGAGCGAAAAACTTTTGCTCGTAATCGGGCGTTAAATTCTCCTTTTCCGGCAAAATCCAGATTTGCAGCAAATGAACCCGTTCGGTTTCCGAAGCGTTAAATTCGCTGTGCCGAACGCCGGTTCCAGCGGTCATTCGCTGCCATTCACCGGGACGAATAACGCCGTTTCCGCCGGTACTGTCGCGGTGTTCGAGAGCGCCTTCGACGACGCAGGTCAAAATTTCCATATCGCGGTGTCCATGAGTCGGAAAACCTTCTCCGCCCGCCACGTAATCTTCATTTATCACGCGCAAATCGCGGAAACCCATAAAACGCGGGTCGTAATAATCGCTGAAAGAAAATGTGTAGCGCGTATCGAGCCAGCCGTAATCGGCGTGTCCTCTTTCTTCTGAGCGTCTTAAAACAATCATCTTTTTGCTTCTCCCCTTAAAATTCCGGTTTCAAACCGATAAATCAATGATAGTTTTTATTTTTATAAACCGCCTGCCGCATTTGTGCGATGCAAAAATCACTCTTTCGGGTGACGAAATTTGTCAAGCAGGTTTCGCAAATCCTCTTTGATTTATGCTAAATTAAATTGCCTCTTATTTTGGCATACGCGAGAAAGGATTTCTTAAAAACTTGGCTAGTAACATTGAACCAAAACGAAAAGGTTTAAGCCGCCGGATGATGACGCTCATCTACGGCGCGATTGTCGCGGCTGTAATCGTGGCTCTTTTATATTACGAACGCATTGACGTGCTTTATATTTTAGCGACTTTGGGTTTGGTCGCTCTGCTTTTAACCGTCGCTTTTGCAAACCTCGAAGGCAAAACGTCGGAAATCGAAAGCTAGTTTTAACGAATGGCGAACGGTTGGAGAAAAACAATCCATTTAATCTCGGCGGCGCTGCTGATTTTCGCGTCGTTCGCCGTTCCGCGCGCCTACGAACCGCAATTTGCCGATGCGGGCGGAAAAATTCCGCTACGCTGGAAATCGGGCGCGACCATTACGCTCGCAGTTTCAAATTCATTAAAACAAGCTCCGAACATCAAATCCGGCAGCGATATTTCGGGCGCAATCGAGCGCAGCCTGGCGGCTTGGGAACAAGCGGCAAATATCAAATTCAATCTCATCTGGACTGACAAAACCGGCATTAATGCCGCAAATTCGGAAGGCGACGGAACGAGTCTTTTGACAATTGCCTCAGCGCCGGAAAATCTCGCCTCGTTTGCCGGCGAAGCGAGCGAATTGGCGGGGCGCACGCGCGTCTTTTTTACCAAACGCGGCTTGCTCAGCGAAGCCGACATCGCGCTTAACCCGCAACAGCAATTTTCTACCGACGGCAGCCCGGAAACTTTCGATTTACAAGCGACCGTTACGCACGAAATCGGGCATCTGCTCGGTTTGAGTCACACCGATGTTTTAGGCGCGACAATGCATCCGCAGCAAGGCAAAAACGGGATTTACGGGCTTCCGGCTTTCGCGCCGCGCACTTTGTCGGATGACGACCGCGCCGGAATTCGCATGCTTTACGGCGGAAAAACTGACGCCGTTGATTGCTGCGGCACAATCGCCGGAACTCTTTCGACCGGAAGCGGAAAACCGTTGACGAATTTGATAGTCTGGGCTGAAACTGAAGCGGACGGACGGCTCATCGCCACATCAAAAACTAACGAAAGCGGAATGTTTAATTTGGGCGGATTGCCCTACGGAAAGTATAAAGTTTTCGCCCAATCAATCAAAGAAGGAAAAACAAGCGCCGTCAAAATCGGTGAGGTTGAGACTGATTCCGAAGCAACCGCAATGCTCAACCGCAACTTGAGCTTCCCTCGCAAAACTTTCAATTTCCGGCTAGTCGGCTTTAACGGACAACTTTCGACCGTCGCCGTACCGGTAAACGCCGGGCGTTCGTATATGATTTTCGTCGGCGGAGATTTCAACTCCGAAGATTTGGCTGGCGTCGAAACCAGCTCGCCGCTTTTTAGCGTCGTTGCGGCGAGTCTCGCGCCGCAGGATTATGGTTCGGAAGCGTCGGTTTTGAGTTTTCAAGTTACCGCCGCCGAAAACACGCCGAAAGGCGAATACAGCCTGATTCTTCGCAAGAAAAACGGCGAAATGGTTTATCTGCTCGGCGCTCTAACGGTTGATGATGTGCAAAACGGTTGGCAGAGCCGATTTTTAGGCGAATAAACACGGCGGCAAAATTTTAGAAATCAAACGCGCGGTTTCTCCGAAAGCTCGCGCGTTTTTTTGCGTCCTGTTTCGGTGTTAAAATTTAATCGGAGATTTTTGATGAAATATTTTTACAGTTTTTTTGTCGCAGCTCTGTTTTTCGCCGTTTTTTCCGCCGCTTGCCAGCAGCGAGAAGTCAAAGTCTCTCCCGAAATGGCAAAGCAGGACTTAAAAATGCGCGGCGTCCAATATTCGGAAAAATCGTTTCTCGATGCGGTCAGAAACGGCGAATTGCGGACGGTTAATGCTTTTCTCGCCGCCGGAATGTCGCCCGAATCAAAAAACGACCAGGGCGAAACGCCGCTCACGCTCGCCGCGCAGAAAGGCGACGCAAAAGCCGTCAAAGCTTTGCTCGACGGCGGCGCTAACATCAACGGCAAAGACGGCAAAGGCGACACGGCGCTGCTCTACGCGATTCGCAAAGACAAACCGGAAATCGTTAATTTGCTGCTCGAACGAGGCGCGGATGTTAACGCCGCCGGAGCCGAAGGACGCACGCCTTTGATGTCCGCCGCAAACAAAAATCAATTCGATTTGGTTCAAAAATTTCTGGAAAAAGGCGCAAACGTCAATGCCGCCGACCAGCACGGCGGAACGGTTTTGACCGAATCTGCAATCAACAATCAATTGGATTTAGTAAGAGAATTTCTATCGCGCGGAGCAGACATCAATCATCAGGAATCGAACGGAAGCACGGCTTTGATATACGCCGCTGCCGACGGCAAAACTGAAGTCGTCGAAGAGCTTTTAAAAGCGGGCGCTCGCCGTGATTTGAAGGACGCCAAAGGTCGCAGTGCGCTCGATTGGGCGCGTCAATCCAAACGCGAGGACATCATCAAAATGCTTCAAGCCGCGAAATAAACTGGAATAATAAACAAAATCAAATTTTTTGTGTCCCGGTATTTCTTTGGTGAAAAATCTCTTAACCTAAATCCAGATTAGATTTAGTTACGGCTTTTATGTCGAAAACCGATTGGTTCAAATTTGCCGCTTTGCCCGCTTTGTCACCCGGAAGCGCAGCCGACACGCCGCTTCGCCTGTTTTTGTGGCGCTTGATGCGCGGCGAAGATTTGTCCGCAGAAGAAGCGGCGGATTTTTTGCGCGCTCTGCTCAATCGCGAACGGGCGAGCGTCGAGCAAATCGCAGCCGCTCTGGTCGCGCTGGCGGCAAAAGGCGAAACTTCGGAAGAATTGGCGGGAATGGCGACGGTGATGCGCGAGCGAGCCGCAAATTTTGAAACTCGCAAACAAAAATTTATAGACGTTTCCGGCACCGGCTCAAGCCGCGCGAAAACTTTTAACGTTTCGACAGCCGTTGCATTTGTTGTTGCGGGAGCGGGTTTGGCGGTGGCGAAACAAGTCAATCGCCGTGTCAGCAGTCAAACGGGAAGCGCCGAAGTTCTCGAATCGCTCGGCGTTCGACTGCATTTTTCCAAAAACGAGGGTGGCGAAGTACGCGCGCGAGAAAACGCTTACGCCGCGTTTAATGGCGCGGGAATCGGTTTTCTGCCCGCTCAGGTTTTTCACCCGCAGATGAATCTAATCTCCAGCGTCAGAAGAAAATTAGGATTGCGGACGACTTTCAATCTGCTCGGCGCGCTTGTCAATCCGGCGCGCCCACCGTTTCAAATCGTCGGCGTCTGGCATCCTTCGCTGCTCGCGCCGGTTGCCGAAGCACTGTCTGCGCTCGGCACAAAACGAGCCTGGGTTGTTCACGGTTCGGACGGTCTCGATGAATTAACAATCGCGGGCGAAACAAATGTGGTCGAAGCTGCGGATGGAAAGCTCAACCGTTTTACGATTACGCCGGAAGATTTCGGTTTAAAACGCGGCAATACTGAAAATTTACGCGCCGCCGAGCCGGAAGCGAGCGCGCAAATTATCCGCGAAGTCTTGAGCGGAAAACGACGCGACGAAGCCCGCGCTCTGGTCGTTTTAAACGCGGCGGCGGCGCTGATTATCGGCGGCGCGGCGAAATCCGAAATGCAGGCAGCCAGACTAGCCGAACAAAGTCTGGACAGCGATTCGGCGCGCGTTAAGCTCGAACGAGTCGTAATGGCGACGAATAAATAATTTTCAATTATAATTCGGAACATTTAAACCGAGCGTAATATCGCGTCTCCCGACCCAGACGCCGTTCTGTTTGGTTAATCGAATCACTCCCGAACCGCCGTAATTTTTCAAACTTGCGCGATGCTCTTTTGTAACCAACGGATCGTCCTCAAAAATATATTCGTCAATCCAGTATTCGTTCGTATCCGGTTCTTTGAGAATCGGATGAATGTGCTGCGGATTGCGGCTGTTCGGGTAGGAAGCCGGTCGAATGCTGGTAAATTTATATTCGCCCTTCGCATTTGTTTTCATCCAGCCGCGCAAATGACCGTGACGGCGCGCGTTTCCGGCTGCTCCGGGCGCGGGCGAATAATAGCCTTTGGCGTCGGTGTGATAAACGTACAAAATCACGTCGGGCGCTGGCGTTTTGCCGTCCGATTTGTAAATTACGCCGCTGATTTCAATTCGCTCACCAGGTTCTTTGGCATCGGCAATCGCAGTTTGCCAACTTAAATTTTCGGGCATTCCTTCGTAAATCCCTTCGCAGCCGTCACATCCTGCGCCGACGCGGCGCAACTGTTTCGCGGCAGTCGTGGATTGCTGACGAGTCTGTGCCTGACACGACGCGGCAATTATCGAGAATGCCGTTAAAAGCAAACCGCGACAGAGAAAATCTCTTCGATTTTCGGTCATAAGCTCTTCCCTTTTCATTGAACACCCCGCGTTTTTGATTATTTGAAATGTAATGCCTTTAATACGATGCTGGCATTTTAAAGGTTTATCAAAATTTTATTTCGGTAAACCATTGCGGCAAAACGCGATTGATTTTGTGGTCGGCGGTAAATTCGACGATTTCGGAGTTGAAGTTGATCAAGCTCAATTTTCCCTGGGGGCGATAGCGCGCCGGGATTTCATCCTGCAATTGTTCGGTGAGTTGAGAAACGTTTTGCCCGATTTTGAATAAAACCAGACGCTCGACGCGGGCGTGTTTTAAGAGCCAGGCGGTTTTGCGAATCGAATTGGAGCCGCATTCGCCCCAGAATAAAAAATCGCCGCCCGCATTTTGAGCGACCAAATCGGGTTTGTAGCGCAGACCGACTTTTTTCTCGATTTCCAAATCGGGAAATTCGCCCACAAACATTGCATAGCCGAGCGCTTTCATTAAAATATGCTCGTAGCTTTCGCCCGTTCGCTGCCAGAGACGGACGCGCCGCCCTGCAAGCTCAAAATCGTGCAGCATATCCTAAAATCCTAGCACAGGCGGTTCTTCCTTAAATTCGGTTGCGTTCAATGCTCAAACTGCTTTATTATTTCAACAGCCGGCTTTACCTCGCGCCGCTCACAGTCACATCCTTTTCAAAATCGCAGAAATTATCCAATGTCATCAACTTCAAATCTCGAAACGAACGGAAAACTGTCTGTATTCCCGCTGGCGGAATTGCTGACCGAAGCCGCTTTTTTTCACTTGAGCGGTTCGTTTCGACTGTCGCGCGAGAATCATAAAATTGCCGTTTATCTCGAAAATGGGACGACCGTTTATGCCGCTTCAAATTTGCGACAGCATCGTTTGTCGGAAATCGCCGTCGCTTCGGGAATTATATCTGCCGACGAATTGAGCCAGTTTCGTTCGACGAATAACGATTTTGAACTCGGCGAAAAGCTCGTTGCCGCCGGAAAATTGATGCAAGCAGGTCTGCGCGAGCTGCAATCGCGGCAAGCCGCCGAAATTCTGCGATTTGCGCTTTCATGGTTTGCCGGAGAATGGGTTTTCACGCCGCTCGTTCGCGTGCGCGAAGATTTTCGCGTCAAGCCGAATTTGCCGCCGCTGCTTGCCGAAGCCGCCAGACTTGCGCCGAACGAATTGGTTTTTAACAAATTTCGATCAGCAGCCGAATCTTTCGCGGTGCAGTCCGCGTTTCCCGCCGATGTTGATCTGCACCCGCAGGAAGCGTTTTTGCTGTCGCGTTTTGAGCAGGTTTTAACTTTTGAAGAGCTGCAAACAGTTTCCGGCTTGCCCGGCACGATTTTGCCGCGCTCGGTTTACGTTCTCTGGCTCGGCGGTTTTTTGAATCGTTATAATTGGATTGGCGCGTTTACGGAAGAAAAGCTCGCGCAAATTCAAGCCGCTAAAATCGCTCCGGTTTCGCGCACGGCTCCAGAATCAGCAGAATCGCCGACGGAAGAAACTTCCGCCGAACCGATTGCGACGGAAGTTAAAAAAATCGAATCAATTCAACCGCAGCCGGAAACGAGCGAAGAAAAAGAAAAGCGCGAGTTGGAAGAATATTTGAAGCGAACGGCAAAGGCGCAAAATCATTATCAGGTTTTGGGCATTGACCAAAAAGTTGAGGAGAGCGAAATCAAACGAGCTTATTTTGCGCTCGCCAAACAGTTTCACCCGGATAAGTTTCATAATGACGAGAACGCTTTGCGCTCTAAATTGCAGGAATCTTTCACGCGCGTTTCTCAGGCTTACGACGCGCTCAAAGACAAAAAATCGCGCGAGCTTTACGATTTTAAAATCCGCAAATCGAGTGCCGCCGACGCAGCGAAGGCGGCGACGCCCGAAGGCTGCTTTGAAGCCGGGAAAAAAGCGTTTGATGACGGAAATTATCTGGAAGCGATTCGGCAATTTACCCGCGCAATCCAGCTCGATCCGAAAGTTGCCGGTTACCACGCAGCTTACGCGCGTTCTCTAATCGCCGTTCCCAAATATCGCCATCAAGCCGAAAACGAATTTATGACCGCGCTCAAAATCGAGCCGAACAACACCGAATATCGCCTGCATCTCGCCGAGTTTTATCTGGAACAGCGCCTGAATAAACGCGCCGAAGGCGAAGTCCGGCGCGTTTTGATGTTGGAACCGAATAATCAGAGGGCAAAACGAATTCTCGACAATTTGACGGCGCAACAGTCCAGAGTCTAGAGTCTAATTTCTGGGGTCAAAAAGTTTAGGCATTTACGACTTCGCTCGAAAGATTTGCTATGTCTTTTCTGGAATTATCGGCGCGTGACACAAAGTTGGATGAATCGCTGCTTTCTCTTGCCGCCGAAATTGATCGTTTTGAAGGTTATGTGCGACCGCACGCCGCGCGAATGGCTGCGCTCGCCGAAGCCGTCGCGCGTCAATTCAATCTCGCGCCGCACGACCGGCAGAGCCTGCGTCAAGCCGCGCTCGTTCACGATGTCGGTGAGCTGGTGATGAACCGCGATTATATCCGGCGCAGCACGATGCTTTCGCCCGAAGAACGGCTCGATTTAATGCGTCATCCGGTTATCGGCGAACAGGAAGCCGCCAAGCGGAATTTGAGCCGCGCCGTGCAGCTTCTCGTGCGCTGGCATCACGAATGGTGGAACGGCGAAGGCTATCCGGACGGTTTAAGACGCGAACAAATTCCGCTCGGCGCGCGCATTTTGCGAGTAGTTGATACTTACACCGCCGTTACCGATAATCGCCCGTACAGCCCGGCGCTGCCGGTTGCAGAAGCGCGCAAATATCTGGCTCAGTGGGCTGGGCTTGCGTTCGATCCGCGCGTTTGTCTGGCGTTTTTGTCTTTGCCGGAAGAAATGGAAGAACTCAAATCCAGCGCCGAAAACGCGGCGGCGATGTTTGACGCGCCAATCATCGAACCGCCGCGCCGAACGCTGTATCAGGGAATGTAAATGCCGGTTCAAGGTTCAAAGTTCAAGGTTCAAAGTTATTTTTGCTTTGAACCTTGAACTTTGAACCTTGAACTTTGAACCTTATGAAACAGTCCGATTCCGGCTCGCTGCCGAAAGGCTGGCTGGCTTTTGAATTAAACGTTTTGCGCCGTTTGCAGTTCGATTCGGTCGCGCTCCCGCTCGTCGGCGAACCGGCGCTCGGCGCTTATTTGAAGCGTTTCGGCGCGCGCGTCGCGGCAAACGATTTTTTGCAGTCGAATTGGACGCGCGCGACGGCGTTCGTTCAAAACAACTCTGTGATTTTAACCGAAGAAGCTGTCGCCGTCGTTTTGGAAGACGCTTACGTTCCGCGTCACCGCCTGTATAATCCGTCTCTCAGAAATTGGTTTAACGAAACCGATGCTTGGTGGTTCGACAACGTGCGCGAAAACATCGAACGGCTCGAATCTCCGTTTGCGCGAGCCGTCGCGCTCTCAATCGGAATGGCGGTCGGCGATTATGTTTTGTCTTTTGACGAGAATACTCTGGAGCTGCGCCAGCCGCTTTCGCAGGTTTATCGCCGCGTCTGGAACACTTTGCATCCGCCGTTCGACAACGGCAAAACCAATTCCTGCTCAAACCGCGACACCAAAGATTTTCTCGCGGAAGTTTACGCCGACGTAATGTTTTTGCGCCTCCCGCGCGGTCACAACAACACGATCCGTGCGAGCATCGGCTGGGCTGCGTGGCGCGAAGAATGGACGCGCGGAACGGATTCTTTTTGGGACTCGCTCGAAACGGCGCAGATCGGGCGTCTCGGAACGCATGTTCAAACCAAATTTCAATATCTGCGGCTCGTCGAAGATTTGCTGCAATCAGCCGCGCATCTCAAACAATGGACAATCGCGCACGCCGAAGACGGTTTTATTGCAACCGAAGAACTAGTCGAAACCGTTTCCAAAGTTCGCCGCGTGGACACGGTTTTCACCAAAGATTTCTCGGAACTAACCGGCGCCAAAGCCGTAATCTTGACGGCGTAAACAAAGCCGCAAAAGTTTGCAAGCAAAATCACTGATTCTCGTTCGTAAACATAGCGCGACGAACAGCTTTTAAGCTACAATTCGCCGCGACACAAGTTCGTCTCGGAGACATCAATGATTTTGCATAAATTGTCGGCTTTCTCGCTCGTTTTATGGCTGTTGTTTCAAACAACCGTCCCGCCCATCAACAAACCCGCAGAAAATAAACCGGAGGAGCTTTCGCCGGAACTCAAAACCAAAGCTGTCGAGCTTTTAAAAGCCGTCTCGCGCGAATCTCAACAATTCGCTTTGCCCGAAAACCGCATCCGCGCGCAAACGCTCGCCGCCGATTTGATGTGGGACGAAGACGAAAAAGCGGCGCGCGCGATGTTTCAAAACGCGCTCGTCGAATTGCAGAATCTGTTGGCATCTATTGAAACAACTACAGATGCGCCGGACGAGGCGAAATTATCTTCCAAACAAGCAGAGGACTACAGCAAACGCTACGCTATTTCGGAATTGCGTCGCGAATATGTTTTAACGCTCGCGCCGCACGATCCGCAAATGGCTTTGGGCGCGCTGCAATCTCTAAAATCAAATGACAAACAGCCGGGCGAAGGCTACGATCCGATGAGCGAGCAAGGCTTGGAATTGCAGCTTGCCGCCGCTATCGCCAAAAAAGACCCGGACAAGGCTTACTCACTCGCCAAAAATCAACTTAAAGACGGCATTTCTTATCAGCTCGTCGAATCGCTCAAAGATTTGTACAAAAAAGATTCCGAATTAGCCGCTAAACTGAGCCGCGATGTTCTCGCCAAAGCCAAATCGGTCAAAATCCGCACGCCCTCAGCAGCTTCGGCAAATGTTTCGAATATGTCGGGAACGATGACAAACGCTAATATTTCAATATCCGGCGACACAATGCGTCCCGCTGTCACCGAAATTGATTTTTGGCAGGTTTCGTCGTTTCTTTCGGCGGTTTCCGAGTTAAATCGTCAAGCGGCTCGCGACAAAGATAAAAAACTCGTTCCGGCGCTGACCGAATCCGAAATGAAAGAACTTGTCGAGCTTTTGGGCAATGCTTTTCTCGCCGAAAGAAATCCCGCGCCTTACGCTCTCAGCTCGACGATGAAAGACATCTCGCGTTACTCGCCCGCGCTCGCGCAGCGAATCAGAGCCAGACTCGGAGCGGAAGCCGTCAGCCAGCTCGAAAGTCAAGCCGAATCAAGCTCGTATTACACCGAAAAAGAAGGTAAAACCGCCGACGAATTGTTAGCCGAAGCCGAAAAATCGGATGCCGGGATGCGCGATACGCGGCTCGCCGATGCGGTTTGGAAAGCGCTCGAAGAAGAGGACGCCGAAAAAGCTCAAACGATTGCCTCGAAAATCAAAGACCGCAAGTCTTACGCCTACGTTTTCGAGCAAATCGAAACCGCTCTGCCGCTCGCCAAAGCGCGCAAAGGCGATTTGCAGGAAGTCAGAAAAATTCTCGCAACTCTAAGCTCGGACACCGAACGAATCAATACGATTGCTGAACTGGCGACGACGCTTGCCGCCAAAAACGACACGGAAGCGGCGAAAAAGCTGCTCGAAGAAGCCGTTCAGCTTCTGCCGGGCAGAGTGAAAAATCAGGAACAGCTCACGGCGAGCCTGCAAGTCGTTTACGCTTACTCGCTTGCCGATCCTGAACAAGCGTTTGCAATGATTGAAAACAACATCGCGCAGATGAACGAAATCATCAATGCTGGCGTCACGCTCGATGAATTTTACGAATACGGTTCGGTTGAAAATGGAGAATTGTTGTTTTCGGCAATGAACCGGCACGGTTTGATGCACGTCCAGCGCGCTACCGATTTAGTGAAAAATCTGGCTAAAGCTGATTTCGTCCACACGGCGGCGCTTGCCGAAAAATTCGGGCGACCTGAAATTCGTTTGTTCGTGCGTTTGAAACTGACGCAATCGCTGCTTGATCCGAAAGCCGCCGACCGAGAAAAAACCGAGCGCGAACAAGCTCAAGGCGAATATGAAGGTCACTAAACTCGCTTTATAGTAGATTTTGAAGTAAATTGTACGGGAAAACTTTTTCGAGTTTTTCCGTATTTTATTTATCTCTCAATTCAAATTTATGACTCTGCACAAGTTTTTATTAAGCGCAGCTTGCATTCTTTCGTTTGTTTTAAACGCCCCGGCGCAGCAAGCGACCGCTCCGAAAACCTCGCCCGCAGGCAGCGAACAGCTTCCGGCGGAAATTAAGGAAAAAGCCGTTAGCTTTTTGCGAACTACGGCGAAAGACGCGGCGACGCTCAGTTTGCCGGAAAATCGTCTCGCGTTTTTGATTGCGACCGCTGATTTGCTCTGGGAATACGATGAAACGGCTGCGCGCCAGGCATTTAAAGTCGCCGAATCGGACGTGCGCCAGATGATTACGGCGCAAATGCAGAAAGCCGCGCTCACCGCCGCTTCCGAAGAAGCCGAATTATTCAGCTTTCTCGATGATTTAACGACCGGCGAAGGCTCGCGAATGGATGTGCAGAGCATTATCAATTTGCGTGAATCACTCGTGCTGGCAATCGGTAAACACGACGGCGAAGCGGCTTATCGTTTTTTGATCGAAACCCGTCAGCCTGCGCCCGCTGCCGATAAAGACGGAAAACCGAAAACAAATCTTTATGGGAACGGAACGCAGCTTCCCACTGCCGACGATTACCGCGAAAGCTCGCTCGAAACCCGTTTGGCGCGCACAGTCGCGCAAAACGATCCGCAAAAAGCTCTCGAAATCGGCTTGAAGCGTCTCAGCGTTGGGCTTTCCGAAGATTTGTCGTCGTTTGCCGTTCGGCTTTATTTCAAAGACAAAAAGCGCGGCGCGCAATTGGCGCAGGAAATTGCAAAAAAAGTGAAATCGGCAAATCTGGCGACCGACGATTTGGCGCGTCGCGTCGCAGTAAGTTTGCTAAAAAACGGTGCGAACTCAATCGAGCGCGGGGCAAAAGATAAAGAAATCGGAAAAACGCCGTTTCTCTCCGAAGCCGAGGTGCGCGAATTGGCAAATTTGCTCGGTCGTTTTGAACTTGCAACAATGGGAGTTGGAAAAATAGATCCAGCACATCTCGAAGTGACACAAATCCCCGAGATTTTGCCGATCCTCGAAAAATATTCCCCCTCCAATGCCGCGCAGATTAAAGCGAAGTTACCCGAAAACAAAACTGTCGAGATAAAAGGCGAAGCGGATGAAAACAATGAGTATAAAAAATATCTCGAACGCCATAAAAAAGAAGAAGAAGCACTCAAAGATTTGCAAAAATCGGTCGAATCCGCCAAAGGCGAGTTTTCGCTGCAAGGCGCGCGGACGGCTCTCAGCTTAATCAAAAACCGCACCGCAAGGCTGACCGCAATGTCGCAGATTGCCATTACTTTCGCTGACAACGGCAAAATCGAAGAAGCCAAAGAATTGATAGCCGAAGCCAGAAAAACATTCGCTCCGCAGCCGAAATTTTGGGCGCATTACGTCGAACATCTCGTCGTTGCCCGCGCGCTCGCCTCTGTCGAGCCGAAACAATCGCTTGAAATAATCGAAAATTTGATTTATCAAATTGACGATATGCTCACAGGCGTCAGCAAAATAGCCGAATTTATCGCGGGCGAAACCGCCGTCAAAGAAAACGAACTGCGTCTGAGCGGAATTCCGGGAATGGTCGGCGGCGGCATTTTATCGCAGATGGGACGCGGCGGAGGCACGAGGGATTTTGCGACGGGGTTTGAAAAAGACATTTTAAAGCTCGCCAAAGCCGATTTTGACCGCACGGCGGCGCTCGCCGACAAGTTTTCACGCCCGGAAGTCCGCTTGGTGGCGCGAATGATTTTAATCAACAGCTTTTTGCCGCCGAAAGACACTGAAAGTTCCACGCCCGAAGCGATTGAAGCCGATGAAGCCTTGCCGACGGAACAGACGACGGTAACATTATCAGCGAAACCTTCTTTCTGAGGCTGCAAATAAATTTATCGAACAACATCGGGGCGAGGCTTTAACCTCGCCCGTTTTGTTTAAAATAATCTGCGTAAAGATTTGCGCTCATAATGATGAAAAAAAGATTCTGGTTTTTATTGCCGTTTTTGCTTGTCGCTTTTGTCCTGGTTTGGATTTACTGGCAATATCCGGCGCGAGTCGAAATGGCTGGCTATGTTCCATTCGACGCTCTGGTTTATTTTGAAGCCGACGATTTGCCGCGTGTTTTTCAGGATTTTACCGAAACCGATGCCTGGCGGGAATTAGCGCCGCAGTTCGGCGTCCGCAAAGATATCGGCAGCTTCGGCTGGCTCAGCCGTTTTCTGGCAAACGCCAATTTAGGTTCGAGCGAAACCGTTGTTTTCGGACGCTCGCAGGTTGCGGTCGCACTGATGAACGTCGAAGCCGCCGGAGCGGAAGAAACTCTCAAAATTAAACCGCGCTATGCCGTCGTCATCGAGACTAAAACTTCGCAATCAACAGCCGCCCGTTTTGTCGAAAAACAAATCGGCGATTTCGCTCGCCGTCAATTCGATGAAGCGAGCGCGGAAAAACTCGAAAGAGAAGGGTTGAATTGGACAATTTTTCGCTCGCTCAAAGACGAACGCAAGATTTTCGCCGCCGTCGCGGGCGGGACAATCATTTTCGGCAACGACGAATCTGCAATCAAATTGTGTTTCGACGCGAAAAACCAATTGCGCCCAAGTCTCGCGCAATCGCCCAGAATAGCCGAAATGCGCGCGAATACTGAGGCGGGCAATGCGTTGGCATTCGGTTACGTGACGAGCGAAGGCGTAAAAAAACTTTCGCAAATCGGCTCGGTCATTCTTGCCGGACAAATCTCGGAACAACCTGCAGCGATGAGCTTAATCGCTCAATCGCTGCCGCCGATGATTGAAAAAACCGTCGCGGGAATCGGCTGGACGGCGCGCGCCGTGAACGGCAAAATCGAAGATCGTTACTTTATTAACGTGCCGCCGGATTTGTCTGCGCGACTTCGCGAACCGCTCACCGTTTCAAATCAAACAGCGATTGATTCGGCAAATTTTCTTCCCTCTGAAACATATTCCGTTTCGGTTTACAATTTGAAAGATGCGGGCGCGGCTTGGCGCGGAACAATTTTAGCGATTTCGGCAAAGCTCGACACGCTCGGCGCGGCTGCATTCGCGCAGGTTGCCGGAAAACTTCTCGAACCTTACGGAGTCCGGCAGCCAAACGATTTTTTGAGCGCCGCAGGCGACGAAATAACAACCGCCCGGCTTTCCGAAAAAGAAAACGAGACGGTTGCGATTGTAAAAATCGGCGACGCGAATAAAATGCTCGCCGCAATCGAGCCTGCGACGCAAACAAACAATCGCGCCGCGACTTTTACCGCCGGAATGCTGCTGCTCGGAGAAAACGAAGATGCGGCAAAGTGTTTGGCGACGCGGGAAAACAGTCTGGCAAAAAGCGTTTTCTGGCAGGAATTTACGAAAACAAAGCTTTCGGAAGGCGCACCTTTCATTCGCACTTTCACGCGCGATTCGGAGTCGGCGACGCAATTTGTCAGGATTTTCGGCGACGAACAGTTAAAACAAACAGCGCCGGATTTGTCGAAAAATCAATCGTTAACCGTTACGATTGCGGAAACCGGCTTGCGGGAAAACGGTTTTGAGCGGCGCACGCTTTCGCCTTTCGGTTTGATTGGAACGCTGGCAGCGAATTTTGCCGAGTAAAGAAAAAATCAGAGCGGTTCATCAACCGCTCTGATTTTTACCTTACGTTTAGTTTATTAAGGCTTTTCTAATTCCGTGTCAGCTTAGTGCAAATCAACCTATGGCGCCCAGTTGCCGTTAACTTCTCCAATTAGAATGGCTGTGTAGTTGTCGTTTGAAACCATAATGTTCAAAGGCTGATACGGACGAGAAACCGGATCAAATTTCCAATTACCGACTTGTCCCGTGTTAGCTGTTTGTGTGCCGGCGGCTATATAGCGCAGAATCAGCGTTGCATCAAACGGAGTGATGTTTCCATCGCCGCTGGCGTCTGCCGCTAATCGCTGATTCGGATTCAAAACATTCGGTCCTTGTCCGTTTGCCGCTATATGTCTCAAAATAAGAGTCGCATCAGACGGAGAAATGCCGTTGACGTTTCCTGATTTTGAAGGAGTTACGGTGTATTCTCCGTTTGC
>DASVRD010000040.1:0-7597 GCA_036388775.1 Pyrinomonadaceae bacterium | reverse complement strand
CCGAACGTGGCGAAAGACAATGCCAGATAATCGGTGCGGCTTTTTTTGACATTTGAAAAAGCGCGGTCAATTCGGCGTTTGCTTTCCTCAAATTCGGTATTGCTTTGATGAATCAGCGAGGTCGAATCTTCCATAAAAATTATTCGGGTTAATATTTCAATGAAATATTAACCCATTTTGGCTCCCCCCGCTAATCCTTTAGTTTTAATCCGAACAAAATTAAAGAATTCTACTAATCAAATCGTAACTATGAGCTTCTGTAACCTCGACAGTGTAAAATTCGCCAACTTTCGGCTCTAAATTATCGGGCGCATCGTTTATCAAAATATACCCGTCAATTTCAGCAGCCTGTCCTTCGTGGCGGGCTTGCCATAACAAATCCGATTCCTGCGACGTGCCTTCAAACAAAACTCGAAAAGTTTTTCCGATTTTTTCGCCGTTTTTCTTTTTGCTGATTTTTGCCTGCTCCTTCATCAAACGCGCGCGACGCCCTTTTGCAATTTTCGCGTCAACTTTGTTCGGCAAATCAAAGGCGGGCGTGCCTTCTTCGTCCGAATAAGTAAAAACACCGACATTATCGAACTGGCAATTGCGAACGAAGGTTAACAATTCTTCAAAATCCGCTTCGGTTTCGCCCGGAAACCCGACGATAAATGTCGTCCGAATCGTAATTCCGGGAACGCGCTCGCGCACTCTGGCGATCAAACGCTCCAGGCTCTCGCGCGTTCCTCCGCGCCGCATCAACTTTAAAACATTGCGCGATGCGTGCTGCAAAGGAATGTCCAAATATTTAACGGCTTTCGGTTCTTCCCGCAAAACGTCCAAAAAAGCGTCGGAAACGTGCGTCGGGTAAGTGTACATCACGCGCACCCATTCAATTCCCTCGATTTCGCATAAGCCCCGAATCAATTTCGCGAGCGCGTCACGCTCGCCCAAATCTTCGCCGTATCGCGAGGAATCCTGCGCGATTAAAACCAATTCTTTGACGCCCTGCGCGGCTAAATCCTGCGCTTCTTTTAAAATCGAACCGAATCTGCGGCTTCTAAAGCTGCCGCGCATCGCGGGAATCGAACAAAAAGCGCACGGTCGGTCGCAGCCTTCGGCGATTTTAACGAAAGCCGTATAACTTTCGGTCGCGCGGTGGCGCGGCGTTTCGTGGTCGTAAATATAAGTCGCGGTTTTATTGCCGATTTGCAGGAGCGGAAGCGAGCGAAAATTTGTTTTTTCGTCAGCCGCAATTAAAATATCGTTGATTTGATTAGTGCCGATAAATGCGTCAACTTCCGGCAAATCTTTGATCAAATCGTCGCGATAACGCTCGACCAGACAGCCTGCGACAACGAGCCGTTTGGCGTTTCCTTCGGATTTCAAACGCGCGGCGTCCAAAATCGCTTCGATTGATTCGGCTTTTGCCGATTCGATAAAACCGCAAGTGTTGACGACAATTGTTTCGGCTTCTTCCGCGTTGTGAGTTATTTCGTATCCGGCTTGTTTGAGCCGCCCCATCATAACTTCCGAATCAACTAAATTTTTTGGGCAGCCGAGACTGACAAAACCGACTTTTTTATTATTTTCCATCAATATGATTGTAAAATTCTCAAGCTCTCAGGAGAGCCAATTTCTTTTTTTGTTATTGTTATAAATGATTCCTAAATTATACCGCGCCAAAGGGTAATTCGCCGAACCGCGAATCGTTTTTTGTGCTGCGAGAAGGATTTATTTGGTTGATTGTTTTCGGCGTTTGCGTTGTCCGAAACACATTCTAAAAAGCGCCTGAAATTTGAAACTCGAATTTATTTTTGATCAATAATCTTTTTCAAATTGTCGGCTCGCCTGCGATCAATTTTCACCAATTCGGAATATTGCGCGAGCGCCGATTTTTTGTCGTTTTGAATAAAATAAACAATTCCGAGATTTAGATGAGCGAGCGGAAAACGCGGCGCTCGCTGAAGCGATAATTTGTAAGCGCTGATCGCTTTGCTCAACTGATTGTCGTCAAAATAGGCATTTCCCAAAATATAAGTCGAATAAGGCGAAGTAACATTAACAGAAAGCAAATAATTAACGCCGTTGTTTACACCGTTAGAACTTGCTGCGGAAGCGTTTCGATTTTGTACTGAGTTGGCGACAATTTCCGAGTTAGCCGTTTTTAATCCGGTCGCTTTTTCAAGCAAAGCGATTGCTTTTTTATTCGTAGCGTCGGCTTCTTTTTTACGGTTTGTATCGCGCAAAACGCGGCTGTAATAAAACAAAGTTTCACCGTCGTTCGAGTTTAATTCGAGAGCCTTTTTGCAATCCTGTTCGGCTTCAGCGAGTTTTTTTAAAGTAAAATTCGCGCGGCAGCGATTGGTGTACGCCAACGGATTGGCGGAATCTTTTTTGATAGCTAAACTCGCCGCTTCGAGAGCCTTTTCGTCTTCGCCGAGAAGACTTTGCCACCAGCTTAAATCAACGTATAAATTTGAATCGTCAAGTCCCTCTTTTCTGACTTCCGCCAAATAATTGATGGCTTGATTAAAATCCGCCAATTGCCCGTAACTGGTTGCCAGCGCTCGATAAACATAGCTTTTAAAATCCTTTTCCGGGTAAAGCTTGGCGGGCTGAGACAAAGATTTTTTTAAATTCTCAACCCCCTCGGCGTATTTTCCCTGTGCCATCTGCGCCGCTGCGATGTAATAATGACTTTCCGCCAAAAATTCCGTTTTTAAATTAATTGCCGAACGAAAAGTTTCGATTGCCCGTTCGTAATTTTTGAGCGAGAGAAAAGCCCCGCCGAGCGTAAATAAAACATTGGGCGAATCCGGTTTTAACTGGTAAGCGCGAGTTGCCATTTCCATCGCCGCCGAATTTTGCCCGTTCAAACGATAAAGATCGCTTAGCGCTAAATAGTTGTCGGGATTTTTCGGTTCTGCTTTCGCAAGCGTTTCAAATTCCGCAATTGATTTGTCGTAATCTTTTAAACGGTAATGAATTAGCGCTTTTTCGCGTTTGGCAGAAAAATCGGTCGGCTGCAATCGAACAACTTGTTCCCAGCCATTAAGCTCGCCTTGAACATCCCCCAGCGTGCGGTTTGTTGCGGCAATTATCCGCCAGGCTTCGAGCAATTTATCATTAATTTTAACCGCGCTGACGGCGTATGAACGAGCTTTGGTTAAAACATCTTTTGAGTTTTCCCTTTGACCTTTGGCTGAGTAAGAAGCCGCCAGAGCTAGATAATTTGCAGCTTTGTCGGGGTAATTCAAATTCAAAGCGCGTTCCAGCGAGCCGATTGCAGCGTCGGTTTGATTCAAAAAGCGCTGTGTTTGTCCGAGATTAAAATAAGCTAAAGAACAGTTCGGTTCGGTTTGAATCGCCTTTTGATAAAATTCGACTGCCGATGAAAAATCTTTGGTTTTGAAAGACTCATTTCCCTGAGCCACGAAATCGCGCGTCTTTTTCTTGGTGCATTGAGCCGAAACCGAATACGTTAAAAGTAAAAAAGCCAAAAATAACGACAGAAGTTTAAAACAGCTTTTTAAGTTTTGTGTTAGCGAAATATCAACCGCAGCTTTCCTAGACATAGTCAACTCCATAAACAAGAATTAAGTGTGAACCGACGGCGTTGGAATCGGTTTTTTAGGAGACGGTTTGGGAAGCGTTTTTGGCGTTCTTCCGCCGCCCGGAGTTTGCGGATTTATGTCCGGCGTTCTGTTCGGTTTCGGCGCTGGTGTCGGAAGCGTAATCGGAGTAAACGTAGTTTTCGGCAACGGCGTGGGGCTGTCAGTTTCATCGGGCGTAGGCGTTTGTTCAATCGGCGCTGGCGTTGGTTCGGAGATGTTCGACGGAGTTGGTTTGTTTGTCAACGCAGAGTTAGACGCGCGGTTTACAGCGTTGCTAACGTTCGGATTCGACGCCCCGGTCGGAATCAAAAAAATTAAACCGATTAAAATGAAAAGCCCGACGACCGCGCCGGAAAAAGCAGCCAGCAAAACTCCGATTAAAGTTCTTGAGCCGTTTGAAGCCATTTTAAATTTTAGTTTATCCGGGTCGTCAGCTTGACTCGATATTTTAAATTGAAGCGTTTTCTAAATTTTTCAGCCAGTTTTCGATTTCAATTGTTTCGTTCGGAGATAGATTTAGTTTTCCAAAACGAACTCGATGATACGCTTCGGTAACTTTAACCGCTTCGGGCATCGCTAACCCGTTGGCGAATTCAAGCGGCGTTTGCTGTGGTTTTCGCCGCATCCCTTTTTTTTCCAAAGCGCGATTCATTCGCTCGTAAAACAGGATGATCTGCTTTGGTTCATTCGATTTCCGCCACGTGGTTATTATGTGCCAAAATCCTAAACGCCGCAAATGCCTGCCGCCGAGCAACGCAAAAAGTCCGATTCCGGCTATCATTATGAGCAATAAAACGGCTTTGAAAATTGCCCCGATTTTGTTTGAAGTTCCCTTTTCGCCCTGTAATTCGGCGAACCATTCGGCGGACACGCTTTGCAATGCCAACAAGTAATTTATTATTGTCTCCTGCGAAGCCGCTAAATTATTTCTAAAACTCCGAACCAAGCCTCTCTGCTCCAGATTATCGTATCCGACGACGTATTGAAGCCAAAACATTTCGGCGGCTTCGAGATATTTCCCGATTCCGGCGGCAAAAATACTGCTGCCTGTGCCGTTATCTATATTTCTGCCGGCGGCGGGCGTCGGATCGAAAGTAATCCAGGAATCCGTTGCGGGAAAATATACTTCAACCCACGAATGCGCCTGCGCCTGCGTAACAATATATGCGTCTGCGGCGTCATTATAATTTCCGGCTTGAAATCCGTTGACGACCCGCGTCGCGATTCCCTGCGTTCTGAGCATTATGGCGAGCGCAGTAGCAAAATATTCGCAGTGTCCTTCGCGCGCTTCAAAAAGAAACTTCGCCAAAGGATCATCGCCGTTGCTATTTTGCTCCAATGTATAGCCGAACTGAGTTTGCAAATATTTTTCCAAAGCTCGCGCCGCATCATAACGATTTGTCGCGCGGCTTTCTAAAATTATTCGCCGAGCCAGATTTTCGATTCTCGCGTCCAGTTTTTCAGGAAGCTGTAAATAAAGGGCTTTCTCTAATGAATAAGGCTGCTTATCTTCTCGTAAAAGTTTTTCGTTCGGCTCTGAAACATCCGAATAGACTTTATAGCTAATCCGTCCGTATTGTCTTGTGGTACTTACCGTTTCGTTTTTATCTCTATAAACATTCGGAAAATTCCCTTCAATCTGAACAATTTGCGGCGCTCCAAATAAAACCGAAATATTAGACAAAGGTTCGCGGAGAACTGTTTGCAATACTAAGTTTTCGCTTCTCGCTTGTTCAAACTTAAAAACTCGATTATCGCTTGTTTTAAACTCTCTTTCATTTGTTAGAGTATTTTCCCAGGTATTATTTTCAAATGTATCCAAAGCGACGCCGCGCCAACGCAGATTACGAACGGGGCTTGGCTGGTCAACTTTAATTCGCATTACAACTTGATTATTCTTTTGCAGGCTGCTGATCGAACCCAAAATAACTTTGTCCGAAAACCCGGTCATTCCGTTAAGTCCGTCGTTTTCTCTACCGAAACCTGCTCCGCCGATTCGCGGCATCATAAAAAACAAAGGAACAGCGAGCAAAACTATCAAACCCAAAACGCCCCCCGCCGCAAACGGTAAGCGCCAGGCTGAAAGAGTTTTCCTGGTAACTTTTGCCGAATTCGATTCAAGAACGTTGATAGCTCTTTTGGTTTTTCTAATTTCAAAGGCTATGATCGTGCAAATTGAAAAAAGCAAATATAAAATCAAAACAGCCAAAAATAAAGGCGTGATACTTAAACCTGCCGCCAGCAAAATTTCAAAAAACGAAATTAAATAAAGAAATATCCAATCGCGGTCACTCTTTTGCTGCCAGAGTTTGAGCAAACACAGCCACAAAATCAAATGAGCCAAAGTCGCTGCACCCGCTCTTTCGGATGAGAGCGTCGCATTTAGAAATTGCCAGTCAAAATAAAATAAAGGTAAGGAAAATATTGTTAAAACCAGCCCTAAACGCTCGGAGAGCTGCCACCGTTTATCTTCAAATTGAAAAGCAAAGAAAAGTGCGAGAATAAAAGCCGACGTTACGATCAAACCGATTCCATCGGAAACAAACAAAGCTAACGCTCCGCAGAATACAACCGCATAGGAGGACAATTTGAAGTATGTATCAAAATTCATAAATTGCGCGGAATTTAAAGACTTATGATTCCAACTTTACAAAGATTTGTTGCCAAATTGAAAAAATAAAACCTGCTTCTCAACAGCAGGTTTTATTACGAAAATTTGAGCTTTTTCAATGGTTTATTGCGTTTTCGCAGCGGTTGTTTGTGTTCCCTTTTGTGCGTCCGTTAATTGAATTCCCATTTTTTCCAACGTCTCGCGGTTTAAAGTTCCGGCAGCTTTGATTTTTTCCATCTCTTGATATTTTTTTAGAGATGTACGAAACTCATCACTCATTTTTCCATCTTCGGTGCCATTATATAGATTTTTGTCTTTCAACATCTTCTGGGCTTGCATTATCTGAGCCTTTGTCGCCCGAAAAACAGAAGAGCGCGATTTGCTTTTATCGCCTGCATCAGGATTCTTACTTGATTCGGAAATAGGAATTAATTTTTGCTTGTCTGTTAGCTCCACTCCCATTTTTTCAAGAGTTAGCCTATTCAAAGTTCCTGTAGCACGAATCTTTTCCGATTCCTGGAATTTCTTAATTGCAGCTCTAGTCGGATCATCCAGCTTTCCTGTTGTTTCACCCGAATAGAGATTCTTTTGTTTAAGCATTGTTTGTGCTTGAGTTATCTGATCTTTGCTTGCCCTAAAAACAGGCGGTCGCTTTGCTGTAGTTGAATTTGTATTTGAATTAGCGTTACTGGAAGCTGCTTTTGCGGTTGCATTTGAATTAGAGTTTTGCGCCGAGACTAAAATGCTCATTGACAGTATAATGAGCATTAACAATGTTAATTTCTTCATTTTTTCCTCCGAAATTTATGCTTATAAAAAGCCTGTATCAAATGATTGCTGGGATGATGCTGGCATTTTACTCGCATATATTTTATTGTCAAGAGGAAAAACAAAAAGCCTGTTTCAAAAAATGAAACAGGCTTTTACTTAAAATTTAAATCCGGCGACTTCCTACTCTCCCACACTGGTAACAGTGCAGTACCATCGGCTCCAAGAGGCTTAACTTCCGTGTTCGGGATGGGAACGGGTGTGACCCTCTCGACAAAATCACCGGAAAACTTATAAAGAACTAATAAATATCTGAAAACTGAATATGAATTTTTGAGTCGTTGCGAAACTTAACCATTATGCTAACAAGTAAATTTTATGGTCAAGCCTTGGGACAATTAGTATTGGTCAACTGAGTACATTACTGCACTTACATTTCCAACCTATCAACCTGGTAGTCTTCCAGGAGTCTCACTGTCAGAACTAATCTTAGGTCTGGCTTCACGCTTAGATGCATTCAGCGTTTATCCATGCTCCACTTAGCTACCGAGCGCTACCGCTGGCGCGATAACTCGTACACTAGAGGTGGATCCATCCCGGTCCTCTCGTACTAAGGACA
>DASVRD010000039.1:0-8543 GCA_036388775.1 Pyrinomonadaceae bacterium | reverse complement strand
CAAGCGGCTAACAATTAGAACATCGGTTGTCGTTCCGGCAGTGTCAATTCCCTCGAACTGACCGGCGATTCGGTAGATGCCGGCAGCCGGTGCTGTAAAGCGAACTACAGAACGTTCGCCTAATTGACCGGGATGGACGTTCAATTCTGTCGGGTCTTGTACGATTGTGGCGTAATTGGTCGTTGTGCCATTGCGATTACCGAAGACTGCCGGAACCAAATCCGGGTCGGGGTTATCGCGATGCCGTCGGTCAATACCGGCAACCGGTTGATCTGCCGTGGCAAAAGGATAATTCGTATACGCTGAATCAACACCGGAATTAGCCGTATAGCCGTAGCTGAACGCTCCGTTCGGATTGGATTCAATCGAGAAACTTCCTGCTGCGTCATACGGAGAAGGACACACTCCCGGCGTCGGCGTTGGCGTCACGGTCGGTGTCGGTGTAACCGTTGGCGACGGCGTGACAGTTGGTGTTGGAGTAGGCGTTATTTCCGGTGTCGGCGTTGGTGTGGGTGTAACAGTCGGCGTAGGAGTCGGAGTCATTAAATTAACCGTTAAAATCGCCGTGTTGCTCACAGCCCCGGCTGTCGTCGTTTGATCGGTTTTAATGCCCGAAGTCGTGTTTGGATGTTGTCCGGTGACGGAACTCGTGACAGAGAATATGACCGTGCAGCTTCCGTTCGCAGGAATTGTTATGCCCGAAAAACTGAGATTCGTCGCTCCGGCAGTTAAAGTTGCCGGAGTTGTTCCGGTGCAAGTTCCAGAAACCACCCCGCCCGCAGCAGTCATATTGATTAAAGTATCGGTAATCAAAGCGTTAGTCTGAACCGTCGTCGTGCTGTTCGATAAAGTCAGCGTTACAACAGAAGACCCGTTAACGTTTATCGTCGAAGGTGAAAACGCTTTTGAAACGGTCGGAGCGTCAACCATCAAAGCTGCTTCCAACCACGCCCAGAAACCGCCGGTTTGTGAATAAGGCGAGGCGGTCATTAAAGTTCCGGCTGCCGGTTGCCCGATTGTGCCTGTAACTGAAAAGGTCGGATTAACCGAATTGTCCGAACTGGTACCACCGCCTGAAGCAATGACAGATTGCTGAAGGGTGTAATTACCGCCCGCTGCAACTTGCGCTTTGCTGACGAAAACCGATGACAACGTGATGATTGCCGCTGCAAGTATTAGTCTTAAATACTGATTCATTTCTGCTTCCTTCGATTTGTTTTGGAAAGTTGTTGCGTCCCAAGATTAGAATTTCCCGTATTTGCATCGTCAATCTCCGGGCGACAGACATCGGCATTTGGATTATTCGAGCAGAGCAGCCGACGCAAGCCGTCAATCAATTTCTGTTGCTCGTCAAGTTGTTTTCGCTGCTGTTTGATTTCGTTTTGCTGCTGTTCGATTTGCGACTGCTGTTCTTTGACGGCATTCAGCAAAACAACGCCGAGCCGGTCGTATTTGACGCCTTCGACTTCTCCCGCCTGATTGTAAGCGACCAGCAAAGGCTCGACCTTCGCTACGTCTTCGGCGCCCAAGCCGAGGTCGCGTCGCCCGCCCGTTTTCCAATCGAACGTTATAGGGCGAAGCTGTTTGACCAGATTCAAGCCGAAATCGAATGGCGCGATGTTGGTTTTGTAACGCAAACTGGAGGAGCAGTTAGCGATTTCATTAAATTCGTTGCGGCACAAAGCCGTGGCGCCAGCCGAACCGAGCCGGAAAATCCGCACTAAATCCTCGCCGCTTTCGCGTCCCAGGACAATTGTGTTGCTGAAACGCGCGATGGCTCCCGCGCCGATGGCGGTAGCATAGGTCAAATTGTTCGGAACTGGCTTCGCTCCGGCTCCGACGAAAGTGTTGAAGTTTCCGACCGTGTTGCCTTCTCCGGCTCCCGCGCCGAGAGACGAATTTCCCTGACCGCTCGTGTTTGTCGAACCGGAAGTAAAGCCGACAAAAGTGTTATCAAAGCCGGTCGAATTATCAAAACCCGAACTTTTTCCAACAAATGTATTGTTGCTTCCTTTCGAGTTAGCGCCTGCCGCTCTTCCGAAAAACGAATTACCGCTGCCCGTAGAATTTAATTGTCCGGCTGCTTCGCCAACAAAAACGTTTTGCTGTCCGGTCGTGTTAAATCTGCCCGCTTCGCTGCCGACGAAGGTGTTCTCATTGCCTTCCGTATTCGATAAACCCGTTTCCAAGCCGACGAAAACGTTTTGTTGTCCCACAGTATTCGCGTTGCCGGCTTGATTGCCAACGAACACATTAAAACTGCCGGTTGTGCCTGTGGCGATACCGACAAAAGTATTGTTGGTTCCGGCGATGCTCAAAAAGCGGTTGCCGCCGATGTTGTATTGCGTTTGTGAGTTGACCGTATTGCCGGAGAGCGTTGCGGAAAATGTCTTGTTCCCGCCGACAATTTGATTCGTCGTTAAATCAACAAAATTCTGCGTCGCGCTGCCGGTTCCGCCGTTGGCGATGGGAATAATGCCGAGTCTGGCGTTATCAAGCATCCCCGAAGTGATTTTCGCCGCATCGAGATTCGGAATTTGCGCCGCCGCGAGCGTGCCGGTTACATTCGCCGCCGGGACGGTGAAATTTCCCGTGAAAGTTCCCGCCAGATTGAGATTGCCGGGAATGCGCACTGTGTCGGCTGCTCTGCCGAGAACGACCGAGTTGTTATTGTTGACAAGCGCGCCGGCGCCGATTGCGGTGGCGAAGGTCAGGTTGCCGCTGCCGACATTGGCATCCGCTCCGACGACGGTGTTATTGCTGCCGGTCGAGTTGGTATAACCGGCGTAGGCGCCGAAAAACGAGTTGCCCCTTCCGGTCGTGTTGCCACTGCCGACGCCGCCACCGCCGAAAAACGAATTGTCGCCGCCCGTCGTGTTGATTTCGCCCGCAAGCGCGCCGACGAAGGCGTTGTTTGAGCCGCTAGTGTTGGATTTGCCCGATTGCGACCCGACGAATGTGTTGCTTCCCGATGTGTTGTTTTGCCCCGCGCCCGCGCCGAAAAACGCATTATAGAAGCCCTGACTGTTAGTTGCTCCGGCGCTTGTGCCGAAAAACGCATTGAAGCCGCCCGTCGTATTGGTCGCTCCGGCGCTTGTGCCGAAAAAAGAGTTGTTGACGCCGGTCGTATTCGAGAGTCCGCTATTTGCGCCGACAAACGAATTATTCTCGCCGCTAGTGTTCGCGTTTCCGGCTTGGAAACCGACAAACGAGTTGTTGCGCCCGTTTGAATTACTGAAGCCCGCGCCGTTGCCGAAAAATGCGTTCCGGTCGCCCGTCGTCGAAATCCCGCTATTGGCGCCCACGAAGATACTGTCCGTGCCGAGCTTTAAGACCGAAACGTTGTTTATTTTGTATCCCGTTAACGAATTGATGTCGTTTCCGCTCAGCGACCCGCCGACAATTCCGTTGCCTGTGATGTTGAAAGAAGCGGTTTGCGCGGCGTTCGTGTTTTGAATGTAATTGCCGCTGCCAGCTGTCGGTTGCCGCGAGTCCGTAAGCCTGGCGTCGCCTTCTTTGATAACGTTTGCCGCCAGAGTGCCGCCGATTGCTAGCGCGTTCTGCGCCGTGTCCGCCGTTTTCGATTTGATTGAATACGGCACGCTCGTGATCGGCTGAAGCGGATTGAGCGGCGTGTAAGCTTCGTTCGCCGCGCGCTTGACCGAGATTTTCAAAAATCTGTCTGTTCCGTCAAAAGCGTTCGCGGCGGTGAAATTAAGCTGAACGGTGAAAACATTGCCCGAAACCGTCACCGGCACATCCTCGACTGTGTCAACGAGCGTCGCGCCGGACGAATCGGCGTAAAGCTCGAACTTCATCAAATACGAGCCATTGCCGCCTGGTGCCTGCGAGTCGTTCAGGCGACCTTGATAAGTAAATGTGCTTGATTGCGCCCATGTCGCCGCGCAACAGGCGAAAATAATTAAATTCAATAAACAGAACGCGCGCGTCACCCGTCCCAGAGATTTTTCCGGTTTCATAAATTCGATTTTCCTCAAAAATTGTTTGTATTCTCTTGCCGCGCCCTTATTGCAATAAGGTTGATTTCCAGCCCGCCGCTGTGCAGATGTATAGTTTCAGATTCACCGCGTCAACGCGCGTCTGACCGTATTGCCCCGCCATAGCGCATTCGTTTGACGACGGGGTGCCAGTCGTTAAAAGCATTTGCACGTCAAATGCTTTGCGGGCGGTCTGCGCGTTGACGGCGTGCGGCACGAACGTTATCGGTTGACGCGACGTTAAAACAGTAAACGGATCGCTGCCGCTCGATGCGCCGGGTCTGACCGCGATTTCCAGAAACTTGGCGTTGAAGTTGTCGTTGAATGATGAGTGAAAATTTAGCTGAACGGTGAAGACGCCGTTTGTTACCTGCGCGTTTTCGATTGTGACAACGCCGCTTTGCGCCTTGCCGCCGGTCAGCGCGTCGTAGGCGACGAAGCGCAAATCGTATTGCCCGTTCGCTGCCCCGCTGCCGTCGGTTAAACGACCTTGGTAAGTGATACTGCCGCACGGACTTTGGTCATTGCGCGCGACAGCCGGATTGCTTGTGTTTGTTAAAACCCAAGTCAGCGTATCGCCTGCTTGCCCGCCGAACGGAACGTTGACGACGTTTTCGTAGATACCCGGCTGAAACGAACTTGGTTGCCCGGTGTAAGAACTCGGTCCGGGTGTGAAAAAGTTGTAAGAGGTGATGCTTCTGGGAATATTTACGGCGCTGCTGCCGGCATTGCGGTAGCCGAACGAGGCTGTACCGCTGTAACCGGCAAACGTCACGGTTTCTCCCTCGGCGTGCGCGTAAGCTAAGGCGGTGTAGTCTGTAGCACCGTTAAACGAAGTTGATCTTAACGCTTCGTTGTAGCTGTTTTTAACATTCAGCGTATAAGGACCCGTGCCGTCAATTCTGACGTTGATGTACGTAAATCGCTCTTCGGTCGTGCCGCCCGGATTGATGACGATTGAAACCAGCGGCGGCACATAGCCGTTTACCGTAATGAGTTTGGTTCCCGCGACCGCCGCTTGGGCGAGCGTCGTCGTACCGGTTTGATAAGTTGTCTCGACACAGACGCGCGGCGTGACTTGCGCGCTTGCCGCTAAAGAGCCGACAAACAAAATTAAAATCGCAAAGGTCGCGGCGCGAAACGTCGCCCGAATTAATAAATACTCTTTTTTCATAAATACTCTTTTCATAAATTCGCTTCTCATAATTCACCTTCTTCTCCCGCGCTGTTTTTCGCCGCCGAGTCGGTAATTTGTCCGAAAATTTCGCCGAACGATTCTTTTCCCCTCTCATCGTCGCAAGCGGATGCCAGCGACGAGATGCAAATCATCACCGCCCCGGTTTCGATTTCCGCGAAATGAATGTTTCCGTTTTCGATGTGCCGGTAAACCGCGCGGCAACTGATTCCGATTAGCGAAGCGGCTTGTTCCGCCGCGAGCATCGGCTCGCCGCAGCGCGAGCAAAAAAGTTGTTCACCAGATTCTTCAGCCCGGCGAATGACGAAACGCCGGTTGGTTTCGACTAGAATCTCGGTTGTTCGCTTGATTTCCATTTACTCTCCGCTAAAATTAAAAGTCGGCTCGACGCCTGTTTCCGGCGATTGATGCCATCTTCAATTCAGGGCGCGAAAAAGTCCTGAAACAAACCGGATTTTTTCCAGATGTTTTTCGGAACAGTAGTTAAATCAAGTGAATAAAAGGTTTTACGATTTCGGCGAGTATCGGCTGGACACTCATAATCAACGTCTCTTGCACCGCAGCGGCGAGACTATTACGCTAACGCTGAAGGAATTTGAACTGTTGTTCGCGCTGGTCACCAGAGCCGGAGACGTGGTTTCTAAAGACGCGCTGCTCGACGCGGTTTGGAAAGATGTCGCGGTCGCCGAAGAAACGCTGACGCGCAACATTTCCTGGCTCAGAAAAAAACTCGGCGCGGCGGAAGGCAGCGGAAATTTTATCGAAACAATTCCGAAACGCGGCTATCGTTTCACCGCTCAAGTGACGACCAGCGATGCGCCGGAAATTATCGTCGAAGAACAAACCGTTCAGCGCATTCGCATCGAAGAAACGATTGCCATTTCAGAACCACCCGCGCTAACGGACAATTTGAATTTGGACGACAGACCTCCGGTTAAACAACTTCCGTCGCCAGTCGCCGCAAGCAGTTTCGGATGGAAATTGCGGCTGGCAATCGCACTCGGTGTTATCGCAATTGTGGTTGCCGGCTTTGCGGTTTTGAATAGCTATTTGCGTCGACCCGCGACAAAAGCGATTTTGGTAAATCGAGTCGCGCCGTTTTCCGGCTTGCCCGGGCGTGAAGATATGCCCGCATTTTCCCCGGACGGCAAGCAGATAGTTTTCGCGTGGAACGGCGGCGAGGACGGCGACAATTTTGACATTTACGTGAAAATCATCGGCGCGGGCGATCCGGTGCGTTTGACGAGCGACGCGCGAGACGACGTTTATCCGAGATTCTCGCCCGACAATCGTTTCATCGCTTTTGTCCGCAATCTCAAAGAGAGCGGCGGCGAAGTAATTTTGATTCCGGCATTGGGCGGCGCGGAACGGCGCGTTTGCGGGCTTTTCTCCGGCAATTATAGCATTACCTTTTCACCCGACGGGCGGTTGCTCGCCGTCATTGATGCGGAACCAAGCGGCGTCAATGAGTTTGCCGTTCACACCGTCAATCTGCAAACCGGGGAGAAACGACGCGTGACGGCGCCCGCCGAGTTCAGAGGGGAAACTACGCCGCGCTTTTCGCCCGACGGCAAGTACATCGCTTTCGTTAGAATTGCACCGGACGCGAGTCAGGATTTATTTGTTGTCGAGGCGACGGGCGGCGCGGCGCGGCAATTAACGTTTGACCGCAAAACTATTCACAATCTGGCGTGGGAAGCAGACGGGCAAAGCATCGTTTTCACTTCGCTACGCGGAAATGTGGCAAGTTTGTGGCGAATAGCATCGGCGGGCGGCGAGCCGGAAATGATAGCGACTAGCGGCAAAAATATTACGAATCTGTCCAGCGCGCCCGATGGCAAAACAATCGCTTACGTCGAAATGGAAAGCCAAAAGGCGAGCATCTGGCGTGTCGCGTCAGGCGAGCCGCCGCGTAAATTTATCCGTTCGCTGGGCGCTGACCAGAGTCCGCAATTTTCTGCTGACGGCAAGCATATCGTTTTTATGTCGGACCGAACGGGAGCATATGAAATCTGGCTGGCGGACGCAGACGGAAAAAATCAGCGGCAGCTGACTTTTGCCGCCAATCAGGCGAGCAGTCCGCGCTTTTCGCCGGACGGAAAATTCGTCGTTTACTACGCGCAAAATGGACAGCGCAGCGATATTTTCATCGTCCCGACCGAAGTAGGCGAGCCGCGCCTTTTAAGCGACGCGGCGGAAAGAAAACTTTATCCGTCGTGGAGCGCCGACGGCAAATGGATTTATTTCACATCAAACCGCACGGGCGACTGGCAGCTCTGGAAGATACCCGCCGACGCGAGCGGCGAAGCGGTGCAAATCACCTGGCGAGGTGCACATCAAGCACAACCCGCGCCTGACGGCAAAACGATTTACTATTCAAAGGAAAACGCCGCCGGACTGTGGCGCGTCCCGGTTAACGGCGGCGACGAATTGCCAGTGGCGGAGCTGTCTGATGCCGGGTTAAGTAATTCGTGGTCCGTAACTAGCGCAGGCATCTATTTTATCGCCCGTGCCGAACAGCCGCCGTATAAAACCAAGTTTTACGATTTCTCAACCGCGCAAACAAAGGAAACTTTGGGAGTGGATAAATTGCCGCCGCGCCTGTTTGCAGGATTCAGCGCGTCAGCCGATGGCAAGACGTTTCTCTACGCGCTGTTCGACCAAAATGCCAGCAGCATTATGCTCGCTGAAGTCAGCAATTAATGAAGACAATTAAAGAAGAGCGGGCGTAATTCCAAATCAATAAAAATAGGCATCAGTAAAGCATGGATTTATTCTCGGCAGCGTAGCGAATCAGCGCGTAGCAGCCTTTGAAATCGAGTTTGAGGGCGATGTTAGCGCGATGATTTTCCAGCGTGCGGAAGCTGACGAAAAGTTCGTGGGCGATTTCGCGGCTCGTTTTGTAATCAGCAATCATCTTCAAAACGCAGCGCTCGGTCTGCGTCAGGCTTTGGAGAGAGTCGGTCGCGTCTTTCGCTTTTTCGGCGCGGCGTACGCGTTTGAAAAGAAAACCAGAAATCTACCATTATTGGTGTTTTTGAGATTGTTGAAGTTTTTGGACACTCTAAAATTAGAATCATCAAATCTGCGGAAACAAATTCTTAAATAGAGTTGAACACAACTCTGATAAAATATCGGCAAAAACTAAAGTTTCTTTATGAAATAGTAATTACAGTTAAATAATATAATTTTTGAACTATCCGAATACTTCAAGCGAAAGATACGCGCAATTATCGAATCAACGGATCAAGCAGATGTATCTGCAAACCATCGGCAAAGTGATTAACAAAACCCGGGTCTGAAACGGATTGTCGCTAATAACGGGTGACCTGGAATTAAATTGAATAAAG
>DASVRD010000038.1:0-4349 GCA_036388775.1 Pyrinomonadaceae bacterium | reverse complement strand
CCGAAAAAGCCGAAGAAGAAAGAGCCAAACGGGAAAACCGCAACATTGATTACGACGTAAAACCGACGTTGGAAGATTTTCCGGCAAACGCGCGGCAGGACGATTTAACCGATTGGATTTTTACCTTTCAATCAAACGGCGAAGCGGCTTTCAAGCATTCGCTGGCAAAATGGAGAGAAACAAATAATACGGCGTGGTTTGTCGCCGCAATCAGCAAAGCCGAAAAAGATTCGCCGGAAATCGCGCAGCTTTTAACCGCCGCCGAACGAATTGAAAAAGGCGCGCCGGAATTTGCGACCGTGGCTTTTCACCGTAATCGTTTGCTGATCGAAAAGGGCTTGCGCTCGGACGCGCGACGGAATCTCGATGCGATTTTAAACGACAAAGCTCTCAATCTTCCAATTTCGGCGCGAAATCAGTTTTCGAGCCAGCGAATGTTTTTAGCGCAGACTCTGGATGAGTTTCTGCTGTATGCTCAGCGCCGCGCCGCCGCTTTCGCGCATGACGGCGATCCGGGCATTATTGAAGATTTCAACACTGCGGAGAACTCCGATTCAAACATCGCCCCCTGGCAAAACCGCGCGATGTTCGACGCGGACGCAGAACGAGTTTTCAACGAACAAATTCCGCTCGCGGTTTTAAAACAAGCCGCCGTCAATCCGAAACTGCCCGATTATTTACGCCGCAATCTGCTGATTGCCGCTTGGACTCGCGCCGCGATCTTAGGAAAAGATGCCGATGCAATCGAGCTTGCAGGACAGCTAGTTCGCGTCGCGCCCGAATTTCAACCGTTTTTTAATTCATATTTATCGGCGAAGATTTTGCCCGAAAGACAAAACGCCGTAACCTATATTCTGCTCAAGCTTCCGGCTTTGCGCCCCGTCGCCGAAAGCGGCTACGGCAGATTGAATCCAATCACGGAAATTGACAGTTACCGGGACAATTGGTGGTGCGCGCCGATTGATTATCAACACGACACCAGCGGCGAAAAAGTCGCTCGCGTCGCTCCGCCCGCGCCGGCATTTTTAACCGAAGAACAAATCCGGGAAGCAAAAACCGAACGCGAACAAATCAAAAAACTCGGTGGAGCTTCGACTTATCTGTCGCGCCGCGCGGTCGAACTCGCGCAAAAAGCGCCTTCGGACGCCCGCGTGCCGGAATCGCTGCATCTCGCCGTCCGCGCCACGCGTTACGGTTGTCAGGATTGTGAAACCGGAAAATGGTCGAAACAAGCGCACGACATTTTAAAGGCTCGTTTCGCGCGTTCCGAATGGGCAAAGAAAACGCCTTACTGGTTTAAAGACGAATCGTGCGACGCGCAGAAATAGCTCGCTTACAAAGAGAAAACTATCAACTATAAACTCTCAACTATCAACTGTTACTCATTGAAAAACAGTTGATAGTTGAGAGTTTATAGTTGATAGTCAAACAACTCTTTTTCAATTTATTCCCGCGCTGATTGTCGGTTTCCTCACTTTGATCTAACAACCGGATGCACGCTATCGAACACAAATAAGAATTTTCGTGTGTTAATCTGTGCTTTCATTTTTGGGGGAAAACGAAATGGCAGAACATAAATTTACCAATCATCTGGCGCAGGAAACCAGCCCGTATTTATTGCAGCACGCTCACAATCCGGTTGAATGGTTCGCCTGGAATGACGAAGCGTTTCAAAAAGCCAAAACCGAAGATAAACCAATTCTGCTGAGCATCGGCTACAGTTCGTGCCACTGGTGTCATGTAATGGAAAAAGAGTCGTTTGAATCGGAGGAAACGGCTCGTTTGATGAACGAAAATTTCGTCAACATCAAAGTTGACAAGGAAGAACGACCGGATGTTGACCAGATTTATATGAATTTCGTCCAGCTCACGAGCGGACACGGCGGGCATCCGCTAACGGCGTTTTTGACGCCCGAAGGCGTTCCGTTTTACGCCGGAACTTATTTTCCGCCGGAAGACCGTTACGGAATGCCTTCGTTTTCGCGCGTTTTGCTTTCGGTGGCGGACGCCTATCACACGCGCCGCGACGAGATTTTGCAATCGGCAACCGAAATTCTCGGACAATTGCGGCTTGTCGGATTGACCGAAGCCTCTAGTCTTTCGCTTTCAACCGAACAATTGGACACGGCTTATCGCGGAATTGCTAAAAATTATGACGCCAAAAACGGCGGTTTCGGCGGCGCGCCGAAATTTCCGCCGCCGATGTCGCTGGAATTTTGTCTGCGTTACTGGCATAGGACAAAAGATGAAAAAGCTCTCGAAATTGTCACGAATACTTGCCGCAAAATGGCAACGGGCGGAATTTACGATCAACTCGGCGGCGGATTTCATCGCTACACGGTTGACGCCATTTGGCTGACGCCGCATTTCGAGAAAATGCTTTACGACAACGCTCAGCTTGCCCGAATTTATCTGCACGCTTTTCAAGCAACGAAAGACGAGTTTTTTAAAAACGTCGCCGTCGAGACTCTCGAATACATACGGCGCGAGATGACGGATGAAAACGGCGGTTTTTATTCGGCGACAGATGCAGATTCGGAGGGCGAAGAAGGCAAATTTTTTATTTGGACGCCCGCAGAAACCAGCCGCATTTTGGGCGCAGAAGACGCGCGGATTTTCAATTTTTATTACGACGTTTCCGAAACCGGAAATTTTGAAGGACATTCGATTTTGCGCGTTCAACAAAGCCGCGAAGACGCGGCGCGCGAGTTGGGAATTTCCGTCGAAAAATTAAACGAAGTCTTGGAACGCGGCAAAAAGCTGCTTTTCGATGAACGCGAACGGCGCGTTAAGCCTTTTCGGGACGAGAAAATTCTAACCGCGTGGAACGGTTTGATGCTCGCGGCATTTGCCGAAGCGTCAGCCGTTTTTGAGCGCAAAGATTTTCTCGCGGTCGCCGAAAAAAATGCTGATTTTGTTTTGGAAAATTTGAAAAGTGCCGATGGCTTTCTTTTGAGAACTTACAAAGACGGTCAGGCAAAGCTCAACGGCTATCTTGAAGATTACGCTTTTTACGCCGCCGGTTTGATCGAATTGTTTCAAGCGACCGGAAACGCGCGTTGGCTTGCGGAAGCAAAATCTTTGACCGACCGGATGATTGAAGAATTTGGGGACGAAGATGAAGGCGGATTTTTCTTTACCGGAAAAACACACGAAGAATTGATCGTCCGCTCGAAAGATTATTTCGACAACGCAATTCCTTCCGGCAATTCCGTGGCTGCTGAAGTGTTGCTCAAATTGTCGGTGTTAACGGGCGATGAAAAATACACGCGCTTTGCTGCGGCGATTTTCCGTCTCGTTTCAAGCTCGATTCGGCGTTACCCGGCGGCTTTCGGTCGCGCGTTGTGCGCTCTGGATTTTTTCCTCAACGCCACGAAAGAAATCGTCATTATCGGCGAACGAGAAGCGGAAGACACGCGCTCGCTGCTGCGTGAAGTGTGGACGCGATTTATTCCGAACAAAGTCCTCGTGACTGCGGAGGAATCTGAAACCGCAAAGTCCGAGATGATTCCACTGTTAGAGGAAAGAAGCAAAATTAACGGCAAAGCAACCGCTTATGTTTGCGAAAACTTTGCCTGTCAGCAACCTGTTAACGAAGCTAGCGAATTAGCCCGACAGCTTGAAGATTAGCGCCGAAAAATTGCCTAAAAAAAATAAAAGCGAAGGCTGAAATTTCAGCCTTCGCTTTTACTTTAAATTAACTTAACAAACTACGGTCTGTTGGCTACGCCGGCGCTGTTGGTGTTGCCTCTGTTAGCATTGCCGGTACCCATGTTGCCTGAATTTCCCATATTGGTTCCGGTTGTGCCCGAATTTCCCATATTGGTTCCGGTTGTTCCGGTGTTGGTCATTGTACCGGTGTTGGTTCCGGTTGTGCCGGTATTGGTCATTGTGCCGGTGTTGGTCGTAGTTGTGGTTGTAGTTGACGTGTTAGTGGTCGTCGTCATGTTGGCGTTTCTGTTAGCGTTTGCATTGCCGGTGTTGGTGTTGCCGCTTTCGCAAGCAAATCCCAACGCAGCCAAAGCTAAAATACCCGAAAGAGCTAATGTCTTTTTCATCTTTGTTATTCTCCTGTTTTACTTTCTTATTTTCTATTTATTTTTGCAGCAAACACCTCTTCCGGTATCTGCCGCGATTTGGGAACGAATGACAATATAAATATGTTCCGATAACTTAGTCAATCGAAAAATTGCATTTTTGTCAAAACTTGCGCACAAATTTGTGATTTTTTTCGCAAATTTTCATCAAATAGCAACTTTTTTGCACAAGCGAACATTTTTCACTTATACTTTTTAGGTAATATTACATTTGATTCAGAAGATAAATCTGTACGGTGACGAACTTACAGA
>DASVRD010000037.1:0-21068 GCA_036388775.1 Pyrinomonadaceae bacterium | reverse complement strand
ATCATCCCGACAATCGTAATGCCGAAAAACAACCAATACTGGTCTTTGATCAGCTCCCAGCCTTCCCGAAAGCATTCTACGGGGCGAATAACTCCGACTCGAAAATCTGTGTTTGCCATAAAAACCTCGCTTTGCTCGGTTTTGTTCGTAGTTCGTGGTTCGTGGTTCGTTGTTTTTGTTTGCAACGAACAACGAACCACGAACTACGAACAATTAACTATAGATTTGATTGATATAATCGCGCACCATTCGGTCGCTCGAAAATTGCGGCGTCAGGGTGGCAAGAGCGCGGCGCATTCTCTTGATCCATTGGCGCGGCAAATCGTTTTCATCTTTCGCGTAAAATTCCGGGACGATTTCGGTTTCAAGCGTCGTGTAAAGCGCGTTTGCGTCGTGCACGTCAACATCCGTTTCGTCATCAATAACGTGTTCGTCGCCGATTGCCCAGCCGTTTATGCCGTCGTAGCCTTCGATCCACCAGCCGTCTAAAATAGAAAAATTCAAACCGCCGTTCATCGCCACCTTTTCGCCGCTCGTGCCTGAGGCTTCGAGCGGGCGGCGCGGCACGTTAAGCCAAACGTCAACGCCCTGAACGAGATAACGCGCGACTTCCTGATCGTAATCCTGAATAAAGACGGCGCGCCGCGCCCACGTCGAATTCGCGCGCGAAGCGACGACTTGCTGCAAAATCGCCTTTGCCTGCCGGTCCTGCGGATGCGCTTTTCCGGCGAAAACGAACTGCACCGGGCGATTCTCATCGTCAATCAATCTCAACAATCTCTCGGCATCCGCCAGCAAAAGATTCCACCTCTTGTAACCGGCGACGCGGCGTGCGAAACCGATGGTTAAAACATTCGGTTCAAATAAATTTTCCGCGACGCCGGGTTTTTGCGATTCACGCTGGCGGACAAAGGCGATGAGCTGATTTTTGAGCAAATTATGAGTCTGCCAAATTTCTTCGTCCGGGATACGCTCGATTTTTTCCGCCCAATCATCTCCATTTTCGAGACTCGCCGCCCAATTTGCGCCGATATGTTTTTCGTAAAGACTTTTGAGCGCCGGCGCAATCCAGGTCGGCGCGTGGACGCCGTTCGTCACGTAAGAAATCGGAACTTCGTCAACGAGCGCCGGGGCATACATTTTTTGCCAGAGAGCGCGCGAGACTTCGCCGTGTTTGCGGCTGACACCGTTTGACGAGCGGCACATTTTTAGAGCGAGCGGCGTCATACCAAACCATTCCTCTGCGTCCGACGGATTTGTTTTTCCGAGCGCGAGAAAATCTTCGTGCGTCAAACCGAGCGCCGCTGTCAGATCGCCGTTAAAACATTTTTCCAAAATATCGGCTGGAAACTCGTCGTTTCCGGCGGCAATCGGCGTGTGAGTGGTGAAGACGCATTTTTCGCGAACCTTGGTGGCTGCTTCGTTAAAACCTAATTTTTGTTCGGATTCGGTTAATTCGCGCGCCAATTCCAGAGTCAAAAACGCCGAATGCCCCTCGTTTAAATGAAAAACCGAAGGCTCGATTTTGAGAGCGCGTAAAAGCCGAACGCCGCCGATTCCCAAAAGCATTTCCTGCACGACGCGCGTTTCTTTATCGCCGCCGTAAAGATGCCCGGTGATCAAGCGGTCAATCTCGTTGTTTTCCGCAATGTTTGTATCGAGCAGATAAAGCTTGATTCGTCCGACCGACGCCAGCCAAGCCTGCGCCGATACATCTCGCCCGCGCATTTTTAATGAAATTTTAAGCCGCTCGCCCGCGTTGTCCAAAACCGGCGTCAACGAAAGATTCGCCGGAACCGATTCCTGATAATCTTCCATTTGATAGCCGTCCGGCGTCAGCCGCTGGCGGAAATAACCGAAACGATAAAAAAGTCCGATTGCGACGAGCGGAAGCTGCAAATCGCTGGCGGATTTTAAATGATCGCCCGCTAAAATTCCGAGACCGCCCGAATAAAGCGGCAGGGAATTGTGAACGCCGTATTCGGCGCAAAAATAAGCGACCGGATTTTCGGGCGTAATGCGTCCGAAAGATTTTTGTCCGGCGTTTACGTATTCGTCGAACTGACGCTCAATGCGAGCTACACGCGCCGTATAAAACGGGTCGGAGGCGCGCTGCCAGAGATGCAAATCGGAAATTTGCTGCAATAAAAGGCGCGGATTTTGTTCGACTTTCTCCCATAAATGAGAATCCAAACCCCGCAAAAGATACGCGCCTTCCCCAGACCAGCTCCACCAATAATTTTGTGAAATTTTTTCGAGCGCCCGCAAACTCGCGGGCAATTTGTGTGTATTAAAATCGTTTTCAATCATTGTTTAAATTAGTAATCCGACCAAAAGCAATAATAAAAAAAAGTAACTATCAACTGGTTTTCAATAACAAACAGTTAATAGTTTAAAGTTGATAGTTGACAGTTTTAATCATCTTTATTCGGTTGGATATTTAAAAAAAATCCAATTCTCTTTCCCGTTAAAACTTTTGATGTTTGATAAAAGTTTTGGCATCACTGATGCCAAAAAACACGAAACGAACTTCTTCGAGCCTATCATACTGTAACAAAAAGTTTTGAACGGCTTCTGACGCTACTGCGGCGGCTTCGTGTTTGGGATAACCGTAAACTCCGGTTGAAATTGCCGGAAATGCAATCGTTTTCAAGTTGTTCTCGTCTGCGAGCCGCAGCGAATTTCGATAACAATCTGCCAGCAGTTCCGCCTCGTGCCCGTCGTGACGCCCGTAAATCGGACCGACCGTGTGAATCACAAAACGCGCAGCGAGCCGTCCGCCGGTTGTAATCACGGATTTGCCCGTCGGTAAACCGTCGGGAAATTGAGCGCGGCGAATCTCCCGGCACGCCTGTAAAATTTCATCGCCGCCCGCGCGGTGAATCGCTCCGTCAACGCCTCCGCCGCCGAGCAGAGTCGAATTTGCAGCGTTGACAATCGCATCAACGTTTTGTTTTGTAATATCGCCGACGTGAACTGTAATTCGCCCGTTCAAAAAAGCAGTTTTTTCATTTTCCGAGTGCATTTTTAATTATTTTACGAGCTTTGTTATCATTGCTTTTACAGCGTGAAACAAAGATTATTTCACGCTGGGGCGCGAAGAGAAAACAAAAGCCGCAAAAATTTCCGTTCAATCTGCGCGCTGTTCGACCGCGATTTCGTCAAACATATCCTGGCGGCGCAAAGCTTCGGCAATTAATTTGGCTTTGTGTTCCGTGAGCGGTTTGTCCGGGCGATTGCAAGTAATTTCAAAAATTTCGTCGTCAACCATTTTGACTTCGAGCCAGCCAAGCGCGATTCCGGCGGCGACTTCTATGTCGTTAAAATTATGGATGCGAAAGCTGCCGGTCTGCTCGACCCATTCTTCGATAAACGGATCGCGCAGGGCGTGTTCGGCTTCGGATTCGTCAAAATAGTTTCCTTCAACAATCAAACAATATTCGCGTGGCGTCGGCTCGTTCTTCATCTCGCACTGAATCCGTGTAGGTTCTTTCTCATTTGGAATTTGTGGAAAAGGAATCTTCCGACGCAAAATTTACCACCAACCGCGAAAAACGCCAACATTTTTTGGTTAAGAAAGTGTAAAAATTTATGTTACGGCAAAAGCGGCGCGTCTGTGCCAGACAGAATACAAGCCAAAAAGAAGCCCGCCGGTAAACCCCGCAACTGCGCCCCCGTAACCGAGCTTATGAATATTACCGATTCCGATGTACGCGAAAACTGCGTAAGCCGTAACGCCCAAAATCGCCCAAAACAAGCCTTCAAAAACAAAATCATTGCGCCGCAGGGCGGAGCATTTCTTTTCGCGCCGTTTGAAAATCAATTTGAGCTTGTCGTAATCCCAACAGAGCAGATAAGTCGCGGCGAGAGCCATAAAAATCGTGATCACTCTCGTTCCCTGAAAATTCATTGAATTGGTTAAAACCGCGATGTTGATGATAATCGGAAAGAAAATCAAAGCGCCGAGCGTCGCCGTGCGCGGAATTAAAAGCAGAATCGCCGCCACGACCTGCGCCCAACCGATAAACTCATACCAGCCGCCGGTTTTATAAAGCGCGTCGAAAAAGTAACCGACGGGCGTTTCGACGCCGAGCTGTGTAAACGGCAAACCGAGAACCTTTTTCATTCCCGAAGGAATAAACCCGACGGCAATCATTACCCGCGTAAAAATCGTGAATCGTTGCAGCCAGATGTTTTGAATTGCCCATTCGTGAATTTTGTCGAGCGTTCCTTCGATTTTCATTATCTTGTTCTCCTGCCTGAAACTTATTCGGATACGATTGCGCTTAGCGAAAAATTGTCCTCAACTAATAACGCGCAAATAAAGGCGAAGTGGAATCGAAATAATCTTGTAAATCTTTAATTTTTCTGATTAAAATCAATTATGCGACAAAAAATAACTTTTCTTCTTTTATCCGTTTTTACGCTTTCTTTGATTTTCATAGTGGCTTGTACCGGCTCTTCGACCGGAAACCAGACGCAAACCAACGGTAGAGCTAACGCGGGCGGCTCGCCTTCGATGGTGTCGAATCAAACCGCTAATTCTCCGACGGCGGTCGGCAGCAACGCTAATCGTATGGCAAACGCGGCAAACGCGCATTAGGGTTTATTGAACGGAACGCAAAAATATTAAAAACAAATCTCTTCCGCGTTTGTTCAGGGCGGAATTTAAATTGAGGTGCGCTTTGAAGTGCGCCTCAATCTCGTTTATATTTGCGTACAAAATATTTAGAGGGAATTAATAATATTATGATAAAACCCGTCGAATGGAGCGATGAAGGCGTGCGAATGCTCGACCAGCGTTTGCTGCCGAACGAAGAAAAATGGCTCGTTTTAAAAAGCTACACGGAAGTCGCCGACGCGATTCGTGATATGGTCGTGCGCGGCGCGCCCGCCATCGGGATTTCCGCCGCTTACGGCGTCGCGGTCGGCGCGCGCGAGTTTGTCGGGACTTCGATGCTCGATTTTGAAGACGATTTTGATTACATCTGCGAAACTCTCGCCGCGACGCGCCCGACCGCCGTCAATCTGTTCTGGGCAATCGAGCGAATGCGAAATGTTTTCAAACAAGCGAAAAGCGAAGGCAAATCAATTTCGGAAATCAAACAAATTTTAATTGCCGACGCCAAAGCGATTCACGAAGAAGACATCGCCGCCCAAGCCGAAATCGCGCGTTTCGGCGGCGAACTGCTCAACGACAATTCCACAGTTTTAACGCACTGCAACGCGGGCGCGCTGGCGACCGGCGGCGTTTGGGGAACTGCGCTCGGCGTCATTCGCGGCGCGGTTAACGCGGGAAAAGCAATTGCCGTCATCGCCGATGAAACGCGCCCGTATTTGCAGGGCGCGCGTCTGACGGCTTGGGAATTGATGAAAGATCATATTCCCGTGACTTTAATCACCGATAATATGGCGGGTTATATGATGCAGCAGGGAAAAGTGCAGGCGGTTGTCGTCGGCGCAGACCGGATTGCCGCTAACGGAGACGCCGCCAACAAAATCGGGACTTATATGGTCGCGGTTCTGGCGCGTCAGCACAATATTCCGTTTTACGTCGCCGCGCCGCTTTCGACCATTGATTTAAACACGCCGACCGGCGCACAGATTCCGATTGAAGAGCGCAACGAAAGAGAAGTCACGCACATCCGGGAAAATCAGCTTGCGCCGACGGGCGTCGGCGTTTCAAATCCGGCGTTCGACGTGACGCCTGCGGAATTTATTGCCGGAATTATCACGGAAAAAGGAGTCGCCCGCGCCCCCTACGCGGAGAGTTTGCGAAAACAGTTTGCAAACGAGTGAAATGGAAAAAATGAGGGAAATCGAAACAGAGCGTGTTCGATTGCGGCAATTTACGATGGACGATTTGGACGAGCTTGCGCGCGTTTTCGCCAGCGCGCAGGTTATGAGATTTCTCGGCTTAAATTGCGAGCCGATGACGCGCGAGGAAACCGAAACGGCGCTCGTCAGCATAATCAAGCATTGGGAGCGCAACAATTTCGGGCGCTGGGCGGTCGTCTCGAAAGCGAACGGCGAATTTATCGGCTGCGCCGGACTGCGCTCGTTTGAAGGCACGGCGGAATTGGTTTATCTGCTCGACGAGCCGTATTGGGGCAAAGGATTGGCGACGGAGATCGCCCGCGCGTGTTTGCGCTATGGTTTCGAGCACCACAATTTTCCGTGCATTATTGCGATGACGCGCCACGGCAATGTGCGCTCGCAAAACGTCCTGCAAAAAATCGGAATGCGCTTTGAAAAGGAAGACACGGCGTTTGGCGTCTTCGTTCTTTTATATTCGATTTCGCGCGAATATTATTTCGCCTCAAATCCGAAAAGCGACTTGAATTCGGAACAAAAATAACGTCTTAAATTAGCTGCTTTTTTAGTCTTTTGTTTGAATCAGTACGGAAAAATTAAGAACAATCATTTTAAAGTTTATGCATTAAATCGAGTTGGAAAGAAATGTGTTGATTTCAGTTGAGTTACACACAGTTCTTTCAGACGTGATATTAAATAAATGCCCAAACAGAGGACAACAAAAAACGCGCTGAAGCAATTTACAAAAATCTCACAATCCGTCTTGCTTCTCCTGATTTTGACAATCGCGGCAAGCGCGCAACAATCTCAAAGCGAAGAGGAAGAATATATCAAACCGGCGCGCCCGACGATTGCAAATCCGGCGGAAATACAAAAACCGGGCGTGCTGCAAGTCGAATTCGGCTACGATTCCAATTTCCGCAGCTCGGAATTTCGCCGGCAGCAAACGGCTCCGCTCAACATTCGCTTTGCGGCAAGCTCACGGCTTCTGCTCGAAGCCGAAGTAGATGCGGTTTTATCCCAAAAACAGGAAGAAGGCGGAAAAACTCAAACCGGAGTCGGCGATACGCGGCTCGGTTTCCAAATCGTCGCGCTCAAAGATACTGAACGACATCCGGCGCTCGCTTACGCTTACTCGGTGAAAATACCGACTGCAAGTGAATCGAAAATGCTTGGCACTGGGCGCTTTGACCATCGCTTAACAATTCTTTTCAGCAAAAAATTAGGCGAAAACACCGATATAGACATCAACGCCGCTTATCTGAACGTCGGGCGCGAAGACAGCGAGCGCCGCGCCGACGGCGGATTGGCTGCCATGACGATTTCGCACGAATTTGAAAATAAATTCGGATTTGAAACCGAACTGGCTGGTTTAAGTCTGGATGACGAGCAGCCAAAAGGCGTTTACGCGCTCGGCGCGCTCACTTATAAATTCAATAAACGCTTGCGATTCGACACCGGAATGCGTTTCGGTTTGACGAATGATGCTCCGCGCGTTGGTTTCTTCGCCGGATTTACTGTTGGAGTTGCGAATCTATTTAAAAAGTAAGCATTTCCGCCAAACTCATTTTTCGATAATTTGTTTAGGCTCTAGCTTCTGAAACACTGCACACAATCAATAAAATCTTGTTTTATTGATTGTTGTTTTGCGTCTTTTTGAATCAATTTTCCCGAAACAAAAGTCCCGTAAATCTGCGAAGCGTCGGTTGAATAAACTAACGCTGAAGCCAAGTTTTCGGGTTTGACGTTTGCCAGCAACGGTTCATCGGCTTTGACGACGCAGGCATCGAACGGCGAGCCGACGGCGAAGAATTCGGTTTCAAAATTATTCATCGCCCTGCGCCCGGCGATAATCGCTTTGGTAGTCGCAGATAATCCGCTATCCGGGGCGTTTTCGCCGTTAAAAGTGTTGCGTTTGTGGCTGATTAGACGCTGCCCGTAATCCAGTATTCGCAATTCTTCAAAGAAATTTAAACCGATATGGCTGTCCGTTCCGATGCTCCAGTTTCCGCCGAAAGATTGAAATCGCCGCAAAGGGAAAATGCCGTCGCCCAAATTGCCTTCGGTGCTTGGACAAAGCACTACGTTTGCGCCGGTTTTCGCCAGTCTTTCGGTTTCGTCTTCAGTTAAATGAGTCGCATGGACGAGGTGAAATCTTTCGTTTAATTCGACGTTATCGAGCAGCCATTCGACGGGTCTTTTTCCGAGAAACGCAACCGCGTCTTCGACTTCCTTTAACTGCTCGGAAACGTGAATGTGAAACGGCACATTTTGCGGCGCTTCTTTGGCGGTTCTTAAAACGTCTTCTGCGTTAACGCCGCGCAGCGAATGAACTCCGACCGCAATGTTTGCGCCTTCATATTGTTTGCATACTTCCGAAGCGGCTTCAAAAAGCTTCAGATAATCTTCAAAAGTTTCAGAGATAAATCTTTTTTGCCTGTCATTTGGGGGCAATCCGAAACCGCCTTTTTGATAAAAAATCGGGATTAAAGTGATTTTGATTCCGGCTTCTTTTGCCGCTTCAACCAGAGCTTCGCCCATTGCGGCTAAATTTTCGTAAGGCGCTCCGTTTTTATCGTGGTGGACGTAATGAAATTCGGCGACGTTTGTATAACCGTGCCGGAGCAGCTCACTGTAAAGCATCGCGGCGATAATTTTTAACTGTTCGGGATTGATGTTCAAAGCCAGCTTATACATTGCTTCGCGCCACGACCAGAAATCATCTGCTTCCGCGCCGACAGAATGGCGCTCCGCCAAACCAGCCATCGCGTATTGAAAAGCATGTGAATGAGCATTCTGGAAACCGGGCAAGGCGTAGCCGTTAATGTAGATTGAATCCGGTTTTTGCTCTTGAGATAAAGCCGCGATTTCGCCCGATTCATTTAAAGAAACGGTCGGGTTTTCCAGCCAGCCGTGACTTTGCAGCAATGCTTTGAAGCGATAGGATTTCATTTCGTTAAATGCGAGATTAATTGTTCAAAAACGGGGCGCAGCAGTTTTCTGACTTTTTCCGCCCTGTTCTCGTTGAATGTCAGCTCATCGTCGTTCATATAATTGATTTTCGCCATTTCGAGCTGCAAAGCGTGGACGCCGATTTCGGGTTTTCCAAAATGTCTTGTGATGTGTCCGCCTTTAAACGGCGTGTTGTGGTTTACTCCGTATTCACCTGCAAGCAAATTGTTTAAAGCAATCTCGATTATTTCTTTATCGGCGGACTGCTCATCATTGTTGCCTAAAATCAAATCGGGAAAAGGCTCTTTTCTAATTGTCGGAACGAGCCGCCGGATCGAATGCGCGTCCCACAATAAAACTCTGCCGAATTCTTTGATTCTTTCTCCCAGAAGGCTTTCGATTTTTTGATAATAAGGGCGATAATAATTTGCCAGCCGCCTTTCGGTTTCTTCATCGTCGGGGATAAATCTTTTTTCAAGATAAATCTCATTCCCTAAAAAATCCGTCGAAGGCGTTAATCCGGTAATGATTCTGCCGTCGTCGTACAACGGCTTGCTTTCCGGGTCGCGGTTTAAATCAATCACCCAACGGCTGTAACGGGCGTGAATAACCGTGATTCCGAGTTCAGCGGCGAAATCATACAAATCGTGAACAAACCAATCTGTGTCATCCGGCTGCGCCGCCATTTCCGGGCGATACTGCGGTTTCAATTCTTCGGGAAACTCAACGCCCGAATGCGGAACGCTGAGAATTACGGGAGCTTTTTTCCCTTTCGGTTCGACCAGAAAATAAGGAGTATTCATTTCTTGTTGCTTGAGCTTTAACGGAATAGAGTTTCCGCACACTGAAATTTTATCATCAGAATTCGACCCTAGATTCGCTTTATAAGTTGATGATAATCGCCGGAGAGGCTGTTTGACAATTTAAAAATAAAATTATGGAGGCTTGTTTTTGCCGGATATATTGCTTTGATAAGCCATCTTTTTTCTTTTTTTGGTTTCATCTGTATCTTTAACTAAAACACAATGCACAAACTTTTTATTTATCGAAAATAGATATAAGCCTTATATTTCCTTATAGAAAAATAGTCAGCAAATTTCATTTCCCAAAAATATTCGCATACGAATCTGCAAACGAACCTGACTTTGTTTGCTTTAAAAACAAAGTTTCAATTAATATTTCTATCGCTCAAGAGGTTTGACCAATATTGCTCGTTTGATTTTTATGCGGAGAATTTACCTTCAAAAAGCTAAAACCGAAGTCGCCCGTTCGAATACTATCCGCAATATCAACCGGCAAATCGTTCTTAACTACGTGCGCGAGCGCGAGCCGATCTCACGGGCGGAGATTGCCAAACAAACCGAGCTGCAGCGCTCGACGGTTTCCGCGATTGTTGACTCGCTGGTAACTGAAGGCTTTATCAAAGAAATCGGCGTCGGCGCATCGAGCGGCGGACGAAAACCGACTCTTTTGCAGCTCAGAAAAGATCAGCCGGTTGCCGTCGGCGTTGATATAACCCCGACTACGACGAGCGTCGCGCTGGCAAATCTAGCCGGAGAGATTCTTGAACAGCAATCTTTTCAAACCTCGCCGGACAGCGAAGAAACGTTCGAGCAAATCATCAAGCGTCTTTTAAAAATTAAATCGAAGCTGAAAAGCGATTCGGTTGAAATCGGCGTCAGCGTTCCGGGGTTGGTTGACGCGGCGACCGGGATTGTTTCGTATGTTCCTTATTTTCAATGGAAACACTGGAATTTGAAGCAAAAAATCGAAAGAGCGGCGGAACTGCCCGTTGTCATTGATAACGACGCAAACGCCATTGCTCTCGCCGAATTATGGTTCGGCGGGCTGGAACATACGGTCAAAAACTTTGTCAGCGTTTTGGTGGCGGAAGGCATCGGAACGGGAATAATTTTTGACGGGCAAATTTATCGCGGCAACCAGGGCGCTGCCGGTGAGTTTGGGCATATGGTCGTCGGGAGTAAAAATAAAGTAGTCTGCTCGTGCGGCAGCACTCAATGCTGGGAAGCGTTTGCTTCGAACAAAGCCACGCTTGCGCGCTTTAACGATTTAACCGACCGAAAGGCGGAAAACGTCGAAGAAGTTTTTTCACTCGCTCTCGAACAAAACACGGAAGCGCTCAAAATTGTTAACGAAACGACGCGATACTTGGCTCTCGGAATTGTCAATTTAATTGTCGGACTAAGCCCGGAAATAATCGTTATCAGCGGAAAGATTACTCGCATTTGGTCGCTGATTGAACGGCAATTGCTTGAAACTGTCGAAACAAATATTCGCCAAAAATTGCCCGAAATTCAGATCAAAGCCTCAACTCTCGGCGAACAGCCGACTTTGCAGGGAGCAATCAGTTTAAGTTTAATTCACAAATTTGCGTCGGCAACCTAGACTTTTTGTGACAGAGGTGCTATGTTAGCGAAAAATTGCCGGTTTGTTGTTTAAAAACTTTGTTTGTCTATCCAACAAACTTTCATTTTTGCCCCATTTTTTTTATTAATTTTGATTTTTTCACGTCGATTAATTGATCGTAAATTTAGCGATTGAAAACGAATCGGCAAATTATTTACCGCAATAGAAATTTAAAATCAGTTTTCCCGAAAGGGCGCAAAAGGAGGAACTTTTATGTTTGGCTTTGGAAAAAGAGTGCCGTTCTTCTTGATTGTTCTGGCAACTCTCTTATTTTCAACCGTTGAAATTTACGCGCAAACGGAAACGGCGCGCGTGCAAGGAACCGTGACCGATGCTGCCGGTGCGGCTGTGCCGGGCGCGACCGTCAAAGCGACGGCTCTGGCTACGAATCGCACCGTCGAAGCTCAAACCAACGAAGACGGCGCATATTCGATCTTGACGCTCCAACCCGGTCAATATCGGCTTGAAGTAACACAGGCAAATTTTAAAACCACACGGCAAGACGTAACGCTCGAAGTTGCGCAAAACGCGAATCTCGATTTTGCGCTTGAACCGGGCGACGTTTCGGCGGTCGTCGAAATCACGACCGACGCCCCGATTGTTGACACCGGCAGTTCTGCTATCGGCGAAGTGATTCAGGGGCGCGAAGCCGTCGAATTGCCGCTCAACGGACGCAATGTTTTGGAATTGGCGCGCTTGACGCCGGGCGTCACGCAAGGCGTTCCGGGCGGTTTCGCTTCGGGCGCGGGCGGCAACGCCGAAACCTATCGCGGCGGCAACACCGGCGGCGCGGCTTTAAGCGTTAACGGTCAGCGCACGCAGGCGAACAACTTTTTGCTCGACGGCGTTGACAACAACGAATCGCTCGTCAACACGATCAATATTTTTCCGTCGGCGGAAGCAATTCAGGAATTTCGCGTTCAAACGAGTATGGCTCCGGCTGAATTCGGTCGCGGCGGAGGCGCGATTATCAACTCGGTTATCAAATCGGGAAGAAACGATGTTTTCGGCAGCGTTTACGGATTCTTTCGCAACGATAATCTCGACGCCCGCCCGACTTTCAGCGATACGAAAAACGAATTTCGACGCGGACAATTCGGCGCGACCGTCGGAGGTCCGGTAATTCTTCCGAGCTTCGGCGAAGGCAGTCCGACGGTTTTTAACGGCAGAGACAGATTGTTCTTCTTTTTCGATTATGAAGGTTTGCGTCAATTCCTGCCGCTCAGTCAGGAAACGGCGACCGTTCCGACCGCCGAATTTCGCAACGGAAACTTTTCCGCGTTATCAACACAGCTTAAAGACCCGTTGACCGGATTGAACGTCTGCAACACTCCGGGCGTAGCGACCTGTAACGGAACTCCTTACAACAGACTCGATTTGCTGCCGGGAAACCGTTTGAATTCGGTTGCATTGAATTATTTGCGAGCCTTTCCGCTCCCGAATCGCGCCGGAACCACGAACAATTACGTAGTTACGAGAAATCAAACTCAACAGGGCGATACATTCGATTTAAGACTTGACGGCACAATCAACGACCGAAATCAGATGTTCGGACGCGGCAGTTTAGGAAGTTTTGACCAAACTACTTCTTCGCGCTTACCTGATCTTCCGGCGGGTTTCGGTTCGGGAACAAATCCGATTCGGACGCGCGCTCTGGTCGTCGGATTGAACAGTTCTTTGACGAATACTCTGTTTAACGAGCTGCGTGTTCAAGCCAACCGGATTAAATACGGCTATACGCCGCCGTTCTTTGAGACAGCCGTTTCGTCGGCTCTCGGCATTCCGAACGCCAACCGCGACGCCAGCTTAGGCGGCGGCGCGCTAATCGGCGGATATAACGGTCAGCTCGAATACACGGGCGATTTCGGTCCCTACCTCGTTCCGCAAAACACTTATCAACTCGTTGACAGCATGAGCTTCACGACCGGCGATCACACGATTAAATTTGGCGGGACAATCTTGCGGCGCGACGTTTCGCTGTATCGCCCGAATCGCGGCAAAGGCTATTTCTTCCTGATCGGAAACGGCGACCCGTCGCAGTGCGGCAATGCGGCATCTACAGGGTTTGAGCAATCGGATTTATTGATCGGCTTTGTCTGCAACTATCAAATCGGACCGCCGTTCGGCACGGTCGGCACGCGCAACTGGGAAAATGGCGTGTTTGCGCAGGACGATTGGAGAATCACGCAGAAACTAACTTTAAATTACGGTTTGCGTTACGACTATTTCACCAATCCATCTGAAATGTACGGTCGTCAGGCAAATTTTGACGTAACAACCGGGCGTTTGATTACAGCCCGCGACGGCAGCGATTCGCTGACTAATACAGACAAAAACAATTTTGGTCCGCGCGTCGGCTTGGCTTATGATCTGCGCGGCGACGGGCGCTCGGTAATTCGCGGCGGTTACGGGCTTTTCTACTTTTTGGATCGCGGCGGCATTGACAATCAATTGGCGCAAAATCCGCCGTACAGCGGATTTTCTCAATTCAATTACACAGACGGTTTTCGCATCACTCTATCGGGACGCGCGCCGAACGGCAGCCTCGATTCTCGTCAGGCAACCGGCGCTTTGCCGCTCGGCAGCGTTGACAGCGTTAATTTAAACAATCCGCAAAACGTCACCGTTTTGGCGGTTCTGCCGGACAACAAGACTTCAAACGTTCAGCAATTTAACGTCCAGTTCCAACAGCAATTAACAAGCGACACCGCCTTGAGCGTCGGTTATGTCGGAACTCGCGGGCGCAATCTGGTGCTTTATTACAACTTGAACGGACGCATTATTGAACCGGGCGCGTCAATTTCTTGTCCGCGCAGCGGCGGCGCGGCTCCCGGAACAAACTGTTTTGCCAACGGCGGAAACGCCAACGTCCGCGACGATAACGGCAGATCGCAGTACGATTCTCTGCAAATTCAGCTTGAGCGCCGTTTCTCGCAAGGCTGGCAATATCGCGCGGCATACACTTTCTCGAAAACTAAAGACAATGGCGAAGGGGCGTTTGATGCGCTCGGTTCCACCGCTGAAAACAACCTCAATCTTGTAGAGCCGTTTACGACTTCGCGGATTGATTTCCCGCACGTCTTTTCGTTCGAATCGGTTCTCGATATTCCGTTCGGTCGCGGACGGCGTTTCGGTTCAAACATTTCGCGTATCGCGGACGTGATTTTAGGCGGCTGGCAATTAAACGCCATTTTCCGCGCGCAAAGCGGTCAGACGTTTGATGTCAGACGCAACGGCATCCGCGTTGATTTGGTCGGCGATCCGTACACCGGCAACGACACTCCGTATCTCAATTTTGCGGCATTTAAAGATGCGCCCGCCGGACGATTCGGCAACTTGCAGCGCAACAGCCTGCGTTCACCTTCGACCAGACAGTTGAACTTAGGCTTGACGAAAAATTTCGGTAACGAGCGCGTCAAAGCTCAGTTCCGCACCGAAATTTTCAACGTTTTCAACACGCCGCAGCTCGGCGTTCCGAACACCAATTTGAACGATGTGCCGCCAACGACTCCGAACGGAAATTTCAACTATTTCGGCGCGATTCGTTCGACTCAGCCGTTTTCCAATCGTCAAATCCAGCTTGGTTTGCGATTGCAGTTTTAACTTATAATCAAAGCCGTTCACGAAAAGCGGACGGCTTTGATCTTCGGGCGGAAAGTGAAAATTGAATTTATGAATGACCGGGAACATTTTTCGTATTTTCAGTTGGCGCTTTCCGCTCTTCTCGTTTTCGTTGTGGTTTCGCTTGCGTCAGCGCAGCCGAAAATCTCCAAAATCGAGCCGCCTTCATGGTGGGCTGGACACACAATCAATCCGGTTCGGCTTTTAATCCGGGGCGAAAATCTTAAAAGCGCAACTGTTAAATCAGCAAATAAATCTTTAAAAACTTCAAGCGTTCGCGTTAATGAACGCGGAGATTATTTGTTTGTTGATTTAACAATTGATAAAAACTTAAAACCCGGCAAATATCCGCTCGAAATTACAACGCCGAACGGAAAAACAATTTTCGATTTTGAAATCAATTCTCCGCTCGATTCAAAAATTAACTTTCAAGGCATAACGAACGACGATATTATTTATTTGATAATGCCCGACCGTTTTGCCAACGGCGACACTTCAAACGACGCGCCCGCAGACGCTCCAACTTCGGCAAACGGCAGACAAAATCCGCGAGCGTGGCACGGCGGCGATTTTCGCGGCATTAAAAACAATCTTCCGTATTTAAAACAACTCGGCGTCACCGCGATTTGGCTGACGCCCTGGTATGACAACCCGAATGCCGCAAACGAATGCGATAAACCGTGGTGTCCATACACGAATTATCACGGTTATCACGCCGTTGATTATTACGCCGTTGAAGACCGTTTCGGGACGATGGCTGATTTGCGCGCGTTTATAGAAACCGCTCACCGCAGCGGCGTTAAAGTAATTCAAGATCAGGTTGCAAATCACGTCGCCGCCCAGCACGTCTGGACGAAAAAACCGCCGCTGCCGAATTGGTTTAGTCCATTTGAGCAAAATTCATTTAACAACTCTGTTTTGCTTTCTCCGAACGGTTCCGTCACTGAAAGAAACAATCTGCTCAACGGCTGGTTTAACGAACTGCTGCCGGATTTAAATCAAAACGAGCCGGAAGTTGCGCGTTACGAAATTCAAAACGCTCTCTGGTGGATCGGAACGACCGGAATTGACGGAATTCGGCAGGACACAATCCAGTATATGCCGCGCCCGTTTATCCGCGATTGGTCGGCGGCGATAAAAAAACAGTACCCGAAGTTTTGGATGGTCGGCGAAGTGATGGTCAACGATTCCGCCCAAACAGCCTTTTTTCAAGGCGGAAAAACGGGTTGGGACGGCATTGATACGAATCTGCCGTCTGTTTTCGATTTTAATTTGTGGCGCGCGTCGTTCGACGTTTTCACGAACAAAAAACCGATGAGCGCGCTGCGCGACGTTTTGAAATATGACGGGCTTTATCCGAACGTAAACAACATCACAACAATTTCCGGCAACCACGACACCGACCGTTTTATGTCGCTCGAAGGCGCGACAACGGAAGGCGCGATGCTGCATCTCGCGTTTTTGCTCTCGACGCGCGGCATTCCGCAAATTTATTACGGCGAAGAAATCGGAATGCCCGGCGGTTACGATCCCGATAATCGCCGCGATTTTCCCGGCGGCTTTCCCGGCGACTCGCGCAACGCATTTATGCGCGCAAGCAGAACGGCGGAAGAACAGAAAATGTTTGACCACGTGCAAAAATGGCTTGAAATCAGACGAAAAAGCACAGCGTTGAAACTCGGAAAGACAATTGATTTGCAGTATAACGACGACATTTATTCTTTTGCCCGACAGAGTAATCAAGAAATCGTTGTCGCAGGGTTTAACCGTTCAAATGAAGATAAATATATCGAATTTGATGAAAGCGCAATCGGCGTAAGTAATGTAATTTACAGCCCAAGCGGGAGCGGCATCGTCGTTAACATTAGCAACCAAAGCGCAATAAACGGAAAAGCAAAACTTCCGCTGCCGCCGAAAACAGCTATCATTTATAAAGTTATTAAAAGACAATAAATTGTTAATCTAAATTATGAATTTTCCGAGAGCAAGCGGCATTTTACTTCACCCGACATCATTGCCGGGCGGTTTCGGTATCGGCGATTTCGGCGACAAAGCGTATCAATTTGTTGATTTTCTCGAAAAAAGCGGGCAAACGTATTGGCAGGTTTTGCCGCTCGGTCCGACCGGATACGGCGACTCGCCTTATCAATGCTTTTCCGCGTTTGCCGGAAACACTCTGCTGATTTCGCCCGAAAAGATTGTTGCGGACGGTTTTCTCAGTGTCGAAGATTTACAAAACGCGCCGAATTTTCCCGCTGGCAAAGTTGATTTCGGCGCGGTGCTCGATTACAAAAACGCGCTGTTAAAAAAGGCGTTTGAGAATTTTCGGAAAACCGATGACCGGGAAATCGCGGAGTTGTTTCATCAATTCTGCGATTTTAACGGCTTCTGGCTCGAAGATTACGCCTTGTTTCGCGCCGTTAAATTGTCGCAAGAGCAAAAATCCTGGCAAGAATGGGACGAAGATTTGAAATTGCGCCGACCGGAAGCCCTCGAAACTGCTCGGCGTGAGTTGGACGATGACGTTTTCGCTCAAAAATTTTATCAGTTTCTGTTTTTCAAACAATGGAACGCTTTGAAAACTTACGCGAACGAAAAGGGCATTAAAATCGTCGGCGACGTGCCGATTTTCGTCGCGCTCGATTCGGCAGACGTTTGGTGCAATCCGCAGGAATTTAAATTGAATGCGGACGGCTCGCCGCAGGTCGCCGCCGGTGTTCCGCCTGATTATTTTTCGGCGACCGGACAGCTTTGGGGAAATCCGATTTACAACTGGGACGAGATGCGCCGCGACAGTTTTCGCTGGTGGATTTCGCGCGTCCGGTTTACTTTGCAAACGGTTGACATCGTGCGCGTTGACCATTTTCGCGGTTTTGCGGCGGCGTGGGAAGTTCCGGGCGGCGAGGCGACCGCCGTCAACGGGCAATGGGTTAATGTTCCGGGCAAAGAATTGTTTAACGCGCTCGAAAACGCCATCGGCGATTTGCCGTTTTGGGCGGAAGATTTAGGCGTGATTACACCGGATGTCGAAGAATTGCGCGACGGATTCGGTTTTCCGGGAATGCGGATTTTGCAGTTTGCTTTCGGCGGCGACGCGAAAAATCACGATTTGCCGCACAACTACATTAAAAATTCGGTCGCATACACCGGAACGCACGACAACGACACAACCGTCGGCTGGTTTCATTCGCACGCGGGCGCAGGCTCGACGCGCGACGCCGGGCAAATCGGCAAAGAACACGATTTTTGTCTTCGATATTTAAATTCGGACGGCAAAGAAATTCACTGGGATTTTATCCGCGCGGTCTGGGCTTCGGTCGCAAACACGGCTGTTGTGCCGATGCAGGATTTGCTCGGTTTAGGAAACGAAGCGCGGATGAATTTGCCCGCTTCGAGTTCCGGCAATTGGTTCTGGCGTTGTCGGGAAGGCGATTTCGGCGAAAAGATTTCTCAGAGATTGCGCGCGCTGACTGAAATTTATGGGCGTATTTGATATGAAAGCAGATTTTTCAACGCAGAGGCGCGGAGACGCAGAGGTTTTTATGAAAGAGAAAGGGTTTTTATCTTTCTTTTTCTCTGCGTCTCCGCGTCTCTGCGTTTCAATTTTATTTCTGGCGGTTGCGATTTTCGCGCAATCTCCAAAAGTTGAAAAAGTCGAGCCGTCGAATTGGTGGGCGAATCATTCGATAAATCCGGTGCGGCTGCTGATTCGCGGAGAAAATTTGACGGGTGTGCGGGTTGTTTCAAATTCGAGAGATTTGCGCATCGGAAATTTTAGAACCAGCGCGAACGGGCATTATCTGTTTGTTGACGTGACAATTGACCGCAGCACGCGGGTTGGGAAACACGATTTACGAATCACGACGCCAAACGGAAACACCGATTTTCAGTTTGAAGTATCTCAAAAAACACCGCGCGAAAATCGTTTTCGCGGTTTTACGCCGGATGATGTGATTTATTTTTTAATACCGGATCGTTTTGCCGATGGCGATCAAACTAACAATAATCCTGCGAAATCGCCCGATCTGCTCGACCGTTCAAAAGGGAGACATTATCACGGCGGCGATTTGCAGGGCGTTATCAATCATCTCGATTACATTAAATCTTTGGGCGTGACGGCGATTTGGACGACGCCGGTTTACGATAACAACGACCGTTTCGATACCAAAGAAGTTTACGAAAACGTGCCGGAGACGACGGGCTATCACGGTTACGGCGCGGTTGATTTTTACGCGGTTGAAGAGCGTTTGGGCGATATGGCGAAGCTGCGCGAATTTGTCCGCGTCGCGCAATCGAAAGGTTTTAAAGTCATTCAAGACCAAATCGCCAATCACACCGGACCGTATCACGTCTGGGCAAACGATCCGCCGACACCAACCTGGTGGAACGGGACGGTCGAAAATCATCTGTCGAACAACTGGCAAAAATGGACGACGATGAATCCGCGCGCGACGTTTCAAACGCAACAGAAAAATCTCGACGGCTGGTTTATAGACATTCTGCCCGACTTTAATCAAAACGACCCTGAAGTCGAAAAATATCTGATTCAAAACACGCTCTGGTGGGTGGAAATGGCGGGTTTCGACTCGATTCGAATGGACACTCTGCCGCACGTTCCGCGTTCTTTCTGGGCGAAATGGATGGCGGCGATCAAACGTGAATATCCGAATCTGAACGTGATGGGCGAGCTTTACGACGGCGATCAGGCTCTGCTTTCGTATTTCCAAAAAGGGAAACGCGGACACGACGGAGTTGATACGGGAATTGACACGCTCTACGATTTCGCGCTTTTTTATGCGATTCGCAACGCTTTCGGGCAAGGCAAAAACATTCGTGAAGTTTCGCAGATATTTTCCAAAGATTGGCTTTATCCAAACCCGGATGTTTTGGTGACGTTTTTGGGCGTTCACGATATGCCGCGTTTTATGAACGAGCCGGGCGCGACCGTTGAAGGTTTAAAGCTCGCGCAAACGCTAATTATGACTTCGCGCGGCACGCCTTTGCTGTATTACGGCGATGAATTGGCGATGCCGGGCGGCAACGATCCCGATAATCGCCGCGATTTTCCCGGCGGTTTCGCGGGCGATCCGCGCAGCGCTTTTTCGCCGCAGGGCAGAACGATTCAGGAAAACGAAGTCTGGAATAATCTGGCGAAATTGGGCGCGCTCCGACGCGAGCTAGAGCCGCTGCGCCGAGGCAAAACGCTTGATTTATACGACGCCGAGCAGCAAATGGCTTACGCCCGCATCACGGAAAAAGAAGCCGTGATTATCGTTTTTAATAACGATTCCAAAAAGGCTGAGGTGCAGTTTGATTTAACGGATGTAAAGCCGATTCAGGCAAACGCGATTTTGATTGACCGGCTCGGCAAGGTTGCGGATGCCAGAATCGAAAACCGCACAATGAAAATTAATATGCCCGCGCGAACAGCGAGCATTTTTACGGTGAAACGATGAAACCGCTTTCTTTGATCGCGCTGTTTATGGCGGCTGGGCTGTTGATTATGGGCTTTATAGGGCGAAGCGGCTCTGGGAGAATTTTGTCAAATGCAGTAATCGTAGCCGCTTCATTCATTATTGTTATGGTTGCTGCGGTCTGGATTATCGCATTTCTAAAAAACAGGAAGTGATTTCAAGTTGGTTTATGTCAGTCAAGAATCAATTTCTTTGCGCCCCTTGCGAAACCTTAGCGCTCTTTGCGGTTAAGTTTTTTCAGAATTAAACCGCAAAGAGCGCAAAGTCTCTCGCAAAGGGCGCGAAGAAGAATTCAATTTTTAGGTTCTATTTCTGATTTGCAGGATTTCTGAAAAACTATGGAAAACAAACCGCGACTTAGTTTTTGGCAAATCTGGAACATGAGTTTCGGATTTTTGGGAATTCAATTCGGCTGGGGTTTGCAGATGGCGAATATGTCGCCGATTTACAAATATCTCGGCGCGGACGAAGCCTCGCTGCCGTATTTGTGGCTCGCCGGACCGTTGACCGGATTGCTCATCCAGCCGATTGTCGGCGCGATGTCGGATCGAACCTGGACGCGGCTTGGTCGGCGTCGCCCGTATTTTCTGGTCGGCGCGATTTTGGCGAGTATTTGTTTGATTTTGATGCCGAATTCGTCGGCGGTTTGGATGGCTGCCGGACTGCTCTGGATTATGGACGCTTCGATCAACATCACGATGGAACCGTTTCGCGCTTTTGTCGCCGACAAACTGCCGGAAGAACAGCGCACTTTGGGTTTTGTGATGCAGTCGTTTTTTA
>DASVRD010000036.1:0-13660 GCA_036388775.1 Pyrinomonadaceae bacterium | reverse complement strand
TTTTTCGTATGCCTGATTCTTCGACAACGAATTCTGCCATGACATTTGGATCGCGCTCGATCCCTCCCTTAACCCATTTTTGCCCGTTTCTCATTCCCGCCAGATAAGCGTTGCTGCCTTCTTTAACCCCGACAAATATTTTCTTGGGGTAAGTCGCTTCTATATCAAAACCAGCGTCGAACGGAGCGAAATCCACTATTTTCATTTGCAAACAGGAGCCGATAATATCTTTACGCGGTAATATTGTTAAGCCGTTTTCAATATATCGCTGAATGTCTTCCAATACGCCTTCTTTCAGGTAACGCTTAATCGCGTGGTTGATTGTCGTATTAGACAGCCTAAATCCATTGCGGCTGGCTGATTTGAACAAATCACGCATCACGTCGTCGAGCGAATATTTGCCGTTAGTTGCGGCTCGAATTTGTGCATTCCAGTTATGCGCCAACAGATTTCCCCGCTGGTAAGGTTGACGCTGAGCGTCATAATTACTTAAACGATCAATCAATATTTGTTTGTCGCTATGGTTACGAAATGGAGATGTATAGTAATTTTTTAGAACCGAGTTGTAATCAGCGACGTAATCGTCGGATGTAATCAAACCGGCACGCAATAGGAGAAGCGATGTATAATAATCCGTAAAACCTTCGCTAAACCAGTAAAGACTTTCGCTTTCAATCCCGCCCAACCGCTTTGGATTCCAGTCATGAAATAGCTCGTGAGCCAGATGATATTTGAATTCGGAAGGCTTTTCAGCATTTCGAGAGGCGTAAATGACAAACGAGTTGGTACGGCTTTCTCCACTTGAATTAGAATCGTCCGTAGGAAAGAGAAGGACGAGAAAATATGAAAAATCATTATCATTCCAGAACGATCTTTCTACCCGCATCACTTTTCCGACAAGTGAGTTAAATTCTTCGTCCGCAAACTTCCAAACGCCGCGAGTAGCGACATAAATCGGCTTGCCGTTAACCGGAACAGGTTTGAGACGAAAATCGCCTCCAAGATAAATTCCTTGGCGAAGTTCTTCGATAGAGGTTTTAAACGATTGCTGACGTTTGCTTATCCCAAAACTATTGGCAAGCGTCCAGGTTTTTGGAATGCTTTGCCATTGAAGTCGAACAAAGATTTGTTTCTCTTCATCAATCTCAGGATAAACCAAAAAGGAGTTACCTATCAGGTAAAAATAGTTGTTCTGTAAAATCGCTCGATTAAAAAGCCCGTCTTTTATCTCGCTGCCAGCCCAATCTTGAACAACATCATATTGAATATGCACCGTTTGATTCGCATTATGTGTGATTGATTTGATGTTTGGTTCGGCAGTGTCTGCGATTTGAATGTCAGATGATATTGCTCGTAAGTTTTTGATTGAATTATAAAGTTGTTCCTGCCCGTCCCAAGCTGAGGGAAACACCAGTTTAGTCACTCTTTGGGCATCGCTTTTGAACTTCAAATCAACGCGAAAAATTACTGCATTCCCTTCAAATACCGAATTGAGCGTATAATTTAAATCGTATTGTTGTGCTGCTGCGCTGCTAATTAAGACAACAAACAGCAAAAAGGAAATGCTTGAAAAGTTTGGTAATATTGCTCTTTTCATTTGAGCTTCTCTCAATAAATAGTCCGGGTGAGTGGGACATATTTATGCCAAAAATAAAACAAAAAAGCCGGGCTTGAATTCAAGCCCGGCTTTTTTGTTTTATTAATCCGCCGCGCCAGCTTCTTTTGCCTGCTCGTTCGGGCGATAAGGGGGCAAAACTATGCGGGCTGCTTTTTCCTTTTTCAAACCCAAAGCCCAATCCGCCTGCATAATCGTGTGAATATCCCTGGTTCCTTCGTAAATCACGGCGGCTTTGCAGTTTCGCAAATAACGCTCGACCGGATAATCATTCGTGTAACCGTTCGCGCCGTGGACTTCGATTGCCATCGAAGCCGCTTTTTCGCTGCGAACCGTGGCTTGCCATTTCGCCATCGAAGCGGCTTTTGCCGAAGGCTTTCCTTCGTTTTTTAAATATCCGGCTTTGAGCCACAGAAGGCGACACATTTCATAATCGGCTTCCATTTCGGCGATTTTTTGTTTGACAAGCTGATGACTGCCGATTTTGACGCCTGCGGTTTCGCGCGTGTTGGCGTAAGCGACTGAAGCGTCGCGGCTTGCCCTGATAACGCCGGTCGCGCCGGAAGCGACGGTGTAACGACCGTTTTCGAGAGCGAACATCGCAATTTTAAATCCTTCGCCTTCTTCTCCGAGCATATTTTCCGCCGGGACGCGAACGTCCTGCAAAGAAAAATATCCGGTGTTTCCGGCTTTAATTCCGAGCTTGCCGTGAATCGTGCCGGAAGAAAAACCGGGCATCGAGCGTTCGACGATAAAACAGCTCATTCCGGTGTGGTCTCGTTTTTTTCGTTTTTCCTCGTCAGTCCAGCAGAAAAACAAAAAGTGGTCTGCAACGTCGCCCAGAGAAATCCACATTTTTTCGCCGTTTAAAATCCAATCCGAACCATCGCGGCGGGCGCTTGATCGCAGCCCGATTACGTCCGAACCGGCATTCGGTTCGGTCAAGCCGAAAGTGGAGCGTTTTTCGCCGCGCGCTTGCGGCACGAGATATTTTTGTTTCTGCTCTTCGGTTCCCCACGAAAAAACCGACATCGAATTCAACCCGACGTGAACCGACATAATCACCCGCAGAAACGTGTCGCACGCTTCAAGCTCTTCGCATACCAGACCGAGCGAGATATAATCGAAACCCGCGCCGCCGTATTGTTCGGGAATGCAAACGCCCAAAAGTCCCAAATCAGCCATTTTGTCCAGAATTGTCGGTTCAAAACGCGCTTTTTCGTCCCATTCTTTAATAAACGGCGCTACGTCGCGCTGACAGAATTCGCGCACGGTTTGTTGCAGCGCGCGATGCTCTTCGGTTAACTCAAAATCAATCACTGCTTTTATAAAATCCTTTTGAAATAAATTTCGGCTTAAAACCGAAAGCATTGTAGCATTGGCGCAACTTTGACCGCTAATCATTAAATTAAAAAAGCGAAAGCCATTAGACTTTCGCTGCGGTAACGTATTTTTCACTCCATCTGCCTTCTAATAATAACGCGTAACGTTGTGAGACGGAATTGATGTTTCTGCCAGATTTAAACTGCCGATTGATTGTTCCGAATTTTGAATTGCGGCTTTAAATTGCGGCACGAGCGGCGTTTCTAGCCAGCGACGAGGGTCAGTTTTGTCGCGGTTTATTTTATAAGCGCCGAGTTCGAGATAAAAATTTTCGAGCGGTTCGTTGCTAAAGCGATAGCGCCAGTCAATCATCGTGAAAAGCGGAAACCATGTGTAGCCGATGACCGGAACGCCGCGCCCGCGCAATTCTTTGACCATACCGGTCGAAGCCTCGAACCACCGCGAGCGAATCTCGTCGCTCCCAACCGCGCTGGTTTCGGTAATCATTATCGGCACTCGGTATCGCTCGTAATAAGATTCAATAAGCTCTATAAAACCGATGCCTTCCGGTTCGATGTCGCGGAACATAATGCGCCCGCGCGAGTTTTGATAAATTTGTTTCGTTGACCACTGCGGATAAAAATTTAAACCCAGAACATCAAGCTCGATTTTGTTTACGGCGATTTCTTTTAAAGCGTCGGGCGTAACTCCATTTCGCAAAAACCAGGGAAAAAGCGGGTGATCGGGTGTTAACCTGCCGGTTATCAAATCGTAGCAGATGAAACCGCGACGAGTTTCTTCTAAAGCCAACGAATTTAAATCTTCGCGCACGGCGCGTGTCAACCCGGTCGCTTCGACGTGAACCATCACCGAGTTAGGATCAATCTCTTTAATGACTTTGACCGTCCGAGTGATTCCGCGCGCAAGCTGGAGCATTATTTTTAAATAACCCCGCTCGCCTTTTAAATATGGTGCCCAAAGCCCTCGCATACCGCACATCAGAGAATTGATAATCGGTTCGTTGAGCGGCGTGTAAAATCGAATTAAACCTTTGTAGCGATTGGCAAATTCAGCGGCGTAGCGGGCGACGAGCTTCGGATAATCGCGGTTGGCAAACTCGCGCGAAAGCCAAAACGGAGTGCCGTAATGCATCAAATCAATAATCGGTGTGACTTTTAGCTCTTCGACCAGATACGGAATTACCTCGTCAATCCAGCGCCAATCAAAACGCCCCGGCTCAGGCTCGACGCGATACCACGGAATTCCCCATCGCAGAGCCTTTAAGCCAAGCTCGCGCGCGAGAGCCAAATCTTCGCGCCAATGCTCGTAATGTCCCATCAATTCATACTCGTCGAGCGGGCGATGTCCGGGACGAGTCTGCGGAACAAAAGTGTCTTCGATGCCGCCAGCCCACAAAAAATTTTCCGGCTCCGGTCTTATTAAATCAATCATTAAACTCAAATAAAAGAATTTTTATTTGCTGAATTTTCAAATTAAGGTTACACGCACCGCTTCAAACTGCACTTTTGTTTCGCGTCCCAACAAACCGATGCGGATTTGCCCAGACGGAATTGCCACTGACCCAAGCTCTGCTTTTTCAAATTGCAGCCGGAGCGTTTCGCCTTCGCGCCGCAAACGAAATTGGTTTATCTTTTCGGGAGCAAACGATTCGGGTAAAGCGATTCGCCGCTCTTCGCTTGGAGAGAGAAACTTGAAAAAATACCGGGCGTTTTCCTGTTCGATTGTCAAAAAAGTTTCGGCATCCGGTTGCTTAAAATAGAAGCCGAATTCGCCCGAAAGAGTTGCCCCGTTTGTTGCGCAACTGACGTTAGCCACAAGTTCAAAATTGTCGAGAGGAAGATTTTTAAGCAGAACGCTTTGTTCGGAACCGAACCAAGCCGATTCTAAACGACCTTGCGAGATTTGCCAAGCATTAATTTCGCCCTTTTCCGCAAACCATCCAAGTTTGGCTAAATCAATGCTTTGCCGGTCGAAAAGCTCTTCAAAACCGACGGTCAAAGCAAAGCCGGAAAATGCCGCGCTCATCTGTCTCGAACAAAGGGCAAAATTGGTCGGCACAAATTCGAGTTCTTTTTCAAGATAAAAATTGGCTTCGTCCAATTTAATTTTGACCAGAAAATTATCAACCTCAATGCGCCAGAGATGAAATGCGTGCGGATTAAAATCCGTCGGCAAATCAAAAACCTGATTTCCTTTTGCGGCGGAAATCTCGATTTGCTTGATCAACGGCAGAATCAAACAACGTATTGCAACGTTTTCGCCGCCTTTCAAACAAAAGCTGTAGCCGCTCGTTTTTTCCGCAAAACTCAAGGCTTTGCTGCTGACTTCAACCAGAAAACAGTTTGATTCAACACCGCAAACAGCTTCGGCTCTTTCGGCGGCTGCATTTGAAACTGCGGCGTTTGAATTAACCAGCCAATCTTCATTGCTGCTGCAAATCCAATTTTCGCCCAAACCGGCGAGCGAATCTTCCTCGAAGAAATCGAAAACTTTCGGCGAGTTAGGCGCGTCTTGCGGTTCACTGCTGGCTCCTAAAATCAATATTCTTTCACCGACAAAATCCATCCGGTCAATCGCCAGCAAACGACCGCGCAAATCTTCAGACCAGCGATGATAAGCGCAGAAAAGCTGGAAATTATCGGTTCCGCGCACGACCGAATTGTGTCCCGGTCCGATGACTTTGCCCGGAATCGTCATCAAAATCGGTAAGATTTTTTCGCCGTCGCTAAACTGCTGCCATTCGTCTGCCGCAAGCATATCCCGCGTCACTGCAAACGAAACTCCGTAACTCGGATTTTGCCAGTTGCCGCCGGAAAACATCTGGTAATAAACGCCTTTGCGTTTTAAAACAAACGAGCCTTCAATCGTGTGCCAGCGAACGTTGCCTTTGCTCGCGCGCACGGGGTCGTAAACCTGCCAATCGTAGCGAGCGCGCGAAACCGGCTGCGGATTGCCTTCCAATTGAAACGGAGACAGCATCCGGTCGCGGACGGTTCCCGTGCCGATGTGCGAGTATTCGAGAAAATCAGTCGCGTAAAAAAGCCAGCGCGAATTGTCTTCGTCAACAAAAACGTGCGCGTCAATCGCAAATTGCTGTTCGGTTAAACGATAGCCGGTATCAACGTATTTCCCGGCTGGATGGTCGGCGACCGCAACGCGGATTTCCATATTTTCCTCGTTGCCGACGCTGTAATAAAGATAGAATTTGCCGTTGTCGTAAAAGATTTCGGGTGCCCAGTAGCAAGGCTGGTCGAAAGGAGGCGGATTGATGGCGCTGCCGCCGTCTTTCCAATGAACTAAATCGCGCGAATGAAGCAGACCGAAAACGCCGCCGTCGTGCCAGTAACCTGTGCAAATCGCCCAATATTCGCCGCAGAATTTAAAAACAAAAGGATCGGGAAAATCGTGCTCGTAAAGAGGATTTAAGTACATAAAGGATAAAAAATAAAGGACGAAGGATGAAGTAAAAACTTCTTTAAATCACCCTTCATCCTTCGTCCTTTATCCTTCTGAAATTTACGCCGCTTTCGCGTAAGAGCTTGCCTGCAAACTGTTCATCAAAGGCTTGAGAGCTTCAAGATTTTCAATAGTCAGAATTTTGTCGCCGACAAAATTGCCCTCCGAGTGTGCCAGGGCGACGAGCGGCACTTCTTCAGTATCGGTAATGTCCTGCAAAAGGCGCAATCTTTCTTCGCAAACGTCCTCGACTTGCCCGCAATTCAGCAAAATCAGCGACGGTCGCGCGCCCAGCGTAAAATCAATTGCGCTTTCGATAACATCCATCAAACATTCAACTTGATTGACGTTGTAACCTTGTCTTTGCAGCCAAATATTCGTTGTTGTTTTTTCGCCGTCTGCCGCTTTATCCAATAATAAAACCGTCGGGGCAAATATATTTCTCATTGTTTTTCGTCTCCTTATTTAAAAATGCCTTTTGCCTGTTTTACAAGCCTAAGTCACAAACCGATGTTTTGTAAGTTCGACCGAATACAAAGATTCAATCAAAAAAACCGGTAAATTTTTTTTACGTTCCGTTATAGCAGTTTACAATTAAATTTCAGTTAAATTTAATTGTAAACTTTCAAATTACTCCTGGCGCACATTGTCGCCGCCGAGACTTCCGAGCAAATTTTCGAGCGTTTCCGCATCTTCTTTCGATTTGGCTTCGACGCCGACCAGAATTCCGCCTTCTCGAATGCCGGTATCATAAACAGCCGCCCGATGTTCGGGAATGCCCGCGCCGACCAGAGCGCCGATAATTCCGCCAGCCGCGCCGCCCGCGCCCGCACCGGCAAGAGCAGCCGCGATCGGACCCGCGATTACCAAACCGATTCCCGGAAGCAACACAGTCGTTCCGACAGCGGCGATAGCGGCAATTGTCGCTCCGATAACTCCGCCGACAGCGCCGCCGATGCCGGTTCCCTCTGCCGCTTTGTTTCCTTCAATGATGGCGATCTGCTTATTTTTTGTCGCATCGGACATCAAAAGACTGATGTCGTCGCGCGAATATTCGCGTTTGATAAGCGCGTCAACGGCGGCTTCCGCCTGCGTCGCGTTTTTAAAAAGTGCCGTTACGAGTATTGCTGACATTTTTTCTCTCTTCCTCTGAAAAAGCCGGGAATAAACCTTTAGCTTTTGACAAACTTAAAACTGTAGCGATTTATTGCACACGAAATCTCAAGTTTCGTAAACAGCAATATTCGTGCCTATTTCAGTTACTAATTTGAAGTGCAATAATATTATAATTTAGCCGATATTGCAAAAGAAAAACGCCGTACGAGCGCCGAACAATCGTTTATTTTTCGGACAAAATAAACGATTAAAATAAAACCCCCGCGCCGGTTTCGGTACGAAACCGGACGGTTGGGCAAACATTGGTTTACTAGCGTTTTAATTGACAATGACGGGCAAGAAAGCCTTTAAGAGCGAAAGAACAAAATGTTTAAAAGTTTCTTCATCGGCGGCTTTGAATGCTCGACGCATCGCGGGCGCGACGGACGCCGCCACGACCTCATCGCCGCCACTCGACACGAACGATTTGCTTTGGAAGATTTCAAGAGACTCAAAGAGCGCGGAATTTCCGTCGCCCGCGAAGGCTTGCGTTGGCATTTAATCGAACCGCAGCCGGAACGCTATGACTTTTCGAGCGTCCAGCCGATTTTGCAAGCCGCGCAGGAAACCGGCGTGCAGATTCTCTGGGATTTGTTTCACTACGGCTTCCCGAATGATACAAATCCGTTTGAGCCTGATTTTGTTTGCCGATTCGCGCAGTTTGCCTACAAATTCGCCGAGTTCCTGAAGTCGGAGACAGGCGATGAAACGCCTTTCGTCTGCCCGTTTAACGAGATTTCGTTTTTCACTTATGCGGCGGGCGAGCGCGGATTTTTCGCGCCTTACGAGCAAAAACGCGGGCGCGAATTAAAGCCAAAGCTGGTGCGCGCCGCAATCGAAGCCGCAAAAGCGTTTCGCAGCGTATTTCCCGCCGCGCGTTTGCTGCAAATTGATCCGGTTTTTCACATCGTTCCGCCTTCGGACTCGTGGGAAGATCGGGAAAAAACGGAAAAATATCGCAACGCGCAGTATGAAAGCTGGGATTTAATTTCCGGGCGCTTGCAGCCGGAACTCGGCGGCTCACCTGATTTTTTGGATGTCGTCGGAGTTAATTATTATTACTACAATCAATGGATTTTAGCTCAAGAACCTGAAATGCCCGGCGAAAGAATTGAAATGAGCGATCCGCGCTACCGCCCGTTTCGAGAAATCCTGCGCGAAGTTTACGAGCGTTATCGCCGCCCGATTTTCATCGCTGAAACCGGAACGGAGAACGAAGAGCGTCCCGCGTGGCTCAGTTACGTTTGCGAAGAAACGCGGGCGGCGATGCGCGCGGGCATTCCGGTTCAAGGCATTTGCTGGTATCCGATTTTGAATCATCCCGGCTGGGACGACGACCGTTATTGCCCGAACGGTTTGTGGGATTATCCGTGCGAGCGCGGAACAAGAATAATTTATCAACCTTTGGCTGAAGAATTGGAGCGTCAGCAACAATTATTTGCGCAATTTTTCGCCGAAAGAAAGCCTGCGCTTGCCAAAGCCGTCTGAGTTTTTTATAAACTCACTGGTTTAAATTTTTTCAAATCAGTGAGCTTTGATGAATCAAGCTGAAACCGAACACAACATCAAAATCCGCGAAGTCTCCGGCGTCAAAGAATTTAACCGCTGCATTGAATTACAGCGCGCGGCTTTTAATTTGCCGGATTTGGAAATTTCCCCGCTCCGGCATTTTATCGTCACCAACAACTGCGGCGGCTTTACGCTCGGCGCATTCGCAGGAGAAAGGCTCGTCGGATTCGTCCATCATTTGGTTGCGGTCCAAAACGGCGAAATTATCGGCTATTCGCATATGGCGGCGATTTCGCCCGATTTTCAAAATGCCGGAATCGGCGCGCGTTTGAAATGGGCGCAGCGCGAAAAAGCTCTGTCCGAAGGAGTGAAATTTATCAAATGGACTTTCGAGCCGATGCAATCGCGGAACGCGCATTTTAATCTCAACCGTTTGGGCGCGACCGTCGGCACTTTCGCCGAAAATTATTACGGCACGGACTTTAACCCGGCTTCAGAAACTGTCGGCGAGCCAATCGGACTCTATAGCGACCGGCTTTTCGCCTACTGGCGGCTTGATTCCGAACGAGTCAAAAATTTTGAACGCGGCGCGAGCGCGGAAATTAAAAGCGAAATCGCAAAAACTATCGAGATTCCGGCAAATTGGAGCGCGCTCGTCAAAAACGAGCCACGGAAAGCGCGGGAAGAACAATTGCGCGTCCGAGCCGAATTTCAAACGGCGTTTGCCGAAAATTTAATCTGCGCTAAATTCGAGCGCGGCGCGGAAATTTCTAGATATTTGCTTTATCGAAACATTTAAACCGCCGAGACGCGGAGACGCCGGGTTTTGAAATGAGATATAAACTCTTTTTCTTCTCCGCGTCTGCGCGTCTCGGCGGTGAAATATATTTTGTCAATCTTCGACATCAATTCCGACATTCGCCAGGCACACACTTTGTCGAGCGAATTTTACACAAACCCGGACTTTTTCGAGCAATCGAAGGAGCGGATTTTCGCGCGTTCGTGGCAGATTGTCGGCACGACCGACGATTTGCGGCTCGCAGGGCAAATGCAGCCGCATACAATTCTCGAAGGCTTTTTGGACGAGCCGGTTTTGCTCGTCCGCGTCGGCGACAACGTGACAAACTGTTTGTCAAACGTCTGCACTCATCGCGGCAACATTCTGGTCGAACACCCTTGCGTCGAAAACGGTATTCGCTGCCGTTATCACGGTCGCAAATTTTCTTTAAACGGCAAATTCGTTTCGATGCCCGAATTTGAAGGCGTCGAAAACTTCCCTGCAAAATCCGACGATTTGCCGCGCGTTCCGTTCGGTTCGTGGGGCAAATTTTTACTGGCTTCAATCAAACCAGCCGCGCCGCTCGAATATTTTTTGAGCGAAATGAACGAGCGAATGTCCTGGCTCGAATGGGAAAATTTTAAGTTTAATTCCGTTTTATCGCGAGATTATCTGGTCAAAGCGCACTGGGCTTTGTACTGCGAAAATTATCTCGAAGGCTTTCACATCCCGTTTGTTCACAACACGCTCAACTCCGTAGTTGATTACGGCTCTTACACGACCGAGCTTTTCCATCGCTCCAGCCTGCAAATCGGACTCACGCGCGGTGAAAAAGACGTTTTCGATTTGCCCAAAAACTCGCCGGATTACGGCAAATCGGTCGGCGCGTATTATTTCTGGATTTTCCCGAATCTGATGTTTAATTTTTACCCGTGGGGTTTGTCCGTCAACATCGTCAAACCGATAAATCCGGGGTTAACAAAAGTTTCGTTTTTGAGCTACGTCGCCGACGAAAAGAAGCTTTCGCATGGCGCTGGCGCTGATTTAGAGCGTGTTGAAAGAGAAGACGAAGCAGTCGTCGAAAACGTCCAGCGCGGAATCCGTTCGCGCTTTTACCGGCAAGGCAGATATTCGCCGACGCGCGAAACCGGGACGCATCATTTTCACCGTTTGATTGCCGAATATATGAAAGTTTAGAGTACAAATTTAGTTTGTAGTTTTTCTGGCTCAATCATAAACTCTAAACGATTTTTATGAATCTTTTTGAAGTTGCCGAAAACAATGTGCGCGAGAAAATCGAACGACTTCGCGCGGAAGTTAACCATCACAATGAGCTTTATTACCAGCACAGCGCGCCGGAAATTTCCGACGCCGAATTTGACGCGCTTTTAAAACATTTACAGGAACTTGAAGACGCGCACCCGGAGTTTGTCACGCCTGACTCGCCGACGCAGCGTGTCGGCGGAAAAGCCGAAGGTTTCGAGCCTTTCACGCACCGCGTTCCGTTGATGTCGCTCGACAACAGTTACGACATCGAAGATTTGCGCCGCTTTGACGAGCGCTGCCGACGCCTTGCAGACGGCAGAAAGCTCGATTACGTGGCGGAGCTTAAAATTGACGGTTTATCGCTCGCGCTGCATTACGAAAACGGTTTTTTTGCCGCCGGCGCAACACGCGGCGACGGTCAAACGGGTGACAATATTACGTCAAATGCCCGGACAATTCGTTCAATCCCTTTAAAATTAAAAGATGCACAAATTTCTTCAAACGTTGAAGTTCGCGGTGAAGCGTATCTTTCGCGTTCAAATTTCAAACGTCTGAATGAAGAGCTTGCGGAATCCGGCGCGAAAACTTTTGCCAATCCGCGAAACGCCGCATCAGGCACAATTCGTCTGCTCGATTCGCGGCTGGTCAAACAGCGAAAACTGGATTTTTTCCCGTACGATGTTTTAGCTGGCGCGGCGAAAATGTTTCCGACACATTGGCAGATTTTTGAGTTTCTCGAAACGGTCGGTTTTACGGTTAACCCGAATCGCGCTTTGTGCGAAAACATTAATGAGGTCATCGAATTTTGCAATCGGATGGAATCGCTCCGCGATGATTTGGATTACGAAATTGACGGCGTAGTCGTCAAAGTCAATTCGACCGCGCTGCAAGACGAATTCGGCGCGACAAACAAATCGCCGCGCTGGGCAATCGCCTACAAATATCCGGCGCGGCAGGCGACGACAAAGCTGCACTCGATTCACGTTCAAATCGGACGTACGGGCGCGCTGACGCCGGTTGCTTATCTCGAACCGACATTACTCGCCGGAACCGTCGTTTCGCGCGCTTCTCTGCACAATGAGGACGAAATCAAACGGCTCGACGTGCGGCTGGGCGATTACGTTTTGATTGAGAAATCCGGCGAAATCATTCCGCAGGTTTTGCAGGTCGTCGCGTCGCGCAGAACCGGCGACGAGCAAATTTACGAATTTCCGCGCAATTGTCCGGTTTGTGAAACTACCGTTGTACGTCCCGAAGGCGAAGCCGTCACGCGTTGCCCGAATTACGATTGCCCGGCGCGCGTCAAAGAGCGAATTTTGTATTTCGCCTCGCGTAAAGCGATGGACATCGAAGGTTTGGGCAAAGCCGTCGTCGAACAATTTTATGCGACGGGTTTGGTAAAAGATGTCGCAGATATTTATTCTCTAACGCACGAACAAATCGCCGCGCTCGAACGCAAGGCGGAAAAATCGGCGACAAATCTCATCAACCAAATCGAAGCAAGCAAAACGCGCGAATTACGGCGTTTGATTTTCGCGCTCGGAATCGAAAACGTCGGCGAGCGCTATGCCCGCATTTTCGCCAATCATTTCCGCTCAATTGACAATCTCGCCGCCGCGACCGTTTCCGAATTGGACGACATTTCAGATGTCGGTTTAACCGTCGCTCTGAGCGTCCACGATTGGTTTGCCAATCCGCGCAATCAGGATTTGATTGCGCGTCTCAAAGCGGCGGGCGTCAAGACCGAACTCGAAACGCAAACCGCCGTTGCAACGAACGAAAATTTCGCTGGAAAAACTTTTGTTCTAACCGGAAAACTTGAAACCTTGACTCGCGACGAAGCCGCTCGTTTAATCGAAGAACGCGGCGGTCGCGTGTCGTCTTCGGTCAGCAAAAAGACTGATTTCGTGCTTGCCGGCGAAGACGCCGGTTCAAAACTCGACAAAGCCAAAGCGCTCGGCGTCGCGGTCATTGACGAACGGCGCTTTAACGAAATGCTTTAATCGCGCGCCCGGAACGCGAGCGTCCTGTTCGCGCTTTTAGCCGTTGATAGTGGCTTGAATGACTTCGCTCCATTCTCCCACATCGCCGTTTTTCGATTTCCAGCGCAGCAGAAAATAAGCCGTTTTTCCCGCATCCGCCATCTGGTAAAACGCCGTATAAGGCGAAGCCGAGTCCGTTGCGACATAAGCGTAATTGAAGATTCGTTTATCTAAGCAGATTTTGGTTTCAACCAATCTTTAATGTTCCTAATATACTCACCTGTTGGCATTTCATAAATATCATCTTCGCTAAAACCTTGTTTTGTCCCTTCTTCGAAAAAAAATTCCATAAAGTAATTGAAATTTTCCCAGACTTTGGCAGCAGGATGTATTTTTTCATCAATAAAATTGGTTAACCAGTTTCTTACTACCCGTACTATTTTAACCGGTTGGTTATTATGGCTTTTAATGTCAACGCCGGATATATCAGAGAGTGCCTTGGCATAGTCATACTGATCCTTTTCAAGAACCAAAAATTTCTTCTCACGGTAATGG
>DASVRD010000035.1:0-31969 GCA_036388775.1 Pyrinomonadaceae bacterium | reverse complement strand
GATCCGCTTGAAAAAAATTGTTTCCTTATCGTCGGCGCTGCTCTTTTTGCTCGCCTTGCTCTCCAGCTCAACTTTTGCCCAACAAATTACGGCGACCGTGACCGGCACCGTATCAGACCCGAATGCGGCTGTCGTTCCCGGCGCAACCGTAACGGTGACCTCAGTTGACACCGGGCTTGTTAAAACGGCGACGACCAATGACGACGGGCAATACACGGTCGCTTTCTTGCAGCCGGGCAACTACAACATCAGAATTGAAAAAACCGGTTTTGCTCCGGTTACGCGCGAAAATATTCAGCTCGAAGTAGCTCAAACGGCTGGCATTGACTTTACTTTGAGCGTTACAGGCGGAGAAGTTCAGGTTAATGTCGGCAGCGATGAAACGCCGATTCTGCAAACCGAAACATCAAACCTCGAAACTACTATCGAACGTCGTCTAATTGAAGATTTACCGTCAGGCGAACGCAACATTTTCTCGTTTGTCAATCTCGTTCCGGGAACGATTGATACAGGCGCGGCGCTGCCCAATAACGCGCTGAGCGGTCCTGTTGGCTCATTCGGCAACCGTAATTTCTTTGATTCAAACTTTGCCGTTAGCGGGGGACGCGCTTCGACCAATGATATTTTGCTTGACGGCGTAACAAATACCATCGGCGATTTTAACGGCGTGGCAATCTCGCCGGCGCAGGATGCGATTCGTGAGTTTAAAGTTATTTCGGGAGTCTCTCCGGCAGATTACGGTCGAACGGGCGGCGGAATCGTAACGATTTCTACCAAAGCCGGAACGAGCAGATTTCACGGCGCTCTTTACGAGTATTATCAGGACGGCAATTTAAACGCCAACGGTTTTAGAAATAATCGAAACAGCATCGCACGCATTAACGATTCAGTACTGCATCAATTCGGCGGCGCAATCGGCGGTCCGCTTTACTTTTTTAATTTTGGCGAGAACGACGAAGGGTTTGCGAGAAAAGTCGCAAGAACCTTCTTTTTCGCCAACTACGAACTGCGCCGCCAGAAAAATCCGACCACGAGAATCTTAACCCTTCCGACGGCGCGAATGCGAAACGGCGATTTAGGCGAGCTGTTGACCGGAGCCGTGCGAACGGGAATTACAAACGCCGACAATACTCCGGCTTTGTTCGGGCAAATTTATGACCCTTACACCGCAGTTACAGCCGGAACTACCACGCGGCGAAATTATTTTCCGAACAATAATCTAAGCAATTTGCCGATTTGCTCGACCACTGGCGCCCGCACACAGGCTTGCCGCGATCCCGTAGCATTAGCTGTTTTGCAGTTTATTCCGCTGCCGAACCGTCCCGGATTGATTAACAATTATGCTTTCGCAGGAAATACTGAGTTTACCCGCGATTTGGTTTCCGGGCGCATTGACCATACGGTTTCGGAGAGGCAAAACTTTTTCGCGCGTTTCAATTACGAAAAGCGTAAAAATGCGCCGCCAAATTTTCTCGATACGATTGCAGCGCCGATTACGGTTCAGCGCGATACGTTTTTTAATTCGACGTTGAATCACGTTTACAGCCTTACTTCCAATTTAATTAACAATTTCCGGTATGGTTACACGCGAGCGCACGCCACGCAGGCTTCGAATAGTCTTGGATTTGACCCTACTACGCTGGGGCTGCCCGGTTATTTGCGGGATAACGCGACCAGATTGATTTTTCCGACATTCAACATCGGCAGCGGCGTTGCGGGCGGTGAAATTGGAACAGGCGTTCTCGGTGGAGCCGGCAACGATCAGCCGCGCGATACGCATATGGCTGCCGATTCTTTAACTTGGGTTAAGGGAGCGCATACTTTCAGATTCGGCGGCGAATATCGTTTGTATCGCTTTTATCCGTTCCAATTCGGAGCACAAGCTTCGCCGACCGGAAGTTTTACATTCAGCCGCGCTGCGACCGCAGGTCCGGTTCCTTCTGCCGCCGTTAGCCCCGTAGAAGCCGCAGGGTCGTCTTTTGCCTCGTTTTTGCTAGGTATTCCGAGCGGCATAAACCGCGAAGTTCAAACGCCGATCACCATTTTTCATCATTACGGCGCGGCGTTTGTTCAGGACGATTGGAAAATCTTTCGCAATCTGACGCTCAATCTCGGTTTGCGCTGGGATTTTGAAACCGGAACCGAAAACCCGCAGCAGTTGATTACAAATTTCGATTTCGATGCGGCATCGCCGATTGCCGGAAGCGTCCAAGCTCGGCTTAATACGATTACGCTCGATCCGGCTGTTGCCGCGCTTAATCCCGGAATCAAAAATCTGACAGGTCTGCTCGGCTTCCCGGAAGGCGCTCAGACAAAAACCAATTTCGACCGCTTCGCACCGCGAATCGGTTTTGCATACAGCATCAATGAAAAAACGACTTTGCGCGGCGGTTTCGGCGTGTTCTTTTTGCCAATCTCGCTCGAAGGCGCGGCGGCGCTCGGAACGAGCTTTACCGATCCGGTGACACAATCGTCGTTTACGACCGGAACCGGACAAGTCAGCTCTTCAACAGTTTTTCTTACAAACCCGTATCCGACCGGAGTCCGAACCAGCAGCGGCAGCACGCTTGGTTCATTAACCGGATTGGGAACGGGTTTAACTGCGGTCGTCGAACCGAATCGCCCGAATCCATACAATTCACAGTGGAATTTGGTTCTTCAACGCGAGCTTGCCAAAAATCTGGTTTTGGATGTGGCTTATGTCGGTAGCGCGGGACGGAATCTGCCTTCGCGCACCGTCAATCTGAATCAGCTTTCGCCCGATGTGCTGGATTACGCCCGCAGCGAGGTGGCGGCGGGACGCTCCGCTTCGGTTGCGGCTTTTCTAACGCAATGCGTTACCAATCCTTTTTCAGGGATTATTACCGGCGTCGCCACAACTCCGAATTGCAGCGCAACCAGCGCGGGGACTTTAAACTCTCCGCAAATTGCGCGCGCTCAATTGCTACGGCGCTTTCCGCAGTATCAGGATGTCAGCCATTTTGGTCCACACATCGGTTACAGCAATTACCACGCTCTGCAACTCAATCTGCAAAAACGTTTCAGCAACGGTTTTTCGCTCTTGACAAATTACGTTTGGTCGAAATTGCTCGACACGGGCGGTGTCGGCAACGGCGCACGGGCGAGCGATCCGACAAACGCCGAGGACGTTTTTAATTACGACGAAGAATATTCATATTCGACGCTCGACGTTCCGCATCGCTTTACGCTCAGCTCGACTTACGAATTGCCGTTGGGACGCGGCAAGCGCTTTGGCGGAAACGCGAGCCGCCTGGTTGATTTCTTTATCGGCGGATTTCAGATTTCTGGAACAGGCGTTTATCAAATCGGAACCCCATTGACAATTACATCTGCAATCGGATTTCCGACCGCTGGATTGGCGGGCGTCAGCAATTTACAGAATTCACTTCGCCCTAACCGCGTTTCAGGAGTTGATCCAACGCTCGGAAAATTTGGAGATCAGATACGGCAAGGCTTGCCCGTGTTCAACTCAGTAGCATTCTCTACGCCGGATGTCACTAATTTCCAATTCGGCAACGCCGCTAGAACTTACGACGATATTCGACGCGACAATTACAAAAACATTGATTTATCAATAATCAAAAACATAACGTTTAGCGAAGGCAGGCAAAAAGTGCAGCTTCGCGCCGAATTTCTGAACGCCTTTAACTGGGTCGTTTTCGGAACTCCGGTCACGTCGTTCGGAAACGCCGCATTCGGCAGCTACGCGAGCCAAGACGTGCAGCTCGGTAACCGACCGCGCATTATCCAGCTTGTCGGACGATTTACTTTCTAAAGGATGAAGGGTGAAGGATGAAGGATGAATTGCAAATTCTTCCATTAACTCATCCTTCATCCTTCACCCTTCATCCTTCCAAAGTGCCTGGCATTTTGATTCTCGCCATTTTTGCCGTTTTCGCAGCGCTGATGTTCACGCGCAAAGTCCCGGCTTTGCTCGCACTGCCTGCAATGGCGATTGCGACAGCCGCGCTTGTCGGGTTGCCTTTTATAAATATTTTGAATGATGTTGTCGCCGCCGGAAGCACGAAACTGGCAGCGGTTTACGTGGCGGTTTTTGCCGGAGCGATGATGGGGCGCGTGATGCTGCAAACCGGCATCGCCGAAGCGATTATCAAACGCGCGGCTGAATTTGGCGGAGACCGCCCGATGGTCGTGGCGTTCGGTTTAATGTTCGTGACGGCTGTTCTTTTTACGACTTTGCAGGGCTTGGGCGCGATTATCACGGTCGGCTCGCTTGTTTTGCCGATTTTGATGAGCCTCGGATTGCCGCGCCGCCTGGCGGCGACTCTTTTTCTGCTCGCTTTCGGAACGGGATTTATTTTTAATCCCATTTTATTTACTCTCTACCGTCAATTACTAAAAGTCGAAGCAAACGCGCCTTTGCCAGCCGAAGTGCCGGGCTTCGCATTCGCGCTTTTGGGCGTGATGGTTGTCACGGTTGTTATTTATTCGATAATTGCGGCAAAACGTTCGGGCGAGGTTTTGTTTTTGACGGCGGAAACCAAAGAAGAATTCATCGAAAGAAACCTCAAGCGCGACGTTCCGCTCGTTTCGCTTTTGACGCCGATTATTCCGCTCGTTTTGTTTTTCGGTTTTAATTATTTCGGAATTAAAATTGATTTTATTCCTGCTTTTATCATCGGCGCATTGTTCGGCGTTTTGACGACGCAGCCGAAGCTCGCAATTAAAAATCTGTCGGCGGCGGTCGTGCGCGGAGTCGAAGACGGCGCGCCGGCGGCGATTTTGATGATGGGAATTGGAATGCTTTTAAACGCGCTCTCGCTTCCGGCGGTCAAAGCCGCGCTCGAACCGATGATTCGCGCATTGCCGCTGCAAACGGCGGTTTCTTATGTTTTGTTTTTCGGCTTGCTCTCGCCGCTCGCGCTGTATCGCGGACCGCTCAATGTTTTCGGTGTCGGCATCGGCATTTTTTCGATTATGTTCGGAGCGGAAATTCTGCCCGCGCTCGCTTTGCTGGCGGCGATTATGTCAATCGTGCAGGTGCAGAACGTCTGCGATCCGACAAACACGCACAACGTTTGGATTGCAAATTTTACCGGAGTTAGAGTTGAAGAGCTGACCAAACAAACTCTCTTGCCGATGATGATTGTCTGCATCGGCGGTTTAATTTTGGCGGCGTTTTGGTTTTTGAGGTGAAATAAATTATGCGTTTGATTTTCCTTTTTCTGCTTCTTTCAGTTTCGTTTGTTCCGGCTTTTGCTCAAAACAATTTGCAGGTGACGGCGGCAAACGGTCAAACGTATGCAGTTGCGGGCAAAGACCGGCAGCGCAGCAACGAAGAAATCGTTGTTTATACCGCCGAGTTTTACGAGAAAAAACCGACGAATCAATCCGGCATTGACGTTTTGATAGTTGACAACAAAATCGTTGCGATTCAAGACCGCGCCGGAGCGGTTTACCTGCAAAACAAACCCGATCCGGGCGCGATTAAAACCGATAAAAAAGGCATTGTTTTAAGCGCGCATGGCGCGGCGCGTAGATGGGTGGTTGCAAATCTAAAAATCGGCGACGACGTGACAATCGGCGATGCGCCGAAACCGATTTTAAATGCGGCTGGCGAAGTCGCTCCGACGGCTTCGATTCCTTGTTTTCCCGGCGCGTATTACCGCAAAGCCGTTTCGAGCTTTGACGTTTGGACGGGAATCGTCGGCATCGTCAAATTGGGAACTCCAAAAGTTGACGAAGCCAGACTAAATGCGACGACGAAACAGCCGCTCGATAATTTTTCGGTTTATATGGGCGGACGCGCCGGAACTCAGGAAATTGACGCCGGTTTGGCTTGGGAGTTTACGTTGGACGAAAACGGCAAAAAGAGCGAGCGGCGAAACGCTTTTCGACCGTTTTGGCGCAACGAAACCTGGAACAGCGCTCCGGCGGAAAAACAATTTTATTATTATCCGGGCGAAACCGTCCAGATGGCTGTCATCGTCGCCGGACCGGGAAAACTCAGACTTGTAATTGCAGATGCAGCGCAAAAGAAAGTTTTTCAAACCGAATTTGACGCGAAAAGTTTTCAACCGAATGTGCCCCGCCAATTTAAGCGCGTCAATGCGATTGACCAATTTAGCAACGAAGGCAAACCGGCGCAGACGACAAAAGCACAGGTGACGGGAGCGGAATGGCTGCAAACCCTTCTGCTGCGCGGCGCAGGAAGCGAAGCCAAACAACTTCCGCTCGATAAAACGCGCTTTACTGATATGCGCTGCCCGAATGAAGCAAACATCGTTGTGACAGCGACCGACGCCGCAAAAGGCGCGGAAAAAATTGATATTTTCGGAACGCCGCAAAAATAAAGTGAAATTGTGAAAAGAATCGGCTTTGGTTCAACAATATTTGTCGTTTTCTGTGCGATTTGCTTCTTCGGTTTGAAGGCAAGCGCGCAAAAAAAATCCGCCGCGCCGCAAAACTCGATTTGGGTTTCTTCGACTGCTTCGGCTGATGTAATTGCAAATCGGGAATCAATCGCCGCCTTCGCCGACAAAGCCAAACAAGCCGGTTTCGATACAATTATTCTTTACACCAAAGAGCTAAACGGTCACGTCGTTTATCCTTCAAAAATCGCGCCGCGCCTGACGGAACACAAAGGCGTTCGATACAACACCGAATTCGACCCGCTCAAAACTTTTATCGAAGAATGCCATCATCGCGCAATGCGGCTGCACGCGGCGTTCGACATTTTCACCGAAGGCAACAAGCTGATTCCGGGCGTCGGAATCGGTTTCGACAAACGCAAAGATTGGCAATCCGTCGCTTATGATTTGGACGAAGCCGACAAAAAAATAAAAATCGCGCCGATTGGCGAATTCAAACAAGGCATTCCGCTTTGGGTAAACGCCGCTTTGCCCGCCGTTCAGAATTACGAAATCTCGATTATTCGGGAAGTCCTGGAAAATTACGACGTTGACGGTGTGGTGATGGACAGAGCGCGCTGGAACGGCGTCAACGCCGATTTTTCAAATCATTCGCGCGATCTTTTTCAAAAATACGTTAACGACCGAAATCTGCGGTTTCCTGAAGACGTTTACGAAATCAGGCTCGACGCAAACGGGAAAAAACAAATTGTCGAAGGAAAATATCTGAAAAAATGGCACGAATGGCGGGCGAGCGTCATTCGCGGTTTTGTCGAAAAGCTCCGAAATGCTGTGAAAAAACGCAAGCCCGCAGTTTCTTTTGAATCTTATGTCGGCTCGTGGTTTCCGGTTTACGGAAACGATGTTGGCGTTAATTGGGCGAGCGCGAAATACAAAGTTCCTTACGATTGGGCGTCGCCGGATTTCGGCAAAACCGGATACGCCGCGCTCGTTGACGTGCTCTACATCGGGCTTTATTACCGCCATAACACTGAAACAGAAGCCGCACAAGCGGGCGCGAAAAGCTGGCAATCAATCGAAGGCGCGGCGAAACTGGCAAAAGAAGTCATCAAAGGCGAAACAACGATTCACGGCGTCATTAACTACGGGGACGATAATCTTTCAGCCGAAAAGCTGGAAAACGGAACGAAAATAATTTCCGAACAAACAGGCGGCACCAGCATTTTTGAAGCCTCGCACGTCAAACGACGGAATTTATGGACGCCGCTCGAACAAATTTTAAAAGCCAAAATCGCGCTGGAGAAAAACAAGTGAGAACGCTGTTTTTTTACTATAAGCTACCGAGAAGAGCTTTCTCTGCGTTCGCAGTTTTCGCAGCAATTTTGGCATTTGCCGCTGTAACCTCCGCGCAAAAGAGCGAAATTACGAAAAAACAAACGGCGGCTGATTTGAATACCCGTGTTGTAATTGTTCCGCTCGATGACCGCCCGGCGACGACTCAGTTTGCTGAAATGATCAGTCGAATTGGAAACGCCGAAGTGATTTTGCCGCCACGCGAGCTTTTGGGAACTTTCATTACCGCCGGAAATTCCGAGCAAATTGCAAAATGGCTGCTTCAGCAGGATTTTTCAAAAGTTGATGCAGTGATTTTATCGGCTGATATGCTCGCATACGGCGGATTTATGAATTCGAGATTTTCCGCAGTCCCGTTGGCGGCAGCGTTGCGTCGTCTGGAAGCTATCAAAGAATTAAAACGTCAAAATCCGCGTCTGCCCGTTTACGCTTTTAATGTCGTCCGCCGCGTCGCGTTGTCAGCAACAGCGGCGAATCGCCCGTTTCGAGACAAAATTGCGCGCTGGGCGGTGCTTGCGGACGAAACCGCTCATAAACCGGGCGAGACGAAGTTAAAAGCCGAATTTGAGCGGTTGAAAGATGAAATTCCGTCCGCTGAAATCGAAGATTATTTAGCCGTGCGAAGGCGCAATTTGCAGGTTAATTTTGCAATGCTCGATTTGGCGAAAGCCGGAATTGTGGATAAATTGCTGCTTTTGCAGGATGACGCGCACCGTTTCGGTCTTCATCGCCGCGACCAACAGGCTTTGCGCGAGCGAATTGAGAGATTAGGTTTAACGGGCGAGCGCGCCGTGCTTTACAACGGGGCGGACGAAGGGGCTAGCGTTCTGCTAAGTCGCGCGGTTCTCGGAAAATTCGGTTTTAAGCCGCGTGTCCGGGTCGTTTATTCATCAGAAGCCGGACGCTCGCATCTCGGAGATTTTGAAGACCAGCCGATTGAAACGAGCGTTCGGCGGCAAATCGAAAATTCCGGCGCGGAAATAGTCAGCGATACAAATTCAGCCGATTATGCAGTTTATGTCAACGCTCCGCAGCAAACCGAAACGGAATTTCAAGCATTTTTGGGAAAACTCATTGCTGATATAAAAAGCAATCGCAAAGTCGCGATTGCCGATGTTTTGTATCGAGTCTGGGGCGCTGGCGACGCTCGGATCGTAGAAAGGCTCGGACGCGAAAAGCTAATTGATCGAGTTATCGGCTACGCATCGTGGGGAACGCCCGGAAACGCCATCGGAACAGTCGTGCCGCAGGCGAATATGTATGTTTTTGCACGAAGAAAATTGTTTGATAATCAAGAGCTGGCGAAAAAATCCGAAGCTGCAAATATTAAATTTCTCTTTCACCGCTGGGTTGGCGATTTCGGCTATCACGTTTTGGTTCGCCCGGCTGTCAACAAATACGCGCGCCGGGATTTGAAAATCGAAGTTGAAGAATTTGACCGCCCGACTTATGAAAGATTCAACCAAATCGTCGTTGAGCGAATGAAGCCGATCACCGAACAATTTTTTAACGAACATTTTAAGAATAGATTTTATCAAACCGAGAAAAACGCGAACGAAGGAATCGTTTTGCGGGAAATGCAAAATCTCGAAATCCGCTTGCCGTGGGCGCGGACGTTTGAGATTTTTATGGATTATGATTTTCGTTTTGCAGAAACAACAGGCAAACAATGAAAAATAAAAACCGAATTGCAAAAAAGCTGATTTCGTTTGCGCTAATCCTTACGTTCGGCGTTTTGCCGTTCAATTTCGGCGTTTCAGCGCAAACGAAAAAGACGGCGAATGTTCCGGCGCAAACGAAACAAACAGCGGCGGAAAAACAATGGGTTGAAAAAACGCTCCGCTCGTTGACTTTGCGCGAGCGCGTCGGGCAGATGATTGTCGTCGGGGTTTTAGGCGATTACAAAAACGCTAACGGCGAGAAATTCGCCGAAGTCCGCAAACAGATTTTGGAAAACAAAGTCGGCGGTTTTGTTTTTTATCGCGGCGACGTTTTGGAATTGGCTGCGCTGACGAATGAAATGCAGCGCGTCGCCAAAATTCCGCTTTTGCTGGCTGCGGATTTTGAGCGCGGGCTTCCGATGCAGATTCGCAGCGGCACATCTTTTACGCACAATATGGGAATCGCGGCGGCGGGAAATCCGGCGGATTCTTACCGAAAGGGACGAATTATAGCCGAAGAAATGCGCGCAATCGGAATAAACTGGCTTTACGGTCCCGTTTCCGATGTTGCCAATAATCCCGAAAACTCGATGGTCAATGTGCGAAGCTACAGCGAAAACCCCCAAAGAACGGCTGAGTTTGTTGCGGCAGAAGTGCGCGGTTTGCGCGATGGCGGCGTACTTTCGACCGCCAAACATTTTCCCGGACACGGCGACACGCCGATTGATTCGCACATTAGTTTGCCGGTTATCAACATCAACCGCGCTCGTTTCAATTCAGTTGAGCTAGCGCCGTTTCGCGCGGCGATTGCCGCCGGACTCGATTCTTTTATGACGGCGCATATCGCTTTGCCGGAAATCACGGGCGACAACTTGCCGGCTTCGCTTTCGCCGCAAATTAACAAAGATTTGATTCGCAAAGAGCTGAAATTCGACGGAATAATTACAACCGATTCGCTCGGAATGGGAGCGATAATTAAAAATTTCAAAGGAACGGAAGGCGCGTTTCTAGCAATCAAAGCCGGAGCGGACGTGGCGTTGCTTCCGCCAGACCCGAAAGGAACGATTGACGCGGTGGAGCAAGCCGTTTTGCGCGGCGAAATCAGTCGAGAACAGATTGACGATTCCGTCCGCCGCCTGCTTCGCGCCAAATATCGCGTTGGCTTGGCGAAAACGCGAAGTGTAGATTTGAATGCTGTTAATAAAATCATCGAAAAACCGGAAAACGTGCGGTTTGCAAATGAGCTTGCCGAGCGTTCGATAACGCTTCTGCGTAATGAAAACAACATTCTGCCGCTCGGCGCGAAACAACTCCAAAATGCGCTGTTTATTATCGCCGCCGGAGACGACGATCCCGATCAGGGAAATGTTTTTAAAGCGGCAATCGAAAGCAGGTTGAAAACGGCGCGCGTCATTCGCGTTGACAAACGGACGACCGAAAAGGAATACAAGCAGATTTTGGAACAAGCCGAAAAAGCCGGAACTGTTATCGTCGCGCCGTTCGTCAAACGCGCCGCGCTCAAAGGCACAGTTGAGTTGCCGGAAGCCGAAGCCGAGTTTGTACGAGAAATAATAGATTTAAAAAAGCCGGTTGCGGTCATCGCTTTCGGCAGCCCTTATCAATTGAAACAGTTTCCGAAAGCTAAAGTTTATGTGGCGGCTTACGCCGTTGAAGATGTCGCGCAGACGGCGGCGGCGCGAGCAATTTTCGGCGAAACGGCAATCACCGGGCGGGCGCCGGTCAGCTTGCCCGGATTTTTTAAAAGCGGCGACGGCTTGCAGCTCGATGCTACGACGCGCAGGCAAAAGGACGCGAAAGAAGCTACCGAAATTTTTAATTGAAAACATTAAATTTTGGAAAGCAGCACGATTTGCTTGTGAAATCAAAATGAAGAGAAAACTATCAACTGTAAACTATAAACTATCAACTGTTTTGCAATGACAAACAGTTGATAGTTTATAGTTTACAGTTGATAGTTTGTTTATTATTAGTTACGCCCTGATAATAAAAAGCAATGAAAAAGATACTTGTTTTGTTTGTCACGTTCGGCTTGCTCTTTCAGCAGACGGTTTTGGCTCAAACGCAAAAACCGGACAAGAAAGCCGAAAATTGGGTTGAAAAAACGCTCAAAAGTTTGACGTTGCGCGAAAAAATCGGGCAAATGGTGATGGTGCGGATGAGCGGCGAGTTTCAGAATTGGAACGATCCGCGTTTTCTGGAACTGCGGCGGCACATCGAAGAAAACCATTTGGGAGGATTCATCCTGTTTCGCGGTGAAGCCAATTCGATTGCGGCTCTGACGAATGAATTGCAGCGAATGTCAAAACACCCGCTCCTTTTCGCCGCCGATTATGAACGCGGTTTGCGGATGCAGCTTAGAACCGGAACGCCGTTTACGACGAATATGGGCGTCGGCGCGACCGGCGACGTGCAGGCGGCTTACCGGCAGGGCAAAATCATTGCCGAAGAAATGCGCGCAATCGGCGTTAACTGGCTGTTTGCGCCGGTCGCCGACATCAATAACAACCCCGACAATCCGGTTATCAATATTCGCTCGTTCGGCGCAAGCCCCGAAAGAGTCGGCGAATTTGTTTCGGCTCTGGCAAAAGGCGTCCGCGATGGCGGCGCGCTCGCCACGCTCAAACATTTTCCCGGTCACGGCGATACGGCGACCGATTCGCACATCGGGCTGTCCATTGTGCCGGTTGATAAACAAAGAATTAACTCTGTCGAACTTGTGCCGTTTAAAATGGGCATCAGCAGCGGCGTTGATGCCGTGATGACCGCGCATTTGGCGATGCCGAAAGTCACCGGCGATGAAGTACCGGGAACGCTCAATCCGAAAATTACGACCGACATTTTACGAAAAGAGCTTGGTTTTAACGGCATTGTGACGACCGACGCGATGGAGATGGGCGCTATAAAGAAGACTTATTCAGACGAAAAATCAGTCGTAATGGCTGTCAAAGCGGGCGCGGACATCGTTTTGCTCCCGAGCGACGCCCGCAAAACGATTGATTCAATCGAAGCCGCCGTCAAATCAGGCGAACTCACCGAAGAGCGAATCAACGAATCGGTTCGGAGACTTTTGAGCGCGAAATATCGTCTCGGCTTAACCCAAAATCGTTTGGTTGATTTGGCGAAAGTCAATCAATTGATGGAAAAACCTGAAAACGTTCGTGAAGCGAATCAAACGGCGGAGAAATCAATCACGCTGCTCAGAAACGGCGACAATATTCTGCCAATGACGGCGGAAAAAGCGAGCAAAACTTTGTTTGTTATCATTGCCGCAGACGATGAGCCAATCGAAGGAATCGCTTTGATGCCGGAAATCGCCCGCCGCGCGCCGCGCGCGAAAATCATCCGGCTCGACCCGCGCACGGTTTCGGAAGAATACGGCGCGGCGGTCAAACAGGCAACAGATTACGATGCGATTGTGATTGCGCCGTTCGTCAAACGCGCCGCGCTCAAAGGCACTGTTGCGCTGCCGGAAAATCAAACGAATTTTGTACGGCAAATGCTCGGCTTAAACAAACCCGTTGCGGTCGTCGCTTTCGGCAGCCCGTATCTAATCCGGCAATTTCCCGAAGCCAAAAATTACGTCGCGGCATACGCCATTGAAGAAGTCGCTCAAACCGCCGCCGCCCGCGCGATATTCGGCGAAGTTCCGTTTACCGGAAAACTCCCGGTCAGCGTTCCCGGCATTTTTGAAATCGGCGCGGGAATAGCCAGATAAAAGCAGATACAAAATTATGATTGGAAAACCAGCCGCTGATTAACGCGGATGACGCGGACAAGAATTAATTTGATTTAATCTGCGTCATCCGCGGCTGAATTAAAAGACGAAGTTTTATACATTCAAAGTGGATAAAATCCAAAATCCAAAATCCAAAATCCAAAATCGCCGGGTCAGAGTCGGAATTGATGTGGGCGGAACTTTCACCGATGTCGTCGTCGTTGACGACGGGACGCGCGAGGTTGTTTCGCAGCTCAAAGTGCCGACTACGCACGCTGCAAAAGAAGGCGTCGCGCTCGGAATTATCAATGCGATTGAACGAGCTTTGAGCGAATTGGGCGTTTCGCCGGATGATGTCATTTTTATTGCTCATTCGACTACGCAGGCGACAAACGCTTTGCTCGAAGGCGACGTGGCGCGAGTCGGAATCGTAGGCTTGGGAAGCGGTTTGGAAGGTTGGAAAGCCAAATTAGACACGAATGTTCCGCCGATTGAACTCGCACCGAATCGTTTTCTGCAAACCGAACACAAATTCATTTCCGTTTCAAAAAAAGACGGTTTGTGGAACGACAATTTTACGGCGCAGATCGTCGCAGAACTCAAAAACAAAGGCGCGGAAGTGATTGCCGTGTCGGAAGCGTTTGGAGTTGACCGAACCGAAAACGAAGAAAGAATCGCTCGCATAGCTCGCGAACAAGGTTTGCTGGCGACGAGCGGACACGAAGTTTCCTCTCTTTACGGCTTGCGCGCCAGAACCCGAACAGCGGTGATTAACGGAGCGATTTTGCCGAAAATGATTCACACGGCGACAATGACCGACGAATGCGTTAAACGAGCCAAAATCCAAGCTCCGCTGATGATTATGCGTTCGGACGGCGGCGTGATGAGCGTCGAAGAAGTGCATCGCCGCCCGATTATGACGATGCTTTCCGGTCCGGCTGCGGGAATTGCGGGAGCGTTGATGTATGAAAAAGTGTCGGACGGAATTTTTATCGAAGTCGGCGGAACTTCCGCCGATATTTCCGTCATCCGCGACGGTCAGCCGCAAACCAAAGCGGCGCGAGTCGGCGGACACCGAACGTATTTAAACACGCTCGACGTTCGCACGCTGGCGATTGCGGGCGGAAGTATGGTGCGGGAGCGAAACGGCGCGATTGTTGATGTCGGCGCGCGTTCGGCGCACATCGCCGGACTCGCTTATTCCTGTTTTCAAAAACCGGAAATATTTGAAAACGCGAAATTAATTCATTTGCGACCGACCGAATACGACGCGGACGATTACGTGGCGATTGAAACCGTTTCCGGCGAGCGTTTCGCTTTGACGCCGACCTGCGCGGCGAATCTTTTGGGCGCGGTTCCCGAAACTGCTTTTGCGCGGGGCGACGCCGAAGCGGCGCGTGCGGCGTTCAAACCTTTGGCGGAAAAATTGGGCGTTGCGGCGGAGGAAGCGGCGCGGCGAGTTTTGGACATTTCCTGCGCCAAAGTAAAAAAGCAAATCGAAGAATTAATTGCCGAATATCATCTTGATCCGGCTACGGTTGAATTAGTCGGAGGCGGCGGAGGCGCGGCTTCGCTCGTGCCTTACACTGGACAATTGATGAATCTTCCGGCGCGTCTGGCGCGCAAAGCCGAAGTTATTTCGACCATAGGTGTCGCGCTGGCGATGGTGCGAGATACGGTCGAGCGCAATATTGTTGATCCGACGCCCGAGCAAATTCTGCAAGTGCGCCGCGAGGCAGCCGACGCTGTGATCAAAATCGGCGCTTTGCCCGAATCGGTCGAAGTGCAGGTCGAAGTTGACACGCGCCGAAATCTCGTCCGCGCGACGGCTTTCGGGACGACCGAGTTGAAAAAAGAGGAAACGGCGGAGCGCGCGAGCGGAGTCGAAGGCTGCCGAACGGCTGCCGCGCGTTCGATGAAAGTTGATGTAAGCGCGGTCAATCTTGCAGCCGAAACTTCCGGGCTTTATGTTTTTACATCGGAAAAACAGACGAAAACGTTTTTCGGATTATTCGCACAAAAACGGCAATTGGCGCGAGTTGTTGATAAAACCGGAGTCGTTCGCCTTCAGCGCAGCCGCGCCGAAGTTTATCAATCAACGGTTGAATCCATTGCCAGAGATTTGGAGTTTGTGATTACAAAACTCACGGATTTCGGCGACGCCGGGCGCGATTTACCGGACGTTCACGTTCTGGTCGGCGCGCGTGTTGTCAATCTTTCCGGGCTGGCTGAAATGCAGCAGGCGATTGCGTTGGCGAACACCGAGCTGGAAAATCTTGCGCCGGACGAAAAAATTGTTATCATCGCGGCGCAGAAAAATGTTTGAATGCGCAAGTAGAAAGCGAATTGGAGGCAAATATGAGCGAAAAACTCGAAATGATTGTCAACAAACTCGATGAAGAAATATGCCGCGATACCTTCGTCAATTCCGAATCGTTTTTAAAACGCCTGGAAGCCGAGCAAAAAGCGGGAATTTTGCAGGACGACCGCCCGATTTGCTCTTTTTTGCGCCCGCATTTTCACGCTCGCTCGCATTATCAAAAGATAGTCCGCGCCGCCGAAACATTGAGCGTGGCTTTTGAGCGGCTGGCAGAAGCCGCTTTGCAGAACGATGAGATTATGGCGGAGCTTGATTTAACCGAAAAAGAAGAGCGGATGGCGCGGATTGACCCGAAATATCGGCGGCTTTGCGTATCGAGTCGCCTCGATGCTTTCTGGGACGGCGAGGATTTTAAGTTTCTTGAGTACAACGCTGAAACGCCTGCCGGAATTGCCGACCAGATGCAAATGGAAAAATCGGTTGAGATGGTTCCTCAAGTCAAGCAATTTTTGACGGAAAACCGCCACTGGAAACCGCAGCCGCACGTTCAATTGCTCGAAGCGCTCGTTGAGGCTTACCGGGAATTCGGTGGGAAAAAGGCAAAACCCGGAATTGCCATCGTTGATTGGCGCGACGTTTCCACCTTTTCCGAGTTTCTCGTTTTACAGGAATATTTTGAGTCACAAGGTCATCCGACGATTATTGCCGATCCGCGCGAGCTTGAATATGACGGCGAGATTTTGCGAGCCGGCGAATTTGAGATTGACGTTTTTTACAAACGAATCATCATTCACGAATTTCTGGAAAATTTTGACGAAATGCATCCGTTGTCGCGCGCTTACGCGGACGGAAAAGTTTGTATGGCAAACTCTTTCCGCACCAAAATCGCGCACAAAAAAGCGGGTTTCGCCGTTTTAACCGATGAGCGTTGGCACTCGCTTTTCACGAGCGAGCAGCTTAAAGCGGTCAATCGCCACATTCCCTGGACGCGGCGCTTGCGCGAGGCAAAAACGACTTTTGCCGGACGGGAAATTGATTTGCTTGAATTTTTGCGCCGCGAGCGCGAAAGATTTTTGCTCAAACCGAACGACGATTACGGCGGCAAAGGCATCACGCTCGGCTGGGAAGCGACGGAAACCGAATGGGAAATCGCGCTCGAAAATGCTTTGCAGGATTCATTCATCGCTCAGGAACGCGCGCCGGGCGGAAAAATCTCGATTCCGGCTTTGTCGGATGATTTGGTCGAGATGCAGGAATTACTAATTGATTTTGACCCGTTTCTTTTCAACGGAAAAGTCGAAGGCGGACTCGTGCGTTTGTCCGCGCAATCAATCGTCAATGTTACGCAGGGCGGCGGCGAGACTCCGCTTGTGGTTCTCGAAGATTTTTAGTTGATGAAGGAGCTAAAAGCGGACATTTTGATTGTCGGCGGAGGAGTCGGCGGGTGTGCGGCGGCTTTGGCTGCTGCGGCAAGCGATTTGCACGTTATTTTGACCGAAGAATCGGATTGGATTGGCGGTCAATTAACTTCGCAGGCGACGCCGCCCGATGAACACGGCTGGATCGAATCGTTCGGCTGCACGCGCAGTTATCGCCGATTGCGAAACGCGGTTAGAAAATATTACGAAACAAATTATCCGCTGACCGAAAAAGCCAAAGCAGATCCGTTTTTGAATCCCGGCGACGGCTGGGTTTCGCCGCTTTGCGCCGAGCCGAAAGTTTTTCTCGCGGTTCTCGAAAAATTTTTGGCTCAGTGGATTCAAAAGGGAAATTTGCAGATTTTAACCGAGCATTTTCCGATTGCGGCTGAGACCGGACGCGATGACGTGCGCGCCGTCACGCTCAGAAATCTCCGAACAGGCGAAGACGTAGCGATTTCAGCGAAATATTTCATTGACGCGACCGAGCTTGGCGAGTTGTTGCCGCTGACGAAAACCGAATTTGTGACGGGCGCGGAATCAAAAGCCGAAACCAGCGAGCCGAACGCAAAAGACGAATCGCAGCCGCACAATTCGCAGGCGTTTTCGGTTTGTTTTGCGATGAGCTGCGACGCGAACGCCGAAAATACGATTGAAAAGCCCGCGAAATATGATTTTTGGCGCGAGTTTGAGCCGGAATTAAAATCGGATTGGAGCGGGAAACTGTTGAGTCTCGATGGAATCAACCCGCGCACGATGCAGCCGATTCGTTACAATTTCGCGCCGCACAAAGAGGAAAATCGGGCGTTTGCCGGTTTGTGGACTTATCGCCGGATTTTGCATCGTGAAAATTTTGTTCCGGGCGTTTATGAAAGCGACGTGACAATCGTCAATTACCCGCAAATTGATTATTTTCTCCGGGATTTATCAAACGCCGCTGATTACGAAGAAAAGCAAAGATTGATTGCGGAAGCGAAACAGCTTAGTCTCTCGTTTTTGTACTGGCTGCAAACCGAAGCCGGTTTTCCGGGTTTGAAATTGCGCCCGGACGTGACCGGAAGCACAAATGGTTTGGCGAAAATGCCTTACATTCGAGAATCGCGGCGAATCAAAGCCGAATTTACCGTTTGCGAGCAGCACGTTTCGGCTGCCGCGCGACCAAATAAAATTTTCGCCGAAAAATTTGCCGATTCAATCGGAATCGGTTTTTATCGGATTGATTTGCATCCGTCTGTCGGCGGCGATAATTATGTGGACGTTGAGGCTCTTCCGTTTCAGATTCCGCTCGGCGCTCTTGTTCCACAGAGTACGGAAAATCTGCTCGCGGCGTGCAAGAATATCGGGACGACGCACATTACAAACGGCTGCTATCGGCTGCACCCGATTGAATGGAACATCGGCGAAGCCGCAGGCGCGTTAGCGGCGTTTTGTTTGGAAAAAAAACTTAAACCGCGACAGGTTAGAAACGACGAAAAACTTTTGGGCGAATTTCAAAATTTGCTGACAAAACAAGGCTTTGAGCTTGATTGGCGCGAAGATTTGAATCTAGCTGAAGGCGATCCGCATCGTCATGCGATGTGAGATTTCAAATTTCAGATGAACGGAAAACAGGCGGCGCAAAAAGCGCGGGAAAAATACGGCACGCACGACCCGTTTATCATCGCCGAAAATGCAGGCGTCCGCGTCGTTTATGAAAGCTGGTATCCGACGACGATTGGCGAGTTTGAAAGAGAAGGGAAGACGATTCGCGTAAACCGGCGTGCGCTCGAAAACAACAAAAACGCCGCAGATTTGGAACGAATAATAGTTGCGCACGAACTCGGACATTATTTTGGGCTTGATTTGAACTTGGATAGAAAGGATGAAGAAGTTTTTGCGCGCGATTTTGCCGCAGAGTTGTTAAAGAAAGGTGAATAATTTCACGCAAAGACGCAAAGGAAAGCCAAAAGTTGAAGCAGTGAACGAATCCAAAATTCAAAATCCAAAATCCAAAATCTTCCTGGGCGTTGACGGCGGACAAAGCCACACCGAAGCGGTCTTGGCGGACGAAAACGGCTGTATTTTAGGGCGCGGCTTCGGCGGCGCGTCGAATCATGCCGAGCAGCCGGGCGGACGCGAGCGTTTGCGAAATGCCGTTAAGCAAAGCGTCGGCGAAGCGCTGCAAAATGCAGGCTTGCCGGTGTTGGAAGAAATCATTTTTGCATCGGCGCATTTTGGAATGACCGGCGGCGCGGATTTTAAAGAGGGAATTATCCACGAAACTGTCCAAGCCGAACATTTGCAGGTCACGCACGACGCGCCAACAGCGCTTTACGGGGCGACGGCGGGAAAACCTGGAATTGTCGTGATTGCCGGTACAGGCTCGGTGGTTTACGGCGAAAACGAAAAAGGCGAAACCGCGAAGATCGGCGGTTTGGGTTATTTGTTTTCGGATGAAGGCAGCGGTTTCTGGCTCGCGGCGCAAACCGTTCGGCTCGCCATTAAAGAGCAGGACGGATTGATTCCGAACGTTGGATTAGAACGGTTGGTATTGGATTTTTTTAACCGCGAGCAAATCCGCGAGGTGACGAATGATTTTTATTTCGGGAAGCTCTCGCGCGACCGTTTGGCGCGCTTATCGCGGGCGGCGCACGAAGCCGCCGCTGCCGGAAATTCTGTAATTCAAAATCAAATCAGATTAGGAGCTGCGGTTTTGGTCGAAAGCGTCGGGAGCGCCGCGCAGCGTCTTGGATTTGAAAAAGATTTTCCGGTTGCCGGAGCCGGCGGAATGTTTCGCGCCGTGCTGATGAAACAGTATTTCGCCGAAGTTTTACGGGAAAAAATACCGGCGGCAATTTTTACCGAGCCGCATTTTAATCCGGCAATCGGCGCGTTGTTGCTCGCCTTTCGGAAAACGGGAATCGAGATTAACGAAGATTTGTTGACTAATTTAGCGAAAAACTCAAAATCGGACTTAAAATCGGAATGAACAAGATAATTGAAACTTGGCGCGGCGGATTGATTGTCTCCTGCCAGGCGCCCGACAACTCACCGCTTGCCAAACCGGAAATCATTGCGGCTCTGGCTGAAACCGCCGAGCAAAACGGTGCCGCCGGTGTGCGGATTGACTCGCCGCCGAACATCTGCGCAGTCAAAAAGAGCGTGAAAATTCCGGTGCTGGGAATTTACAAAATGGTTTTCGATTCGTCGGAAGTTTATATCACGCCGGATTTTGCCGCCGCCGCTGCGGTTAATCGAGCCGGAGCGGATGTTATTGCGCTTGACGCAACGGCGCGGGCGCGCCCGAACGGCGAAACGCTCGAACAGGTAGTTTGCCGGATTCGTTCGCAGTTAAAACAGCCTTTGATGGCTGATGTCGCCCGATTTGAAGAAGGTTTACGCGCCGCCGAATCGCTCGGATTCGATGTCGTTTCCACGACGCTCTCCGGTTATACGAAGGAAACCCGGCATCTTTTAAAACCGGATTTTGATCTGGTCGAAAATCTCGCCAAAAGACTTGCGATTCCCATAGTTTGCGAAGGTCGTCTTCGTACGCCCGAAGATGTTCGCAGAGCTTTTGATTGCGGAGCGTTTGCCGTTGTCGTCGGCGGCGCAATTACCGGAATTGATCAGCTCGTGCAGCAGTTTGTCGAAGCCGCGCCAGCCGGAGTAGCGGTTGTTTGATAAATTGAATTAGCTTGCCAGCAGCCAGCTTTCGGCTTCTTTGACGCCTCGGAAGGTTTGCATTTTGACGTTTCGGTTTCTGGCTATTTTTTTTCCCAATTCGTTGATGTCGTCGTTTCCGTAGCGGTCAATAAAAGCTATTTTTTTCGTCGCCAGAAGCGTTCCCAGATAAGTTCCCATTTCGAGCATTTCCGCCGGAGAAACGGTTTCGGCAAAATCTTTTTCAATCATTATTTTCGATTTTCCCTGCTCGAAACACGCCCCGGCAATTTCTCTCCAGTAAGCGCCGGAGATTTCCGGCGTCAGCTTTTTGCCGCCGACCAGCGCATATAAATATTCACCGCGATCTTCCAATTTGATGGTATATGGTTTTTCTACATTCATATTTAAGCGAGCGTCAATATTCTATGCTGGGCGGCATATTTAATTTTAACCGGAAATTTTAAAACAGCGACATTAAATCGCCATTTTTAGCTTATTTCACATTTATTCGCAAGCGCGTTGATTAAAGAATATAATCTTGATTTGACCTGATAAATTTTAAAACTTGACAAGCATTGGAGGCGTGATTAATTTAGTGAAACCATTCTCTCGTATCGCCCGTAATTTTTGAAATAAACAAAGGCTCTTAAAACCGGGATGATTTTATTCCCGTAGATTAAATAAAACTCCGATTTCGGTTGAGAATTTCGCCGGATTTCGCATAAGATACGAGCAGCTATTAAGATTGTTTACGAATCGGATTAAGAGAAAATTCTCAAGCCTCAAGCTGCCGAAATTCAAAAGCGGCAATCTGATTGAGTTTTGCTGGTAGAACGAATTAAAGAAACTGAAAACGGCAAAGCGTTTTGTTTATAGCTTTGACCGCCCGCAATTCTGATTTATTGAAGAGGAAAATATTAAAATGAAAACAGTTCGATTTTTAGTTTGGACTTTGCTGCTGACATTTTCGGTCGGCGCGTCAGCCGCTTTCGCGCAAGCGACCGCAACCTCCGAATTGAGAGGACAAGTAACAGACCCGAACGGCGCGGCAGTAGCCGGGGCGACCATTACGGCGACCGATAACGCCAAAGGCACGACGCGGACGGCGACAAGCGACGCCGACGGCAATTATGTTCTTTTATCGATTTTGCCCGGCGTTTATACCGTTAAAGTTGACGCGAGCGGGTTTGCCTCGAATACGTCGAACAACGTCGAGCTGCAAGTCGGGCAGCAATTGGCTCTGGATGTGAAATTGACGGTCGGCGATGTCGGTGTCGTTGTGGACGTTTTGCAAAACGAGGAAATTCTGGTTGACACCGAACGAACGCAGCAATCAACCGTTATTTCCGCTCGCCAGCTAAATAATCTGCCGATTAATCGTCGTAATTTTCTCGATTTCGCTCTGCTCACGCCGGGCGTCACAGACGCCGATAACATTAACGATTCGACCGATTTCCGCGTCGTGCAAACCCCACAGTCGGGTTTGTCGTTCGGCGGCAACAACGGTCGCGGCAATTCGATCAACGTTGACGGTTCGACCGCCGACACGCCTTCGGGCGGCGCGCGAGATGTCGTCAGTCAGGAAGCCGTGCGCGAGTTTCAGGTTGACCGCAACAGTTACGCCGCCGAATTCGGCGGAGCAAGCGGCGGCGTTATCAATATCGTTTCCAAAACCGGCGGCAACGATTTTCACGGCAGCATTTTCGGTTATTTCCGCGACAGACGCTTTGACGCGCGAAATGCTTTCGATTTTAATCCGAACGGCAAATCGCCTTATAACCGCCAACAATTCGGCGGCTCGCTCGGCGGCAAAATAATCGAAAACAAAACATTCTTTTTCGTCTCGGCTGAAGGCTTACGGCAAAACCAAACGTCTTTTGTCACGCTTAATAATTCGTTGAGCAACGGTTTGCGAATTGCGACGCCCAATGCCGCCAGCAACCAGGATTTCTTTTTGACTTATTTAGCTGGTCGCCCGGGTTTCGCGCCATTGGCTGCCGGTATTCGCGGCGCTTTGACGATACCGAGCGCGCGGACGGCAAGTCTCTATGCCGCGACGAACGGGCAATTTCCAGCCAACAACAACAATGCGCTCGTTTCCGGTCGAATTGATCACAATTTCAGCGAATCCGACACCGGGTTTGTCCGATTAAATTATGCTCGTTCCAGTAATGAAAATCAGGCTACGGGAGCGTTAAACGCCGTCTCGCGCGGCAACAGCGTTGATTCTAAAAACGCCGGAATTCTGTTATCCGAAACTCACACTTTCAACGACACGACGATTAACGAGCTGCGCGCGCAATTTTATTATTATAATCTACGCGCCACGCCGAACGATCCGAACGGACCGGAAATCAACATTCTCGGCTTCGGAAATTTCGGGCGCGATATTTTCCTGCCTTCAAACAGCACCACGAAACAATTTGACGTAGCCGACACGCTTTCGCTCGTGCGCGGCTCGCACACCTTTAAAGTCGGCGCAGTGTTTCAAACTCAGCGCGTTTCCACTAATTCGGAAACTTATCTGCCGGGAACGTTTCGCTTCGGCTCGCTGCCGTTTGCGACGTTGTTTTCAGCCGCGCAGCGAACCGCAATCGCTACACAAATCGGCGCGGACGCGCAAGCCGGCGTGATTACTCCGGCGCAGGCGGGACTTTTGGGAAGCACTCTGAGCAACACGACTTCGAGCACTATTAATTCTTTACAGGCTTACAACGTCAATCTGCCGCAGGTTTATCAGCAAGGTTTCGGTCTGCCGGAATTTGCCAGCAACAGCCAGCGTTTTTCGGCTTTCGGACAGGATACGTGGAAAGTTCGTCCGAACGTGACGTTCAGCTACGGCTTGCGTTATTTCATTCAAAACGAAGCCGACCCGATTCCGCTCGATAAAAACAACTTCCAGCCGCGTCTCGGTTTTTCGTGGGACATTTTCAATAATGCGAGAACCGTTATTCGCGGCGGCGCGGGAATTTTTACCGGACAAATTGACAACCAAATCACGAACGTCACTAACACTTTGGCTTCGGGGACAAACCCGTACAATATTAACATCGTCGTTTCGACTATTCAGCTTCCCGGAACGTACAGCACGGCGGCGATTTATCAAACGCTGCTCGCGCAGGGCGTGATCGGCAACCGGCAGATTGTAGCTTCCGATTTGGCGCAGTTCGGTTTAAACACCGCGCCGGGCAGACCGCTCGAAGCCAGAATTCGCATCGGGCAGGATTTCCAGAATCCCGAAACTTACCAAGCCAGTCTTGCGCTTCAGCAGGATTTGGGTCGCGGTTTCGCTGCCGAGGTCAGTTATTTATTCACGCGCGGAATTCACCTCGTCCGCCCGGTTGACGTTCGCCGTTATTCGGTTACCGGCACGAGTCCGTTCACCGGGCAGCCGATTGTCAACGCGACGGAGTTGGGCTGTTTCACAATTCCGGGCGTCCCGGCTGCCGGATTTAACTGTTCGGCGACGGGCGGCGCGCTGACCGGCAACTTTTTGCCGCGTTTCGCGCTCGATGCCGAATATCAATCGGTTGCCAATACGTTTTATCACGCCGGAACATTGCAGGTTACCAAACGGTTTTCGCGTAATTACAGCTTGAACGCCAATTACACCCTGTCAAAATCAATTGACGAATCAACTGATTTCAACACGGATTATTTAGCGCAAAATCCGCTGAATATCCGTAGTGATCGCGGTCTTTCGTCTTTTGACCAGCGTCATCGCGCCGTTCTCAGCGCGGTTATTATCAGTCCTTTTGAAAACGTTGTACTGAGAGATTTCGTCTTCTCGCCGATTTTCACGGCGGGCAGCGGTCGCCCGTTCAATCTTTTAATCGGCACGGATACCAACAACGACAGCCGTTTATACAACGACCGTCCGGCTGGCGCGGCAAGAAACACGGGCAAAGGCGAGCCTTATTACAGTTTCGATATGCGCCTTGCGCGCCGCTTTTTTACTCAGGAAGAGCGTTTTCTCGAACTGACGTTTGAGGCGTTTAATCTTTTCAACCACGTCAATTACAACGGCATCAACAACGTCGTCGGAACGGCTTGTGTAGCAGGCTTCGCGCTTAATCCGAATTGCGCGGGCGCGACCAACGTCATTCCGGTTAATGCCAGAGGCATCAAAGGAATTTCGCCAACAGAGCCTCTCGGCTTTACGTCGGCGGCTCCGGCGCGTCAACTGCAATTCGGAATTCGGTATAATTTCTAATCGAATCCGACTGTTTCAAGTTGAATTTCAAGCCGGCATCAATCGCGTTCCAAACAAGTTGATGCCGGCTTGTTTTGTTTGCAAGGCGTTTAAAAAAAATGACTATCAACTGTTAACTATCAACTATCAACTGTCCTGCAAAGAAGAAAACGGATTCTGCAAAACAGTTGACAGTTGATAGTTAACAGTTCGCCTTTTCATTTTTGAGACGGTTGCGAAAAGGAGAAATAAAATGGCGGCGCATATCAAAGATTTATTCGATTTAACCGGCAAAACGGCAATTGTAACCGGTGGCTCGCGCGGTCTGGGCAAGGAAATGGCGGAAGGTCTGGCGGAAGCCGGAGCAAGCCTGATGCTCTGCGCACGCCGCGCCGAATGGCTCGACCCGACGATTGAAGAATTTCGCGCTCGCGGCTTTCAAACTGAAGGAATGTTGTGCGACGTTTCGGACGTGGCGCAAGTTCAATCGGTGGTTGATCGAACAATTGAAGTTTTCGGGAAGATTGACATACTCGTCAACAACGCCGGAATTTCGTGGGGAGCGCGACCGGAAGAAATGCCGCACGACAAATGGCACAAGGTTTTGGACGTTAATCTAACCGCGTGTTTTTTGTTCGCGCAAGCCGTCGGGCGCAAAATGCTCGAACAGGGCAGCGGCTCGATTATCAACGTCTCGTCCGTGACCGGCTTAAAATCTTCGACTAACGGTCCGCATTACGTCGGTTATGCGGCGAGCAAAGCCGGACTAATCGGAATGACGCGCGAATTGGCGGCTTCGTGGGGCAGGCAGGGAATCCGCGTCAACGCCATCGCGCCCGGTTTTTTCCACTCTCGCCTGGCAGATGCGACGATTGAATTTACCGAGCCGATTGTCAAAAAATTCAACCCGATTCCGCGCGTCGGCGCGGAAGGCGAATTAAAAGGCGTGGCGGTTTTTCTCGCATCCGACGCCGCAAGCTACATCACCGGACAAACAATCGTCGTGGACGGCGGAATGACGGCAGTTTAATTACGAATTACAAATTAAGAATTACGACGAAAAATAGTTTGCGGGAAAATTATGGGCGACACAAAGGAAAACTTAAACGATCCGGCTCGAACGCGCGCCGTTTCATGGGAAGATCCGCGCGTTTTGGCGAAAATGGGGCGCGAACTCTCCGGTCTTGAATATTTGCGGAAGATGCAGTCGGGCGACATTCCGCCTCCGCCGATTGGCGCGTTGATGAATTTCGGGATTGTCGAAATTGACGAAGGACGCGCCGTTTTTACGGTCGAACCGGCGGAATATCATTACAACCCGATTGGAATGGTTCACGGCGGTTTGGCTGCGACTCTGCTCGATTCGGCGATGGGCTGCGCGGTTCAATCAATGCTTCCGGCTGGCGCTGCCTACACGACGCTCGAAATCAAAGTCAATTACGTCCGCGCGATGACGACCGAAACCGGCGTTGTGCGCTGCGAAGCGAAAATTGTCCACATCGGCGGGCGCACAGCCGTCGCCGAAGGTAAAATTATAGATGCGAAAGAAAAACTTTACGCGCACGGCACGACAACGTGCCTGATTTTTAGATAAAAAGCGTGAGGTACGAATTCCGCCAAAAAATGAACATCACAAAATTAAGCCAAACCGAGCCGATTGTTTCCGGCGAAGATTACATCAATTCGTTGCGCGGTAGAAAATTGAAAGTCTTTCTTTTCGGCGAATTAGTCGAAGATACAGTCGAACATCCGGTCATTCGTCCGAGCATCAACGCCGTCGCCGAAACTTACGATTTAGCGATGCGCGAACCGGAGCTTACCGCCGCCCGCTCGCATTTAACGGGCGAGACGGTTAATCGTTTCGTCAACATTGCGATGAACCGCGACGACGTTGTTTTGCAAAACAAAATGCAGCGGCGTCTGGGACAACTGACGGGTACTTGTTTTCAACGCTGTGTCGGAATGGACGCTCTTAATTCGCTCTATTCAGTGACGTTTGAAATTGACGAAAAATATTCAACCGATTATCACGCGCGGCTCAAAGATTTCATCATCGAAGTCCAGCGAAAAAACCTCGTTCTCGGCGGCGCGATGACCGATGTTAAAGGCGACAGAAGCCTTGCGCCGCACGAACAAGCCGATCCTGATTTGTTTGTTCACGTCGTCGAAAGAACCGACGAAGGCGTTTATATCTCCGGCGCGAAAGCTCATCAAACCGGCTGTTTGAACTCGCATTGGCTCGTCGTGATGCCGACGATGCGGTTGACAGAAAACGATAAAGATTACGCAATTGTCGGCGCGATTCCGGTCGAAGCCGAAGGCATCACGTACATTTACGGCAGGCAATCGTGCGACACACGCGCTCTCGAAGGCGGCGAGATTGACGTTGGAAATGCGATGTACGGCGGGCAGGAAGCGATGGTTATTTTAGACCGCGTTTTTATCCCGAACGAGCTGATTTTTATGGACGGCGAAACCGAATTTGCTTCGCTGCTGGTCGAAAGATTCACCTGTTATCATCGCCGTTCTTACGTCTGCAAAAGCGGCGTCGGCGATGTTTTGATCGGCGCGGCGGCGCAGATTGCCGATTATAACGGAGTCGAAAAAGTCTCCCATATCAAGGACAAGCTCGTCGAAATGACGCATTTGAACGAAACGATTTACGCGACCGGAATCGCTTCGAGTTATCAATCAAAACCGACGAAATCCGGCGCGTATTTGAACGACGAAATGATTGCCAACGTTTGCAAACATCACGTCACGAAAATGCCTTACGAAATCGGGCGTCTGGCGCAGGATTTGGCTGGCGGAATGGTCGTCACGATGCCTTCGGAAAAAGATTTTCGGAGCGAAGAAGTCGGACATCTTCTGGAAAAATATCTCAAAGGGCGCGCCGACGTTTCGACCGAAAATCGAATGCGCATTTTGCGGCTGATCGAAAATATGACTTTGGGCAGAAACGCCGTCGGATATTTAACCGAAAGTATGCACGGCGCAGGCTCGCCGCAAGCTCAGCGCATTCAAATCGCGCGTCAAATGCAGATTGAATTTAAAAAACAACTGGCAAAAGAGCTTGCCGGAATCGAGGAAAGAAAACGCGAGCAGTTGACGAGCGAAATCTCTGATTATTTCGGCAAGGTTTTCGACACGGAGGTTTGATGAAACAATCAGGCGCGGCTTGGTATGCGTTGTGGGTTCTTTTTCTAATCAACGCGCTGAATTTTTTCGACCGCCAGATAATCGGCGCGGTCGGCGAGCCGATTCGTAAGGAATTCGGTTTGAACGATTCCGCGCTCGGCGCTTTGAATACAGCTTTTACGCTCTTGTACGCTTTTGTCGGTTTGCCGCTCGGCGCTCTTGCCGACCGATACGGGCGGAAATGGATTTTGACCATCGGCGTATTTTTCTGGAGCTTTTTCACGGCGGCTTCCGGTCTGGCAAACAGTTTCTGGCAGATTTTCGCATTGCGGCTCGGCGTCGGAATCGGCGAAGCGTCGTGCGCGCCCGCCGCCACTTCGCTCATCGCCGATTATTTTCCGGCTGCCTCGCGCGCCAAAGCGAATTCGATTTTTATGCTCGGACTGCCAATTGGTGTCGCTTTGAGCTTTGCCGTGAGCGGCGCAGTAGCGCGCAATTACGGTTGGCGAACGGCGTTTTTGGTGGCAGGCTTGCCCGGTTTATTGTGTGTCGCTGCCGCGCTTTTTATCCGCGAGCCTAGTCGCGGCGGAGTCGAAACGGTTGCGGTCGGAACACAAAAACGCGCGGGTTCACCGTATAAATTGATTTTGTCGTCGCCGACAATGCGCTGGCTGATTTTGTCTGGCGCTCTGCACAATTTTAATATGTACGCGCTCGGCGCTTTTCTGACGCCGTATCTGATGCGGCATCACGGGTTAGATATTCAAAACGCAAATTTTGTTTCGATGATTGTTTACGGACTGCTCGGCGCGCCCGGTTTGCTGCTCGGCGGCGCGGTCGGCGATGCGGCTAAAAAAAGAAAACCGAACGGCGCGCTGCTTGTCGCCGCTTCCGCGATTCTGCTTTCGATTCCGTTTTTCTTTTTCGCGCTCACCGTTTCGAGCGGAAACGTCACGCCGTTTTTGATTTTAATGGGAACGAGCTGCGCGCTGATGTATTTTTATTATTCGATTGTTTATTCAACGATTCAAAACGTGACCGAACCCGGTTTGCGCGGGACGGCAATGGCGGTTTATTTTCTGGCGATGTACTTGCTTGGCGCGTCGTTCGGACCTTACATAATAGGTTTGATCAGTGATTATTTTACGCAGCAAGCGGCAATCGCGGCAGGTGTTTCGGCATTTACGGCGCAATCCCTCGAACCGTTTCGCGGCGCGGGTTTGCGTTCGGCAATGTACGTCGTTCCGGTTTTGAGCGCGCTTCTAACGCTCGTTTTATTCGCCGCTTCGCGCACGGTGAAAAGCGATGTCGAAAAACTGCAAAACTGGATGAGTGAAAATTTTGAAAGCACGAGTCATAACCGGGAGCGTTAGTGACCGGCTTTTGTGCGCTCCATTTGCCGGTCGCTAACGCTCCCGGTTATGACCTTTTTTATGAATGCCAAAATACCGCGTAATAAAGAAAACGATTACACGACCGAAGCTGCTGCCGAACGTCGCCGTTTCGCTCAGGAACATACCGGCATCGAATTGAATCACGTCGGAAAGTTTTCGTTTGATCCATCGGTTTTGCCCGGAAACATCGAAAATTTTATTGGCGCGGCGCAAATTCCGATTGGATTGGCGGGACCGCTTCTCGTAAACGGTGAATACGCTAGAGGTGATTTTTTCGTGCCGCTCGCAACGACGGAGGGAACTCTTGTTGCAAGCTACAATCGCGGAATGAAACTCTTGCACGAATCCGGCGGCGTGACCACGACGGTTGTTGACGACGCGATGCAGCGCGCGCCGGTTTTCGTTTTTCCTTCGGCGCGCGAAGCCGCGCGGTTCGGCATTTGGGTAAAAGAAAATTTTGCCGAAATCAAAGCCAGAGCCGAAACGACCACAAGCGTCGGCAAGCTGCGCGATATTCAGCAATTTCCGGCGAGCCGGTTTTTGTATCTTCGATTTAATTTCACAACGGGTGACGCGGCAGGACAAAATATGGTCGGCAAAGCGACAAAAGCCGCTTGCGATTGGATTCAGACGGTTTATGAAGGAATCGAGCGTTATCAGCTCGAAGGCAGTTTTGCGACCGACAAAAAAACTTCCTGGATAAACACGCTTCACACGCGCGGCAAAAAAGTCATAGCGGAAGCAACTATTCCGGCTGCGAAATTAAAAGAAATTATGCGCGTTTCGGTCGAGCAGATTTTTGCGGCGCGTCTTGCATCGCAGCTCGGTGGTTATCTGGCAGGCGTGAATAACAACGGGGCGCATTCGGCGAATGGTATAACGGCAATGTTTATCGCCTGCGGACAGGATGTTGCAAACGTCGCCGAATCTTCGGCGGCAGCGGTTTACGCGGAAATTACGAAAAACGGCGATTATTATTTTTCGATTACGATTCCGTCTTTAATCGTGGCGACTTACGGCGGTGGCACGGGGTTGCCGACGCAACGCGAATGTTTGGAGTTGTTAGGCTGTTACGGGAAAGACCGCGTGCGAAAATTTGCCGAAATTGTCGCCGCGACCGTTCTTTGCGGCGAGCTTTCATTAGGAACCGCCGTGATCGCGGACGAATGGGTTTCGAGTCACGAGCAATTGGGAAGAAATCGTTAACTACAAAATTACGCGGAAAAAAATAACAAAAAAAAGCAGCCCGATGGGACTGCTCTTTTAGCTTGAATTAACAAATAAATTTATGCCGAAACGGATTTGGCTTTTGGCGCGAGCGCCAGACCTTTCCCAAGCGGAGCGCCCATATTGCGTCCAATGACAAGCTCGATGGCTTGCGCCGGAACTTTAAATTCTACAGCTAGAGACGAAACCGCTTCGCCCGCAGCGAAACGTTCCGTAATGGCATCGAGAGTTTTATGACGCAAATCGCGTCCGCAGTGAAAACAAGTTCCTTTCAAAGGGAAAAATGTATCAAGATCGTAACCGCTCATAAACTACCTCCGCTTCAAAATCGGTTTTCTGGTAAAAACTAATGTAACAGTCTCGACGATAAACTGCAAAATTTTTTTTGAAAAAAAACAATTCGACTTTGCTTCGTTTTTACCGGGGTTTGCATTTGATCTCCCTCTCTATTTTATGTTAAAAAAATAATTGAATTTCAATCTTTTCGGGTTGAAATTTCGCAGCATCTCCATTTTGCAAATTTATATTAAATAGCAGTTCCCATAAATTTCAAACGGATATTTTTATTTCGCGGTATCACTACGCCCGGAAGTCTAAGTTTTAAAAAATAATTAGCCGAATTTCTTTCTTTAGCATCTTTCGGCTTCCTTAATAAAAGATTTTTATTTAAAGCTAATATTTCCATTTCGTAAAACAATTTGAAATGTAGAAGTCTGATTGCAATCGAAATTTTTGTAAATCTTATTCGAAGATTTCTGCGTAAACAAGCGAAACCCTAATTTCGCCAAAGACAAACAGAAATTAGAACTTCATCAGCTCTCATTAATTAAAAACTCGAATTTACAACTTGAAATTCATTCACAAAACCCGGTCGGGATTTAACAAGGAGAGGGAAAATGAAACGAATGCCTTTAGCGGGCGCTTTTTTATTAATTGTGGCGGCATTGCTGGTGTTGTCGAATATATTTTTTGACAACAGCAAAGCGCAGTCGGAAACTGTCAAACGTGCGGAAGTCTCGAAAAAGCAGGCTCCGGCTCAGGACTTACCTTTAAAAACCAAATTCGATAATTTAATCGCGAAAGCCGAAGATTCGGGCACGGTGCGCGTTATCATCGGCTTGCGAACGAATTACAGCCCCGAAGGTTATTTAGCCAACGATTCAAAACGCAAAGCCCAGCGCGATGCGATTGCGGAAGTTCAAAACGATGTTACTGAAAAACTCAAAGGCTACTGGGTCAAATCGGTTAAACAGTTCGAGTTTATTCCGTTTATGGCAATGGAGGTTGATTCGGCTGCATTGGGGCAAATAAAACAATTTGCTGAAGTAGGCAGTCTGGAGGAAGACGAGCTGGCGGATGCGACAATGCAGCAAAGCATTCCTTTAATCGGCGCGCCGAACGCCTGGTCTTCGGGATACACGGGAGCCGGGCGAACCGTTGCCGTGCTTGATACGGGCGTGGACAAAAATCACGCCTTTTTTGGCGGCAGAGTCGTTTCCGAAGCCTGCTATTCGAGCAACGTGACGGCGACG
>DASVRD010000034.1:0-3366 GCA_036388775.1 Pyrinomonadaceae bacterium | reverse complement strand
GCTCAACGCCGCGCGAAATCGGCGCAAAAATGATTGTTTGTGAAACGGGCGAAATTTTCGGGACAATCGGAGGCGGCGCGGGCGAAGCCAAAGTCATTGAAACCGCTAAAATTGTTTTGCAGAGCGGCGAAAAACAAGCGTTGGAGATTGATTTGACAACGCTGCAAGCCGAAGGAATCTGCGGCGGCAGAATGCGGGTTTGGCTGGAAAAGTGGCAAGGCGCGGAAGCGCTCCGGCTCGTAAATCAAATTCTGGCAAATCTCGAAAACGGGCAAAGCGCGATTCTGGCTACTTCTTTCACTCAAAAACTTTCGCCGTATTTATTGGCTAAAAATGAATTACCGCTGGAGAGCGCTTTTGTCGAGCGCGTTGAGCCGCCGCCGGTTTTGCTAATTGTTGGCGCAGGTCACATAGGAATTGAGGTTGCGAAAATCGCCGCGAATATCGGTTTTGAGATTGTCGTGCAGGACGACCGCAGCGAATGGGCGAACGCAGGAAATTATCCAAATGCAAAAGAAATTTCGGACGAATCAATTGAAACGATTCTCAACCGATTTGCCGACGAATCGCGACTTTTTGTCGCCCTGCTGACTCGCGGTTTTGATTACGATGTGCAGGCGTTGTCGGCTATTTTGCGCCGCGAAAAACCCTGCGCGTATCTCGGAATGATCGGAAGCGAACGCCGCGTGCGCGAAGTTTTTCGGGAGATGGAAAAAAGAGGGTTTTCTAAAAATGAATTAAACCGAATTCGCGCGCCGATTGGTTTAAAAATCGGCGCTTTGACTCCGGCGGAAATTGCCGTGAGCATCGCGGCGGAGTTAATTTCCGTCCGGCGTGAACTGAAAAACAGCTAACGATTGTAAATAACGCCGCCGGTTTTGCGATATAAATCAAATGCTTTGACTGCGTCATCGCGCAAAAAACCGCGCTTGACGTTAATACCTCTCGCTTCCAAATACTCGTAAGAGCTTTCGTAAACCGGACCTTCGTCAAAGCCGATCTGCGAGGCGTCGTCTTTGTTGGCGGCGCAAACCAGACGATTAACGCCGCTCCAGAGCGTCGCTCCCAAACACATACAGCACGGCTCGCAGGAACTGAACAATTCATATTTTGTCGAATCAGCCGAATTGAGCGAAAACGTGCCGAGAACTGTTTGAGCCGACATAATCGCCGTTACCTCCGCGTGCAGAGTAGAGTTGTTTAATCTGACGACCTGGTTCATTCCGACTGACAACAACTTGCCTGATTCGACTTCAAAAATTGCCGCTCCGAAGGGACCGCCGGTGTTTTGCCTGATGTTTTCAAGCGATAAATTTATCGCCAGAGACATTTTATCTTCATCGGTTAGATATTGTTTATCCCATTTAACAAAGGTTTCGACCCAAGCGGGAAGCTCGATTTTGATTGCCGGAATTTTCACTAAAATATTTTAATACATTCAGATTGAATTCATCTCAGAGGCTGTTTTGAAACTCCATTGGAACCTGGCGCGGCTGGTTTATCGCCGAGCGCCTCAATAATCTTCGGCACCAGTTCTTCGCACCAGGCTCGTTCCAAATTCGTCATCAGGGCGACGGCAAATTTCTGTTTCGGATGCAGATAAAGATAAGTCCGCGTTCCAGCCTGCGAGCCATCGTTAAAGACGCGGAGCAAGCCGTTCTGATCGTTGATTAAAAAACCGAAAGCATAGCTTTGGTCTTTACCGTCGGGTGTTTTGGGTTTTGTCCACATTTGCGCGAGCGTTTCCGGCTTGACCAACCGATTAGTGTTGACGGCAATGGCGAATTTAGCTAAATCTTCGGCGGTTGAAACAAGCCCGCCGCCGGGAATCTTGATGCTCGTATCGTGAAGCGGCGCGTTCTGAATTTCGCCCGACTGCGTTTTGCGGTAGCCGCGCGCCCGATTCGTGATGACCGCGTAAACGTCGTCCGTTTGCGTGCGCGTCATTCCGGCGGGTTTGAAAATGTTTTCGCGGACGTAATCAAGATAGCTCGTGCCCGAAGCGCCCTCGATTGCGCAGCCGAGAAGCGTGTAACCGGGCGTAGAATACGAATATTTTGATCCGGGTTCGATGACCAGCGGGTCATCCTTAAACGATGCGACCGCATCATTTATGTTATTAAAATGCCGCGTACTAAGAACTTCTTCCGGTTTGTTGTGACGCACTCCGCCGTGATGAATCAACAGTTGGCGGACTGTGATTGAAAACTGTTTGTCGGGCGCATCTTTCAGACTTTGTTTTTCCGGGTAGGCGGCGCAGTATTTATTAACGGGCGCGTCCAAATCAATTTTTCCGCGCTCGACGAGCTGCATTACGGCTGTCGCAGTTATTGATTTGGCGATTGACGCCAGACGGTAAGCTGTATCGGCGCGCGTTGAAACATTATTTTCTATGTCCGAAAGTCCATAGCCTTTCGACCAGCGCAGTTGATCGTCCGTGACAATGGCGACCGAAAGCGCAGGCGCTTTGTGCTTCGCCATCCAAACCGCTATTTCGGCTTCGATTTTCTTTACTTTGTCCGCCGGAATCTCTTGCGTATTTGTAACAGCCTGCGGTGTTTGGGTTGGTGGCTTTTGCGCCTTAATTTGTGCCGGATACAAATTTGAAAGGGCAATGAAAAACAGAACGCCGATTAGCTTAGTTTTCATAACGAATAGGAGCATATCAAAATTTTGTTTTCCGCACCTAAAAGACTTGGCGGACTGCCGACGCCTGTTTTGGCGAGCGATAACAAATGCGGTTGAATGCCGCCTTAGAGACTTGATATTTTTAGTTTGAACATAAATGAAACAAGAAGCTCAATTAACAGAAAGGCTAAAAGAAAATTCGCCGATTTCAATGTCCATTGATTTATCATTTGTCGAACGGCAGCTCAAAGCAAAGCCGTTTCGACCGCATCCGCTTTTGAGGAACAATCACGCGCAAACGATTCTCGCATATCTTTATCCGCGCCGCGCTCAATTAAATTCGGAGTTAAAAAATGATGAAGAGCGTTTGTTTGAAGTCGCGCCGGATGTGCGATTGCTCGCGCATTGTCTCTGGCAGACAAGGGAAAAACGCCGAAAAACGCCGACGCTGATTCTCGTTCACGGTCTCGAAGGCTCAAGCAGTTCGATTTATATGCTCGGCACGGCAGCAGCCGCTTTTGCCAACGGATTTAATGTTTTGCGGCTCAACCTGCGAAGCTGCGGCGAGACCGAACATCTGACGAATACGCTTTATCACAGCGGAATGTCGGAAGATTTGCGCCATATAATTGAAGAGTTAATTGATAAAGATTGCCTTGAACAAATTTTTCTCGCCGGTTTTTCTTTGGGCGGAAATATGAGCCTGAAGCTGGCGGGCGAATGGGGTGTAAATCCGCC
>DASVRD010000033.1:0-9502 GCA_036388775.1 Pyrinomonadaceae bacterium | reverse complement strand
TGCGCGCTCCATTGTTTCGCGGATAAATTGTAAATTATCAATCGCGCGGTCGCCCAAGCTAGGCGGATTTTCCGTTGTTTCGTCTGTTTCGTTTCGCAGTTGAAATTGATGAACCGACATTTTTCGCGTTTTCGTTCGATTTCCGGCAATTGCTTGCCGCTCTAAGTTGCTTACAGTTTGAATAATAGCCGGTTTTTAGATTTTGTCAAGCACTTTGCGCTGCAAAGCCCAAAGATATTTTTAAAGCGGAGTTTTCAGGCTTCGCTTTTATTAATGTCGGCACTCAATTTCGTAAATCAACCGCCTAATTTATCCAGCGCAAAAGCTGCCAGAAAACCCAAAACCGTAGCCAATCCGGCGAAATTGTGAGCGGTTTCAAACGCTTCGGGAATCATCGTGTCAACCAGCATTGCCAAAATCGCTCCGGCGGCAACCGCATTGGTCGCAGCAATCACATTTTCGGAAAACCCGCTAAAAACGGTGTAGCCGACGATTGCCGAAATGCCGGAAGCGAGGGCGATGCTCGTCCAAATGCCAAAAATATAAACGGCGGAGCGTCCGGCTTTTTTCATTCCGGCGGAACTGGAAAGACCTTCCGGCAGATTTGAGAGAAAAATTGCGACGACCGCCACGAGCGATACGCTGCCGCCCGCGATCAAGCTCAAACCGATGACGATTGATTCGGGAATTCCGTCGAGCAAAGCGCCGACGGCAATCGCCAAACCTCCGCCTGAATCTTCATTTTCCTCTTTTTCCTCTTTTTGGTGTTCGCCCGAACGCTTGCGGTGTTTTGCGCCTTGTTTTGCGAGAATGATGTTGGCGACGGTAAAAACCGCCGCGCCGCCGATGAAACCGAGCGCGGTCGAGCCGAAACCGCCGCGCCGGTACGCTTCTTCCATCAATTCAAACGACAAAGCCGAAATCAAAACGCCGCTGCCAAACGCCATCACAGTAGCGACGACGCGCTGCGGAATCTTGAAAAAATAACCGATTGCCGCTCCGATAATGAGCGCGCCGCCCGCCAGAAGTCCCCACAATCCGGCTGCAATCCAAGTTGGAATCATCGTTTTCTAAACCTTTGTCCGTATTGAAAAAGCGCAAAAACGTTCGGATTTCCGCCGCATTGTAAATCACTAAGCTCTGGTTAAATGACGATATTTAACGCGGTGCGGCTGATCGGCTTCAGCTCCGAGACGACGTTTGCGGTCGGCTTCGTATTCGGAATAGTTTCCGTCAAACCAGACAACGCGCGACTCGCCTTCAAACGCTAAAATGTGAGTGGCGATTCTGTCCAAAAACCAGCGGTCGTGGCTAATGACGACGGCACATCCGGCGAAATTTTCGAGAGCTTCTTCCAATGCGCGCATCGTATTCACGTCCAAATCGTTGGTCGGCTCGTCCAATAAAATTACATTTGCGCCCGATTTGAGCATTTTTGCCAGATGCACGCGGTTGCGTTCGCCGCCGGAAAGCTGTCCGACGCGCTTTTGCTGGTCTGTTCCCGAAAAGTTAAAACGCGCAACGTAAGCGCGCGACTGAACTTCGCGTTTTCCGAGCTGCACGACATCCAAACTGTCGGAGATTTCTTCCCAAATCGTTTTATCGGCGTTGAGCGTACGGTTTTGGTCAACGTAGCCGAGTTGTACGGTTTCGCCTACTCGAAAATCTCCGGCGTCGGGCGTTTCCTGTTTGGTAATCAGTCGAAAAAGCGTCGTTTTTCCCGCGCCGTTCGGACCGATGACGCCGACGATTCCGCCCGGCGGCAAAGAAAATTCGAGATTTTCAAACAACAATTTGTCGTCGTAAGCTTTCGCCACGCTTTGGGCTTCAATCACCAGATTTCCGAGACGTTCGCCCGGCGGAATATAAATTTCCAAATCTTCGGCGCGTTTTTCCGATTCCTGCGAAACCATTTGCTCATAATCGTTGATTCTGGCTTTCGATTTCGCGTGTCTGCCTTTTGGCGACATTCGAATCCATTCCAGTTCGCGCTGTAAAGTTTTGGCGCGTTTGTCTTCGCCTTTTTCTTCGAGCTTCAAACGCGCTTCTTTTTGTTCAAGCCATGACGAATAATTGCCTTTCCACGGAATTCCCTGTCCGCGGTCGAGTTCTAAAATCCAGCCCGCGACATTATCCAAAAAATAACGGTCGTGCGTGACGGCGATAATCGTGCCTTCGTATTGCTGCAAATGATGTTCGAGCCACGCGACGGTTTCGGCGTCCAGATGGTTTGTCGGCTCGTCGAGCAATAAAATATCCGGCTTTTGCAGCAGCAAGCGGCAAAGCGCGACGCGGCGTTTTTCACCGCCTGATAAAACTTTTACCGATGTGTCGCCCGGCGGGCAGCGCAGCGCGTCCATCGCCATTTCCAGCCGGGAATCCAACTCCCAGGCGTCGAGCGCGTCGAGTCGCTCCTGAACTTCGCCTTGCCGTTCGAGCAGAGCGTTCATTTCATCGTCCGACATTTCTTCGCCGAATTTGGCGTTGATTTCGTCGTATTCCTGCAACAGATTAACGGTTTCCGCGACGGCTTCTTCGACGGTTTGACGAACGGTTTTTGATTCGTCGAGCTGCGGCTCCTGCTCCAAATATCCGATTGTAAAACCGGGCGAGACGTGAGTTTCGCCAACAAAATCTTTGTCAACGCCCGCCAGTATTTTGAGCAAAGTTGATTTGCCCGAACCGTTTAAACCGAGGACGCCGATTTTCGCGCCGTAAAAATATGAAAGATAAATGTCTTTTATAATCGGCTTTTTGTCGTAAAACTTCGACACGCCGACCATCGAATAAATAACTTTGTTTGGTTCCGTGCTCATAAAATCCTTTCCTGAACAAATACAAAAACAAGAGCGTAACTAAAAACTGCCGTAACGCGCAAAGGTGACAATCGGCGGCGCGCGGTTTATTTTATTTATGCTCTCCTTTTTGAAGCAAAACGATGCAGTACAAATTTATTATAAATCGGTTTTTCCAAATTTTAGTTTTCGGCGTTTTTTCTACGCTCGCCGTTTTCGCGCAATCGGGTTGGATGATCGCGCAGCAGAATAAATCGAAAGGCGATTACAACACGGTTTTTTTCGCCAATAACGACGACGGCTGGATCGGCGGCGATAATGGTTTTATCGCCAGAACAACCGACGGCGGGCGAAGCTGGACGCAGACTTCGCTCGGCACAAAAGACGCCGTTAACGACGTTTATTTTCGCGGCGAAGAAAAAGGTTACGCCCTTGCGGGCGAGCGAGTTTTTTCGACGACGGATGGCGGTGGAAGTTGGCGCGAAGAGCGAATCCTGCGCGCCGCAGATTATGGGCGAGCGAAACCGGAGCTTTACAGCATCCGTTTTCCCAATAAAAAGAACGGCTGGATTGTCGGTTCGGTCAGCGAAGGCGACGCGGTTGTCGAAAGTCTCGTCCTGCATTCTTCGGACGGCGGACAGCTCTGGCGAAAAGTGCGCGTTCCGACGAACGAAGAATTGATTCATCTCGATTTCGTTAATGACGAACGGGGCTGGATTGTCGGCGCGAACGGGACGATTTTAATGACCGATGACGGCGGCGAAAGTTGGCGCAAACAATTGACCGGAATAACCGTTACGCTTTATCACGTTGATTTTAGAAATTCCGAAAAAGGCTGGGCGGTCGGCGGCAAAGGCACGATTTTGCTGACGACCGACGGCGGAGTTAATTGGACGAAAGCTCCTTCGGGCGTGACGGGTTCATTGCTCAGTGTGGAGTTCGTCAATGATAAAAATGGCTGGGCGGTGGGTCGCGCCGGTGTGGTTTTGCGCTCGGACGATGGCGGGCGGACGTGGATTCGTCAGGATTCGCAAACAAAAGATAATTTGTTCGCGCTCTTCGCCGGAAAAAAAGCGAATTGGGCGGTCGGCGGTAAAGGCTTGATTTTAAAATACGAACGCTGATTTTGCGGGGCAAATTCCACTTTGTTATGAGCGAAAAACGAATTTCCGATTTTTCGGGCAACGCTCTAAATATTCAACTCATCTCAAAATCGGGCTAAAGGTTGAGTCGTAAAAACGGGAACACGGCTCAAAGTCTTTCGATTCCTCCTGTTGACTAAGCCCGCCGAGATGAGGGACTCGGCGGGCATTTTTTTGTCTTTTTTTCACCGTTCGTTGTTCGTTGTTCGTTGTTCGTTGTAAATTTAATTAGTTCGTAACTTTTGTCCGTCGCAGATCGCTTTTGCAACGAACAACGAACAACGAACAACGAACAAAACGATGCGCGAATGCCCGAAATGCGGAACTTGCTACGAAGATAAGGTTCTTTTCTGCGAGCATCATCCCGCCGAGACCAAACAAACTTTGCCCGGAACTCCTCTGCTCGCCGGACGCTATTGTCTCAAAAGCCGTCTGGGGCGCGGGGCAATGGGGCAGGTTTACGTCGCAACTGATGAAAACTTCGGCACGCGCAAAGTCGCCGTCAAAACCGTCCGCCCGGATTTGCTGGCGAGCGAAGATTTGCAGGAAGGCGAAGCGATTGCGCGTTTTGAACGCGAAGCCCGCGCCGCCGCCTCGATTCAACATCCGCACGTTGTCGCCACAACCGATTTCGGCAAAACCGAAGAAGGCGTTTTCTATCTCGTGATGGAATATGTCAAAGGCGAAACGCTCCACGATCTTTTGCGTCGCGAAGGGACTTTGACCACGAAACGCGCGCTCAACCTGCTCAAACAAATCGGCGACGGCGTTGAAGCCGCGCATCAAAGCAGCATTTTGCATCGCGATTTAAAACCCGCCAATATATTTCTTTTAAAAACCGGAAACGAAGAAGACGACGGCTTTATCAAAGTCGGCGATTTCGGTCTGGCGAAAATTGTTGATCAAGCTGTTTCGCAAATCAGCGCCAAACAAGGTCCGGCTTCGCGCGGAATAATCGGGACGCCCGAATTTATGGCGCCCGAACAAATGGAATCGGAAAATCCGGTTGACGCCCGCGCAGATGTTTACGCGCTCGGCACAATCGCATATTTAATGCTCGGCGGGCGCGTGCCTTTCACCGGTGATTTGATGAAAATTATTTCGTCGAAATTTACGCAAGACCCGCCGCCGCTCTCACAGCTTCGCACCGATCTCGCACCCGAAATCGAGCGAGCGGTGATGCATGCGCTCGAACGCGAACCGACAAAACGTCCGACGACCGTTTCCGATTGGCTCAAAGAATTATCAACCGCCGTCCGCGCCAATCCCGATGACGAAGAAGAAAACAAAGGCGGCGGCAGATTAGTAATTCTCGCGCCCATCGGCGCTGAAGTTTATGTTGACGACGAGCGAAAAGGAAGCATCGGCAGTTCGGGCAGAATGATTCTGGCTTCGGTTCCGCCCGGTCGGCACGTTTTGCGCGTCGCCCGGCGCGGCGAGCGCGACGACGAGCGAGTCATTGAAATCCGCGAAGATTCCGCCGAACAGGTGATTCAAGCGGTTTTGAAACAGGAAACCGGCAGTCAGTCTTCGCCGTCGCAGGCGGGCAGCGGCGGAATGCGTTCGGGCGCGGAATCGGTGCCGGATGTCGTCGTTTGCACCAATTGCGGCTCGCGTTTCGCCGCCGGAGTCCGTTTCTGCGGGCGCTGCGGCAGCGCGAGCTTTCGCTTTTTGCATCCGCAATCCGAAAACGAATCGGCGCGGCTAAACAATCAGAGTCAGTCAAATCAACCGGGAAACACGCCGCCGCGCCGTTTTACCGTTAACACCAATCCGCCGACTCATTTTAACTGCCCGCGCTGTAATAAAGTTCTGCCCGTAAACGCCCGTTTTTGCGGCGGTTGCGGCTTAAATCTTGCCGGTTATGTTCCTTCCACAGGTCAGCTTCACAATTCTGTTGCGCCTAGCATACCGACCGCGACCGAAGCGGTTTGCCGCAAATGCGGCTCGCGTTATCCCGCCGGAGTGCGTTTTTGCGGGCGGTGCGGCAGCGGCATTTAAGTTTTTGAATTGCCGCGCGCTTAACGTATAATAATGCCGCCACGCGCAAATACTGATAAAAAGGCAGCCTTCCCCGTTATGAAAAGATGTCCCGTTTGCAATCGCACTTATACCGACGAAACTCAAAATTTTTGTCTTGAAGACGGAGCGACGCTCGTCGCTTCAAGCTCGGGCACATCTGGTTTCGGCTCGATGCAGCAACAGAGTCAAACGTGGCAGCCGCAAAATCTGACGGGCGCGCAGCCGCGCAAAAAATCAAATCCGCTGCTTTGGATTCTGGGTATTTTAGCCGCCGTCGTCGTGTTAGGCGGAGCGGGATTGTTCGGTCTGTTAATTGTTATCGGCATCCTGGCTAATGATAATAACAACAACAATAATAATCGGACTAATTACAACTCGAACATCAATTCAAATCGCAGCTCAAATTCTAACGTTAACTCGAATGCGAACCGCCCGGTAAATTCAAATTCCGGTCTTAACCCGAACTCTAATTCATCAACTACGCTCGGACGCTTGAAATACAGCACGATGGATTGGGGCAAGCTCGATTCGGCGTTCGGACACGGTGAATATATCGCAGGCGAATACCATGTTAATTGTAAAAAAGCCGATAGTTATTACGTTATAATTGTCGGTACGACAGTCAAAGACGAATATGTGACGAAAAACGCGATTACGAAAATCACCGCCCGCAGCATTTCGGGAGCATCGCCTTATCTGGGCTATGGCTTACTCATTCACAGCGATACCGTAGGTCTTAAGAGCGATTACGCCTTTATCATTCGCACCGACAAAGACCCTGCGTATCGAATCGCCAAACACGATAACAGAACCGAAACCGACATCGTAAAATGGACATCTGCTCCACAAATCCGCACCGGAACACAGCCGAATGAATTGGAAGTGCGTTCTGACGGAAAAACGCTTCAGTTCTACATTAACGGGCAATATGCGACGAGCATCGCCGACAACATCACAAATTTAGGAATCGTCGGGGTTTACACAAGCGGCACACCCGTCGTCGCATTTTCGGATTTAAAAATTTACGAGAATAAATAAAGCAAACTTGAGAAAGCGAAAGGCACAAAATTTTTAATTTAGCATTGTGCATTTTTAATTGTTTTGTGTAACGGCGGCGTTGACGTGGCGCAAAGCTCACGAAAGGTAACCTAGAAAGAAGCAACTAATGGGCACTAATCCGACTTTTGAGGCAAAGCCAGTTGGATCAGAGAAGATTGCAGGAAGAGTCATCATCTGAGCGGAAGGTAGCTTGTATTTTAACAAGTTTCCGGTCATAAGCCTTCGGGTTGCCAAATAAATCACAAAGCTTAACAGGATAGAGGTTTATATCAGGCATAACAGGTTGGCTTGGGGAGACTACCTTAAAATTCATCGGTGGCACCGACTACTTCTATTTCGCCTCCACCGCCCGTTACACTTCGCTGAAGCTGTAGGCATAGCGTGTGCAGTAAACACTAAATCAGCGTCCACTGCACGCCGTTTCCGCGGACGAACTACCTCCAGCCCTGCCAGACCAATTCAAGTTGACCTTCAACGCTGAAACCTCCCACAATAGCGCCGGTGCCATTTAATGTCCCCCAGAATGCGCCACTGGTTGAGTAAAACGAGATGGTAATCCCAGATACACCAACCCCGCCTCCGCTAGCCGTGAAATTGCACTTACCCTTTCTGACCTTACCAATGGGGCTGTCCTCAGTGTGAAACTCATTCGACTTACAAATCTTGTTCGGGTCTTGGACAAATGACCCCAAGATCACAGTCGTACCCGTTGCCCACGCTTTCCAACTGTTCCCTGTGCCGCCAAACAAGAAGGACAATGGGGCTTGACCAAGAAACGGAACACCTCCGCCGATTGCCCAAGCGTAAGTGGAAGCAATGCTGAAGTCGCCCGGACCAGCAGTCCAAGTTTCCACTGCGGCGCCTTGGTCTAGGAGTTCCCTGTTTGCATGCACCAGATCGCCGTCGGCATTGGTTTTGGCGTATTGCTGAAGCTGATCGATCTGCGTGCGCAGAGCTGCCTCGTGTGCGGATTTAAGCTGGGCTTCGTCCGGTACGGGCTTCTCGGCGTTCGCAAGTAGTGTCTTGAAATTCGAAACGTCTAAACTCTGACGCAAATGTTGATCTAATTCTTTCATGTTTTTTTCTCCTTTGTAGATGGTTGTAGAACTTTAGACCGGCAAATAGGTTTGGCATTAATATAGTTAACTCAGTTAATTCTGCTACCGGTTTATCTCTCTTTAGCAAGAGAAATGATTTGAAATTGGGATGACAAATCTTCGCTTCACAAATATTAATCAAGTCAATCGCGTTCCTGCCTTTTCGCGTTTTTTTGCCTTCATTAACTAACGCACCGAAACGGACAAAAAACTATCATCACTCGGATATTTTTTTATAGGATTTTTTTTAACGCCGCTGCAAAATAAAAGATGGCAGGATTAGCCGGTAAAAGTGTGTTGCTGAATCGAGTATATTAATGCTTTTCAGAGCTTCTTCAAAATCATTTTTAATTTACCGGCAAATCTTTCCAACTCGAAATTTTGCGGGTCGTCGTGCGCGTCTTTGATTCCGGCGTCGGTTGCGGCGTGAAAAGCGGGAATCAGCCAACTGCCGCGACGCGCCGACGCAGCTACATACAATAAAGCCAATTTTTCATATTGCTGTTCGGTAAATCCCGGCACGGGCGCAATCGCGTCATTGTTTTCCGGCTGGCGGTTCGGGTCGCGTCGGCGCGGCTGATTTAGCTCGATGTGAATTTGCAAACCTTTGGCTTCCTGTTTCAGAAAATCTCGCGCAAATTTCGTCCCGAAACCTTTTTTTACAGGCTCGCCGAAATCAACAATTGTCAACGATTCTCCGGCGCGATTGACGAAAACGTGCGCGACGGGCTGCGTTTTCCAAATTGATAAATCGTTGCCGCGCCATCCGGCGTCGTTGATTTCAGCCGGAAACGGCTCGTCCTTCAAATAAGGCGACGAAGTGTCGTGAATCAAAAAATAAAACGCTTCGATTTCCGTCCCGTTTGGCAATTTGGCTTTTGAGAGCGCTTGATCGAGCAAGCCGCCGAGCGTGCTTTCTTCGATTTTATTTTTTTGCAAAAAAGCGCGCAGTTTTTCTTTTTTAATTTTAAACGGCTTGCCAATTAATTTTTCGAGCGGCGCGGGCAAGCGTTGAAGCGGTTCGCCAAGATTTCCGACAATTTTAACCGGACGCAGCAAACACCGTGCTTGTTCGACCGGAGTTCCGGCAAACTGCAAAGTTTCTTTATCGAATTGACAGGGCGTATTTTGGGCGTTCACAAAATCGTAAAAACAAAAAACGAGAAGAAGCGAAAAAATCGAGCGAAACATTTGCTCATTATTCAACAAACAAAACGGGCGCCGCAAAGCGCCCGCATCAAGTTTTCTTTAAAAACAATTTTTTATTGCGCTTTTGCGCCCGTGAAATTGTAGGTGATGTAGAGATTCAGCGCGTTTTCTTTGATTTCCGAACGCACGTCTTTAACTCGCGCCTGCAGATTTCCGTTGGCGGCTTGAATCGGCAGAT
>DASVRD010000032.1:0-52968 GCA_036388775.1 Pyrinomonadaceae bacterium | reverse complement strand
TGAGTTTATCTGTGTAAATCTGTGTCTTCACTTCCTCTGTAATTTTGTTTTATTACTTAACTCCAAAAAATATTAAGCAAAAAATAATTGCTCTCGCGGTCAAATTTGGAGTAAGATGCGCCTTAGCATCACACCGAAATTTTAATTCTTAATTTTGTTGAAATAAATCGCAATGAGCAGCGTTGTCGAAAGAAGCCAGCCAGCCAGCCGCCGTCAGTCGCAAAATGCGCCGACTGATTTGGTTTCGCTTGCCGCGCCGGTTTTTGATTTGATTTTGCGCGTCAAAGCCGGAATCGTCACGCCTTCGACCGAGCTGCGCCCGCAAATCGCCGCGATGCTGCAAAAGTATGAAGAGCGCGCTTTGCGGCATCGCTTTTCGGAAAAAATTGTCCGTCTGGCGAAATTCGCGCTCGCGGCGTTTGTTGACGAAACAGTTTTGACGAATGATTTTCCGCTCAAAGAAGAATGGGAAAAATATCCTTTGCAGCTCGAATATTTCGGCGAGCATTTAGCGGGCAACAAATTTTTCGACAGACTCGAATCTATGCTCAGGCAAACGGAAGCCGCTGCGGACGCGATTGAAGTTTATTACGTTTGTTTGCTGCTCGGTTTCAAAGGCAAATACGCCGTTTATCTCGAAAACGAGCTTTTGGACGTAATTCAACGCACCGGCGCGGCTTTGCAGCGAATCGGCAGGCTGAAAAACATCGAGCTTTCGCCGCACGGCGTCGCCGCAGACCAGCCCGAACCGCCGAAAAAATATCCTTTTTTGCCTCTTTGGGCAAAAATCACAGCCGGAGCCGGTCTCGCTTTGGCGTTGTTGATTTATTTTTCTTTACTGCTTTTATCGCGCAGCTTTTTAAACGACGCGCTCGAAAAACTGCTGTTTTAGTAATTAGCGATTAGTAATTAGTGATTAACCCGTTTTTCACTAATTACTAATTACTAATTACTAATTACTAATGAATGTCTTGGCATACCGATCAACTTAGATACGCTTTGGGCTTAGGCGGGCTGGTGACTTTTTACGGGCTGGTGACGCTCATTATCTTTGTCGCCGGAAGTCGTTTCGGCGTTGATTTGAGCTATCAAATCGTAATCGTCGCGCTTGTTCTGCTGACATTGCCGTTTGCGCTCGTCATCAGCCTGGTCGGCTCGCGGCGTAAAAGAAAAAGAGAGCTTGCGGCGCAAAAAGAAGAAGAAAGCAAAAAATCGGTTGAGGAAAATGGCGCTCAGCCGGTGCAAAAGATTTCGCCACCTTCCGGGCGCTACGAAGAATTAAACACCTCGGCAAACACGGCTTTTCAGTTTTTGCAAACCTCGAATCTCGCGGGTGACGCCAAAGGCAAGGATGCGGTTTACGCTCTGCCGTTTTTTCTGTTTGCCGGAACTCCGCGCAGCGGCAAGTCGTCGCTCGTTTTGTCTTCGAATTTCAATTTTCAAACGCTGCCGAATCAACGTCAATCCGAGCAAAACTTTTTGCGACCGACTCGACACGCCGATTGGCGCGTGTCGAGCGAAGCGGTTTTGGTTGATACCGCCGGACGTTATCAAACCGAAACCGAAGCGGACGGCGATGAATGGACGGCGCTGCTCGAAATTTTGAAAAAGCAGCGGGGCTTGCGCCCGTTTGACGGTTTGGTTTTGGTGGCGAACGCCGAAAAGCTGATTAACGCCGACGAAACGGAAATCGAGCAGCAGGCGAAATTGCTCCGCGCGCGTCTTGACGACGCGATGCAGCGCGCCAAAGTTCGTTTTCCGGTTTATCTAGTTTTTTCCAACGCCGACGCGATTGAAGGTTTCCGCGATTCGTTTTCGGTTTCGCAGCGCGAAGGCAAAAACTTGATGCTGGGCGCGACGTTTCCGCTCGAAAAAGCGATGAACGGCGCGCATACGCTTTTCGACGCCGAATTTGAAGCTCTGCAAAACGGTTTGTTGCGCCGTCGTTTGCTGCGACTTTCCGCGCCGTTTCCGCCCATCCGCCAGCTTCGCATTTTTAATTTTCCGGCTCATTTTACGGCTTCGCGCAAAAAGCTCGGTCATTTTGTGGCGACGCTGTTTCGACCGAATCCGTTTTCGGAAAGCCCGCTGTTTCGCGGTTTTTATTTCACGGCGAATCTGCCGCAAAACAACGGCATCGGCGCGAGCTATTTCAGCGAAAGATTTTTCCGCGACGTTCTGCTGCGCGACAAAGATTTGGTCGCCGCGTTTCAATCGCAAAAACAAAGACCGCCGATTTTGGGCTGGTCGCTGCTTGCGCTCGGCACAATTTTGACTGTTTTCCTGCTGGCGATGAGCGGCGTATCGGTTTATTTCAACCGGCAATTGGTAAACGATGCGACATTGCGCGGGTTGCGAGTGCGTGAAATGAACCGCAAAGACGCCGGAAAAAATCCGCTCGCAAAAGACGCCAACGAAAAGGAAGTTGATTTAAACACGCTCGAAGATTTGCGGAAAAGTTTAAAAACTCTCGACGATTACAACCGGAACGGCGCGCCGCTTTATCTGCGTTTCGGAATGTATTCGGGCGACAGATTGTTTCTCGGCGACCGCACGAACAAAGGTCTTTTCGGTATTTACGCCGATGCCGTCGAGCAGCGGTTTAAAAAACCGATGGTCGCCGCGCTGGTTGCAGATTTGCAAAAGTTTTCGCAATCACCCGTGGTTTCGAGCACCGCGAATGAGACTCAGGAAGCCGAATTGGAGCGAAATTATAAGCTGCTCAAGACTTATTTGATGCTTACGGCACAATACAAAAATAAAGCCGAAGCGACGTTTTTAAACGAACAGTTAAAGCCGTACTGGAAAGAATTTTCCAAAAACGCCCCGCGTCTCGAAGTTTCCTCCGAACAGCAGCTCGCGTTTTTCGCCGCGCAGGTTGACCGACCGGAATTTGAAGCGATTGCGCCCGACGAACAGCTCGTCAACGCCGCTCGCGCTCGTTTGCGCGCTCTGCCCGCGTGGGTTAAGCAATATAACAACATCATTTCCGATGCGAACAAAAAGGTTGACCCAATCGGTTTGGAAAACGTTTTGGTCGGAAATCGTTACGCGAGCTTTTTGCAAAGCGACGGTTACAAAGTTCCCGGCAGCTTTACTTTAAACGGCTACCGCCAGGAAATTTCCAATGCAATCGCCAACGCGCGCACTGTTTTGATTCAACCGGATTGGGTGATGGGCGAAACCGCCGCAAACGACGCGGCGACCGACGCCGATGTTGAAAAGCTCAAAAATCGCTATTTCACCGAATACACCGAGCAATGGCGCAAATTGATTCAAAGCGTCGAAGTCGCGCCGTATAATAACAGCAAAGAACAAGCCGAAGCGGCTTTACAGGCTTTTGCGAGCGCAGAATCGCCGATTAATTTAATTTTAAAAGAAACTGCGCGCAACACGAATTTGGCTGCCAAACCAAACGATTGGTGGAACTGGATTGTCGGTATGTTCGCATCGAAGGGCGCGGAAAAAACTGATGTAAGCTCGATGGTTGTCAAACAATACAGCCCGCTCTTTACTTTCGTCGGAGCCGACAAACCGGGCGAAACCCAGCAATCCGCGCTCGGCAATTATCAAAGCTCGCTCGGCAATCTCGGCAAGAAACTGTCGGAAAAGTCACAGGACGATGTTTCAAAAGATTTAATTGAAAAAGGCGGCAAAGAAATTGGTTTAAAAGGAAAGGAAACCGAAATTGAAGGTTACCTAAGCACTCTCAGCACTCCGGAAACAAAAGAAGTCGCCGATTTGCTCAAACAGCCTTTGGACAATTTAAAAGCGGTTTTCGGCGCAGACGTGAAATCGCAAATCGAGAAAACCTGGAAAGACCAGCTTTTCCCGCGCGCCGCTGAAATCGAAAAAGGCTTTCCGTTTACCGACGCGGGCGAAGCCGATTTGCCCAAATTAACAGCTTATTTGAACAAAGCCGACGGCGCTTTGACCAAGTTTTACGAAACCAAACTGCAAAAATATTTTGACGAAGCTGGCGGGCAAATAAAACCGAAAGAACAGAGCGAAGTTAAATTCAGCGCGGAATTCGTCAACTATTTAAACAACGCTTTTCGCTTGCGCGAGGCGCTTTACGGCAAAGGCGCGACGCCGAATTTTGAATACGATGTAACGCTTCAGCCTGTAAAAGACGCGATTGTCGAGCTTTCGATTGACGGAAACAAGATTGATTCGGAAGGTACGCGCTCCGGCAAATTCACGTTTCCGGCGCGCGCCGGACAGGAAACCGGCGTGGTTTTGCAGCTAGTTTCGACCGCCTCGCCGCAGATTCCGGCGTCGAATTCCAACTTAAACACAAATTCTTCGGCAAATGTTTCCAATTCAAACGTCAACAGCGGGGCGAATGTAAGTACGATTAGGAATTTTGCGCAAACGAACGATAACAATTCGGCGGCAAACGCTCCGCTTCGCTTCCCCGGTCAATGGGGCGTTTTCCGTTTGCTCGAAAACGGCGGGGCGCAGAAAAAGGAAAGCGGAGAATACGTTTTAAATTTAAAAGTCGGCAATAAAATTGCCGTCGTCACAATTCGTCCAACGGGCGGCGACATTTTTAACCGGGAAATTTTCCGCTCGGTTCGCGCGCCGCAAACAATTTTAAAGTGAATCGTGAATCGTAAATCGTGAATAGATTTTATGGTTCACGATTTACGATTCACGATTTACGATTCACTTTTTTATGGAAGAAGCAAAAGCCAAACTGCACGCAAACGATTTGAACGGCGCTATTCAAGCCGCGATCAGTCACGTCAAACAAAAACCGACCGACACGAGCGCAAGAACTTTTTTGTTCGAGCTGCTGATTTTCGCAGGCGATTTTGATCGGGCGGAAAAACAGCTCGACGCGCTCGGACAGCAAGACGCAAACGCGCTTCTCGGAACGCTGATTTATCGCCAGTGTCTCGACGCGGAACGCCAACGGCAAAAGGTTTTTCGAGGTGAAGAGATGCCGCATATTCTCGGCGAAACGCCGCAATATGTTAACGCGCTCCTCGATTCGATTCGGCTGGTCAACGATGGAAAAATGGCTGAAGCGCGCGAAAAGCTGGATGAAGCCGAAACCGAACGAGTCGTTCATCCGGGTAAATTAAACGGCGAGCGCGAGTTTCAGGATTTCCGCGATTACAACGATTTAACCGCTTCCGTGCTTGAAGTTTTCTTAAAAGGCGGTTATGTTTGGCTGCCGATTTCAAACATTCAAAAGCTCGAAATTCAAAAACCGAAGCATTTGCGCGATTTATGTTGGGCGCAAGCTACGCTTGAAACAAAAGACGGCGGCGCGAGCGGCGAGGTTATTCTGCCCGCGCTTTATGCAAATTCTTTTCAGAACGAGGACGAGACGATTCGACTCGGACGCTCGACCGATTGGATTGACGCGGGCGAAGAAATCTATGTCGGCGCGGGAACCAGACTTTTTTGGATTGACGGAGAGAATTTACCGATTTTTGAAATCGAAACAATCGAATTTCAAGATTAACGGCTCAGGTTTGTTATGACTGAAACAATTTCACTTCCTCAAACAATTGACGTTGAACGCCTGCTCGCGCCGATTTCGGAAGATAATCCTGCCGGCGAAAGCGTAGTTTACAGCGGCATTTACGATGAAATACGCGAAGCGCGCCGCGCCGATGACGCCTTTTCGCTGGGAGATTGGGCTTTCGAGTTGAAAGTTGCCGATTGGCGGAAAGTCATTGAGCTATCCAGCGCAGCGCTTTCGGATCAAACCAAAGATTTGCAAATCGCTTCGTGGCTCGCCGAAGCTCTCGTCAAGCAGCACGGTTTTGCGGGTTTGCGAGACGGTTTGATTATCGCGCGCCGGTTGCAGGAAGAATTTTGGGAAATTATGTTCCCCGAAATTGACGAAGACAATGATCTCGAAGCGCGCGCCAACGCGCTCGAATCTTTAGATCGCAACACTGCGCTCGCAGTCAAAGAAATCGCGCTGACCGGCGGCGAAAGGCTCAATTTTAATCAATGGAGCGAATCGAAGGATTTCGATATTCCCGAAAACATTGAAGCTCTTGAATATAACGAACAGGAAAAATATCAGGCGCTGCGGGCGCAAGCCGAAGAAGAACAGCGCGTTACGGGCGACCGCTGGCGGAAAGCGAAAGCCGCCGGAAACCGCGCTTTTTACGAAGAGCTTTATTTGACAATCGAAGAATGCTGGAGCGAGTTTGAACAGCTCGACCGGACGACTGACGAGCGATTCGGCAATCAAACGCCGGGTTTGGGACAGCTCAAAAAATCGCTCGATGGAGTTCGAGACCTCGTTCGCCGGCTTGTACAGGAAAAACGCGAGCTTGAGCCGGACGCCGTGCCGGATTATGTTTCCGGCGAGGATGCCGCAGATAGTTCGAGCGCCAACGGCTCAAACGGCGCGGTTTTATCATTTCCGGGCGGCGGCGCGACGGGAGCGGCGACAACGGGCGCGATTCGCAGCCGTCAGGACGCGCTCAAACGATTGGCGGAAGTCGCCGACTTTTTCCGGCTTTCCGAGCCGCACAGCCCTGTTTCGTATCTTGTGCAAAGAGCCGTGAAATGGGGCAATATGCCGCTCGAATCCTGGTTGCAGGAAGTCGTCAAGGACGAATCGGTTTTAAGTCAAATCCGTGAAACGCTCGGCTTTGCCGAACAGAATTTGGATGATGACGAGTCTTAATAAAATAAAAATAGTTGACTGAAAGGAGTTAGAAAATGCCTACCAAGGAAAGTTTGCAACATAAATTAGACCGCGTGCGACCGCCGCGCGTGCAAATCACTTACGACGTTGAAATCGGGGGCGCGATTGAACTCAAAGAGCTGCCGTTTGTCGTCGGCGTTTTGGGCGATTTTGCCGGAAACCCCGAAGAACCGCTGCCCGGTTTGAAAAACCGCAAATTCGTCGAAATTGACCGCGACAATTTTAATCAGGTGATGGCTGGAATGAGACCGCGCATTTCGTATGCGGTCGAAAACAAGCTGCAAAACGACGGCACACGGCTCGGTCTCGATTTGCGTTTTAACAGCATCGAGGATTTCGATCCCGACAATGTCGTGCAGCAGGTCGAACCGCTCCGAAAACTGGTCGAAGCCAGAAGGAAATTGTCGGATTTGCGCTCGAAAATGGACGGCAACGAAAAGCTCGAAAATTTGCTGACCGATATTCTCAGCAATACCGACTCGCAAAAACAATTGAGCGACGCGCTTAACCCGGGCGGCGACAAGAAGGAGGAATAAGAGAATGGCTAAAGAAGAAACTTTGCAAACTCAAGCCCCGACGACTACCACAACGACCGAAACAAACGGCGGCGGCTTGCTCGACCAGATTTTGACGCAGGGGCGTATGGCGCGCGACGATTATCAAAAAGAGCAAGCCAAAGATATGATTGCCGAATTCGTCAATCAGGTGATGTCGGGCGAGATGAAAATGTCCAAGAGTATGGACGCGACCATCAACGCCAGAATCAGCGAGATTGACCGGCTCGTCTCCGAGCAGCTCAACGAAATTATGCACCACGAGCAATTTCAAAAGCTCGAAGGCTCGTGGCGCGGGCTGCATTATATGGTTTATAACAGCGAAACCAGCACGATGCTCAAGATTCGCGTAATGACAGCGAAGAAAAGCGAGCTGCTCAAAGACCTCGAACGCGCTCTCGAATTCGACCAATCGGCGCTTTTCAAAAAAGTTTACGAAGACGAATACGGAACATTCGGCGGCGCGCCGTTCGGCGCTTTGATCGGCGATTACGAGTTTTCCAATCATCCGCAGGATATGGCGCTGTTGTCGAAAATCTCGGAAGTCGCAGCCGCCGCTCACGCGCCGTTCGTCGCCGCCGCAGCTCCGCAGCTTTTCGGTGGGGATAACTACAACGAAATGGCTGAAGTGCGGGATGTGTCGAAGATTTTCGACCGCATTGAATACGTCAAATGGCGCAGCTTCCGCGAGTCGGAAGATTCGCGCTATGTCGGTTTGACCTTGCCGCGCACGCTCGCTCGCGAGCCTTACGGACAGGCGACGCGACCGACCGAAACGTTTAATTTCGAGGAAGACGTTGACGGCAAAGACCACAGCAAATATTTGTGGAGCAATGCCGCCTACGCTTTCGGCACTCGTTTGACCGAAGCCTTTGCGTTGCACGGCTGGACGGTGGCGATTCGCGGCGTCGAAGGCGGCGGATTGGTTCAGGGAATGCCGACGCATACTTTCAGCACCGACGAAGGCGAAGTGGCGATGAAATGTCCGACCGAAATCGCCATCACCGACCGCCGCGAAAAAGAATTTGCCGACAACGGTTTTATTCCGCTCTCGCATTGCAAAAACACCGATTACGCCGCATTCTTCGGCGCGCAAAGCTGCAACAAAGCGAAGAAATACGACACCGACGCCGCAAACGCCAACGCGCGTCTCTCGGCACAGCTTCAATACATTTTCGCCGTCTCGCGTTTCGCGCATTACCTGAAATCAATGATGCGCGACAAGATCGGCTCGTTTATGTCGCGGAAAAACTGCGAAGATTTCTTAAATCGCTGGATTTCCAATTACGTGACGCTTGACGACGACGCTCCGGCTTCGGTCAAAGCGAAATATCCGCTGCGCGAAGCCCGCGTTGATGTGGCTGAAATCCCAGGCAAACCGGGCGCTTATCGCGCTGTCGCTTTCCTGCGACCGCATTTTCAGCTCGACGAGCTTTCGGTCAGCTTGCGCCTTGTCGCGGATTTACCGCAGCAGGTCAATAAATAAAATTTTTGCAAAATCTTTTGCAAAAACCATTTCAAGCGGCGTCTTTAACATACGAGCGACGAAGAGGCTCGATAAAAGTGAAAGCCGGAAATCAAACACCGGCTTTCACAAAAAAACAGGAGAATTGAAAACTGACAAAACGCGCAAGACGAGCGGATTTGTCAAAAAAGGAAGCAAAATAAAAGGAGAAAGAAAATGGCTGTTGATATTTTTTTGAAAATTGATGGAATTCAGGGAGAAAGCAAAGACGAATCACACCAAAACGAAATCGAAGTTTTATCTTGGTCTTGGGGCGAATCGCAAGTCGGCTCCGCAGCGCTCGGCGGCGGTATGGGCGCGGGAAAAGTCAGTATGCAGGATTTTAACTTTACGATGTACACCGGAAAAGCGACCGCAAAGTTAATGCAGGCTTGCGCCACCGGCGAACACATTGCAGAAGCGAATCTTTCGGTTCGCAAGGCTGGCGGCAAACCCTACGATTACTTGAAAATTAAATTTACGGATTTGCTGGTTACTTCTTATCAAACCGGCGGCAGCGGCGAGATTCCGATTGAAAGCTGCTCGTTCAACTTCACGAAAGTTAAAGTCGAATACTTCGAGCAGGACAACAAAGGTAAAGTCGCCAACGCGGGAACGTTCCAATACGATTTGAAGAAAAACACCGCAGCCTAAAACGGCTTAATCAATCGAATAAAAAGATTGAAGCGCTGCTCGAATTTGAGAAAAAACGGGCAGCGCTTCAATCGCCTTTTTGCAGGAGAGTTTTGTGGCGCAAAAAAGAACGGACAACGAAGTTCGCATTACGCCGTCGATTTTTGATCGGCTGCTCGATTTTGAACCGGAATTAACAAGCGAAGCGCCGAAATCGCGCGCCAAATCTTTGCGCGAGCTGAAACAATCTGTCCGGCGCGATCTCGAATGGCTTTTAAACACGCGCCGGACGCCGATTGAAGTAGATGCGAGTCTCGAAGAAACAACTCGCTCGCTGGCAATGTACGGTTTGCCGGATTTTACCGGCGTCTCGGCGAAAAGCCCTTCGGAACAAAAAAGATTGTTAAAGGAAATCGAGACCGCCCTGAAACAGTTCGAGCCGCGTTTAATAGATTTGCGAGTCAGTCTCGAACCGCCGACCGCCGTTGAGCGCCTTTTAAAATTTCGCATCGAAGCGCGCCTCAAAGTCGAACCGGCGCCGGAACCCGTCACTTTTGACACGATTCTCCAGCTCGGCAGCGGTGAGTATCAGGTCAAAGAAAATTAGGCTCACGCTGTATCAGGCTGTGCGGGCTTCGGTTAAATTTGCGCCAAGAATTAATTACATCAGAGAGTGAGGAAAATATGCCGTCGCAATTACTTAATCTAAAAAAACAACTTCAATGGTCGGATTTCGGAGCGCCCGTCAAGACCCCGGCTCCCGGTCCCGGTCAACGGGCTACAGCCGCGTTGACTCGAAGCAATTATACGATCAGTTTGAACGCCGAACATATTCCGGGCACAAAACCGCCCCGGTTTCGTTTGAAAGACGACGTGAGGATTAGTGTGGTCTTACAGCGTCCGCCAAGTTTTGTCGCTAATTGGACGCTTCAGCAAGCGAGCGCCGATCAAACCAGAATTTTGCATCACGAGCAAGGACATTACGATTTAATTGCCTTGCTGGTGCGAGATATGTTTATTGATCTGATGCAGCTCAAACAAAACACATACGACACGGCGCAGGCGGTGATGACGGACGTGGCGAGAGTTCGCGGGCTTTATGATCCAAAATTTCAGCCGATTAATGATCGTTACGATGCCCCCAACGAATCCGATCACGGATTAAATCAACCGGGTCAAAAACGTTGGGACGGGTTTATTCAAACAGCGTTCACGCAGCCTCGAAATCCGCCGATGCAGGCGCCTGATGGAACAATGTATAAAACGCCGATCCTGACCGTGCTTCAACAGGCGGGAATAACGATTTAAATTGGGGATTGTTTAATTCAAACGGTTCTGAGGACGGAAAATGCGCGACGAGCTTTTAGGCTATTATGAACGAGAGTTGATTTTCCTCCGGCGAATGGGCGCGGAGTTTGCGCTCAAATATCCGAAAATCGCGGCGCGGCTGCTGATCGAAGGCGAAACGGCGGAAGACCCGCACGTCGAGCGCCTGATTGAAGCATTCGCTTTTCTCGCCGGGCGCATCACTTTAAAGCTCGACGACGAGCTGCCGGAAATCACCGAATCGTTTCTTAACGTCCTTTATCCGCATTATCTCGCGCCGATTCCTTCGGCGGCAATCGCCGAGTTCTCTTACGGCTCGCCGACCGATAAACTAACAGCGATTCAAAACGTCGAGCGCGGCGTCCGTCTTGCTTCGCGTCCGGTTGACGGGACGCCCTGTCGTTTCCGAACCTGTTATCCCGTTCAGCTCGTTCCGATTGAGATGACGGACGCCGCGCTCGAATCAAACGCGCCGACCGATGCGCGCGGGAAATGGGCTGACGCTCATATTCGTTTAAGTTTTCGCTGTTACGGCGATTCAAATCTGCACGAACTGAAAACTGGCGACACGCAGGAGCCGCTTCGCCGCTTGCGTTTCTTTTTAAACGGCGACCCGCAGCTTGTTTTTCCGCTTTACGAATTGATTTTTAATCAGGCGACCAGAGTTGAATTGCGCCCGAAAGAAGCGCCGATTACTTCGGCGACTTCGATAATGTCGAAATCAATTTTGAATTTAAAACCGCCCGCGCCGGTTTTTCTACCGCCCGAATCTTTAAAACAAGTCGGTTTTGAAGCCAACGAAGCGATGCTGCCTTACACGGCGCGTTCGTTTGCGGGTTATCGTTTGCTAACCGAATACTTCGCGTTTCCGTATAAATTTTTGTTTTTCGACGTGACGGGCTTGGAGCAAGCCGTCCACAACAAATTCGGCAGTCATTTCGAGATTTTGATTCATCTGAAAAACGTCACGCCGCCGCACGCGCCCGTCACGAAAGACACATTTCGGATGGGATGCGCGCCGATTGTCAATCTTTTTGCGCAAACCGCCGATCCGGTTTATCTTTCGCAGCAAAAATACGAATACCACGTTTTGCCAGACGTTCACCGGCAATCTGCGACCGAAATTTATTCGATTGATTCGGTCACATCAGCCGATCCGCGAACTGGCGTTGTCAGGGATTTTCAGCCGTTTTATTCTTTGCGCCACGCCTACGGCGAACAGCAGGAAAAGGTTTTCTGGTACGCAACCAGACGACAATCGCAGCGGGCGGAAGACGAAGGCACGGAAATTTATATGAGTCTGGTTGATATGAGCTTCAATCCGCGCGTTCCGACGACGGAAGTTTTGACCCTCAAAACAACCTGCACGAACCGCGATTTGCCCGCGCGTCTGCCTTTCGGCGGGCGCGAAGGCGATTTTGAAGTCGAAGGCACGGCGCTGCTGTCGCGCGTCAAATGTTTGACCAAACCGACCGAAACCATTCGCCCGCCGCTCCGTCGCGGAGCGCAATGGCGTTTGATTTCGCACCTTAATTTAAATTATTTGTCTTTGACGCAAAACAGCGGCGGCGTGCCGGAAGCGTTGCAGGAAATTTTGCAGCTTTATAATTTCAACGACTCCTCGGCGACGCGCAAACAGATTTTGGGAATCACGGGAATCGAAACCCAAAAGGTCGTCCGCAGAATCGGCGAGCGCGTCGGCGCGGGCTTTGTGCGCGGTTTGGAAACGACGCTGACGTTTGACGAAGAGCAATTTGTCGGCGCGGGCGCGTTTCTTTTCGCTTCGGTGCTCGAAAGATTTTTAGGTTTGTATGTTTCGCTGAATTCGTTTAATCAGCTCGTCGTCAAAACCGAGCAGCGCGAAGGAATTGTTAAACGATTTCCGCCGCGCGCGGGCGAGCAAGTTTTGTTGTGATTTTCAACGCAGAGGCGCAGAGAGTTAAATAAAAGAGTGAAATAACATTTAAAACATTTTTCTAAAAACTCTGTGTCTCCGCGTCTCTGCGTTTAAATTGTGTGAACAAAAAACCTCTACATCAGGATTTTTTCGACGAGCCGCAACGGTTTGAATTTTTTCAGGCGGTGCGGCTGCTCGAACGCATTTTCCCCGAACGCGCTGCGGTCGGGCGCGATTATTTGCCGACAAAAGAAGTCGTCCGGTTTCGCACGCGCCCTTCGCTCGAATTTCCGGCGAGCCAGATTTACGATTTGCAAGAAGTCGGCGAAGAATTTTCCGATGAGCGCAAAATGGAAATGTTCGTTAATTTTTTCGGAATGCTCGGCGCGAACGGGGTTTTGCCGCCGCACTACACCGAATTAATTATCGAACGAGCGCGTTACCGCGACACCGCGCTTTGGAATTTCCTTGATCTTTTCACGCATCGCTCGGTTTCGCTGTTTTATCGAGCCTGGGAAAAATATCGTTTTCCGGTCTCTTTCGAGCGGGGAGAGGATGATTTCACCAACTTTTTGTTGGATTTTCTGGGACTTGGTACGCACGGTTTGCGCGAGCAGTTGGATTTTCCGGCGGAATCTCTGATTCCTTATGCCGGAATCGCTTCAAACAAACCGCGCTCGGTTGCGGCGATTCAGCAAACGCTCGCCGATTATTTCGGCGTTAAAATCGAAATCGAACAATTTTCCGGGCAATGGCTCGCGCTCGATGACGAAAGCATCACTAAACTCGGCGCGGCAAACAGCAGTTTGGGCGTTTCCACAGTTGCCGGCACGCGGGTTTTCGACAATCAATCGAAATTCCGAGTTCGCGTCGGCGCGGTCGGATTTGAACGTTTCAAAGCATTTTTGCCGAACGGTTCGGCTTACAAAGCAGCGACCGGAATGATTAAATTTCTGGCGGGCGATGAATACGATTTCGATTTACAGCTCGTTTTACTGGCAAAAGAAGTTCCCGGCACGGTTCTGACGACTCGCGCCAAACGTCGTCCGATGCTTGGCTGGTCTTCGTTTTTAAAAACACAAAAATTTACGAGTGATGATGAACAGGTAATTTTACAAACGCACTAAAAACTTGGAGAAATTTATGAACGTCAATTTGAAATCTCTGATCGGCAGATTAAACGACACTTGCCGCAGCGCGCTCGAAGGCGCAGCCGGATTGTGTTTGTCGCGGACGAATTACGATGTCGAGATCGAGCATCTTTTGGTGAAAATACTCGAATCGGACGACTCTGATTTGCGGAAAATTTTACGTCATTTCGAGATGAACCCGGAACGCCTGTCGCGCGATTTAACCGTTGCGCTCGACCGTCTGAAAACAGGAAACACGCGCACTCCGGCTCTCAGCCCGCGCATTCCGCAGCTTATTCAGGATGCCTGGCTGCTCGCTTCGGTCGAACACGGAGCTTCGCGCGTACGCTCAGGTCATATCGTTTTGGCGATGATGCTCAACGACGATTTGGCACGGCTTGCCAGAGAGATTTCGCGAGAGTTTACCGAATTGACGACGCGCCTCGACGGTTTCAAAAAAGATTTCGGCGATATTGTTGCAGGTTCGAGCGAAGATCGTGAAGCGATGAGCTTAAACGAATCTCCGAACGTTTCGAGCGACGGCTCGCCGGATGTCGCTTCGGGCGTTCCCGGAAAAACGAAATCTCTCGATCAGTACACAGAAGATTTGACGGCGAAAGCGCGAGCCGGAAAAATTGACCCGATTTTGGGTCGCGATTTTGAGATTCGGCAAGTGATTGATATTTTGACGCGCCGCCGCCAGAACAATCCTATTTTGACGGGTGAAGCGGGCGTCGGAAAAACCGCAGTCGTTGAAGGTTTTGCTTTGCGGATTGCCGAAGGCGACGTTCCCGAACCGCTCAAAAATGTGGCTGTTCGAACTTTGGATTTAGGGCTTTTGCAGGCAGGCGCGGGTGTTAAAGGCGAGTTTGAAAACCGTCTGAAATCCGTCATTGACGAAGTGAAATCGTCGCCGCAGCCGATAATTCTATTTATTGACGAAGCGCACACAATGATCGGCGCGGGCGGGCAAGCCGGGCAAAACGACGCCGCGAATCTGCTCAAACCGGCGCTCGCGCGCGGCGAATTGCGGACGATTGCGGCGACGACATGGGCGGAATATAAAAAATATTTTGAAAAAGACGCCGCTCTCGCGCGCCGTTTCCAGGTCGTCAAAGTCGAAGAACCCGACGAAGAAAAAGCCATCGGAATGATGCGCGGGCTGTTGGAAAAAATGGAGACGCATCATAACGTCCGCATTCTGGACGAAGCAATTGTCGAATCCGTAAAGCTCTCGCATCGTTACATTTCCGGTCGGCAATTGCCCGACAAATCGGTTTCGGTTCTCGACACGGCTTGCGCCAAAGTCGCCATCGGTCAAGGCGCGACGCCGCCGCCGATTGAAGACTCGCGCCGCAAGATTTCCAGACTTGAAGCCGAAATCGCATCGTTAAACCGCGAGCTTGCGACGGGTGCTAAACACGACGAGCGAATAAGCGAATTAAACGCCGCCAAATCTCAGGAGGAAGAAAGGCTTGCTGCATTTGATGAGCAATACGAGAAAGAAAAAGATTTAATCGCGCGGATTCGTGAAATCCGTATGCAGCTCGAATCGCACGCGGCAGGAAACGGCGCTGGAAATATTGCCGAAACGGTTTCAGCAAACGGAAATGGTGCTGTTTCTCCGGCGGTTGCCGCTGAAGGAAGTCCGGCAATTGCGGCAGCGGACAGCACTGATGTTTTGCCTTCAGCGCCGACTGCGACAATTGACGTTGAAGCGTTAAAAAATGAACTCGCCGGACTAAATGCCGAATTAAAAGAAGTTCAAGGCGACAATCCGCTGATGCAGCCGGTCGTTAACGGGCAAACCGTCGCCGAAGTCATTTCCGGCTGGACTGGAATTCCGGTCGGCAAAATGGTTTCGGATGAAATCAACGCGATTTTAAATTTGCAGGAAAGATTGGCGGAAAGAGTGATCGGGCAAAACCACGCTCTCTATGCCATTTCTCAAAGAATCCGCACGGCGCGCGCCGGATTGACCGACCCGAAACGCCCGATTGGCGTGTTCATTTTGGTCGGAACTTCAGGCGTCGGAAAAACCGAAACCGCGCTGGCTCTGGCGGATACGCTTTACGGCGGCGAGCGCAATTTGATTTCTATCAATATGAGCGAATATCAGGAAGCGCACACGGTTTCTTCGCTTAAAGGCTCGCCTCCGGGCTATGTCGGTTACGGCGAAGGCGGCGTTTTGACCGAAGCTGTCAGAAGAAAACCGTATTCGGTCGTGTTGCTCGATGAAGTCGAAAAAGCGCACCCTGATGTGATGGAATTGTTTTATCAGGTTTTTGACAAAGGCGTTTTGGAGGACGGCGAAGGGCGCGAGATTGATTTTAAAAACTGCGTCATTTTGCTCACTTCAAACGTGGCGACCGACACGATTATGAAATTGTGCGCCGATCCCGACACGACGCCCGAACCCGAAGGTATGATTGAAGCGATCAGACCGGAATTGATAAAAGTTTTCAAACCGGCTCTTTTGGGGCGAATGGTCGTCGTGCCGTATTATCCGATTTCCGATGATGTTCTGCGGCAAATTATTCGCTTGCAGCTCGGTAAAATCAAAAACCGCATCTTTGAAAATCATCGTGCGCAATTTTCTTATGATGATTCCGTCATCGAAGCGGTCGCCAAGCGCTGCACCGAAGTCGAATCCGGCGCACGCAATGTTTATAACATTCTGACCGGAAGCCTCCTGCCCGAAATGAGCGGCGAAGTGCTGGGGAGAATGGCGAGCGGCGAGGGAATCAGCAATGTTCACGTTGCTGTCGGAGAAGATGAAAAATTTGTTTATAACATTGATTAAAACGCGGAGACGCGGAGACGCGGAGTTAAATTCGGAAAGAGATAATTATTTCTGTTTCCCTTTATTTTCTCTCCGAGTCTCCGCGTCTCCGCGTTTAAGCCGCCGTGATTAAAGTTCATATCTGGTATCCGTACAATGTTCCCGGTTATGACACCTGGGATTGGCTGACCGACGGCGCTGAAGAAGTTCAGGACGTTCAATCGCTGATTCCGATTCATCAATTTAGCTGGGGTCACGCCGGAATGGAGTTTATTGATGTGCCGTCGCAGAACGGCAGATTCGTTTATAACGGTTATCGCTCCTTTTGGACGAGCAATTCGGATTGGTCGCAACATTCGCTCGGCAGAGTCGCAATGGCGCTCGAACAAGATGTTGCCGCCGAATACGGTTATCATCCGCATAATACGATCACGCTCGCCGAAGGTTTAGACGAAGCTTCCATTTACGAATACTGGAATTCGCTCATTAATCAATCGCTCGAATATTATCATCGCGGTTTTAACAGCTCCAATGCGGTCGCAAATGCGATTCAAAGCGGGATGCCGCCGAAGCGAATGGACGCGCCGGAATATAATCCGTTTACGGCTTCCGATTACGGCGCGCCGCTGGGTTTTTCAAATCCGCTTTATCTGCAAAAGTGGCTGGAAGAAATTAACGCCTGGCTGCTGCTTCCTGAGCAAAATTTTAAATAAAGAAACGTCGGGAAATTATGGCTATTACGCAGGGAAACAGAGTACTTCGATTAGGCACACCGCTCGGCGAAGATTTTTTGCTGATTCAAAGCTTTCGAGCTAAAGAAGGTCTTTCGCAGCTTTTTCAGCTTGAAATGGATGTCGTCCACGAAGAAACGGAATCGGGCGACGAGTTGACGGCAATTGACCCGAATAATATTTTGGGCAAAAACTGTACGCTCGCCGTCCGCACTCGCGGAGAAGATACGGAGCGCTTTTTCAACGGCGTCTGCATTCGATTTGCCCAAGGCAAACGCGACGACCGTTTTTCGCATTATCGAATGCTCGTTGTGCCGGAAGTTTGGCTGCTGACGCAAGTCGCGCAAAGCCGCGTTTTTCAAAATATTTCCGTTCCCGATCTTCTCAAGAAGGTTTTGGAGGGAATTAACGTTTCGTTTGAAATCCAGGGCACTTTTCATCCGCGAAACTATATTGTCCAATATCGCGAGTCGGATTTTGCTTTCGCTTCGCGTTTGATGGAAGAAGAAGGCATTTATTATTATTTCGAGCATCAGGACGGCTCGCATAAAATGATAATCGCCAACACGCCGCAGTCGCACGTTGATTGTCCTTCGAAAGCCGACATTCCGTATTTTCTGGTCACGCAGCCGAAAGACGATTTCGTTAGCAGCATCGAGCTGTGGCGCGTCGAGCATCAGCTTCAGAGCGGCGAGTTTACGCTCTGGGATCATCACTTCGAGCTTCCGCATCGCAATCTTGAAGCCAAGCAAAAATCGCGTTTTAACATCGGCGGAAATCAAGAGCTGGAGTTTTATGATTTTCCGGGCGGTTATGCCAAGCGTTTTGACGGAGTTGACAAAATGGGCGGCGAACGCCCGGACGATGTGCCGAAAGTTTTTGAGGACAATATCCGAACCGTCGGTTTGCGGCAACAGGAAGCGGACGCTAAGGTTCAAACTATCACAGGCGTTTCCGACTGCTGTTCGATCACTGCCGGACATCGTTTCCGGCTTTTTAATCACCCGAACGGAGATCAAAACGCGCAATACGTTTTAACCTCAGTAACGCACGAAGGTCATCAAAGCCCGGCTTATGCCACCGGCGGCGATTTGGCGCGCGCTTATGCAAACAGTTTTATCTGTATTCCGTTCAAAACGCCTTATCGTCCGCCGCGCCGCACTGAAAAACCGATTGTCCGCGGCTCGCAAACGGCGACGGTCGTCGGACCTCCGGGAGAAGAGATTTTTACCGATAAATACGGGCGCATCAAAGTCCATTTTCACTGGGACAGATTGACGACTCCTTCGCCGGACAGCTCGTGCTGGGTTCGCGTCGGACGCGACATCGCCGGAAAAAAATGGGGGACGATGTTTATTCCGCGCGTCGGTCAGGAAGTTATTGTTGATTTCATCGAAGGCGACCCGGATCAGCCAATCGTCACCGGCTCGGTTTACAACGCCGAGCAGATGCCGCATTACGAATTGCCGAAATTCAAAACTTTGAGCTACATCAAAACGCAAACTTCGCCGCACGACGGCAAAGGTTTTAACGAGCTGCGTTTTGAAGACAAAGCCGGCAAAGAGCAGGTTTTCGTTCGTTCACAAAAACGAATGGACGTGCGTGCGCGCGGTTCATATTACAAAACCGTCGGCGGAAATCGGCACGAAATTATCGGCGTTCGCGCCGACAACGAACCGGGCGGAAATTTGACCGTCACGGTGGGCGGCAACCACGATTTTCATATCAAAGACAGTCAATATATCGGCGTTGACGGCAAATTAAACGAATACGTCAAAGGCGATGTCGTCGAAGATTATCAAAGCAATCTGCAAACCGTCGTTAAAGCCAAAGCCGAACTGAACGCTAAGGAAATAACGCTTGAGGCTTTTACGAAAATTACGCTCAAAGTGGGCGGAAACTTTATCACCATTGATCAATCCGGCGTGACGATTGTCGGTTTGATGGTCAAGATCAACTCCGGCGGCGCAGCCGTTCCGACAGCTCCGGCTGTTATTGATGAACCGCTTGATGCCGAACCGGCGGATACGGGCGAGCCGGGGTATTTGGACAAACCGCGAACCGGCGGCGGAAAAGGCAGAAAACGCCGCACTTTAAACGGGCAGCACGCACCGGATGTTACTAAGCTTGATAAGCTTCTTAAAGATGCGAAACAATTAAAAGCTGACGGTAAAGATGCGGAATCTGCTGCGAAAAAACAGGAAGCCATTGATGAAGCCGTCAAGGTTTACAATATAGATACCAGCAAAACCAAGAGCATAACTTATGATCCGGCGGTGGACGGTGAAGGCGAAACCACTGAGGACGGACATGTAAAAATCGGAGATGACGCATTCCGCGATCCTGCATGGCTGGGTTCGACAGTCGGACACGAAAGCGAAATTCACGCGAAAGAACAGGGCGCGAAAGGCAAGTGGTACACAGGACCGGAGGGAACTGCTATACAAGAGGTTCAGGCGTATGATTATGAAATTGCAAATGCCGAGAGATATGGGACGAGTCCAGCCGACGTTGCAGAGGCAAAGAGAAGGCGGCAAGAACATTACGACGCGCTCAGCGACGAATACAAACAGCGAGTTGACGGCAATCCGCCCAACTATGATATGAAACCGGGCGATGAAAATAAATAGAAAGAATCTACTAACGGCGCTTTCCTGTTTCCTTCTCATTGCGGAAGTTATAGGTTGTGCCGTTAGTAGTGACAATCTTTCTTTGCTTGAGAAACGAACAAATTTGCTCAGTGAGGCTAATATTATGCAATCAATGGTAAACGCTAAATTGGAGATTTCACCTTCGATTGAAAAAACTTCTGACGGCGTTAAAGTGCGGATAAAAACCGTAATAACAAATTCTGCCGCTTCTCCGCTGTGGGTGAATAAACGAATGCTTTTTAATACGGTTTACGCTCCGAAACCATTTAGAGAAATCTGGTTCGATGTCAAAGCTCCGAGCGGCGAGAAGCTAGAATTCAGGTGTAAGGTCAAAGCAGGCGCGGCGCGCGAAGAACATTACGCTTTGTTAAATCCCGGCGAATCTGTTGAGCGTGATATTAGACTTTCAGACTGCTTCAATATGACGGAAAAAGGCGAATACGATATTAAAGCTCATTATCAGGACGGCAATAAGGAAGTACCGCCCGCTCCGTCAAATACAGTTCATTTGAAAGATGAATTGGAGTCAAAAACTATCAAAATTTCAATCCAGTAAGTATCAAAAAATATGCCTCCAGCAGCCAGAATTACAGACCCCGTTTTGCATCCGCTGCCGCCCATTTTGACCGGCGGACCGACGGCGGTTACAGTTATCATCGGATTTCTTCCGGCGTGGCGCGGAATCGGTGCAGCCATTGCCTCCGGTCTCAGCGGTGGAAAAATTGAATCGGAAAAAAAAATCAAGAAAGCCGAGTTAGCTACGGAAGCCGCTAAAAAACTGGGAAATCCGGCAGCCGTTACAGCCGCTGAAGCTAATGAAAAAAAGGTTAAATTTGAGGAACAGGCTAAAATGGCAGCGACAATTTTAGCGGCGGCGGCGATGACGGATATTCACAATTGCGGGACATTTCCACCGCTTCCCATTCACGGTCCTGGAGTAGTCATCAAACCTTCGCAAACAGTCCTGATTGCCGGACAGCCCGCCGCGCGGCAAGGCGACGAGATTTTAGAAGCTATCGGTCCGCCGAATTTTATTTCAATGGGCTGCCCGACCGTTATCATCGGCGGCTAAAGTAAAAATTAAGAATTAAATTTCCGCGATTCATAATTTGAAATGCGTAATTGTTATTGCGGCATTAACTCAAGCGTGTCGCCTTGATTTTGTTGGTTTTTAAGCTGTTCGATGATTGAGCGAATAGCAGCCGCCATATTGCTGGTCGGCGCGAGCTGCAAATATTTCTCGTAAGCGGCGATGGCTTCCTTTTTGCGCCCGGCTTGTTCGTAAGTTTCGCCCAAAAGCTGGTACAAAATCGGTTCGGAATCGGCAAGCTGCGCGACGGCGATTTTGAATTCGGTAATAGCGGCGGTGTGATTTCCCTGATCTTTGTAGGTTAAAGCCAAACCTGTATGCGCTTCCGGCTGGAAATTTTTTGCTTCCCGCAGCGCGCGTTTAAAAGATTTGACGGCGTTTTCCAAATCGGAGCTTTCGCGGTAGATTCTGCCTTCGACGGTCGAGGCTTCGGCATAAGCGGGACGCGATTTTCTGGCTTCGCCGATTTGCTCCAAAGCCGCGTCCGGGTCTGCTTTTTCAATCGCCCGCGCCCAGCCGACGCGCGCTTCGGCAAATTTCGGGCGCAATTGGAGAGCTTTTTTGTAAAGCTCGATTGCCTTTTGTTTGTTTTCCTCTTTGCCCGATTCGCGCAATTCTTCGGCTTGCTGAAAAGCAATCTCGGCTTCGTCTGTTGTTTTGACGAGCGCGATTTTAATCTCGCCTTTTTGCGCCGGAAGCAGCGTTTGAGTTTTTTCGGCAAATCCGACTGCCCGAACCCGAATTTTGCGAGTTCCGGCTGCGATTCGATCAATTTTTAGCTGACCTTTTTCACCAGTCGCGCCGCGCCGATTTTCGTCAATCCAAACAACGGCTTTCGGTTCGGTCACAACAACTATTGAGCGAGCGGATGCAGCAGTCGGCGCAGGTCGTTTTTGCGAAAAAACATTTGTTGAAACAAAAAGCGACAAAACTACGGAAACGATTTGTAACACAATTTTCGCGCGCATAATTTTCCTAAGACCTCAATCTTCTGATTTAAAATCAACGAATCGGGTTGTCAACCAAGACCGTCTAAATGGTCCTCTTTCTAACAATTCAACCGGCGTCCTTAGTATTCCTTAGTATTATTGGAATATCTTTTATTCAGAAAAGCCCGTGTCAGCTTTTTTCGTTTAAAGCGCGCGCGGCTTCGCGCGCGAAATAAGTGATGATTAAATCAGCTCCGGCGCGTTTTATCGCGGTCAGAGTTTCGAGCATCACTCGTTTTTCATCAATCCAGCCTCTTTCTGCTGCCGCTTTAATCATCGCGTATTCGCCCGAAACGTGATAAGCCGCAACCGGCAAGTCGTATTTTTGCCGCAAAGCGTAAACCAGATCGAGATACGCCGTTGCAGGTTTGACCATCAAAAAATCCGCGCCTTCCGCAGCATCGAGCGCGGCTTCGCGCATCGCTTCGCGGAAATTCGCCGCATCCATTTGATAAGCCCTGCGATCGCCGAAAGCGGGCGCGCTGTCGGCGGCTTCGCGGAACGGTCCGTAAAAGGCAGATGCGAATTTGACGGCGTAAGACATTATCGGAATATGCGCGAAGCTGCTCTCGTCAAGCGCCCGGCGGATCGCCGCAACCTGTCCGTCCATCATCGCCGAAGGCGCAATAATGTCGGCTCCGGCTTGTGCCTGACTGACAGCCGTATTTGCGAGCAGCCGCAAAGTTTGGTCGTTTAAAACTTCTCCGTTTTCGTCAATCGCGCCGCAATGACCGTGCGCGGTGTATTCGCACAGACAGCAATCGGCGACGACAATCATTTCCGGCACGGCTCTTTTAATGGCGCGCGCTGCTTGCTGCACAATTCCGTTTTCGTCAAACGCGCCTGTCCCTTCGGCGTCCTTTGTCTCCGGCAAACCGAATAAAATGACGGCTTTGATTCCCTCTGCGAAAGCCGCCTCCGCCTCGTGCACAGATTCGTCAACCGACAAATTAAAAACGCCGGGCATTGAAGAAACGGCGCGCCGCACTCCTTTTCCGGTGCAAACAAAAAGCGGCAAAATGAAATCCGCCGCCGCCAGCCGGGTTTCCTGCACGAGCGAGCGCAGCGCGGCGGTGCGGCGAAGACGGCGCGGGCGTTGAACCATATCGAGCATTTCCTAAACCTCTCGGAATAAATGTATAATTCAAACCATACCAAATATCGAGCCGAAAAAAGAGCGTGAACGCTTTTAAAATTTTGTGTTATGCTATTTTGCCGGAAAGAGATGTTTTTAATTTTATTGATTTGCTTACACGAACAATATGCCGAAGACGATTCTTGTGGTTGAAGATTACGATGACGCGCGCTATTTAATTAAATTTATGCTGCAAATGCTGGGTCATCGTGTGGTCGAGGCGACCGATGGACGCGAAGCCATCGAATGCGTTAAAAAAGACCGACCGGATCTGATTTTGATGGATTTAGCCTTGCCGATTATGGACGGCGTAACGGCGACCAGGGTTATTAGGGAAATGGAGGAATCGTCCGACGTGCCTGTGGTCTGCGTCACCGCGCACAGCGAAAAATATCGCAACGAAGCCATTCAAGCCGGAGCCAATATGGTCGTCCGCAAACCGGTTGATATGGAAGATTTGAAACCGATACTTTCGCAGTATCTGTCATAAATCCCGGAACAATAGTTTGAACGGAACCTTAAACTTGACGTTTTTAATGCGGCTGGGTATCTCAGATGGTTAGAGCATGGAATTCAAACCTGCTCCGGTCAGCCGCCGGTTAATAGAACCAGTAGCTTACACATCAAGGCACACCTCAATGAAGGTGTGCTTTTTCGTTTAATATATCCATCATTGTATCCAAAAAAAATAAGGACACAATGAAAAAAACACTGGCTTTATCCCTGAGCATTTTGTGATTGCCCCAATAACTTAAATCCTGATACATCAAAAATGTGTCCTTGTAAGATTTTTTAGCCATTGCCGGATTTGATTTGTTTTTATACCTGTAGCAGAAAGGGCACTTTTGCATTTGCAAAAATTATCCTAACAACGCTCTTTTAGTTACTCCCAAAAGCCTAAGACACTTGACACAAAGGAAGCGGAAACGTAATCTTTTATTTCGTTCTAACGCGCACCCGTAGCTCAGTTGGATAGAGCGTTTGACTACGAATCAAAAGGTCGCACGTTCGAGTCGTGCCGGGTGCATCCAATAGAATCAATAACTTAGCGGCAAAAGCGGTTACTGATTCTATTAGTTTTTCCTCTAAGTTTTCCTCTAGTGTATTCGATAGAGGAAATTTTAACGGCTTAGAGGAAAACAAAAAGACGGTGGATTTGTCTGACGCGTCAGACACTTTTAGCCGATTCGTTGAAAGTTGCTTTTGCGGGCTTTTTGATTTTCAGCTTTTTGAAAATTGAAAATCGCCTGTAAGGGCATTTCTGCGCTCAAGGCAAAGGTGAGCATAGGTTGGTATCCAAAAACTCAATAGCGGGCGATTATGCGCGAAATAGGGGCGTCTCAATCTCGCGCAATACCCCTGTTTTTGAGGCTTAAACGCCGATGTATGCTTCGGCATCGGTTTCGATGTACGGTTCATCATACGCGGCGCGCGGAAAAGCGGCTAACATATCGCGGTCTTGCGGCGAAAGTTGTCGAGGCTTTGATTCCGGCATCGGCTCGTTTTCCGATGCTGTTTTGGTTTCAAATTCCGGTTGCTGGCTTCGCGCACTTCGCACAAAATAGCGGGAATCTGTTTTTGCGGGCGCGTCGGCACATTCACACGAATATACCCGCGCTCGTTTTCCGTTTTTTTCTGTTCTCCAACACATTTTTCAACTTTCCTTTCGTTTAATTCGCACCGCGCCGGATGAACTCTTTTTCCACTTCGGCACGGATGCTGTTTGGCTTTCGTTCTCGAACTTGTTCAAGTTTGTCGGCAATTTGGTCAAGCTCAAACGCATCGGCTTTATCAATGCGGTTTTCGAGCCGTTTCATCGCTGCCGTTGGCGGTGAAACACCCTGCAAAATGCTTCCCAGCTTGGCAAGCTCGGTTTCGTTCAAAGCGTCAAGATTATTCAAGTCATCAGTGCGCTTCAACAGAAACAACAAATATTGCAGTTCTGGCAATGGCAGCACTGATAACGGCGATTTTGTTTTCAGTTCAAGGCGAAAAAGCCTTTTGTCGAATTTCATTTTCACCTCATTTTTGAGCGGCAAACTGTCGCTCTAGCTTTTCGAGCCGGTCAAGAATAGACAACTCACGGGCGCGAATTGCCAGCGTTTCAATCGCAATCGCCGCGCGCACTTCAACGGCTGCATTGCCAGAATCTAGGTTGCGGCGCAAAGTATCGGCGGCTTTTATCGTTAATCCGTATAATTCATTTACCCCAGCCTCAAACATTTGTTGCCGCTTTTCGGTCAAAGCCGCTTGAAAATTTGGCTCTGACAGATACCTATACACCGTTGATTCACTCACACCTGCGGTTTTAGCCGCAATTTTACGAGTCGAACCGTTGATTAAGGCGAGTAAAACCGCCTGTCGTTTTTCGTCTAAGACTTCCATTTTCTTTTAAAATCTGTCGGCGCGCGGGCGTCGGACGCGCCGAAAAGTTTAATGAAGCAGACCGCGCAATGCGTCAAAAATTTCGCGCCGTTCATCAACCGTGTTTGGTTTCTCTGCTTTTTCGATTTCGCCGATACGCTCTTCTAGTTCGAGGGCTTGTTCGGCGGAAATTAGAACAAGATTTCCGGCGTTAAGCTGTTCACAGATTTTTTCTGTCAAAGCAACAAAATGCGGTTTTTTATCCGCAATCCAAACTTCGCCTGCCGGATGCGCCGGATTCGTTTCGTTGACCAAAAGCGCGTGTCCGCCGTCTGGAAGCAAGACCAAGTTGCTAGTTACCCAAACGAGTTTTTCCGGCTGCGGTCGGTACGCGGTAAAATGTGGTTCTACAATTTGTGTTTGCTCAGGTTCGTTTATCCGTTCGTGGTTGCCCTCTTTATACACATCAGCGATGTTTCCCGAAGGCGTCGAACTATCGAGTCGAAGTCCCATTATTTTTTTAACCTTTCTCGCCGCAAAACCCTGCGGCATCGTTTTGTTTCAGCCGTGCGCTCGTACCAACTTTGCGCCGTTTCTGTCTGACGCGTCAGACAGTTTTTCATTCTCAAAACACTTTCACCAAACCGGCTCTGAATAAGCTGATTCTTGCGGCTCGGAAAAATGCCGTTTGACGATTGAAACGAGTTCATCAAGAATCCATTCGTCTCTAGCACCGAGCATTCCAAATTCTAACGACCACTCGCCAATAAAAACGGCTCGCAGCATTCTTTCGTTAAACTCAAAATCAGAAAGATGCGATTGTGAAAATGCCGCATCAATTTCTGCTGAACTTGCCAATGTTCGATTTGAGATTGAGTTACGAATGCAGGAAACAAAGCGGTTATAAACGTCTTGAAGTTCGTTTTGCCGGTTTTGAGCAACGCTTAGGTCTAGTTCAGCGAAAAATTCTTGAAGTTTAGGGTCAAGTTTAGCGTCTTTTAAACGTGCTTCGATTAGAGAATCAAGGTCATTTATTCCCTTCGTTCCTACGGTGTCGAAATAACGGCGAAAATCGGATTCAGTGAAACTTGATTGTTGTTCAACATTGGTTCTACCGTTCAAGCTGGATTGTCCTTCAATTTCGCTTTCACTACCTTTGCTTTGAATACCATTCAAGTTTGGTTTCTTTTCGTTCAACAAATCTTCACAACAACCACTGTTGTTCGTTTTGTTGTTCGTTTTGTTGTTCTTTTTATTAGTGTCGCAACCTTGCGACCATTCAGTCGCGGATTTGCGACCATTCAGTTGCGAATTTGCCACTATTCCAGACGCAAATTCACCACTATTCACATTGTTTGGAATAGTCGCGGATTTGCGACCATTCACGTTATCAATTCGGGGCAGCAAAATCGTATATTGATTCGATAATTTCTGCCCTTTGCCCGACTCGATACTTATTTCGCCTTCGGCTTTAAGCTCGGATAAAATCTTGAACACATTGGTACGGTCAAGATTCGCCTCTTTAGCCAAAAGCGAAACCGAAGGGTTGCAAACACCCGTTGATTCATTTTCGTGTATTGCCAGAATTAACATCATCGTTCGCTTGCTTCCTTTGGTTTTTGAGTATGTCAGAACGCTTTGTATTGTCCGCCAACTCATTGTTTTTATTGAAGTTGACAATCAATCAACGGTTGTGATACATTGATTGAAGTCATAGGTTGAATTTTTCATTTGTGTCGAGCCGTTGTGTAGGTCGTGAAACTACACAACGGTTTTTCCATCTTTAGTCAATGCGTTTCGTCGGCTTCGATAGTCGGCTTTACGCTACGCTCGCAGGCGGCAAGATAGTCCGCGATATGCTTCTCTGAAATCAAAACGCGGCGTCCAGCCTTGTAAAATCCAAGCTCTCCGTTTTCGCGCCGTCGCCGCACGGTCATTGGACTTAAGCCTAATATTTGCGCCGTTTCTTTTTCTGTAAATCGTTTTTCCGTTGTTGTTGTAAGCATTTTCCTATACCTCTCAATTCCAAAATAAAAAGCCCGTCCTATCCACACAATTAAGTCTGGAACGGACGGGCTACGAACTCGTCAAATTATCGGTGAATTGTAAACAGTGCGATTTAATCAACAAACCGCAACTTGCTTTGCACCTAGTACAGTACCACAGGTGGTATTAGAGTGTCAAGTATTATCATAAAAGCTCAATATTTAGTTGATTGCGTCCGATTCCAGCCGGTTGTAAGAGTTTTGCGCCGCGTTCGACAAGTAAGCATCAAGCCTATTCGCGCTTCTCGTTACGCTATCATCGGTAAATTTAGGTAACGCAAAAAGTTTTAACAATTGAGATGAGTGGCGCGAAACCGCTACCAAGCCCACTAAGATTTAACAGACAAGCTGAATAATAAAGTCGCTGTTTCGCGCTCGCGTCCAATAACTTGTTCGATGTGGCGTTACCTACAAAAACGCCTTCTTCGGACGTTTAGAGACATACACCAATGAAAATAACAAAAAATGCTTTCGGTTGGACGGTTGAGCCTTCGACAAGCGACGAACAAAAGCATCTAGGATTTCTGTTTAAGGCTTTGGAAGAAGTTTATGGACGTGCATCCGCTACGGAAGATTCTTCTCAAGCCACGCAATCACGGACTTTAGATGATAACCCATCTTCGGTCTTGACAGAGTGATAATGTAAATGTAGTCATTCTCGTCTAACAACGGTTTTAGTTTGTTATACAAGGCGTTTGGCGTTTCTGTGGTGTTGAAGGCGTAAGATGACTCGGATAGTTTTACGTGGTCGTATTTATCTCGTAGTGCGTAGAATTTGTTATAGTCAACTTTACTCTTTCCTTCCTTGTTAAGGTCGTATGTTACTAATAGAACTGCCATTAAAATCTCCTTGAAAATTAAATTGTTTCGATTTCACCCGAAAACATCGAACGGCGGAGTTGACGCGGCGGCGAAACACGCAAGTTCTATAACAAAGTCGCTGTTAGCCGCTCGCGTCCAATGACTTGTTCGGCTGCGTGTTTTGAGGAAGGCTCTTTTCTGCTCTGGTTATAGCTTCTAAAACATCTTTGAGCCTTGATGTGCCACGTTCAATTTCCTTCTCTCCTTTAACGCTTCCATAAATGTTAAACTGTTGAGTCAGGTCATCAATAACAGTATCATAATCTTTTGGGTATTTTTTCTTTGCGTCCAATAGAGCCATTAAAACCGATGCTCTAGCTCGATCTGATTGCTCGAAATTCCAAGAAAGTAGTAACGCTGAAATTAGGGCTTGTCGGTATTTCCTTTTTGAGAGCAAATTAGTAAGCCTAATTTGTAAAGCTGTATAGGCGACGGACGCTCTATCGCCACGAAGTCCTTGAATTATTGAATCTATTCTTCCACGCTGACGGTCAAGAAAAGTATATATAAGCGATATAACAGATATGATTATAGCTATACCCGCAAATATTGCTCTCGGGTCAGATGTAATTTCAGAAAAGGATTTTGCTTCTTCTACAATCATCTTTCATTGAAAAGGCAGCAGCCGAACTACTGATTATGACGTATTGTGCTTCATAACATACAAGATTTGCAATGTTATGAAGTATGTTGCGCGATAACACGCTTTATTGTTGTGTTATGAAGCAAGATGCGTCCTAACTCCGCTTTAGAAGTGTGAATTTGTTTCAAAAACGTTCCTTTTTGAGAAAATTCTGAAATATAGAAACACACTTTAAGGGCATTATCCTTCAAAGCGTTAATTGACAGCGTGCGATTCCAAACCATCAAAAGAGCCTTGCGAATTCGACAAGTAAGCATCAAGCAAACTTGCCGTCGCATTTACGCTTTCGCTCGTTAAATTCATATAGCGTTGAAACGTCTTTATTTCACGATGCCCGCTAATTTTCATTGCTTCGGAATGTGGAACGCCAGCGCGAATTAAACGAGTGATGCAAGTATGCCGCAAATCGTGAAAACGTAAGTTTTCAATACCAGCTTCACGGCAAGCCGTACCAAACGAGCGTTTAAAGTTATCCGTGATTCCGAAAACAATTTCGGTTTCATCTTTTGGCGAAATTTCCCAAAGCCTTTTCAGTTCGGCTCTAACGCGCGCTGTCATTCCGATTGTGCGGGCTTTTTCCGTCTTTGTGTTGGTTGCTTGAACATTGATAGTTCCGGCGAAAAGGTCAACATCTTTCCATTGCAGTTTGAGAAGTTCGCCTTTTCTCATTCCTGTATCAACAGCCGTAATAACGAGCGGGCGCAAATGCTCGCGTTTATCAACACAAGCCGCTAAAAGGCGCATTTCTTCGGCGTGTGATAAAACTCTGTCGCGTTCAACCTCTGCCGATGCTGAAATGATGTCTTTCGAGCGGTCAAACGGACTTTCGACAATTAGTTTGTCGCTTTTGGCGAAATTGAAGATTGCGCGCAAAAGCTGTAATTCACGATTAACCGATGCAATCTTGCGCGGGCGTTGTTTGGTTTCTTTGCGGCAACAAAGTTTCTGTTTTCCGTTTTTGCCCTCGATGAAGTCTTTTACCGTAACTTCAATTTCAACGGGTGTATTCAGCCGTTTTGCTTTGTAAGCCTTAACATCGCTCGTTTTGATGGTGCGAATATTCTTTCGCCCGAAATGCTCTATAAGCGGCTTTATAAGCGATTTCTGCGGATTTAACGAGCGTCTGCCAGCAACTTTTCTGCCGTCTGAATAAACAGCCGGTATTAGTTCGGTTTCTTCGTATTTTTTGGCGAGTGTGCCGAATGTTAGTTTGTCAGATTGTAATGTTTCTTCACCGTGATTTTCATATTCGGCTCGCATTTGCTTGATAAGCTGCCGTGCGTGTGTGCGATTGTCGGCACGGCGTAACTTTTCTTTGCGCTTGCCGGTCGTTTGGTCAACGTATTGAACACGGGCGTACAAGATGCCGTTAATAGTCTTAATCGAGCCGCCGTGATTCCGCTTTTCATTTCGCCAATTTTCGCCGCTCATATTTTCCTCTAGTTCCTCTAAATTTTCCTCTAGCAACTTGAAAACTTGTGAAAATCATTGTTACAAGGTGAACGCAGAATACACTTAAAGCGCCGTAAATGCAAGGGGAAATGAGCGGGTTTGAAAATTGGTGAAAACCTGTGAAATGAAGCGGGATTTGGCTACGAATCAAAAGGTCGCACGTTCGAGTCGTGCCGGGTGCATCTTTATTATCAACAACTTAGAGGTTTTCTGAGTTTATATATAAAGTGTTATGTAGTTAAAAATGTAGTAACTCATCACACTTTTTGTTTTCTGTCTTAAAATCAGCGAAGAATGACATTTACCTATTTTTTGATGATTGAGAGAAAATGTTTCTAACACATTCACTTTTTTCACTTCTTTCACATTTTCGGTACGGCTTTAACAAACGTTGATTTTCTTTGCTTCATTGTTAATTTCAATTCAATAGAAAAAGATTTATCAGATAGCTAAAAGTTAGATACATCTGAATATTTTGCCTTAATTTGCTAGTTTTTATGCAGTAGGCGGTTTATATTTTCTTTGGCAAATATTTAGCGCTTACAATAAGTATAAAGAGCTAACAAATTTCATTTCAAAAAGTGTCATTAAAACGAATTTTGATACTCACTTGACAGGCAGTAACCAAGACTTAGGCTTTTTTCTAGCATGAAATTTGAGTTTGAAGAATCTGTTACGCTCTGAAAGCTCTAATGTTGCTTATGTAATTTCCGTGTTTTTGCTTTGCTTAAAGGGATTCAACTTCCGCATACATTGAAGCAATATCTAACCGCATTTCTTGTTTTACTAGAAGATTTATAGGGTCTTTATAAGTTTTAAAACTTGGTGTTTTTGTATGTGCTTCATAAACACGCCAAAGCACATAATTCTTACGTTCCTTTAGTGCTTTTTCAAATTCAGCTCTAGACCAATTGAATCTCCCACTCTTCCCAGTTGTAGATTTTACTTCAATCCAGATGTCTTCTCCCATTTCATTAACTGACTGAATATCATGATCTCCCCCAGGGTCTATTTCGAAAGTTTTTACTACTCGTGATTCAGGATAACCAAGTTTTTTAACCCGCTTTAATTCCTCACGATAAACCAACTCCTCTCCTCGTCTTCCAATGCTTTGATCGCGTTCTAACTCATGTGGAGTTGGTGGCTGCCATGTTCCAGAATGACTTTTCTTTTTTCCAGAAGCTTTACCAGTAAGATTTCCTTTCTTAACTCCTGAAGATTCTAAAAATTGTGGTGAAACTTGTTCAATAGGAGGTAATTTGAGTTCTGCCTTTGAAGGAGCTTTACTCACTTTCGGCTTTTTTGATGGAATCCTATCTTGACCTCTTTGCTCAGCTGAGGCGGAACCTGTTTTTTGTACCATACCTCGGGCAATATCCTTTAAAATATCTTCGATTTGCTCATTCTCTTCCGGGTTTGAAGGACAGAATTCATCAGTGACTTGGGCAGCATCGTCAGACCCATTAATATCACAAGGTTCCCAAGATATCCCTCTTTGAAAGAAATAATTCTGGATTTCTATCGTCGTATCGCTAGTGACTAAGCGGAAGATTGCATCTGCCAAACTTCTTATTTCAGCAACATCAGCAGCGAATAATCCAGCGATTACTTGAGATAATAAACCGTATAATTCATTTAATGACTGAACTTCGGTGAGTATAATTTTATTTTCAAGTAGAATAATCGGAATGGGTACGTTAACTATGTAATGTTTAATGCGATAACTCCCGTTTAAAGCTTCTACAAACAATATTTTTTTTATTGACTTTAATTTGGTTCTAAATTGGGTAAGAGTTAAAGCTTTTTGCCTTATATCAAATACTGAATATTCCGTTAGTACTTTTACAGCGCTTATAAAATTATCGTTTTGTAATTTTTCAAGTATTTTATCTTCTCTTAACCAGTGGGGGGGGGCTTTTTCTCCGACAATTTGATGATTAATTAATTCCGATACATTTGTTAGGCGCTTAACTCCCACTATATTTTCATAAAATTGAATGGTTTCGCCCCTTTTTACATCGGCAAAGAATAAAGGCAAGTTAAGCCTTTCGATTTCATCGGAAAGTTGAGAATTATCATCAATAATAAAATAATTATTTTGGATTGCGATTAAATCATGAAGTTTTCCGTTCCTGTCCAAAAAACATTTAATATTATTCAATAATTGCGCGGGGAGGTTTTGAATCTGTATATAGGCATTACGAAGCGCGCTCTTTTCTAATTCTGTTAACCTATCTCCTAATAACTGGTATTTTTGGTTAATCCAAAGAAAAAATTGATACCAATGATGCTGCTGTGGCTTTTTATGAGCACCTAGTTCGTAATAGACAGCGTATAGTGAATTGGGAAGATTTGATGCAATTGGAATGGAATCCAGAAAGGTCCTTTTGTATTGCGATCCCAATAAAGTATCTGAAGGAGAGCTATAAGTATTTTCAATTAAAAGAATACTTTCATTTTGAAAATAATTTAAGGGGAGGTGCTCTGCTCTAAGAGCCATAATTAATTCATTATAAAGAGTTTCTTTGTCTAGTGGCTTAACCCCTTTACTTCTTAACTCGCCAAGATGTTCAATTATATCTGTCGCTTTAGGACGCTCACGACATCCAAGCTTCTTATAAAGATTAATTTTGGCACCAGCTATGAAATGCGCGCTTTGTCCGAGGCATATTCGATTAATTGGATTTTGAATATAAAGGTCAACTGGCTTAGATATTGTTCCATTAATAGATCGTAAAAAATCAATTTCTTTAAGCTGGTTAATCACATTTTTATTCAAAACTTCATCATGCTTACATAAAATTTCCTCAAATTTAGGAGCTTGTTCTGGATGAAATTTAATAAGGCGTGCATATTTGATCAGGTCTTCACCTGTAATTTTATTTTTAAAGTGAAATAAGTTCGCTAAGTTTTCATCCTTTTCGTAATCTAGGTGAGGAAAATGCAGAACGTCCTTTAGTTGATTAGCCCTTTTTACTTTCCTAAGTGTAATTAAACTTGGTTCCACCCACCTCCCACGATGATCCATCAAAACCGATGTAAAACGTAAATCTGAAATCAAGCTTCGACTTACACGCCCATTCACCGAAAGTATATATTTATATAATGCTAAGCGTTCTTCTTCGGTAAATTTATTAATTCTTATTCTCTCAATTAGATCATTTATCCATGTTGTTATTTTAAAAGGTGTACATAATCTGTTAAATATCTTGAATTGAATTAATGATGGATGTAAACGCTGAGATTCAGGAATGGGGCAAACTGAAGCAATGTTTGGATTAACTAACCAAATCGCTGAAGAAGGTGAATTTAATTCACCGTTAGCTAATAACGTGGAAGGAGTGTGGCGAAGATCTTCAAGGTTTGCAATTGTTAGATGTTCTTCCGCATCCAGAGCTTTAGCGAATTTTTCTTGCGTTGATATATTTTTCAGATAATTATAATCAGTAAAATAGTAATTCGCCTCATCATCTTTTATCTTTGTTTTCATCTGCGCGGAATTTTCTCCCGCACATCTCAATCTTACTAGCGAATTTATAGTAAAAGTCTTAGCTCCATTTGCTTTTGCTAAATTACTTAAGATTTCATCGTCACATATATTTTTGTCCAAATATCGAAAATCAGATAGAAAACCATCTAAATGAGACTTTGCAGGTATTACAATATCTTCTGCCCTTTTATATACAGTAGGATTTGTCGAATTTTTCTTTTTTGCTCGGGTAGCCCAACATTCCGCTTTTTTAATTTTTGAATCCAACTGGTCAATGTAAAAAGATAAAGCAGGTTGAGTTATTCGGTTTAATGTGTGATAGGCAATAAAACCAAATCTTTCATACCAATCACCAGTTAATAAGTTAATAGTCAAATTTGCGGCTGTTTCAAGTAACCAAGCATTAAATTTATTATTTTGGGGATCTTCAAGTTGACTTCTATCAATATCCATTTGAAATGGAGCATTAATACTAACAGCAGTTCCTGTATATCCGCTGTTAACACCTATTGGATAATAGAAAAGTCCGGGTTGTTTAATATCAATTTTCCCTTTATGGATTCTAACTGCAAGAGCTAAGCGAATACCTCCGTTTTTAACCTTAAAATAAGTTGGGATATTTTGATTTTTAAATTCTTTAGGTAAAGTAAACGTTTTTTGGAATTCAAGCTCCTCAATAATTTGTGATTCCAAATCCCATGAATCAAACATTCGAATTTTTCGCTGCAACGCAATAATGCCTGGAATTTTACTAGGAATGCGTTCAACGGATTGTTTCCATTTAAATTGCCTATTACATCTTTTTGAAGTTACTAAAACTTGTTTAAGTGACTTTTTTGCATCAGGGTGGGCTAGTTTGATTAAAACATGGGTTAGTTCTGATCCTAATTTACTTAATGCTTCTTCTTCTCGTTCGAAACTAAACGCTTCTAACCTACCCCGCTTTAAAGTTCTGTATGGAACTTTTATCTGTACTCCTTTTTTTCGTTTGGAAGATGTTTCTACAATTGGTTTGGGAAGAGCCCCCTTCCTCATATCTAAAACAGTTTGCTTCCCGCTAGAGGATATGTATATTACGTCTCCAAAAAGAAATAACGTTCGTAAACCAAAGTTTTTAGATCCGATACCATTTATCTTTGGAGCAATTATTCTTTTCGATTGACTTGTATTACCGGTTCCTATTACAACACTTAATCGCTTCCAACCTTGACTGTTTATTTGTTCGCCGGAACCTTTTATATACTTCCGAAAAATGGACATCACTTTCATGGGCTTCGACACCAACATGAACACCGTGTATTTGTATTTCCCAGATTTTATTAGCTATTACATGTTGGGGAGAAATCCTATCCTTCAACCGCTGAATAACCTTAATATCATCATCTAAAATCAAAACACGAAACTCATGCATATCTATATACCTCAGTCATCTTAATCTAATGTTTAACAGCTTGAGATAGACAGTCTATTTGGATTAGCATTTAATAAATCAGCTTTCTATTGAGGCGCCTTTGGTGCGTCAACTGTACTAAACTTAAATGTGATTTTCCAAATTTCATAACAAATAAAAGGCGAGAATCTCAAATGAATTAAAGCTTAAACAAATACAGCCGAGCACGATAAAACTAAAATTTATGATTACGAATCAAAAGGCGGCACGTTTGAGTAAGCATTCATTGCAATTTAGGCGATGCAAACCAAAAGCAAAAAAATGCCAGAAAACATTAGCTTTCTGGCATTTTTAAAATTAAACAAGATAACTATTCTCAAAAATTACCGGCTTTTTTTAAGCGGGCTCTCTCTAATTTTTTGATTGCCAGTGTTCGATGCTCTTCATTAGCGTGGGCATATCGCAAAACCATATCAAGCGCACTGTGACCAAGCAAATCTTTTAGTGTAACAAGATCAACCCCAGCCATTGCCATTCTACTGGCAAACGTATGTCGCAAATCATAAAGCCGGAAATATTCAATTCCGCTTCGTTTAATGGCGCTTGCATGCGCTTTTTTTACGTCTGTAATCGGTTTTCCGGTTCTCTCATTAATGAAAATGTACTCGTTAACACATTCACGCATTTGATGCGCGAGAACGCCAAAAGCGCGGTCACTGAGTGGTATGCGTCTTCTTGCTGATCGTGTTTTACCGAAAGGAATAAATATCCATTTCTCAAACAGATTCACATTTTTGCGCTCCAAACGAAATAACTCTTCCGGTCGGCATCCAGTCTCGAGCATTAAAGTAGCGATGCTTTGTAGCGGGTCGCTTGCCGCTAACAAATAACGTCTTTCTGTATCTTCGCTGATCACTTTCCAACGAGTCAGATTTTCAGGTAGCAGTTTGATTCCAGAAGCTGGATTTTTAGTGATAAAACCATTTTTAATAAAATAGTTAAATATCACCTTTAGACAGGCAATCTGTCTGTTAACGCTTGCGCCTGCCAGACCACCTTTTACTTTGGATTTAGGCGTTTTGGTTTTTCGTTTATCAGGTTGGCTTTTACGCCACATCTTGAACTTTTCAACATCCTGCGAACTGATTGAATCTAACTGCGCCGAATGGTCAAAATATTCGAGAAGTGATTTGCACGAGGCGTTATAACCAATAATGGTATTAGGTTTTTGAGCGTGTTGAATCTGACACCAATTTATAAATTCCGTGATCGCTTCTTTAAAAGTTGGAATTTTCTTTTTTGGCTCAATACCGACTTCTTTTTTGGCTAGTTGAGTTCGGAAAGCAGCTTCTACTGCTTCGGCTTCTCGTTTATTCGTGCATTTTGTTGATTTTTGGATTTTTTGTCCGTTGAAGACAAAGCTCATCCAATAAAATTTACTACCGGGTCTTTTTCCTACAGACATAACCTTTTCTCCTCTGTTTAGCAGGACGCGAACCCAATAAGTTAAAATAATCACGTCCGTTGGCTTTTATGGTGATTGTTGGCGGATCGAATGGGGCTTATCAGAGTTGGCGCTTTGATAAGCCCTTGCTATTATTGCAAAGTCATAGTTTGGCGATTTAATAAACCCTGCTCTGCAAGACAAGTGTTTAAACCGGCAGCGGCAGCAAGATGTTTACAGACGTTTCCTCGTGCCCCTGCGATGCAAGTGCATTGACCTAACCGCTTGCCGTTTTCATTGATTAGAAAACTGACAACATAAGTGTTGCCGTTTCGGCGATTCGTGACGCGGTATTGAACGAGCGACATCGGTTAATTGAACAAACAGGCTTTTTCTATCTGCCCGCGCTCGTTCAATTGCGTTTTTCAGTTGCTCTTTATTTTTTAATTCAATCATTTTCTTGTTTTTCCTTATTTTTTAATTCAATCATTTTCTTGTTTTTCCTTTCTTTATTTTGTTTCTCATTTGCGACATTGTATTATTCATCGCACAATAAGAATATATTACACTGTATGGAATATTTCGTAAACCGTTTTGTTACATGGTATGGAACATTTTTAAAGTTTTTGTGATATATTCCATCTGTTATGAAAATAGAAATTAGAATTCGGGAAATCTGCGAATTTAAAGGCATTAAAACGGCGTATCAACTTCAAAAACTAGCAAACCTGTCGCCCTCGAATGCTTCTCATCTTTACAACAACCACATTGTCCAAATTTCAATTGCGACGATGGAAAAGCTATGCAGCGCGCTCAAATGTACGCCGAATGATTTATTCCGTATCGTAAAGACAAAATCAAAAGAGAAGAGTTAAGACTTCACTTTTAATAAATTTTCAAAGAGCATTTCTTTTACGGATCTATTTATAAAGAAACTCTCAAAACTCCGGTTAAAACTCGTTTTTCATTGTTAATGTTTAATCAGCGCTTTATTGTTATTAGCATTTATTTTTTTAATTACCGAAATAGATCTGTTCCATCTACGGCGATTCTGTTCCCATCAGAGTGATTCAGATCACATAGTCTTTAATGTCTTATCTCCGGCTGTCAGAAAATCCCTCTGTCGGGATTCTAAGTAAAAGCCCACTTTGTATTAGCTATTGGTTCAAATAATCTTGTTCTGCTAATAATTTCGCCTTTTAAACCAAAGTTCGCGGTCTTAAAGATAAAAAAATGGATACCCTAATCTCAAACCTCATTTCTCAGTTCAAACTAGCTTTTGGAAAATCATATTTAAATAAAAACTTTTCTTTATTTAAAATCTTTTCAACCTAAGCCTGTACACCAAATACACCAAGTACACTGGTTTGAAAACTTCTTCTATATTTTCTTTTCTATGCGAAACTTTCAAAAATGGTGTACTTGGTGTATTTGGTGTACTAAAAATCATTATTTTAAAATTTAAATTCTGGTTTTATTAAACCAATTCCGCTCCAGCCGCGCTTATTTGACCTTTTCTGAGGCGAACAGCCAAGAGATTTAATACGCTCGATAAAGGCATTTCCGATTAAATCTGGAATCTCGCCGCGCTCTTTGCAGTAAATCTCGTATTCATTTCGCAACTCAGAGGTAGAAGCCCAAGCGTTTTTGTCTAAAACACAAACCTCATTAATAAAGTTGGAAAACGTATTTTGTTCGAGCCTGTATTCGGTTGTAGCCATTTCGACCTCGTCAGGTGGATCGATCCTTTTTTGCTGCCATTCCAAACAGCCCTCAACTGCCCATGCGAGAATACCGGGAAACTCTGCAAATAATTTTTCCTTTAAATTTTTGTCGCGTTCGTGTTCAGGAATTCGAACAGTAAAGGGAATTAATTTGAGCCTGTCCCAAATACCATCGTCTGTGCCTTGAATATTCGGTTTATGGTTAGTCCGAATCCACAGTTTGAATTGCGGAATAAAGTCAAAAAACTCGGCATAATGAAAACGCGCCGTTATCGTATCGCCGCCGCTCATATCCTTAATCGCCGATTCGTCTAAACGCCCGTTTTCTTCAGTTTCATTAACCGAGACAAAGCGCGCATTGTGTAGTTTGGCAATGTCATTTGTTTGAGAACTGTTTTGCTTTTTCAATACTGCGCTGCGTGGTGATACGCAACCATAATTGCCTAAAAGTTCAAGAATAGTCTCGGACAAAACGGTTTTGCCGTTAGCGCCACTTCCGTAAAGAATAAAAACAGCGCGTTCCGTTACCTGCCCAGTTAGGCTGTATCCAAGTGCACGACGCAGAAAACTGATAAGTCTGTTGTTGCTACCCATAATGCGATTAAGGAACGCCATAAAGGTAGGGCATTTGGCAGAAGGATCATACTCAGCTTTTACAAGTTTTGTAATAAAATCTTGGCGGTTATGTTGTCGCAGATCGCCGGTTCGCAAATCTAACGTTCCATTAATGCAGTTTAAAAGCCATTTATCTGTGTCGAAATCGCTTGCGCTAATGGCAAGGCTTGATTCGGACATCTTCAGCATGTCTTTTATTACTCTGGCGTGTTTTGTTTTATGTGCATGTTTTAAAATCCGATTTCTCAAATTATCGTCTTCAGTTAGATTTGCTTCAGCGACAATTGAACACGCTGTTTGTTTCGCGCGCCGTTCAACTTCAAGCGTTGAGTCCAGGTGCCAGCGTTTGCCGTTATAGACATACCATTTCTTTTGTTCAGCACAATAACGACAATCAACGCCGTGTTGATAAACAAATCGGCGAGAGTTTCCTAAATCATTGAGTTCGTGAATAATTGGTAATATTTGAACAGTCTGATTTTCATCTTCCGATTCCGTTGGCGCATCTGGCGAAGTTTGGGTGATTTCGATATTCAGTTGATTTGTATTGTTTGACTCTTCGCCGCTCGGACTCCAAGGCGGGGTTGATTTGATTATGTCTTTCAGCTCATCAACAGAATGGGTCTTTAGAAAATCTGAGACATCGCCTTTGTCGGGTAAGCCAGGCAAATACACGACTTTGATTTCTTGGGCAATTCCATATGATGAATGCGCTACTTTAATGGCATGGCGGCGACCTGCTTCATCATTATCGGCGATGATGTAACAGGTTCTACCTCTTAAGGACTCACTATATTCTGGGCGCCATTTACCTGCACCGCCAGCATTCGTTGTAGCAATCAAACCAAGAGATCGTAATTTGTAACAGTCCTTTTCGCCTTCGACGATTAAAACGGCGCGTTTTTTGTCTGAATTTAATAACTCTCGTAAACCGAAAAGAACCCGTCGAATACCGTTTAGCTTATATTCATAACCGCCTTTTCCATTCGGCTTTCGTTGACTGAATGATTTGGGATGGAAACGGACAACCTCATAAAGTACCTCACCTGCTTCGTCGTGATATTGATAAATGGCGTCAATACGTTTTTTTATTTTTTGTTCCGGTGATAACTCGTTCCTATCAACTTGTAAAGCACTACGGATTTTCTCGAAATCACAACCCGCATGGCAGTACAACAAGATTCTACCGTCTCTTTCCGTCACGCTTAAGCTATTCCTTTTGTCGTTGTGGGCTGGGCATTGAGCTGTATAGCCCTCACCACTTAGTTTGACCCGATTAAGTTTTCCTAATAACTCTGAAATAGACATACTTCTGCGTACCCTAATTCTTAGGATTTTGGACATTCATAGCGGCAAGATAAGCAACAGTAACTTGTAGAAGCTATGACTCCAATATTTTCATCACAAAATTGACAGAGCGAGCGTTTTAAGGGTCTTGTTTCCGTCTGTTCGGCATAGAAAACCAAATAACCTGGATAGCGAGAAAAACGTTCAAATTGTCTTAACTCTCTAGCCTCTTTTTCATGACTTTGAACATGTTTTTTCATTTGTCAGAACCTCATTTGTTTGAAAGCAAACTTTTTAAGTTTTAAGAGCAGTGACTAGAGCTTTATTTATTTGCTTGTTCCCTCAAGAAGCGATCAATTTCTTCGCATAAAACCAGCGTCCGACGATTGATTTTCACAAATGAGATTTGCTGTTTTTTTTCAATATTTCTGAGAGTGCCAACGCTAATTCCAATAGAATTAGCTGCTTCTTTAAGCCCTAACGCTTTTTTTCATAAACAAAAGCCTGTTTCTCTTTCATACTTTTCGTTTCGCAATTTACCTCAGAGCAAGGCAACAAAAGACACACGTCTCCGACCCCATTTTCATGTGTTTTTGTTTTATTAAATTTTTAGTTTAGGAAATAATTAGGAGGCTTGGAGGTATCGTGGAATTATTAATTTCCCAAAAAAACTTGTTTACAAAAAAGATTTTTTGGTATAAACTAACAATTAGGGTAGTAGATACTTTAATATTGCCCTAATTAATTCAGAAACTTAAATATCGAATTAGAAGAAGCCTGCCGAGTCGCCAACTTTGCGCAGGTTTTTCTTCTAATAAGCCATCTAGTATTATCCCATAACTAAAATTTAGCTTCAACTATTTTCATTAAAATATCAAATTATTTTTTAGGTAATTTTGCCGGCAAATCTAACTCATCATCAATTATTACATCCATTGCAATTCCTGCCATCCGAGCATATTTCAAAATAATTAGAAGTGATGGCACTTTTTTGCCTGTTTCAAACGAACCGATATAACCCACATACAGCAGCATATTCTCGTCTTTAAGAAGCTCGTACATTTGTGGCTGACTTAAACGAGTTTTAAACGAATATCTCTGAGTTTTTCAGCCAGCCTTTTTGGTCTGGATTGTCGTGCTCTTCCCATTGTCAGGTTTCCTCTCCTGACAATGTCAGGTTATTATATCTCCCTATTCCTCTAAATAGAGGATTAGATGCTGTGTTTAATTGATTTGCCGAAAACCCAAATTTGATTGAATTCACGACGGAGTTCATCGAATTTTGTCTGTAATGTTTTATTAATTTTTGTCATAAATCTTTGAATAGCTCAGTAATTAGAAAGAAATCTAAAATTTCTGAAAAAGGGTTATAGATTTCCGTAAGATTTGAGACGTTTAATAGTGAGGTATTATTTTCTTTTATCTACTGACTTATTTTGAAAACTCAAAGCTTTTTTAATTCATATCTTACTTTTATTGGTGAATTATCAAAATGTGAAAGCTACTTTGTAATTAATCAATAACCAAGTAACAGACGAATGTTTGAAATTTATAGAATTTAATATAGGAATCAAGTAAATTTCTTTTACAGCAATTTTAAGAATGTTCTAAAAGATAGTAGTGAAAAGAGTATTGACAAACAACTTTTCACGTGCTAAATTGTTTCCGCCTTAAACATACTTAATTTTTAAGGAATGCTGGATTAAAGAATCCAATATTTCATTTCTTATAAAGATACAGTTAAAATCATAATTAGCTTTAGCAAAAATAAGCTAGTTAGACCTTTAATATTAGGATACATCCGAATATTTACTGACCTTTACGCAAATTATTTATTTGAATTCATAATTTTCTAAGACTTCATAAAAAGTAAACAAAATTAGAAATTTATATATGGGTATTTTGCTGGGACCTATTCAACTCTAACAATAGTCTGAATTTGGCGAATTAATTTAAATTGCGCTTAAAATGTACAAATTTTCGTTTATATACCTTATGCCTAAAGTAATCCTAAATTGTCTAACGTTATTCTGTCTATATTTTATAAGCCTGTTCAGCATAACACTTTCGATTTATTGCCAAGATGCTCCTCCTGATATTCCAAATTTAGCTTCAGGTATTGTGGTTGTTAATGATGAAATACAAGGTGAATCGATATACCTTGTCGACCAATCTAAGGGTGGAATTTATAAGCGTGCAATTTCTCAAGAAGTTAATAGCCGATTAACTTTTAGCCAATTTACTCCTTATTATAAATCAAATGAGATCAAACATCCGTCTGCAATTGCTTACAACCAAGGTAAATTGTTTGTTTGTGATAAATCCACATCTGCTGTTTTTGAGTTAGATATTAAAACCTTATCATTGAGATCTATTATCGAAGGAGGTTTGATAAAAAATCCCACCACAATAGCAGTATCAGAAAGAGGTGAAATAGCAGTTGCGAGCGATGAACATGATGAAGTAATTTTGTACACTCCCAAAAGTGGTCCAAAGTTGATTGACTTCGACTTTGATGAGCCAGAGCGTTTATTCTTTTTAGGTTCAAAATTAATAGTCATGAATGAAGATGGAGAGGTTTATCAAGTTCAAGAGTCCACCCTATCAGTTTCAAGAATTACATTGCCCAATAAAATTGACCTATCACTACAAAATTCAGCTAAAGATCTAGGAGCTTTTCTTAATATATTTTACTTTGCTCGCGCAGACGGAATTTTCGCTTATGCCCAAAGCAATCGTGAAACATATAGAAAATATGATATTCCGCTTTTTGTGTTATTTGATAATAGTAATAACTACTCCCCTTCTAAAATCTTCGTTACAAATAAAAATCTATTTATTCTAGAAAATAAAACGAAATCAATCATACAATTAGGAAGACCAATTCCTACAGATATAGAATTCAATGGGGACAAGAATAAAATAACAATGTCCTTTATTATCCTATATGATTATTTAAACTCACATAAAATGTTATCAACCCGTGAGTTTGTAGTAGAACGTAATACTTCTGTTGAAGATCTATTGATGGAGCAGAGAGTAATTCTTTCTCCTTTGAATAAAGTTCCGCAAACATTAAAGATTTCATTTGTTAATTTGATATGTACTTTTAATGAACAGATCTGTAAAAGGAATGATTCAGCAGATGATGTATTCAAAGGAAAGGTTAAACAGGGTGATAAACTTCACTTACCAAATTTACAAGTCCAAGAATATGAAACTACTGCTCTTGTACCGCTTGAGGACAAAACAGTTGATGAGTACTTACGCGAGTATTATTCATCTGATCGATTGCGCTTTCAATATATAAATACGCATCTTCGTAAAGATAATCCACAAAGTGTAGAGGATAAATCAAAAAAGAATATACTTGAACGGAAAGGTAATTTCAGATTGCCTGTAAAACGCTGGAAGGCGACGCTTCTCATCAATTCTAATGATTTGAAGACAGAATTCAATAATAGTTTATTTAATACGTTATTATTGCATGAAACATTCCTAACCTCTAAACAAGCGTCAGATCTTTCACATTTAGCAGGTAGTTTATCAACAGACACTGAAAACGTAATCAACCCTGATGAGGTTGCAAAAAACAGAGCGAATCTTAAAAAAAATATTAATTTCCCTGTTGATCTTCATCCAACGTTAGATTTATCTAGCATTATTGTCGCGGTTGGCGAAAAATTTGATGATGTTGACTTTAATCATCCTGATTTTATCAGAGGTAATAACGAATCTATATGGCTTGACCTTCAGCCCGATGGTAGTGATTTGCCCAGACATCAATTACCACAAAACAGAACAGTACCATCAGTATCTATCGGAGATAAGTTTAGTGAATCAGATCATGGTACGCACGTTAGTGGTATAATTGCTGCTAATTCAAATAGCTTAACACCAGGACTAATTCCTTCATTAAAAGGACTTGTCTTAATTGACACAAAAAGGTCGTCTGAAATCTCTCAACAGATACAAAATGCTATAAATCAAAATGTTTTTATTTTCAACTTTAGTTTTACATTGCCTAATGAACAAGCAGTAACTACATTAAAAACCAAAATGAATGGTTCCGAGTGGAGGGATAGATTATTTGTAGTTGCAGCTGGCAAAGCGGAAGATCAAACCCTTCAGGATTTGGAAAGCAATTCAGATGCTCCAATCAAATGGAACTTAAATACAAAAAATATTATTGGCGTTTCGGCAGTTGTTACTGATGGAAATGGTCGATGGTCTTGGATGGACCCAATCTTTAATAGCGAAAATGAAACAGATGCTGGCGCAAAATTTGGCAAGAGATTCATACAACTCGTTGCCCCTGGAAGAGATATTTTTAGTTCAGCGAATAGAAATGCCTACAAAAAAGCAAGTGGAACATCCCAGGCAGTTCCTCAAGTAGTGGCGGTGGCTTCAATTTTATTTGCTCAAAATGTTACAACCCCGGCGGTAATCAAAGCTCGCCTTATGTATACCTCCGATTGGTATTCTTCATTTAAAGATAAGGTTTATGGAGGGCTTCTAAATGCACAGAAAGCAATTTGGGAGCCGACCCAAGATATCCTGCAACTGGTTAGTGGCAGTAAAATAAAAAAGAGTGTCAAATTTGATAATAATCCTGACATTTTAATAACTAGCGGTCAAATGGAGGTTCCCGATGGCGAATCAGAATCAGCAGATAATAAGAAAATAAAATTTAATCATATTTTTAGAATTTCAAGACAACCTGGTCATCTTAATCTCTATCGCGTTTTTTTCTATGATTCCAATACAAAGAAATTGAGAATTATAAATGATGCAGCATTAAATGGGAAGATCAATTGTAAGAGTACTAGAGAATGGGATAAAGATGCAAAGAAATTTAAGGATCCAATTGAATGTCCAACCCCTATAGATATTTCCGATTTTTTTGATTATGTTGCAGACATCAAAAAAATTCCATCGGACATTAACTTCTAATTATCGGACATTAACTTCTAATTAGTTGAAACAAGTTTTTGTAAACAGGAGAAAAAATGAAGAAGATTTTATTGATTACACTACTGCTTTTGTTATCTCAAGGGCTGTTAATTGCTCAAAATACTATCACTGTTCCCCGTGAGAAGGTCCTATCAAAACAAGGTGAAATTGTGCAACAGTCAATTGACTTATTTCCTCTAGAGCCAGGAATAGGTAAAGTCAAAATTAAGTCAATTAATATTCAAAATATTTCAAGCATGCGGCTGCATTTTAAAATTAATGATAATGCACCCACAACTCCATCATGGGCTATTCAAATAAAAGACGGTACTGGAAAAGTTTCTTCAATAATTTCGGCTAGTACGATAACAGGAAAAGACTTTTGGTCTGATGAGATTCCAGGCAGTACCGCCACAGTTGAAATAATTTCAATACTTGAAGATGATTCATCGCGGCGGCTAGAACTTAAAATATTTGAAGTTGCTAAACTAACAACGCCTTCTGCTCCTGAGTCTATCACTGAACCGAATCAACTTGAAGCATTTGCCGGTAGTTTACCTGCTCCAGTTAAATCGGCGGGAAAATCAGTAGCACGCTTACGTTTTATTGGTGATGACGGTGGTTCATATGTTTGTACAGGATTTCTAATATCAAAAGATTTATTTATGACAAATAATCACTGTATAAAAACTGCAACCGAAATGCGATCTGGCTTAGTTGATTTTGACTTTGATGAAGACGGAGCACCACAAACAGGTTATCGGTTTAAAGAGCTTATTTTGACAAGTAGTGATTTGGATTTTTCTCTTCTGCGCCTAGCAAAAGCGGTTCCTGCCGAACGCGGATTTTTTACTTTATTATCATCTAAGCCAGTTGAAAACCAACAATTAATAATTATCCAGCATCCGGGGGGAGAGCCTAAAAAGGTATCTAGAGCTGATTGTATAGTAGTAACTCCAAGCATTGATGGGATTTCCAGACAACTTACAGATTTTAGTCATAAATGTGACACGAAGGGCGGGAGTTCGGGCTCTCCTGTAGTAGATTCAGATTTTAAGGTTGTGGGGCTCCATCATCTAGGATTTGATACCGCGAATCAAGTTTTAGTTAATCGAGCAGTTAGAATTGGATTGATAATAGATTTTATTAGGCGTGAAAAGCCATCTGTTTTAACAGAGTTAGGTATTCCCAATTAATAATACCACGTATTTTACTGTTAAATCAGTTTACTTTTAATCCAAACGAGTAATTACTAAGCGGGGGTCAGTTAAATCAATTTCCTAAGACATTGTTTTTAGAAGAATAATGTTAGGACACTAATAAAGAATTGACCACAGTCTTTACCTAAAATGTATTAAGTCATCATTATTAATAAAGGAGAAATAGCTATGGTTATGCGAGTAACAACAATATTTGTATTATTTTTATTGATTAACACGAATATTTCTTCATTTGCGTTTAGTAGTAACCGATTAGCTCCTCCTGATAAAGAAACAGGGAATAAACAAATAGAGACAAGAGTGTACCTTCGCCGTCAATGTATATTGACAGAAAGTACAGCTAATTCTACTGCTAAACCAGAGTTTTTTGGAGCTATAGCAGGTATTTTTGTACCACTTTTAATTGGAAAGGCGCTAAGTGGAGTAAGTTCTGCGTTGAAGAAAGCTGGGTCAGAAGAGGTATTAAAGGATACTGGAAATTACCCAACATACCTATATCAGCTTTCTAATATTGATCAAGAAAGAAAGCTAGCACTTAATCCTGACTTTGGTTGTGTGATTATGGCTCGTGGAGTTTTTAATAGCCCTGATCCAGAGGGCTATATGGATCAATCAAAGGTTGAATTTCCAAAAGATGGACTTTTTCTGGATAAAGACCAAAGCAGCGATCGAATCGTAAGGCTTAATAAATGCAATATTCCAATTAAGGAAATAGTAGCTCTATACGAAGCAGAGATCAAACCATCTGACGATAAGACTGCTTTTTTGTATGAAAGCAGATTTTTGGAAGTAAATTCATTTCAAGGATCAAGATCCTCTGATTCCCGAGCAATTGTTATTAGTCTTGCAATAAATGGTGCAGGATCAAAAGAAGGCTCATCCACTCTTTCTCTTGCACTTCTAAATTTAGGAGAATTGAAAAAGGGTGCTGTCCTTGGACCAAATGAATTAAAAAAACGGCGAAGTAGCTGGCTTGGGGGAATTGGCATTAGCGATAATGTTTTGAAATCCATTGACAAAATAAAAATCCCTCAAGGCAAGAACATTGGTGTCATGCCAGTAACTCTGGAAGGCACATTTGCAGAAACCGAAAAGGGAAGTAAGGCGCTGTTGTTCATTGCAGAAGTCCTAAATGCAGCTGAGAAAGATTTGACCAAAACTATTTCAGGAGAAATTCTTAAGGATCGCGATGCTGAAGACATTAAAGAGGCTGACGCAATTGAAAAATTGCGCCAAGAAGAAGAATCAGCGTATGCAGCCTATCTTATAGCAGTAGCCGCAAGTAAGAAACCAAATTTAACTTCAGAGGAGCAAAAAGCTAAAGATTTTGACGTTGAAAGGACTCAACGAATATGGTGCTTAAAACTTAAAACATTAAAAGCCATAGGTATAATTCCTAGTGGTACTCGGTCAAGTATTTGCACTTAATGTGTAAAAACCACAGTTTACAATAAAGGCTTTGTGGACCTGATTTGATAGATAATCAAAACTGGAAGTGTTTTTAGTGAAAGAAGTGAAAAAAGTGAATGGGTCAGAAACATTACTTTTTTAAACCGGAAATGAAAAGCAAAACCTTAATGTAGTAAAAAATGTAGTAATCACCTGCATACAAGGAAGGTCAAGGAAGAACAACGTTTTTTCTAAATTGTTGATTTTGTTCTTCCTTGACCTTCCTTGTTCTTCTATTGACAGTATAGGCAAATAACTACGAATCAAAAGGTCGCACGTTCGAGTCGTGCCGGGTGCATCCAATAAAATCAACTTTATCTAAAAGTTATCTAAGGTTTAACCTTCTATTTTTGTTAACTAATTGTTATCTATTTTTATCTATCGCCGATTTTTGACTTAGAAACTTCTTTTCCGGCTTCCTTTTCGCAGGCGAGAAGAAACGGGAGGAGGTGTTTTTCTTTTGAATAGAGAATGCGGTAACCGACGCGAAAGAATTTAACCAGACCCGCATTTCGTTTTCTGATCAGGGTGATCCTTGAAATTCCAAGGAATCTTGCCGCCTCGGATTCGTTTAATAAAGGTTCGTTAAGGTTTAAAGATGAAGGTGTTTCAACTAATGAAGGTAATTGAGCAGATTGAGATGAAATATCCTTTTGCGGATTACTTTCTGGCGAGCGGTCTATTTTAGGTTGATGTTGTTGCCCTGTTGACAAATCATCGTGTTGTTGCCCAAATGCCGCCGTTTTAAGCGAAGCGGGCGCGGCGAGCGCAAATTCAAAACGAATTTGGCGTTTTCCGGCAACAACTCTTTTGAGAAGTTGTTCGACCAGAAGGCGTTTTTCTTCTCTCAAAAATTCCAGCCACAAATCCGCCAGATTCTCTGAAGCCTGAATATCTTCCGGCAAATCATCGTAGGATTCCTGAAAACCAGTGATCGGAAATTCTGCGAGCCGCGCCCGGAAAATCTCTTCAAGGTCATTTGTCCCGATTTTATGGAGGCATTCGGCGCAGACGTATTTCGGCGAATTGCTCGGAACATTCATCTTTCCGCCGCACTCGCAAAAGACCAATCCTGCGAAAAGCTGTGTCGTCTTTTTTCCGAGTTTTTGCGAATGATTCAAAATAGCGTTAACTTCTTCCCAGACTTCTTCCGAAACAATCGGCTCAATTTGTATCTCCCGTTGCTTACCGTTTTGATTTATAAAATAAACTCCTTTGGCTGACTCGTCGCGCAATATTCGGTCAACCGCCGTATCGGAAAAAAGCGCCCCGCTTCTGGAGCGGTACCCGGCTTCATTTAAAAGACGGGCGACAGTTTTTTTGCGACGGTGCGCTAAGAATAACTCGTACATCAGTTTTCTGATGGTTGATTCAGTTTTATCGGGAACGAGTTTTCCGCCCTGCCAGCAGTAACCGAACGGCGCAGGTTTTGAACCTATTTTTTCAAGCAAAGTTAGAGAGTCAGATTCCATCATTAGGAAATGATTATTGTCTAGTTCTTTTTCTTTCTTCTGACAAGATTCCGAATTGTACCTGTTATTGCCTGCACTCGCGTTTTTTGTGCGTCTTCCGAATCAGGGTCAAACGTCGCTCTGACCTCGTACCATTGACTTTATCCCGCTTGTTATCATCTTGTTTGTCGCGAGTCGTGGAGTCGAATTCTTTCAGCCATCCCGTGAAAGTTTCCGGCGGCATAAAAACCACCTTTGCTAAATCCACGCCTGATAGATTTTCCGTTGCCTTTTGCCTGATGCTTGCGAGATGCTTTTTATCCGGGGAAATGACAACGACAGTGCCGTAACTGGAAGCGAGGCATTTCTGGATGTTATCGAGTTCGTAATCTGGCGGTGTGGTAACGGAAATCTCACAGGCTATTTTTTGATCTCCCTTTTCAAGCGCGACATCGATCTTTCCAATTCCGCCGAAGACTTCCTTTTCAACGATAGCTAAAAACCCGTGTTTTTCTCCAATTCGTTTAACAAGTTCCTGCAAATACCGATGCTGGGTCGGATTCTTCTCTGCGGTTTGTCTCTGTAAGTTTTCAGCTACAACATTCGAGGGTAGTTTAGTTTCAACTGATCTTTCAGTTTTTGATTTGGTTTGATTTTCTTTCTCTGCGGAAATATTAGATTCGGCAGCTTTGCTTTCTACTTTTTCTTTCGACTGTGAAACTGTTTGGATAAGAGGTGGTCGCAAAGCCTGCATTGCGGCTTCGACATCAACTCTCCGCCCGGCAAATTGTTCTCTGGTTAATCGAAGGATTTCTTCTCGCTTGCGTCCTGCCGCATCGGGCGAAACTTTCAGGGCGGGCGATGTTTTGAGATTAAAATCGTATTCAGCGTGTTCAATCCGGGCGACGGCTTCACCAGTTCCCAGATTCTGCAAATGTTCTTTGTCAAAGAAACTGAATCCAGCGGCAAACCGCTCGGCATCAGTGTCGCCAAGCCGGAAACAAATCCGTGTCGCGCAGTTAGATAGAACGCTCTGCGCTACTTCCAGATCGCGGGATTGAAGCTGCCGGAACTCCTGGTGAGCGAGATGAAGCCCGATCCGGTATTTTCTGACACCCGAAAGGAGCGATTCCATTGAAGGCGTCACGAAGTGATGAAATTCGTCAAGGTAAAGCCAGAAATATGGACGTTTGCCGCTTTCAGTGTCCTGACGGCTTAAAGCGATTTGCTGAAGTTTTGAGACCAGCAATGTGCCGAGCAGCGCGGCGTTTTCCGAGCCGATTAATCCGCCAGATAACTTAATAAGTAAGATTTTCTTTTCGTCCATCATCTGCCGGAAATTCAGCCTGTTCTCATTCTGGCAGACAATATTGCGAATCAGTTTTTGTCTTAAAAATGTGTCGAGCCTGACCAGCACCGATGATTGCGATCTGCCAGCCAGAGCCGGATATTCATATTGCCAGAAATATCTGACTCCGTCGTCTTCGACAGTTTTGAGATATTCCTGGCGAAAATCTTTTTCTACTAAAAGGCGTTTTAAATCAAAGAGAGTTCCGCCTTTTTTATTTTCTAAGATTGCTAGAACGGCATTTGCCAGCACCGCATCCATCACATCTCCCCATGAATTTGAAAACCGGCGAAACGTGGCAACAAGGTCAGAGGCGATTAAAGTTTTCTCGGTTTCCGAGTTGGCTTGCAAGACATTAAATCCAATAGGATATTCGCTATCTGCCGGATCAAAGAGAATCACGTCCGTAAGGCGGGAATCGGGAACGCGAGTTATCACGTCATCAATTAAATCCCCGTGCGGGTCGAGCAGGCATAATCCTTCTCCATTTTCCATATCCTGCCGGATGAGATTTAAAAGCAATGTGGATTTGCCCGAGCCGGAAGCACCGATTAAATAAACGTGCCTCGTGCGCTGCTCCGGGCTTATAGAAACTTCCCGGATTGCGCCCTGATGCTCGTTTTTGCCGAGAATTAGGCTCTGGTTTAAAGACAACGCAGGGGCTGGTTTTGTTTTGAGCGCGTCGCGCAGCAATTTTTCAGATTGCACGGCAGGAGTCGGCGGGTGGACGAGCGAGACAATTTCCTCGCTGTTTAAAATCATTCCCGTGCGATATGACTGCCTTTGCAGCAAACACTCTTCGTGGTCAGCATTGTCATATCCGTCATTTGAAAGCGGAATTAATTCATTACCGGCAAGATTTTAGAGCGAAGAAAATGCGCCGCCTAAATTTCTCGCAATCTGCCACATTCTTTCCGGCGAATAGCTTCTGGCGGCAATGCGAATAACGGCGGCAAAAAGCAGACAGCTGATTTTTTCTTTAGCAAGCGTAATCAACTCCGGCGCATTGACGAAAAAGGGCGTCCTGTCATAGTTTCTGCCGAATCCATGACGGCTTCCGCCCACGGAAAGCGAGTTGCTTTAAACAGGATTTGCAGCACTCCGACTTCGCCGCCCTGCAAAGCGGATAACGCTCCGGCTGCTGTAACGAGCGGGTCGGTATCGAAATTAGAGACCGCTTTGAGCGGCAGCATAAATTCTTGCGATAATCCGAAATCTACTATCAATGCTCCGCCGCGGCTTGTCTCCCAAGCCTCATGAAGGGAATTATTAGCTTCAAGCAATGAGGCTTGGGGAAAATGAGCTTTAAGCTGTGCATGAAGCTGAAATGAATCGCGTTTTGAAGCGGTAAATTGAACAATAATTTTATCCGCTGTACCGATGATTTCAAAACTTACCGGTGACTGCGCGTGAATAAGACTTAACAGAAATTGTTCCGCGACTGCACGGCTGATTTTAGCCTCGCGCGGCAGTACAACTTGCAGTTCCGTAAAATCTTCTCCCGGATAATTGCAGTATTCCGGATCGGGTTCGTTCCAATCATCCGCGCCAGCCTGTAATTGAAGCGCAGTTTTGTTTGCCGATTTGCCGCGCAGACCATCAGCCAGCCGATTGAAAAGCGACGGCACGCGACCGTCATCAATAATTGGGAAATTATTGAGAGCGGTTAAGTAAAACGGTCGAAAAGGCGGTTCCAGATCAACCGGATAAGAAAAGAGCAGCCATCCCCGCCGCTTCCACTCGTAAAACGACCGCGACAAGTATTCGGCTTTAGTTTCGGGAAGCTGTCCCTGATTGCGGATGATTAAATCGTTTGACATTTTCTAGCGGTAAAACTCCCGCATCACGGTTTTTCTCTAAGTTTCGGTTAAACCTTTTATTCCCTGCGACGATGGAATCGAGTCAATCACTTCCAAAACGGCTGAATGCGTCGCCGATTGGGACATCAGCGCGGTGTCAATCTTGTAATGGGTAAAGCGCGGTGCAAGCCGGAAAAACAGAAAAAACCTTTTTTGAAGTGTCTAAAACTAGACACTCTTGCGTTCCCTCAGTTTGTTACTCTGTGTCTGCTGTTGCAGATTTTTCCGTTTTCTTACAACCTCGCCCCGGCTTTATTTCGCTGCGGCTC
>DASVRD010000031.1:0-4411 GCA_036388775.1 Pyrinomonadaceae bacterium | reverse complement strand
AATTCCCCTTTCTCATTAAAAATCTGTTCTGTTTACGAACGCATTTTCTTTTCCCGATATTCAATGCAAAAATTGTGCAACAAACTAAAAATGTTAAAATTTCGGAGCAAAGAAAATGTCTCGAAAATTTTGGCAAACATCGCGTCGGCAAATTCCAATCGGTGATAAAACTCTCGTGATGGGAATTTTAAACGTTACGCCCGATAGTTTTTCCGACGGCGGGAAATTTTATTCGCTTGACCAAGCATTAAATCAAGCCGAAACGATGATTGCCGAAGGCGCGGACATTCTCGACATCGGCGGCGAAAGCACGCGCCCCGACAGCGCGCAAATAACCGCTTCGGAAGAAATCGAGCGCGTCGTGCCTGCGGTAAAAGAAATTGCCAAGCGCTTCGATATTCCGATTTCGGTTGACACGACGAAAGCCGCGGTCGTCGAAGCCGCAATCGAAGCCGGAGCCGAAATTATCAACGATGTATCGGGCTTGCGTTTTGATGAAAAAATTGTCGATGTTGTAGCAAAAACAGACGCCGGTTTAATTTTAATGCACTTGCGCGGCACGTTTGAAACGATGCACAAACAAGAGCCGGTCGCTGACATTGTTCACGAAGTTAAAAACGGTTTGCGCCGGAGCGTCGAAAAAGCCGAATTAAAGGGCGTCAAGCGCGAGCAAATTGCGCTTGACGTTGGCATCGGATTTAGCAAAACTTTCGAGCAGAATTTGGAGTTGCTGGCAAAGCTGGAAGAAATTTGCGCCGAATTTTCGGAATTTCCGATGCTCATCGGCACGTCGCGCAAATCTTTTATCGGGAAAATATTGAACAACGCGCCCGCCGACCGGCGTTTGCACGGAACGATGTCGAGCGTTGCAATTGCGGTTTTTAACGGCGCGCAGATTGTCCGCGTTCACAATGTTCGCGCGGCGGTTGAAACCGCTCGTGTTGCCGAAGCGATAAGAAAAGCGCGAAAATAAGTACAGTCTCAAAAGAACTTTCCGCGCCGATTATTCGGCTCGTCTTTTTATGAGTAAAATTTTTAAATCCGCTGCAATTTTTGTGCTGTTTTTGACAGTTTCCGGTTTTACCGAATGTTATAAGCCGGTCACGGATACTGGTTTGCCGAAACGGATAAAAAAGATTGCCGTGCCGCCGTTTCAGTTTGAAGCTCGCGCTTTGCGTTATCGCCTGGAATCGCGTTTTACCGACGCGGTTGTGCACGAAGTCATTCGACGCGGGCGAGGGCTTCGCGTGCAGGGAACGAGGGAAGGCGCGGACGCAATCATCGAAGGCTCTCTGCGCGATTTTTCATTTTCCGGCGTTTTACTCGACCCGACGGGCAGGGCGCGTGTTTTTGAAGTGACGATTGTCGGAACCGTCACAGTTCGCGACACGCAGGAAAACAAGATTTTATACGACAATCAAAATTTCGTTTTCCGCGATTCTTTTGAATTCGCTTCAGACCCGCGCTCGTTTTTTAACGAAGAAGACCCGGCTGTCGAACGAATCGCCCGCGCCTTTTCCGAATCGGTCGTTTCGGCAATAGTCAACGGCTTGGGCGTTAAGGAAGAGAAAAAATAATTACGAATTTCAAATTACGAATTACGAATATCGGAATATTTTTAAATCAAAGATAAATTCCACAATTCGTAATTCGTAATTTGAAATTCGTAATTGATTCTATGGTTTACCGAATTTTACTAGAAACGCTGATTGCGGCGCATTTTGCGTTTATTTTGTTTATAGTTTTCGGGGCGTTGGCGGCTCTCGTTTGGCGGTGGATGATATTTTTGCATCTTCCGGCGCTCGCTTACGGTTTGTTGAGCGAATTATTAAATATTAAATGTCCGATTGAGCCGCTGGAAAGTTGGCTCAGAGATTTGAGTTTTGAATCCGGTTTTGGCGTAGGTTTTCTCGAACCTTATTTGATCGGGTTAATTTATCCGCCGGAATGGAATCAGAGTTTCGGCAATTTGATGGCTGCGCTGCTTTTGGGTTTCAATCTATTAATTTATTCGTACATCTTTCTGCGCTGGCGGCGCAGAATTGCCTGAATTGATTTTGTAAATGTCTTTAATATCGCGCGAAGATTTGCGTAAACAACTCAAAAACGGCGAAGTCACGCCGATTTATCTGCTTTTCGGGGCGGAAACTTATCTGCGCGACCAAGCCGCCAAATTTATCACCGAATTTGTTTTAAAAGATCAGCCGCTCAGAGAATTCAACGAATCGGTTTTCAGTCTCGCTTCGACCGACGTTCAGCAGGCAATCGCCGCCGCCGAACAGCTTCCGATGATTGCGTCGCGTCGCATCGTCCGCATTACGGAGATCAATAAATTGCAGCGCGAAGCCGACGAAGAAGTTTTGGCGCGTTACGCGGCGCGTCCCGCAGAATCCTGTGTCGCAATTCTGGTTGCCGACGATTTGGATAAACGAAAAAAGCTGTCAAAAACGTTGATAGAATATTGCGCCGCAGTCGAATTTGCGCCGCTCGAAACCGGAGAAATCACAAATTGGGCGCGCAAAACGCTGCGCGATTTAAACGCGCACATTGACGAAAAGGCTTTGCAGCATCTTTTGGCTCTCGTCGGCAACGACGTGCGAACGTTAACCAACGAATTAAACAAATTGGCGACTGCGGCATTGCCGGACGGGCAAATTACTTTTGATTTGGTCGAAGAATTAGTGCCGAATTCGCGTGAGCTTTCAAATTTTGAATTAACCGATTATTTGCTGTCGAAAAATAATCGCCGCGCTTTGCAGATTTTAAAGAAAATTTTGGACGACGGCGCAGAGCCGTTAATGCTGCTCGGTTTGATTGCCTCAAATTACCGCCGTCTGGCGTGGGCGAAAGAAGCGATGGCGCGCGGCGCAGACAAAGAAGAAGTTTTCCGCACAATCAAACTGCCATACAACAAACGCGAAGATTTTCTGGCAACCGCGCGCCGCGCCGAGGCGAAAACTTTAGCAAAATGCTTGCAGCGAATCGCCGCTGCGGATTTGGCAATCAAAACATCAGTCGGCGGAGGCGGCGCGAGCGGCGCGCGACTGCAAATCGAAATGCTCGTTTGTGAGTTAGCTAATTCTTAAAATAAATCGAAAAACGGGACTGAGCTGCTTCGCGCGTCAACAAAAAAACATGCAAGGCTCACAAAGTTCGCTTTGTGAGCCTTGCATGTTTTTTGCAAGATTATTTAGCGGTCAGGCTCGCTGCTCAATTAAAATTCGAGCAAACCTATTTCGCGCTTAAATTGGTGACGTGCTTGGTCAAACGCGATTTGTAGCGAGCGGCTGCGTTGCGATGCAACACGCCTTTAGCGACCATTTTGTCAATCATCGAGACGGTTGTCGGCAAAACAGCCTGGCTGGTTTCCGCATCTTTTCCGGTGATGGAAGTGCGGAGTTTTTTGATTTCCGTGCGCAGACGGCTGCGGTTGCGGCGGTTGACTTCGTTGCGGCGCTCGGTCTGGCGAACGCGCTTTTCGGCTGATTTATGATTCGGCATTAAATTGTTCCTCTAAAATTACTTCTTTACTTAAATCCTATAGCGAGCAAATTTGCTGACAAGCAAAACATTAAGGATAATTTTTGGTTCCTCGAATGTCAAGTTTTCGAATTGTTTCTCTCGTAAATCAAGCGCAACCCTTCGAGCGTCAAAGTGTCGTCAACGGTTTCAATCAACTTTGACGCTTTAGCAATCAATTTTGCCAAACCGCCGGTGGCAACAACGTGAGTTTCCGCGCCCAATTCATCAATCATTCGTCCCAGAATTCCGTCAACCAATCCGGCGTAACCGTAATATAAACCCGACTGGATCGAACCCACCGTCGAATTTCCGATTACGCGCGAAGGTTTTCGGATTTCCACGCGCGGCAATTTCGCGGCGCGCGCGAAAAGCGCATCCGAAGAAATCGTGATTCCGGGCGTAATCACGCCTCCGAGATATTCGCCCTGCTGATTTATCGCGTCAAAAGTCGTCGCCGTGCCGAAATCAACGACAATGCACGGCGTTCCATAGCGAAAAACAGCCGCAACCGCGTCAACGATTCTGTCCGCCCCGACATCCGACGGCGGCTCGTACAAAATTTTTAAGCCGGTGTTTGTTTTGTTATCAACAAAAACCGGCGCGTGATTAAAATAATTTTCGGCAACTTTTTGAAAGGTAAAATTCAAAGGCGGGACGACCGAAGCGATGACGACCGCCGTAATCTCTCGATAATCTATTTCCGAAAGCGAAAAAAGCTGGCGCGCGACAATTCCGTACTCGTCCGCCGTGCGGTCGCGAACCGTCGCCATTCGCCAATTTGCAATCAATTTGTCGCCGGAAAAAACGCCGAGAGAAGTGTTTGTGTTGCCAACGTCAATGACAAGAAGCATCAGTAATCAGTAATCAGTAATCAGTAATCAGTAATCAG
>DASVRD010000030.1:0-14743 GCA_036388775.1 Pyrinomonadaceae bacterium | reverse complement strand
CACACGCACCCGTTTTTGCCGTTGACTACAGGCAACAATATCACTTTTACAGCGCCCGCACCCGAAGATTTGGCGGCTGCGACTGCCAGTTTTTTGGAGATTCGTTTGACCGCCACCGATTCAACCAATCTGACCACGACCGTAACCAGATATTTTTATCCGCGTAAAGTAAACATCACATTTGCGACTAATCCCGCCGCTTTGAATTTAACCGTTAACGGCACAAATGTAGTTGGCGGAACAACAGTTGTTTCGTGGGACGGCTACGGATTAAACGTCAATGCTGCGACGCAGACAGTAAACGGAAATCAATACGCTTTTCAATCCTGGTCTGATGGCGGCGCGCAAACGCATACAATTACGACTCCCGCGACAGCCTCAACTTATACGGCGACTTTTCGGCTTGTCAGCGTTACGGTTTCGGGAACAATCAATTACGCGATTACACCGCAAACGCTTGTTCCGGGCGTAAATTTAAATGCAGTCGGAGTGCCGCAGCTTTCGGCAACGAGCAACAATTCGGGTTTTTATCAAATCTCCGGTTTAACGGCAGGCGGCAACTACACTGTTACGCCATCAAAGACAGGAAATGTAAACGGTATCTCTCCGTTTGACGCAACTCTTATCTTGCGCTGCATTGCAGCCGGACCAACGAACTGCGCATTAACGGAAAGTCAAAAAATTGTCGCCGATACCAATGGCGACGATGAAATCACTCCGTTTGACGCCACGCAGATTTTGCGGTTTGTCGCGGCAAACAGGCAGACTGACTTTACCGGGGAAACAGGTAATTGGAAATTTTCGCCGCCGTCGCGCCCGTATAATTCGGTTTCAAATTCTGCCTCGAATCAAAATTATGAAGCCTTTCTAATTGGAGATGTAAACGGAAGCTGGACGCCTTCGGGTAATTCGCCTGCCGCTGCCGAAGAAAGCGAAAATCAATAGATAAAAGCAAACATAAACTGCAAACCTTAGGAAAAAGGCGGGCGTTCGAGCCTGCCTTTTTCATTTGAAGATTTCACCCGGCTGACCCGTATTACCAAAATACTGCGCGTTACATATTGACAAGAAAATTCGGCTTTGCAAATTCATATTTTTTATAAGCGAAGCGGAATGGATAAACGGTAGAAACCGGAGGGGCTATGAAAATTCAAGATTTATTTAAATACAAATTCGCACTTATAGCAGTTTTGACAATGTTTCTGTTAACCGGCGCGACCGCGTCGGCGCAAACCACGTCGTTTAGTTATCAAGGTCGTCTGGCAGACGCCGGACAGGGCGCAAACGGCGCTTATCAATTTCAGTTCAAGCTCTTTGACGCCGCTTCGGGCGGCAATCAAATCGGCGCGCCAATCACCGATTTGACCGCGAACGTAACAAACGGCAGTTTCACCGTTCAGCTCGATTTCGGCGCGGCAGCGTTCGACGGCGGAGAGAGATATTTGGAAATCGGCATCCGTCGCGCAGGCGAAGTGAATTACACTCCGCTCAACCCGCGCCAGGAAATAGCTTCTGCGCCGTATGCAGTTCGGGCAAATTCCGCTGCCAATTCGGAAACTTTTAACGGCAATCTGTCCGGCTATGTTTCAAGTCCGCAAACACACGCAACTGCCGCCAGCGCTTCCACCGCTAACGCACCCGAAACAATCGTGAAACGCGATGAAAACGGGAAAATCGCTGTCGGAGGCATCGTTTTCGATGACGGTACGGTCATGAAATCGGCTGCCGCTTCCGGCACAACAGCCAACTTAGCCGGAACGGGAACTACGAATCGAATCACGAAGTGGCTCGATACTAACGGCACGCTCGGCGATTCCGTCCTTTCGGAATCCGGCGGTAACATGGTAGTCAATGGCGGGAATATTCAAATGACTGCTAATCCCAGCAATGTCGTAGATAGCAACGTGCTTTTTACAGACAGCAATGCCAAAACGCTCGGGCTGATTGCCAGTTCAACGCCATCTTTCCTGAGCAGCAACGGATCGTATCTCGCTATGCGTGGCAATAACTATTCAATATTTCCCAATCAACGCGGATTGATTTCTATTTCTGCCGGCAACGTAGCTTCGCCGGTAGGCAGAGAGGGTACAGTTCTCTTCTTCACCGGACCGGATCAGCTTCGGATGTCTATCAAGCCTTCGGGCAATGTCGGTATCGGAACGGAAACGCCTGGTGCCAGGCTCGACGTGGCAGGTAATATCAAGCTGACCGGAGCAAACAGCGCGCTCATTTTTCCTGATGGAACGAGTATGACGACTGCTCCAACCGGTCCTGGCGGAACAATGACAGGCAGCAGCATCGTTAGCGCTATTAATGATCCGACGACCGCCGGAGTTATCAACGAAAACCGGCTGTCATTCAACATTGCCCGTCTGAATGGTGCCAACAATTGGACAGGCTCGAACGTCTTCGGCGCGGGGTTGTCCGCAAACAACGCACTCATAACGAACGTCGGAAACCCGGTAAACGCGGGTGACGCGACTAATAAGGCATATACCGATGCAAATTTCGTCAAATTCGTTCCCGGCGCCGAACAGCTTTCGGTCGGCGACGCCAACGGAACCGCTCCGATGATTAATTTGCGCGGCGGCAGCACTTGCTGTTCGGGTCCGGGCGGGCACACGCCGGCTTGGTTCAAAGTTTTTCAAAACGGCAGCTTTGTCGCCACCGGAAATCTGGGCATCGGCGTTTCTCCGATGCAGGGCAAAGGCTATCGCACATCCTGGGATTCTTACAAAGGCGCGTTTCGTTCGGGTTACGCCGACAATGAGTGGGACGATACGACCGTCGGTTTCTTCTCGTGGGCAGGCGGCAGTAATTCGACCGCAGAAGGACTTTATGCGTTTGCATTCGGCGACACTAACTTTGCCCGTAGCACGAGCAGCATCGCTTTCGGCAGCGGCAATGAAGTCAAAGGCGCGGCAGGTTTTGCGGCTGGCGCGGGAAACCGCGTGTGCGACACTTACGGCGTCGCGTTCGGCAATAACGCGCGCTCCGGCGGACCGTATATTAATGGCAAATGCGACCCGGACACTTTCAACATCAGAGGTCTCGCCGCCGTTGCTATCGGCTATAACGTAACCGCCGATCAGGATCACACGACGGCAATGGGCAAATTCGCCTCGAATAATAGTTTTAGCGGTACTTTCATTTGGAGCGACGGTTCAGCTCAGCAAAGCGCCGATACTTTCAGAAACACCGCTAACAACGAATTTGCGGCGCGCGCGACGGGCGGTTTCCGTTTCCGCACAAATTTGGGCGGTACGACCGGCTGCAATCTTCCGGCGGGAAGCGGCGTTTTCAACTGCACTTCGAGCCGTTTCACAAAAGAAAATTTCCTTCCGGTCAACGGAACAGATGTTTTGTCGAGATTGCGAAAAGTGCCGGTTTCGACATGGAATTACATCACCGAAGGAAACAAAGTGCGTCATCTCGGACCGATGGCTGAGGATTTCCATAAAGAGTTCGGACTCGGAACCGACGACAAATCAATCGGCGTGCAGGATCTGGCTGGCGTTTCGCTCGCGGCGGTCAAAGAATTGGACGCGCAATTGCAGCAAAAAACTTCGGAAGTTGAAACGCTGAAAGCTGAGGTCAACTCTTTACAGCAGCGTCTGGCGGCGCTCGAACAAATCGTTCAAAAATTAGGGCTTGAACAAAAGTAAACGAGAAAAGACAACTGATGTCGAAAATGCTTTCCCTCTTGGCGTCTTTGCGTGAAATTAAAAATCACGCAAAGACGCCGTTTTTTATCGAATTTCAGAAAGAAAATTCAATAAAGCCGGGTTAAATTCAGCCGGATTTTCGAGCGGTGATAAATGCCCGGCATTTGAAATTTTCACCAGCCGAGAATCCTTTATCGCTCGATTCATCTTTTCGGCTTCGGCGGGCGGAGTCAATTCGTCCGTTTCGCCGACGATAACAAGTGTCGGCACGCTGATTTTCGCCAGCAGTTTTGTGTGATCGTTTCGCTCCGCCATTCCGCGCAAAGCGGCAGCCGCGCCCGAAGGCTTTGCCGCCAACATCATTTGCCGCACGCTCTCGACAGTTTCCGGTTTAGTTGAACGAGTCGCGGGCGCGAGCATTTTCGGCAGCATTTCCTCGGCGAGCGGCTCGATTCCTTCTTTTTCTATTTTTCCCGCCGTTTCAAAACGCTTTTGACGCGCTTCTTCCGTATCGCTCGCGGCTTTCGTGTCGGCTAAAACGAGCGCGGAAACGCGCGTTGGAAACAAATTGTAAAATTCGAGCGCGGCGTAACCGCCCATCGAAAGACCGCCGAGAATTATCGTTTCAAGTTTCAAATAATCGAGCAATGCGGCGACATCCTGCGCCATTTCTCTCATCGTCGAAACGTCGGAAACTGCCGCCGTTTCTCCGTAACCGCGCAAATCCGGGCAAACGACGCGGTAATTCGCTTGCAAAGCTTCAACTTGCGCGTTCCACATCGAACGGTTAAGCGGATGCCCGTGCAGCAAAACGACGCAAGCGCCGGCACCTGCGTCGTCATAGCCGATTTCTCCGGCGCCGATTTTTGCTTTCACCTGGGTTTAGCGCCCGGCGCGCTCGCGTTTTTGCGGCACGTCCATATCTTGAACCATATCCGACGTTTCATCCGCCGCGTCCATATTCATTTCCGGGTGATTTCGCTCCGCCTGCAAAACTTCCGAGCGTTTATCGCGTTCCTGCGCTTGTCCCTGATTCGGGCTTTGGTTTTTTCCTTCGCCGGTCGGCGGCTGATTTTTTTTCTGACCGATTGCGCTTGACATAATTTTCCCCTTTCCGTGTATTTTTAATTTTGGATTTTAGCAATTACCCGCTATTTTCAATGCGCGAATGCGTACAAAACGCTTGCTTTATAAATCAGGAGATTTCCGAAAGGCTGGAATTCGCAGCAACTATCAACTATCAACTCTCAACTGTAAACTGTTTTGCAGAACCTTTGTTTCTTTACCGGACAGTTGATAGTTTACAGTGCATAGTTTAGAGTTTGCGTTTTTTCATTCGTGAAATAGCTCCAAATAAACCGAATTGAACGAAAAATGTCGCGCGAAATTACGCTCATTATTAACTCGCCCGAAGGCGAACAAATCCGCAGACTTGCCGCCGGGAATTTAACAGTCGGGCGCACCGAATTGTCGGATTTAATTCTCAACGACGCCGGTTTGTCGCGCCGCCACACGACTTTTGAACAGCACGATGGGGAAGTCTGGATTTTCGACGAAAATTCAACCAACGGCACATTTTTAAACGGCAAACAAATAAATTCCGAAGGCACTCGCGTTTTCGACGGCGACGAAATCCGGCTCGGCGATAACACCAGAATCTTCGTCCAAATTCGCGCCGCCGCAGAAAGCCCAAAGCCCAAAGCCCAAAGCCCAAAGCCTGAAAACGTAACGAACAACGAACAACGAACAACGAACAACGAACAGCCAAAGAATAACGGACAACGGACGATTTTAATTGCCGCCGCAGTTTTGTCGGTTTTTATTATTTCATTAGCGCTCATCGGAGTTTTTATCGTTGCGCCGCGATTGGGAAACAATACAAACGGCAGAAACGCGCGGACGCCCGATCCCGTTCAAACGGAAATTGGTCAGGCGATTGTTGATCCGCTAAAAAAAGACCCGACCAACGAGGAAATAGATGAGCTGCTTAAGCTGTTGGAGGAAACGCAGGAAGAAATTAAAACCGAAGACATTGAAGACGTTAAGATTGCTGCAACGGACGCTTCGACCGAAGACCAAAAATTAAACGTCACGCGAGCTTTTTGGGAACAGCAAAAAGCCCGCGCGCTCGAACCGCGCGCCAACACAGGCGAGCGCCCCGCCGGACTCGATCCGCCCGCTCCGCTTTCGGAACGCGGCGTTCCCAAACAGACGGCGAAAATCCGCGAGTTGATAAACGTTTTAAATTATAAAGTGCCGATGGATTTTGCCGATTTGGCGGAAAAACGACTGAAAGGCGAGCTGATCGAATTGCCGATGGCAACCGACGATTATTTTCTCGAAGTCGGAAGCAGCGCGACCGAAGACGCATTCACCTCATTTGATTTTGAAACGCAATACAATCCGATTCCGCAGACTTCGGAAAAATTTCGATTTTTGTCGAATCTATCGCAAAATTTCGGCGGTCTGAAATATGATTTAAGCAGCGGACGCGACCGCAAACAAATGCGCATCCGCCTGCTCAGAATGTTTCATCCTTCGGCGCGGCGCGTTTTGGAGGAAATCGCCGCCGCTTATAAAAAACAATTCAATCGCCCGCTGCGCGTTACATCCCTGACGCGCTCGATGGATTATCAAATCAAGCTCAATCAGGTAAATCCTAATTCGTTCAAGGTACGCGGTCCCGGCAGCCTCCCGCCGCACACATCCGGCTGCACATTCGATCTGGGGCGCAAACATATGTCCGCCGAAGAGCAAAATTTTGTGATGCGTCGCCTCGCCGATCTGGAAAACAGAGGCGTTTTGGACGCGCTCATCGAATACAACGTCAACGCCTGTTTTCACGTTTTTATTTACCCGGATGGAAAACCGCCGAAAAACTGAGAACGGAGAAATGAGAACGGAGAACTGTTTGTTTTTCGTCTTCAGTTCTCCGTTCTCATTTCCCCGTTCTCCATTGCTCTTTTGTTTTGGTTTTTCTAAGCTAAAAATAAGATGAAAACGAGCAATGCGGGCGATGAGAAAGCGGTTGAGAAAAACGGCGAGAAGCGCGGTTTGACGAAATTGGCGAAAGATTTGAGCAAATTGGAAACGGAAAAATCAAGAGCTATTTTGGAAACGAGCGCGAGCGTGGCGGGCGTCAGCCTGAAAGCGAGCGGCGAATTTTTGCAACTCGCGCCCGACGCGGCGGAGATTTTAGAACCGGACGAAATCCGCGCGTGGGGCGAAATCGGTCGCCGTCTGGCGATGATCAACCCGGACGCCGGCACGAGTTTTTTCGGGCGCGGCGTCGCCGATTACGCGCCCATACCATCTGAAATCCGGCAAATGATTTTCGCGGTTTGTCAGCGTCAGTTGGTTTTGTCCGGCACGGTTGCGGTCGAAACTTTTCAAAACTCCCCGCAAATCGCCGCCAAAATTCAATCGGCAGAAATCCTGCGAGCCGTTTTCCGCGTCGCCGCCGACATCGCGCAGCGGAGCGCCAAACACAGCGCCGATTTTCTTCGCGCGACAGTTCCGACGATAGAGTTTTTCGAGCAATACAGCGCTGAAGAAAAAATTGCCGTCACGACCTCGGCGGCAAATCTGGCTTCATTTTTCGCGGCGCGCGCCGGGGGAATGGCGGCGGATTTATGGGAAGCTTTACCGGAAGCTCTACGCGATTTATCGTCGGCGGATTCGATTAATTTGCTAAACTCCGCCGCTCAATTTCTCGAATACGGCGGCAGCGTGACGCTGCATTTCGTGAATTCAGGAGGAGTCGTTCTGCGGCGCGTGCCGCAATCTTTTGAGGCATGGCGCGAAACTTTGCTGACCGTCGCTCGACAGGGAAACGCGGTTTTAATCGCGTTTGTGCGTTCGAGTCCGGCATTTTTCCGACAAATCGCGACAATCAGAAAATCCGAAGAATTATCGTCGCTAACGACAAAAGTTTTGGAGTTGACAAACGAAATTGCCCAAATAGATGCCGAAAGCGCGCTGGCTTCGTTTCGGGCAAGTGGGCGCGCGTTGAAACAAGTTTCGGTCGGACAGTTTGAGGATTGGGTTCGTGAGGGATTAAGAGCCGAAAAATTCGACAATCCGCGCGCTCGCCGCAGCTATTTTGCTCTGGAAACCCGGCGCAGCAACGACCGTTTGCACGAAGGCTCGGAAGGTCTGCCGCTCGACGCGGTGCAGACCACTCTGCGGCTTTACGTCGAAGGTTTGACGGGCAGACAAATCGAAGTTCAACCGCTCGCCGCCGTGCCGCAGGAATCGCGAATTAACGACGGAAAAACGATTTATCTCCCCGCGTCAATCTCGGAGTTCGGCGACGACGAGCTTGATTTCCGCCTTTACAAAGTCCTCGCAGCGCACGGCGCGGGGCAAATCGAATTCGGTACGCACGCCCGCGACACTAAAGAATTAAAAGCCGCTTACGCGACTCTGACCGAAATTTACGAAGCGACCGCCGAAGAGCGCGACGCTTTTTCGCTTGCCGGTTATCTCGAAGAAGTGCAAAAAGGCGAACACGCTTTGCCGCCCGAAGCGCAAATGTTGTTTGACCGCGAGCGTCGCAAACTGATGCCGTCGGATTCCGATTATCGCCCGGCTTTGCAGCTTTTTCCGCAGCCGATGCTGGCGCGCAAGATTTTTACAACGCTCGAAAACGGCAGAATTGATCGTCGTCTGCGGCTAACATATCGCGGTTTGCGGCGCGATTTGGATTTTATGCAAAAGCATTTGCAAGCCGCGCGTCCCGCAATTTTGGATGTTCCCATCAATCAAGTGCCGTTTGAGCTGCTTTTTCAAATCACGCTTTTAGGCGGAGGAAACGACGACGCGCGACGATTTTATACCCAGATTGTTTCCGAATTGGAAACGGTTGTCGCCGATTATCTGGCTTCGGAAAAATCAACCGTCGCTGACAGCTTAATGGCGACAAGCCGCGTTTATTCGCTTTTCCAGAATGTGACTCAGGAAAATCAGACGCAAAACGAAACCGACGAACAATCGGAAGAAACCGCCGCAGAAAACAGGAGCGAAAACACAATCGAAATTTCGGACGAAGGCGATCAAACGGAAGAACACCGCCGGCAACTGCGCGACGCACGCGATCTTTTTAACGCCTGGAACAATCTCGAAGAAGAATCCGAACCGGAAGATTGGCAGGGCGCGGAAAGCTGGGCGAACAACGAAATCCCCGAACAGCCGCTCGAAGCCGGCGAAACCGCTTTCGATTACGACGAATGGGACAGAGATTTGGGCGATTACCGTTTAGGCTGGAGCCGCGTGATCGAAAAACGCACTCGTCGCGGCGACCGTCAGTTTGTCGAATTAACGCGCGAGCGTTACAAAGGCACGATTTCTTCCGTCCGGCATCAATTTCAAATGATGAAACCGGAAAATCTGACCAGAATTCATAACGAAGTTGACGGGGAGGATTACGATTTAAACGCCGTGATTGATTATATGATTGACCGCCGCGCGCGCGACGGTCACGTTTCCGAACGGCTTTATACCAAAAAACTACGCAAACAGCGCGATGTCGCCGTCGCGTTTCTGCTCGACCAATCAAGCTCGACCGCCAGAACAATCACGCGCAATCCTTTGCAGCCGTACACGCATCCCGGAAGACGGATTATCGAAATCGAGAAAGAAGGTCTTGTGCTAATGAGCGAAGCGCTCGAAGCGGTCGGCGATGTTTATTCGATTTACGGTTTTACATCGGAAGGTCGGCGCAACGTCAAATTTTACGTTGTCAAAGATTTTCAGGAAAAATATTCCGAAGAAATCGAACGCCGCATCGGCGGCATCACGTTTCAAAACAACACGCGGCTCGGCGCTGCAATCCGTCACGCCGCAAACAAATTACTCAGACAGGAATCGCGCACCAAACTGCTCGTGATTTTAACCGATGGGCGACCTTATGACCACGATTACGGCGACGCGAAATATGCGCGCGAAGATGTCAGAGAAGCGTTAAGAGACGCCAAACTAAACGGCATCACGCCGTTTTGCATCACGATAGACCGCGAAAGCGAACAGGAATTAAAAGATCTATACGGCGATGTCGGCTACACGATTATTGACGACGTTTTATCTTTGCCTGAACGAATGCCGAATATTTATCGCAGGTTGACGAGTTAGAGTAAAATCAATTTATGAAACAAGAGTTGATTGAAATAAATCCCGAAAAATTAAGCGGAACACCGGTATTTGCGGGAACTCGTGTGCCGATTAAAAATCTTTTCGATTATCTTGAAGGCGGCGATACGCTCGAAGATTTTCTCGAAGGTTTTCCGCCTGTAACGCGAGAACAAGCCGCCTCCGTTCTCAAAATGGCTGAGAAATCTTTAATTAAGGAAGTCGGTGCAAATTGAAAATCCTGCTCGATCATAATTTAGACCGCAGGCTTAAAAATCACTTAACCGAATATGAAACCGCCACACTTCAAGAAAAAGGCTGGTCGGATGTTTTGAATGGTGAGCTACTCACTCTTGCAGAAGAAAATGATTTCGATGTTTTGCTGACAGCGGATTCAAACATTAAAAATCAACAAAATCCGGCACAACGAAAAATTGCGATTTTAGTTTTGCGAGCATTCAATAATCGTTTACCAACTCACGCTGAGATGATTAAAGATATACACGCTGCTTTAGCGAAGATTCAACCGGGCGACATTGTGGAAATCCTTCACAAAAACATCAAAGGAAAACTGAAGTAATAAATAACTTGGGGAAAGAGAGCCGAATATTTACCGGAGATTGACGAGCTAAGACCGGTGATTAAATTTAAATCTTAGCTTAGAAACGAGCCTTCGTATTTTAATACAGCTTCGGCGCAATTAATTCCGTTTGCGGTGCAGTTTCGGGTAGCTGATTTGAACCGTCGCAAGCGCTGCCAGAATGAGAAAGGCGAGCGAGTTTGCCGGCGTTCGGAGCGGAAAATCGAAGAAACTGTGAATTGCAATCCCGAAGCATCCGGCGAGCGCTCCCAAGGCTACGCCGCGGCGGAAGCTGTCGCGCGAGGTGGTCATAATTTGCCAGCCGCGCCGGAAAAGAAAACACAAAAACGCTGCCAGACAAACGAAACCGAAAATGCCGCCTTCAGCCAGAATCTGTAAGTAATCGTTGTGCGCTCGCTCGATGCGGTAAACGCCGTTCCAAGTGTCGTAGCGAGTGTAAGCGGAGGGCAAAGCGTCCATCCCGACGCCTAAAATCGGATTGTCGCGGAAGACTTGCAAAGTCGTTTGCCAGAAATGCAGCCGTCCGTTAGTAACGTCATCTCCCGAATGATTTAAACCGACGGCGCGAAGCAAATCGTTTTCGCCGCCGAGCACCGAAACAATTCCAATTAATGCCAAAACAAGCAATAATCCGCCCGCCGCAGATAAAATTTTGCGGCGCGGCGTAGAGGATTTCCTTTCATCGTCGCGGTTTTTGGCGGCTCGCGGGCTGAAAAGCGTGAGAAATCCGACAATTGCCAAAAGACTTATCATCGCGCCGCGCGAGCCGGTAAAAATCAGGGCGATGCACATTATCACGGCGGCAAAAATCTGCAGCGTCCACAACTCTTTTTCAATCGCTTTGGCGTAAAGCAGACCGAGCGCGAGCGCAACCATCATTTCCATTAGCGCAGCAAAATGATGACGGTTGACATAAGTGCCGAACGGAACCGCGCCGGGATTGTAGCGCGACCAATAAATTTTGTTTTCGCTGCTAAAGCCCTGAATGATCGCAAAAACCGCGATTGCCAAACCGAAAGTCAAAATCGTAACAGTGACTGCGCGCAGGCGTTTCTGGTCGTTAATGAACGTCAGCGCGGCGGCAAAATAAATCAGATAAACAAACTGTTGAACCAGAAAAAAGCGAGTCGCGCCCGCGTCCATCGTGAGCGCTGCGGCGGCTGGCGCGCCGAGCAGTTGGTTAAAAGCGGAAACGTCGCGCAGCGGAAGAAGCTGCACGCAGCCGATCAAAAACAAACCGAGAAGCGGAAGCTGGAGCAAGCTGCGGCTGAAACGAAATTCTTTGCGAATTGCCGCGTCCCACAGCCACAATAAACCGATAACGGTCGCGCCGGTTGTCTGCAAGCCCAAAGCCCAATAATCAACCGCGCCGTATGCTAAAACCCCAAGGATTAGAGAGGCGCACAAAACGAAAATTATAATCCGGCTCGGGCGCGTCGGTTTTTCTTCGATGACCGTCGCGCCGATCCAATCCGAATCGGGATGAACAATTTTTTCTTCTTTAACCACTACAGTTCAATTTTTTACCAAGTCAATTTTCTGCAAGCTGAAATCGTCAAACCAGACTCGCCCGACCAGAGCGCACGGCGACAGAGTGCATGCGGCGCGCGCCAATTTGATGTTGACGGCTTCGGTTTTTGGTGACGCGGCAAAATCAATCGTCAATTGCTGCCAATCGCTGTCGCCGGTCGAAACCGGCGGAGACGCGGCTAAAACCTTGCCGTCGGCGGCATCTTCAATGTTCCAAAGCACGGTTGCGCTCGTTTTTAAACCGGCGGTTCGGGCGTAAAACGAGAGACGATAACGAGCGCCGGATTCAACGGTTACGGTTTGCGTGACTTGCCGCAAATCCTGACCGGAAACGGTTCTGAACGCAAACTGTAAACTGCGCGTTCCGCCGTGTCGAGCCGACGTATCGAATGCGATTGCAGGTTCCGCGCCGTCGGGGATAAACCACGAGAACGGAAGCGGCTCAGTAGGAGTCGAAATTCGGTCGCTTTCAAAATCAGGATTTGAAATCTTTCCGACCGACGTTTTTTCCGAGTCTTTCGTGGTCGGAAGCTCGGCGTAAAGCGTTTGCGCGAGACGAAATCGTTTCGCTTCGAGCAAAGAGTTAAACAAAGATTTGCCCTGGTCTTTATGCGTGCCTTTTTCTTCTTCGGAAAGCCCATTCCAAATGTTCAGAGATTGCTCGAACTTGCCGTCTTTCGCAAGAAAGCCGATTAAAGCGGCGCGCGCCTCGGTTGAATTTCCGACGCGGCGCAGAATCTCGTCAATGTTGTCCGCTCCGAAAGTTTGCATCGCCGCGCCGACGGCAGGCGCGGCATAAGTAGGATTTTGCCGTGCCGCAAAACTTATTTCGGCAAATGCTTTGTCCGTTTCGCCGCGCCGCAGCAAAATGTTGCCGAGCGTCCAATGAATCTGAGCGTAAGCAGGAGCAAGCTCGGCGGCTTTGCGAATCGCTTTTTCCGCCGCTTCCGAGTCGCCGGTTCGCTCGCGCATTCTGCCCAAAGCGAGCCACAAACGGAAATCGTGCGGCGAAATCGCCGTCGCCCGTTCGTATTCGCGCAAAGCCACGGCGTCGGCTTCGGGCGAAAACGCTTTTTCGCTGATAACACCGAGCGCGTAATGCGGCGGCGCCAAATCCGGCGCCAGATTGACTGCAAAATCGGCAAGCTCCGCAGATTCGGCTTGTTCCGTGATTGATTGAGCAAAGCACCAGCGAACGACGACGAACGCCGCGACGAGCAGCAAAATCGCCGGCAAAATGAGCAAAGCGCGATTCCGAAATGTTGAAAGTTTAATTGCGGCTGTTGTCACTTAATTTAATCTAAAAAATCGTCGAGCGGCTCAACCCGAAAAGAGGCGCGTTTAAGCTCGACTTCGACGCTTTCGCATTCGCGGCGCAGCTCACGAAGGCGTTCGATTTTGATTTTGTTTGACGAGAGCAAAATTTCGTTAATCTCGTACTCTCGACAAATTTCCGGGATCGAGCCGTTGCCTCCAAACACGAGCAATCCCCGAATCTTTTTGCCTTTTTTCAACGGGTCGTCGTCAACAAACCCGATAGGTTTGTAATTAAGCTGGGGATTATTATAAATCTCCCGCAAAACCAGTTCACCGCCGTCACCGGCGCCGTAAATCAAAATTCGGCGTCCGTTCGGAGCTTGCGGAGCGGGCAAAAACTCGCGGAAAAGACGAAACGCCAGACGGCTTCCCGAAAGCGCCAAAAACAGAATTACCGCGTCGAGAAAGAAAACCGTGCGCGAAAAAAATTCAAAGCGATACAAAGCCAGCAGCGCCAAAATGCTTAACGTCGAACCTAAACCGACACCTTTGGCGTAAGTTGATAAATCCTTGAGGCTCGTATAACGCCACATTCCGCGATAAACTCCGGCAAAGAGAAACGCGAAAAGCTTTAAAACAATCAAAATCGGCAATGATTTTAAGAAAAGATCCCAATCAACCGGGTTTTCCAGCGAACCGAAAAGCAAAACGTAAGCGCCGTAATACGACAAAGCGATCAGCCAAACGTCGAGAATGATTTCAAAAACTCGCCGTTTGTGCGAAAGGTCAAGAAGAAAACCGAAAGCAGGTTTTTCTTTCACCTCGTCATCCGATTGCTCTTCGTAAATGTGAACCTTGCCCAAATAAACGCCGACAATCGTCAGCGCCGCAATGAACACTCCGACCAGCGCGAGACTTTGATCGGCGCGAAGCTCGCGCACGGCGAAAGCCAGAGCGCCCGCGAGAGCCGCAAAACCGTAAAGCATCAAAACCGCCGAGCGTTCGGACAAACCGAGCGCCACGAGCCGGTGCGAGGTGTGGTCGCGCCCGCCCTGCGATGCTTTGCGTCCCCACAATTTGCGTAACACCGTGACGAAAGTCGTATCGAAAATCGGCACGAAGAGTGTCAAAACCGGCACCGCCAAAACCGAAAAAATGCTCCGCGATTGCCCGCCGTTGTTGTTGAGCAAAACCGAGCTGGCGAGAAAAAAACCGACAAACATCGAGCCGCAATCGCCCATAAAAATCGAAGCCGGATTAAAGTTGTAACGCAGAAATCCGGCGAGCGCGGCGATAAAGCCCATCAGCAGTAAAAGCTCGTTTGTCTGCCCGTTAACCGCCATCGTGACGGCGAGCGCGGAGGCGGCGATTGCGGCGATTCCGGCTGCCAGCCCATCCATATTGTCGAGCAGATTAATGGCATTCGTAATTCCGACGAGCCAGAATGCCGTGATAAAAATATTAAAAAGCTCTGAATCAGTCCACGGCAAAACCAGACCAAAGCCGGTGATGATTGCCGTCCCGACAAGCTGACCGAAGAGCTTTTGATACGGTTTAATGTGCA
>DASVRD010000029.1:0-23053 GCA_036388775.1 Pyrinomonadaceae bacterium | reverse complement strand
ATTGTTAGATTTATTTTGCGATATTTTTGGAAAATAAAAAACAATGAACGATTTTAAATTGCCCCGTCGTCTTGAGGGCGTGCAAACGACTTTGATTCGACAGGTTTTTGAACGCGCTTTGCCCGATTCGATCAATCTCGGATTGGGCGAACCTGATTTGCCGACGCCTGATTTTATCCGCCGCGAAGCTGCGCGCGTCTCTATGGAAGAACAAAACGGTTATACGAGTCATCCGGGACTTTTGCAGTTGCGCGAAAAAATCATTTCCGATTACCCAAATTTGAATCTGACGACAAGTGATGTCGTCGTCACCTGCGGCTCGCAGGAAGCGATGACTGGCGCGATGCTTTCAATTATTGACGATGGCGACGAAGTTTTGATTCCCGATCCGGTTTTCGCCGCTTATCCGAATGTCGTTCGTTTATGCGGCGGCGTTGTGAAAACTTTTCGGCTGCCGCAGGAAAAAGATTTCGGTTTTGACTTGGATGAATTCAAATCGAAAATCACGCCGCGCACAAAAGCCGTCGTGATTGTTTCGCCGTCGAATCCGACCGGGAAGATTTTTACCGAAACGGATTTGCGCGAAATTGCCGCCGCTTTGGAAAGCACGGGCGCGTTTGTCATTTCGGACGAAATTTACCGCGATTTGTATTTCACGGAAAATCGTCCGGCTTCGATTTCGGATTTTTACGAGCGCACGATTATTGTTTCCGGTTTGTCAAAATCGCTCAGTATGACGGGCTGGCGCGTTGGTTGGGTATGCAGCGCGGTGAAAGAAGTGATGCGCGCCGAAAACATCGTTCACGGATATTTGACAGTTTGCACGGCGACAGTTTCGCAAAAAGCAGCGTTGCTTGCCTGGTCAGACGAAGCGCGAAAATCAATCGCGGCGGCGCGCGAAATTTACAAAAGGCGACGCGATTTTTTCGTCCCGCTGATTGAACGAGAATTGGGTTTGCGCGCCGTCACGCCCGAAGGAGCTTTTTACACGATGGTTGACGCGCGCGAATACGGAGACGATTTGGAATTATCGCTGAAACTGCTTGAGCATCGCGTTATTACGGTTCCGGGTGTCGCTTTCGGCGAAGAATCGCGCGGCTTTTTGCGCATTTCGTTTTGCGCGGATGAAGACAAATTAGCCGAAGGTGTCAGAAGAATTAAAGAAGGTTTGGCGGGACAAAGTTAAAATGAAATTATTACCGAACCGGACGCCGAGACTGAATCGCGGTTGGATTCCAAACCGGATTCGCCGCATTTCCGATTAAAGGCGCGGCGTCCGTGCCGTCTGTGTTCATAATGAATAAACCTTGATTGTCGCGCTCGAACACGATTTTGCTGCCGTCGGGCGACAAAGCCGGATTCGCATCTGAAAACGAAGAATTGTTTGAAATGTTCGTTAAAATTCCGCCGCCGTCGGTCGTTACGCTGTAAATTTGGCTTTGGTGTTCAAAGTAAATTTTACCGCCGTCGGGTGAAATTGCCGGAGTTGACCACTCTAAAAGCGCGTTTAAATTTGTCAGGCGAGTCAATTCCGTGCCGTCCGGTTTGATTGAATAAAAATCGCTGCTGAAAACGCCTTTAACGATTCGGTCGCCGATGAACACGATTTTTGAGCCGTCGGGCGTCCAAGCGGGCGAGTGTTCGCCGGTAATGTGCGCCGGAACCGGCAATCGCTGCTGATTAGTTCCGTCAGTGTTGATTAAGTAAATGTGCCAGCCTTTTTCGTGCGAGCTTTCAAAGGCAATTCGATTTCCGACGGGCGACCAGGCGGCGTTGTAGGCTTGAGCGGTTTCGGTTAATCGGCGGTGGTTGCTGCCGTCCGAATTCATCAGGAAGATGTCCGATATCTCGCCGTCACCGGAAATGTATGCGATTTGCTCGCCGTTTTTCGACCAAACCGGATTCGAGCCATTCGCCAGCTCGGTTTGATTCGTTCCGTCGGCGTTTGCCGTCATTACTTTGTAATTTCCTCCGAAAACATACCGCGTAAACGCAATTTTGTTTGCGCCCGACTGCATTTTCGCAGCCGGAATCGAAACAAAAAACGGCGCGGCGAGAAACAATGCCGCTAAAACCGAAAATCCCGCGCGTCGAATTGAAACGAGTTTTGTCATTGTCGTTCTCCTGATAAATTAAGCCCAACTGCTTTTTAAAAGCCGCGTTTATCAGTTTTTCCCCGCGTCAGCCGAGCGTTCCCTTTTTTCCTTCACTTTAATAACGCGAAAAGGAAACGAAAAAGGTATCAACGCAAAATTCTTTTTTTGAAAATTCTTTTTTTGAAGTGGAAATACGGAGAACGTTTTGCGGAAATAATCGAAAAGTATGAAACAGGTTATGAATTGGCTTATAAATTGGATCTGCTGCGAGCGTTCTCCGTATTTTTCAATGAACCGGACGACATTTGCCGTCACCCTTTCAACGCGCAAAAGAGAAAGAAAAAGTATCACCCGTGAAAAATAAAGTTGTTTGACCGTTCGGCGGTCTGGTGTCAAAATTAACAGCGTCAGACACTTCTGATTTTATTTGTGTTTTGAGTTTGCCGATGACGACCGAACGGTGGCAGCAAATCGAACTGGTGTTTCAAAACGCGCTTGACCTCGCCCCCGGCGAAGAGCGTGAGCGTTATTTGACTGACGCCTGCGCCGACGACGCAGAGCTGCGAAGCGAAGTCGAAAAACTGCTCGCGCAGCACGAGCGCGCCGGGAGCTTTATTTCCGTCGGCGCAATCGAAAGCGGCGAGCTGCCGGAAATGACCGAAGAAGTTGATGGTTTAATCGGAAAGCGAATCGGCTCTTATCGTCTCTTGAGAGAAATCGGGCGCGGCGGAATGGGCGCGGTTTACGAAGCCGAGCGCGCCGACAATTCGTTTCAGCGCCGCGTCGCCGTCAAATTTATCAAGCGCGGAATGGACACGGATTTAATCCTCAAACGCTTTCGCAACGAACGACAAATTCTCGCCTCGCTCAATCATCCGAACATCGCGCGTCTGCTCGACGGCGGAACGACAGCCGACGGTTTGCCTTATTTCGTGATGGAATTTATTGAAGGCGAGCCGCTTTATCGCTATTGCGACAACCGCAAATTGGGCGTTACAGCGAGATTGGAACTGTTTCGGCAGATTTGCGACGCAGTTGACGAAGCGCACGGCAACAAGGTCGTTCATCGCGATTTAAAACCTTCAAATATTCTCGTCAAACCGGACGGAACGGCGAAATTGCTCGATTTCGGAATCGCCAAATTGCTCGACCCGGAGCTTGCCGGAGCGACGATTGAGCAGACGGCGACGCAGATGCGTCTGATGACGCCGGAATACGCTTCGCCCGAACAAGTTTGCGGCGAACCTGTCACGCCCGCCGCCGATATTTACAGTTTGGGAGTTTTGCTCTACGAGCTTCTGACTGGGCATCGTCCGTACCGTTTTAAAAACCGCGCGATGCACGAAATTTCGCGCGTCGTCTGCGAACAGCAACCGCTCGCGCCGAGCGAAAGTCTGACGCGCGAGGACAATTTGATTTTCACCGGAACAGGCGAGCATCGGGTGACGCTCGCCGAAATCATCGAGGCACGCAACGCCGATCTGAAAACTTTGCGACGCGAACTGGCGGGAAATCTCGACCGCGTGATTTTAAAATCTCTCCGCAAAGAGCCTGCCGAACGTTATCAAACGGCGCTCGAATTATCCGAAGAAATCGAGCGCGTTTTGCTGAATCGCCCGGTCAAAGCTGAGCCGATTCCCGTTTCAAGGCAAGCAGAAGAAACGAAACCGGAAAAAAATTCGATTGCGATTTTGCCGTTCAAACACATCGGCGCGACTGGCGCGACAGGCGAAGCGGGCGAGCAATTTTTGGGCGTAGGGCTGGCGGATTCGATTGTGTTGCGGCTCTCCAGCGTGCGGCGAATCGTCGTGCGACCGACTTCGAGCGTTATTCAATACGAAAATTCCGACGAAAACCCGTTCGAGATCGGCGCGGAACTGGCTGTCGAATACATCGTGACGGGAACGATTCGCCGCGCCGGAAATCGAATTCGCGTTTCGGCTCAGCTTCTCGACATCGCCGCAAATTCCACTGCCTGGGCGCAATCGTTTGACGAAAATTTTACCGACGTTCTCACGCTCGAAGATACGATTTCGGAAAAAATCGCCGAGCTTCTAATCGGGCAATTATCGGGCGAGGAACGCATCCGGCTGGAAAAACGCGGGACAAACAACCCGGAAGCTTACGAAGCATATTTGCGCGGTCGTTATTTCTGGAATCAGTTTACGCCGGATACTTTTGCGAAAGCGCTCGAAGCGTTTGAGCGCGCCGTCCGGCTCGATCCCGATTACGCTTTGGCTTACGTCGGAATCTCCGATTATTACAACTGGGCGACAATTTTCGGAATGGTTCCGCCGCAAGAAGGCTACGAAAAAACGCGCCGCGCGGTTTTGCGCGCTCTTGAATTGAACGATCAGCTCGGCGAAGCGTATGCGGTTTTGGGATTTATCACCGCGTTTTACGATTTGGATTGGACGGAAGGAGAGCATTTGCTGAAACGCGCTTTGGAGCTTAATCCGAATTATCATCTCGCGCACGAATGGTATTCGGCGCTGCTTGCCGGAATCGGACGAAACGAAGAGGGAATTCGCGAAACCATCCGCTCGCACGAGCTTGACCCGTTCAGCCTGCGCACTAAAACGCTGACCGCCTGGCATCTTTATCAGTACCGCCGCTACCCGGAAGCGCTCGCCAAAGCCGAAGAGATTATTGAAATGAATCCGCTGTATTACCAGGGATTTTTTCAGCGCGGCAACGTGCTCACCGAAATCGGGCGAGCCGAAGAAGCCGTCGCCGATGCGGAGCGCGGATTACAGCTCTCAAAAGAACTCGGTTACATGTATTACAAGCTCTGCTTCGCTCTGATGCGGCTTAATCGGCGGGACGAAGCCGAGAAGGTTCTGCGCGATTTTGAAACGATTGCGAGCGAATCGAATACGGCTTATTCGTATCACTTGGCGATGTGCTGCGCCGCGCTGGGCGACCGCGACCGAGCTTTTGAGTTTTTTAACCGAGCCATCGAAGAACATAATATGTGGCTCGTCTGGCTCGCTACCGAACCGAAGCTCGATCCGCTGCGGGACGATGAGCGATTCAACGAATTGCTGCGGAAAACCAACCGCCCGCATCTGGCGAGAAAGATTCCCGCGCGAAAACCGGCGAAAACCTCGGCGAAATCTCTTGCCGTATTGCCGCTCAAAGTACACGCAATTGCCTCCGCGACCGGCGAGGACGATAAATTCCTCGGACTCGGATTAACCGACGCTCTGACCGGACGTTTATCGAAAATCCGCGATCTCGTTGTTCGCCCGACCGCGAGCGTGATGAGCGTTGCCGACGCTACCGACCCGTTTGCCGCCGGGCGCGTGCTTGATGTCGAATATGTTCTGGACGGAAATCTCCGGCGCGTCGCCGACCGAGTCCGCCTCTCGGTTCAGCTTTTAAACGTCGAAACAAACGCCACCGGCTGGGCGCAAACTTTTGATGAGCGGTTTACCGATATTCTCGAACTCGAAGATACGATTTCCGCCAAAGTCGCCGAATCGCTCGCGCCGCATTTAACGGGTGAAGAGCAGCAGAAACTGAAAAAACGCGGAACTGACAACGCCGAAGCCTACGAAGCTTATCTGCGCGGGCGTTTTCACTGGAATCAATTTACGCCCGAATCGCTGCCGAAAGCTCTCGAATCTTTTCAAAAAGCGATTGCGCTTGATCCCGAATACGCTTTGCCGCACGCCGGGCTGGCGGATTTTTACATCTGGGCGGCTATTTACGGGCTGATTCCGTCCGCGCCGGCTCTGGACGAAGCAGAAGCCGCCGCTCGCCGCGCCATAGAGCTTGACGAGCGTTTGGGCGAGGCTTACGCTTCGCTCGGTTTGATTATGCAAAACCGCAGACGCTGGGCGGAATGCGAAAAGCTGGAACGTCAGGCGCTGAAACTCAATCCGAACTATGCCACCGGGCACGAGTTATATGCGGCGATGCTCGTAGGCGTGGGCAGAACCGAAGAAGGCATTAGGGAACTCAAAATAGCAGAAAATCTTGATCCGCTCAGTCTGCGGAGCAAAACCCTCATAGCATGGGATTTTTATCAATCGCATCGGTTCGACGAGGCTCTGGCACGCGGTAGACAAATCATTGATTTGGACAAAAATTATCCGCAGGGTTATTTGCAGATCGGAGTGGCTTTATGGGCGATGGGACGCGCCGAAGAAGCGCTTCCCTTTTTTCAAAAGTTTAATGAAATGATTCCCGGTTCGGGGATGGCGAAGTACCAGCTTTGTTACGGGTTGGTCGCCGTCAATCGGCACGATGAAGCGCGCGCGGTTTTGGAAGAAATGAAAGCTCTCGCCGCCGAAAGCTACGTCAAACCGTATTTTCTGGCGATGGCGCACGCGGCTTTGGGCGAGCGCGACCGCGCGTTTGAGTATTTCGAGCAATCGTTCGCCGAATTCGACGCGTGGCTGCTGTGGCTCGGAACCGACCCGATGCTTGAAAGCCTGCACGACGATGAGCGTTACGTTAATTTGCTCGAACGAATGCAAAATCCGCTGGCGGAAAAATACCGGGCACGGTTGCGTCAAAAACCGAAAATCGGCGGCGTTAAAACAACGGGAGAAAAATCAATCGCCGTTTTGCCGCTCAAAATTTTGGGCGGGCGCGTGACCGGCGGCGATGAAGACGATTACCTTGGCATCGGTTTGGCTGATGCTTTAACGACCAGACTTTCAAACGTTAGAAAATTTGTCGTTCGCCCGACTTCGAGCGTTTTAAAATTCGGCAGCGAGCAAACCGACGCATTTGCGGCGGGGCGCGAGCTGGAAGTTGATTTTGTTTTGGACGGCTCGGTTCGACGCGCCGGAAACCGCATCCGCGTGACGGCGCAGCTTTTAAACGTCGGAGAAAACTCGACTGCCTGGGCGGAACGCTTTGACGAAAACGCGGCTGATGTTTTGGAATTGGAAGATTCGATTTCGGAAAAAGTCGCCAAATCTTTAATTCCGCATCTGACAGGCGCGGAAGCGAAACAGTTACAAAAACGCGGGACAAACAACGCCGAAGCTTACGAAGCGTTTATGCGCGGGCGTTTTTATTGGAGTCTGCAAACCGAAGACGGTTTTGCCAGAGCCATCAAATTATTCGAACGCGCCGTCGAGCTTGATCCCGATTACGCACTCGCTTATTCGGCAATTGCCGAATATTACATTTATCTCGCCATTCATTGCGTTTTGCCGTTTGCCGAAGCTACGCGCCGCGCAAAAGTCGCTGCGCTTAAAGCCGTCGAAATTGACGCCGATTCCGCCGAAGCGCAAAACGCGCTAGGCACAATCGTGATCAATCAGGATTTCGATTGGAAAGCCGGTGAAAATTATATGCGCCGCGCTATCGAGACAAATCCGAATATCGTTTCTGCGCGTCGGTGGTACAACGCTCTATTAATTCAAAGCGGGCGGCTCGAAGAGGCGATGAACGAAGCCCGAAAAATCGTCGAGCTTGACCCGGATTCGGTTTTGAGCCTGCATTACACAGCCTGGACGCATTATCACGCGCGCCGTTATGACGAATCGCTCGAAGTGCATCGGCGGATGCTCGGCGGCGAGCCGTTTTACGCTTGGGGACATTTGACTTTGAGCTGGGTGTTGCGCTGCGCGGGAAAATTTGACGAAGCGATTGCCGCAGCCCGCAAATCCGTCACGCTCGCGCCAAAAAATCCGATGTATCACGCCGGACTCGCCGCCGCCCAAGCCGCTGCTGCCGATGAACCGGGAGCGCGCGCGACACTCGCCGAAATCGAAAAACTATCCGCCGAGAATTATGTTTCGCCGTTTATGCAGGCGATTGTTTATTGCTGGCTGGGAGATTTTGAACGCACATTTGCTCATCTCGAACGCGCTTTCGACGAGCGCGATGTGTGGGTCGCGTGGATTGGAATTGATCCGCAATTCGATTCGATTCGCGGCGACCGGCGTTATTTTGATTTGCTGCGCCGAATGAATCATCCGCTTGCGCCCGCTCCTCGAACAACAGCGGAAACCGAAAAACGGATTCAAAAAACAAAGTCCGAAAACGGCGAAAAAGCGGTCGCCGTGCTGCCTCTCAAATTTATCGGCGCGCGGCAGCCTGATGACGCTTATCTCGGCATCGGGCTTGCGGACGCGATGATTACTCGTCTTTCTCAAGTGCGCCGTTTAAGCGTGCGCCCGACGAGCGCGGTTTTGCAGTTTGGCGAAATGACGGATTCTTTTGAAGCGGGCAGAAAGCTCGATGTTGATTTTGTTTTGGACGGCACGATTCGCCGCGCCGGAGCGCGCGTTCGCATTTCCGCGCAGCTTCTCGACGTTAAATCCAATTCAACGCGCTGGGCGGAAAGTTTTGACGAAAATCTGACAGACGTTTTAGACCTCGAAGACCGGGTTGCCGAAAAAGTCGCCCGCCTGCTCATTCCGAGGCTGACCGGAGAAGAAAAACAAAAGCTCGCCAAACGCGGAACCGACAACGCCGAAGCCTACGAAGCGCATTTGCGCGGGCGTTACCATTTGAAACTTTTCACGCCCGACAATTTCGCTCTCGCTAAAGATTATTTTGAACAGGCAATCCAGCTCGATCCTGATTACGCTTTGGCTTATATCGGGCTGGCTGATTGCTATTTTTGCCTGGGAACATTTGCCGCCGAATCGCCGCTCGAATGTTACAGGCATTCGCGGGAAATGGCGGAAAAAGCGCTCGAACTGGATGCGACGCTCGGCGAGGCTTACACAATTCTCGGTTTTGTTAAATTTTCCCAGCAATATGATTTTGGCGGAGCCGACGAGCTGCTTCGGCGCGGCATCGAGCTTAATCCGAACAACTCTTTAGGAAGAGTCTGGTATTCGGTTTCGCTGACGGCGCAGAAACAATTTGACAAGGCTGTCGAAGAAGCCCGCCGAGCCGTCGAAACGAATCCGGTTTCACCTTTTGAGCAGCAGCATCACGCCTGGATTCTTTATCACAGCCGCCGTTTTGACGAATCGCTGGCGCATTCGAGCAAAATGGTCGAAATCAATCCGTATTTCAGCCACGCGCGCGGCATTCACAGTTGGATTTTGCGTCATCTAAATCGTCTGGAAGAATCAATCAGCCACGCCGAAGCCGCCGTCGAATTGAGCAACGCGAATCCGTGGCTGGTCGGGAATTTAGCCGCTACATACGCCAGAGCCGAACAGCGCGAACGCGCGCTCGAAGTCTTGAGCGGATTGGGAATTTCCGCCGGCGAGCGTTACGTTTCCCCTTACTCGATGGCGATTGCTTATTATTTTCTCGGAGAAACAGACAAGGTTTTCGCGCGCCTTGAAGAGGCTTACGCGGCGCGGGACGTGTGGCTCATTTGGCTCGGAGTCGAACCGCAATTCGATTCTCTGCGCGAAGACGCGCGCTTTCAAGATTTGCTGCGGCGAATCAACAGTCCAATTGTTAAGTAATTTTTTATCGAATAAAAATTAAAAGCCGCGCCTGGGATAAAAGCGCGGCTTTTAATTTTAGAAGTCAGCTCAAAATATTGAGACGCTTGCTTCGGAGGTTTCGCTTCCTTTCGAGCTTTTATCAACAGTTATCAAGCTCAGGCAGCGAAACCTCCGAAATTTTTGAGGCGACTTCTCCTGTCAAAAAATTGTTATTGTTTGACCGCCTCGACGATTGAAAGCGGCGATTTGGTCGGGATAATCCGGTTCAAACGAAGTCCGGCAGCAGCCAAAATCTCTGTGTATTCTTCGGCTGTTCGCTCGACTCCGCCGGGCGAAACGAGCATTTCCAAATCCATCATCTTGCTCATATCCGGCGTATTTCCCTGCGGGACGATGTGTTCGATGATTAAAACTTTGCCGTCCGGTTTCATCGCCGCGCGGATGTTGCTCAAGATTTTAACGGCGCGGGTGTCGTCCCAATCGTGGATGATGTGCTTCATCATATAAACGTCCGCGCCGGGGGGAACTGCCTGGAAGAAATCGCCGGAAACGGTTTCTACTCTCTCGGCGACGCCTTCTTTTTCGAGCAGAGCCGGAGCGCCTGCGACGACTTCGGGCAAATCGAACAAAACGCCGTTCAAATTCGGATTTGCTTTCAAAAACGCTGAGAGCAAAGCTCCGTGACCGCCCGCGATGTCAACCAGAGTTTCGGCTTTTGTCGTGTCGTAAGCTTCGGCAACCGGGGCGGCGAGATGTGAAAAGCTCGTCATCGCGCGGTTGAAAATCTCGTATTCTTCCGGGTTTTGTTGGAAATACGGGAAAACTTCCTGTCCGTGAACTTTTTCCCACGCCGCTTTGCCGGTTTGAACCGAGTGAAGCATTTCGCCGTAAACCGCCCAATGCCATTTTTCGCCCATAAAAACGACGAGATCGCGCATCGAAGACGGGCGATCTGTAATCAAAGGCTCTGCAACCGGCGTCAAACCGAAAACTTTCGGATCGGTTTCGGCGAAAACGCCGACGCTCGCCAGTGCGCGCAAAACTCGATACAGCGAACGCTCATGAGTTTCGGTTTGCTTCGCCAATTCCGAGACGTGAACCGGCTTGGCTTTTAATAAATCCGCAATTCCGAGCTTTGCCGCCACGTAAACTGCTTGCGAAAGAAAACAGCCCATCGTAATTTGTCCTAAAACGGCTTCCGGCGGAAGCAGCGGCGGCAATGCAGCCGCTCCATTTTCGTTTGTCGTCATAAATTCGTACTCCTTTTTGCGATTAATAAATTCGCAAATTTATGATTGCGTCAGTTTTTTATAAAAATTTAAGAGGCTTTTTTCGCCTTCAATCTATTACGCGGGAAATCTCGAAAAAAAGTATCAAAAAATTTTCTACCGATGAGATTTTTTCGTGCGATTGGTTATTCAAACCTCAAAATTCAAAAATGGCGAGACGGATTCAAACGCCGTCTCGCCATTCATTCAATCTGGAATTGTCAAAATTTCGCGCGTTATTTCATTTTCAAATGTTTATCCAGAAAATCCGCGACGAGCGGATAAACGACGAGACGATTTTTGAGTTTTGAAATGCCGTGACCTTCATCGTCGAATAATTTGTATTCGACCGCCGCGCCGCGTTTTTTCAAGGCTTCGACAATCTGCTCGGCTTCGGTGTAAGGCACGCGCGGGTCGTTTTTGCCGTGAATCACCATCAGCGGCGTTTTGATGCGGTCAATTTTGGCAATCGGCGAAATCCGGCGCAAGAATTCCAAATCTTTGTCGAGCCTGCCGTATTCGACTTCGCGCTGACGGCGGCGATAACCGGAAGTGTTTTTCAGAAAAGTTTCCCAATTGACAATCCCGACCGTATTGACCGCCGCCGCCCACAAATCCGGGTAAAGCGTAACAGCCGCCATCGTTATATAACCGCCGTAGCTCCCGCCCATTACGGCAATTCGTTTCGCATCCGCGCCGCCCGCAGTTTTGAGCCATTCGACCGCAGCCGCCAAATCTTTGACCGAATCTTCGCGTTTTTCCACGTCGTCCAAATGCGTATAAGTTTTCCCGTATCCGGTCGAGCCGCGCACATTCGTTGCCAAAACCGCATAGCCGCGCGAAAGATAATATTGGTAAAGCGCGCTAAATCCCGGACGTTCCTGCCCTTCGGGTCCGCCGTGAACTGAAACGATAACCGGCAACAAATAAGGTTCGGTACTTGTGAACTTAATTGCCGGTTTGTAAAACCAAGCGGGAATTTCCCGTCCATCGAAAGATTTGAATTTAATTAATTCCGGTTCGACAAAACTTTCCTGCGGAATTCCGGCGCGGTCGCTTTTCGTCAGTTGCGAGAGTTTTTTGATTTGGCGGTCGTAAATCCAAACATCCGGGTTAAATTTTGCGCCGCTAAACGTGAAAGCCACTTTCGAGCCGTCTTTAGAGAATTTTAAACTGCTGACGACGCCCTTGCCGGGCAGTTTGGGAAAATCTGGCGTAACGAAAAGCTGACTGACACCTTCTCTGTTAAATGTGTAAGCCAAATCTTGATTATGCGAATTAAGGCTTTCAACATCGGCGGTGGCTTTACAACTTCCCTTTAACTTCAAATCTGAGAAATTGATGGTGGCGATTCTGGAGAATTCGCAATTATCATTTGCCGCCAAACTGATTGCCGAATCTCCCGGTAAAAAATCAACGTCCTCGTATTGCGCCGCCCCAGTATGAGGCGTCAAATGCATGGCGTTTTTCGCGGCTACATCAACCAAATACAAATCGTTATCGAGACTCAATTCCGTTCCCGAACGCGAAATGACGATTTTTCTGCCGTCTTTCGAAACTGCTGCGACCGAGTTTGAGCCGTCGTGCTGCAAAATCAATTCTTCTTTGCCGCTCGGAATTTCCATCGCATAAATGTCGAAATAATTTCGGTTGCGTTTGTTCGAAGCGTAAAAGATGCGCTTTCCGTCATCCGACCAGTCGCCGAAATTGTGCCGCACTTTCGGATCGCTGGTGAGAGCTTTTACCTCGCTTCCGTCCGCGCGCATCCAGAAAAACTGCGTGTTTTCATCGCCGCCCGACGCTTTGCCGAAAACAATTGCGTCGTCCGCAGGTGAAAGAGCGACGAAACCGACGTTATCTTCGTAATTCGTCAACTGCTTCGGCGCGCCGCCCGATGCCGGTACGATCCAAATCTGATTCGTTCCGGTGACATTCGTGAGATAAGCCACGCGGTCGCCCGTCGGCGAAAACGATGGCGCGGACGCCGAACGAATGTTTAAATATTGCTCAATCGTGTATTTCCCCGGTTGTTTTGTCTGAGCGAAAACCGACGCCGTCACAAACAAAACGCTCAAAACCGTAAAGATTCTTTTCATAAATTCTCTCCAAAATTTGAAAGCCGATTCCGCAATCCGCGCTCAAGAAGTCTGGTCGTGAACAATTCGCCAGCCTTCTTTGAAACGGCGGAAAATAAGCGTGAAGCGCCCGCCGGGATTGGTTTTTCCGTCTTCGATTTTCCAAGCCCCGAAAACGTAAGCCGCGTCTTTCGAAAGCGGCGTGATTTCAAGCTCACCGAAACTGAGCTTGCCCATTTTTTCGGGCGTGTTGTAACTCTTTTTGTAATTTTCGAGAACTGTTTGCCAGCCGCGCGTTAGGTTTCTGCCCGAAAACGTGGTTTTTTCCGAGCGCCAATAGCCTTCCATAAAACCTTCAACCGAGCCGCGATTCCAAGCCGAAACCTGCTCGTCCAAAACTTTGCGAATTTCTGCGGTCGCCCGCTCGTCCGATTTTTGCGCGAAGATTGTCGCCGCAAACAAAACTACAAACAAAAGCGCTGCAATTTTTTTCATACTTTATTCCTTTTGAAAACTTGCGGCTGAGTATAAATGAAATTGGAACACAATCAAAAATATCTGTAATGTCCGGTTATTTGCCAATCAAATAAAACGTCTTGCGCCTCCGCGCCGCGCCCGATGTTATGGATTACGAGATAGCGTTTCGTCCGCTCGTTCCAAAGATTCGAGACAATGCCGATATGCGTCAAACCTTTGCCGTTTAAATCCCAGCTCACGATGTCGCCGGGTTTATAATCGGCTGAATCGTTTGTCACCGGCACGGCTTTTCCGCGTCGGGCGAAAAATGTTTGCAGATTAGGCACGCGGCGATGATCAATGTTTGCGTCCGGCTTTTTTAATCCCCATTTCTGCGGGTAAGTCGTAAAATTTCGCGTGATGTCTTCGTGAACCTCTTTTTGCAAATCAATTCCAGCCGCTCTCATCGCCCGAATAACAACGTCGGTGCACACGCCCCGTTCGGCGGAAACGTCGCCGTTCGGATAATCCAGGACAACATACGCCTGATCGTAAATTTTAGTGATTTCAGTTTGGCGGCGTGCGCTTTCAACCGTTAATCCGATTTCTTTCGGAGCATTTTCGGCAAGCGGGCGTTCGATGACGATTGGTTTGGGCGAAAACACTTCGTTCACCGAACGAGGAAGCGCAGGATTTGAATTACTAGAACAAGCCGAAAACGAAACAGACAAAACAATTGCGAAAAGTTGTAATTTCGTGGTTCTCATTTTATTCAAAATTGCGTCCCCGTTATCGCCAAACCCTATTTTATTCCTGTTATCAATAATTTTTAAGGGGGCTAAAAAAAAATCTTACAACACAGTTGATTTTTCGCGCCGAAAGATTTATCTTCTCATTATTGACTTATTACCTTTCCCCTGCTCTTTAAAAATCGGCTGACAATTTCAAACTTTAAACTTACAAATCAGAGGAGAATCGAAAGATAGATGAAAAAACTTCGCCTTATTGCGCCCGCACTCGTCGTGGCGGCGCTCGTTGCAACTTTCCTTTTTGGCAATAACTTTCGCAGCGCTGCGCAATCCGCCAAAGAATTTGACACCACGATTGAAAACGCCAAATCAAAGGGTAAAATAGAAATCACCGAACGCGCCTGCGGCACTGATCACAACCCGGAACTGATCGCCGCCGCCGAAAATGATTTCGCACAGCGCAAAATCTTCGAACAAATGTTCGGCGATTCTCAGGAACGTCTTGCCGCGCGCGTGGTCAATGTTTATTTCCACGTCGTTAGAAAAGGCACCGGAATCGCCAACGGCGACATCCCGGATTCGCAAGTTGCGGCGCAAATGAAAGTTTTAAACGATGCGTATTCAACGCGCGGTACTACATTTAATCTTATTGAAACAACTCGCACGACAAACACAAAGTGGTTTAATTCCAGACAAGGCTCAAGAGATGAAAAGTTAATGAAGAGCGCGCTCCGCGTAGGAACCGCTGATGATTTGAACATCTACTCGAATAATGCGGGCGGCGGCGGTTTGCTCGGCTGGGCGACGTTCCCGTCTTCATACGCTGGCAACCCAAGCTACGACGGCGTTGTAATTCTTTACTCTTCAGTTCCGGGCGGAACCACAACGCCCTACAACGAAGGCGATACGGGCACACACGAAGTCGGTCACTGGATGGGTTTGTATCATACGTTCCAAGGCGGCTGCACCGGATCGGGTGACAGCGTTTCGGACACGCCTGCCGAATACAATCCGGCTTACGGATGCCCGGGCGGACGCGATTCTTGTCCGAGCGCCGCAGGTCTCGACCCCATTACAAATTTTATGGATTACACCGACGATTACTGTATGTTCGAATTCTCTTCCGGACAAGCGGTGCGAATGGATGATATGTATGCGTTGTATCGCTACAATAAGTAATTCGTTCAAAACCGAAAAGAGTTTTAAGGCGGACTGCTTAGTCCGCCTTTTCATTTGAGAAGTATTAAATTTCTTGCAGCCAGTTTCTGATGTCCAGCCGCATCTCGTCCGTAATTTCGTGCGCGGCGGCGTAAACTTTCGATTGATAATTTACCGCTCGCATTTTTAATTTATCGGCGTTTCGCTCAAAAGTTTCGAGCGGGTAAAATTCGTCGTGCGTGCCGTAAAGATAAAAGATTTCCGCATCTGTTTTTTGGTAATTTTCGCTCGTTTCCCAATCGCCGGGAATTCCGCCCGAAATGCCGACAACGCCGCGCAAAAGCTCGGGATGCGAAAAAGCGAAACGGAAGTTTAAGGCGCAGCTTTGCGAAAAACCGAGCAGGAAGATTCTGTTTTCGTCCGCGACGCCTTCGCGGATTAAATTTTCAATCAAATCAAGCAGAGCGCGGTGATGAACCTGCACCGAATCTTCGGCTTGGTAGCTCGTCAGCCATCCAAAGCCGATTTTCGGCGGGACGCCTTTTTCAGCAGGTTCGAGCCAATGTTGATGAAAGCCCTGCAAAGACGCAATGACAAAATTGTCGGGCGCAACGGCTCGCGCCTCGCGCATCATATATCGCTTGTGCGCGCCGTAACCGTGCAATGCAATCAGGAGCGGCGCAGGTTTTCCGGCATTTTCCGGCACAAACAAATCGTAATAAAGTTTGATTTCGGCTTTCAGAACCAGGTCTGTTTGCAGGTTTTCGTCCGTCATTAATTACAAACTTGACAGACAAACCGTGCATCCGTCAACTTTGCAAAAGTGAACGAAAAAGATAAAAACCTACGCATCGCATCGCTTTTGCCTTCGGCGACCGAGATTGTCTGCGCGCTCGGACTCGAAAAAAATCTCGTCGGAATTACGCACGAATGCGATTTTCCGGCTTCAATCGGGCATCTTCCGCATTTAACGGCGAGCCGCATTTCGCATGAAACGATGTCGAGCAAGGAAATTGACCACGCGGTGCGCTCGCAGCTTGACGGTCACGGCTCGATTTACGATTTAAACGAAAAATTATTGCACGAATTGCAGCCCGATTTAATTTTGACGCAGGAGCTTTGCGATGTCTGCGCCGTCAGCTACAAAACGGTGGAAAAAGCGGCGCGAATGTACACTGCCGACGCAAAGGTCGTCTCGCTAGAACCGAATACGATTGAAGAAATTTTCGACAACATCTGTTTTGTCGGAGAACTGACCGGAACTGAAACGCGGGCGGCAGAAGTCGTCGCAAATCTTCAAGCGCGTCTCGCAAATTTGGCGGAAAAAACGGCGAACGCAAATCGCCCGCGCGTGTTGATGCTCGAATGGCTCGAACCGTTTTTCGCGCCGGGACATTGGGTTTTGGAGCAGGTGAAATTTGCAGGCGGCGATTACGGCTTCGGCAATCTCGGAAAACCTTCGACGACAACAACAATCGAAGAAATCGCGGCTTACGCGCCGGAAATCGTCGTTTTGATTCCGTGCGGTTATTATATTCAAGACATTTTGCGGCAAGTTCCAGACACCGATTTTCCTGCCGGTTGGTTTGATTTACCAGCGGTTAAAACCGGAAACGTTTGGGCTGTTGACGCCACTTCTTATTTTTCGCGCCCCGCGCCGAGAGTTGTTGACGGAGCGGAAATTTTAGCCAAGATTTTGCATCCAAACCTTTTCGGCGCGCCATCCGAACAAGAAGCTGCGCGTGTCAAATTTTAATTCCAATGATAATTCGTCTTTTAGTTTTAATTCTTTGCTTTTTCTCGATTTCCCCCGTTTCTGCGCAGGAAATTCTGGCAAAAATCGGCGAGCGAAACATCACTCTTAATGAGATTAATCCGCAGGTAAAAGCTGCAACTGAGCGTTTGCCGATTGAAATCGCCGGATTGCGAAAAAGCGAGCTGGAAAAAGAAATCAACAAAATGCTTTTCGCCGCCGAAGCCGCCGCGCTCAAAACAACGCAGGAAAAGCTGCTTGAAACCGAGACGGCGAAAAAACTAGTCAAGCCTTCGGACGAGCAAATCAAAACGGTTTATGAAGCTAACCGCGCCGCGCTCGGCGATTTGTCGCTCGCAGAAGCTAGCGGGCGAATTGCGGCTTTTTTAATTCGCGATCAAGAGCAACAAATCTCGCTTGCTTTTGCCGAACGCCTCAAACAAAAATACAAAGTCGCGCCGGGCGTTGACGTAAATTCGCCGAATTTAAAAGCGACCGACGTTTTGGCAACGGTTGCGGGAAAACCGATACTCGCGGCGAATTTTAACGAACGATTGAAACCGCTCGAATACGATTTGCGGTTTGAAGCTTATGATTTAAAGCGTCAGGCGCTTGGACAAGCCGTTTTTGAAAATATGATTCTGGCGGAATCAACCGCGACGAATTCGCCTACGAATGAAATCATTCAGCGCGAAGTTTCCGACAAAATGCGCGATTTTACCGACGTAGAACGCGCTAGACTAAATCAGGCTTTATTCGATAAGCTGCGAGCCAAACATAAAGTGCAGATTCTTTTGACCGAGCCGGAAGCGCCCGTTTTGAAAATCAGCGCGGATGATGATCCGGCGAAAGGAAACCAAAGCGCGCCGGTTACAATCGTGATGTTTTCCGATTTTCAATGCCCGGCTTGCGCCCGAACGCATCCGGTTTTGGAGGAAGTTTTAAAACAGTATTTGCCGAATAAAGCGCGATTCGTAGTGCGCGATTTTCCTTTGATGGATTTGCACCCGCAGGCGTTTCGCGCCGCAGAAGCAGCCGCCGCAGCCAACGCGCAGGGAAAATTCTTTGAATTTATTGACGTTTTGTATAAAAATCAAAAGGCTCTCGATGACGCTTCGCTAAAACGATACGCCGCAGAAATCGGACTCGATGTGAAACGTTTTGAAGCCGATTTGGCGAGCAATCGTTTTGCCGCCGAGATTCGCAAAGACCGTGAAGACGGCGTAAGTTACGGAATTAAAGGAACGCCTACGATTTTCGTGAACGGCGTCCGCGTCAACGAATTGTCGGCTGAGGCTTTTAAAACGGCAATCGAGAAAGCTCTGACAAAAAAATAAAATGCGACTTTTAAATTTTCTGTTTTTGCCGCTCGCCATTTGCTTATTCGGCGCGGCGTGCAAGGAACAAACCAATCAAAACAACTCCGTTTCCGTGACGCCAAACACAAATACAACGGCGGCGACTCCGCCGAAAAATGCGATTCCGAATTACGGCTACGAAATCGTTAATACTTACAAACACGACTCGCAAGCCTTTACGCAGGGCTTGGTTTTTTACAACGGTTTTCTTTACGAAAGCACCGGGCAGCACGGCAGATCAACGCTCCGAAAAGTGCGGCTCGAAGACGGCGACGTGGTTAAAAAACGCAAGCTCGGCGAAGATTATTTCGCCGAAGGATTGACGATTTTCAACGATAAAATTTATCAAATTACGTGGCAGGAAAACACTTGTTTTGTTTACGACATAAACAGCTTTGAACCGACCGCAGAATTGAAATACAACGGTGAAGGCTGGGGATTAGCAAACGACGGGACAAATCTGATTATGAGCGACGGCTCGCACATTATCAGGTTCGTCAATCCGGCGAACTTTCAGAACGTCAGAACGATTACGGTTACTCACGACGGCAAACCGCAGTATCGCCTGAATGAGCTTGAATACGTCAAAGGCGAAATTTGGGCGAACATCTGGCACTCGGAAGACCCGCAGGTTCTTGGCAAACCGAATACAATCGCGCGTATTGATCCGAGCAGCGGAAAAATCATCGGCTGGATTGATTTAAACGGAATCTCGCCCGAAGACGTTCAAAGAAACGAGGAAAACACGCTCAACGGAATCGCTTACGACGCCCAAACCGACCGCCTTTTCGTGACCGGAAAACAGTGGAAGAAGCTGTTTGAAATAAAAATCAAACCCAAAAACAGTTAACTGTTGACTGTTTACGATTTGTCAATTATTTCAGAAACGCCGCAGCGCGGGCAGACGAGTTGATTGCGGGCGGCGTTCGTCCATTTGGCGAGCGGGGCGGAAAGCTGTGGGCGTTTGCTTTCGGCTTCACCTTCGCGCCAGACGCGCGGCAGGTTTTCATCGTTTTCCGGCTTCTCGGTTTCTTTTAGTTCCTGCTCGCAGCGTTTGCAAACCCAGCCCGTTCCGGCGTTGTAAAAATTTTCCAGTTCAAACATAAATATCAATTTATCTGAAATTTAAAGAAGCACAAAAGAAAAGAGGAGAACCGTTCGGCTCTCCTCTTTTTGTTCATTTCGTCAGCAATTAGAAACTGCGTCGCGGAGTTGCAGTTGTATTAGTTTGATTGCTGCCGGGCAGCGGTTGTAAACGAACAGGAACAGTCGTTCGTCGTCCGTCGCGGACGATTTCAACCGAAACCGTGTCGCCGATTTGTTTCTTATCCAGAATCTTGTACAAATCGTCGGGATCATCTGTTTTCTCGCCGTCAATTGACGTGATAATGTCGCCCATAGTGATTTCGCCGTAATTCGTTTGCGAAGTTCCGCGTAAACCGGCTTGAGCCGCAGCCGTTCCCTGATAAACGTTCATAATGAGCAAGCCGCTTTCAATCGGCAGCCGCACGCCCTGACCGCGCAAATCGGAAACCGAGCGGGTTCCGACGCCGAGCTTCGGACGGCGGACTTCGCCGAATTGAATTAATTGCGGCACGATGCGCTTGGCGATATTAACCGGAACGGCGAATCCGACGCCGACTGAACCGCCCGTGCGCGAATAGATTTGCGAGTTGATGCCGATCATTCGACCGCGCGAATCGAGCAGCGGACCGCCGGAATTTCCCGGATTAATCGAAGCGTCGGTTTGTACCGCGCCTTCAATCGGACGCCCGTTGATGCCGCGAATCGGGCGCTGCAAACCGGAAATAACGCCGGTGGTCAAAGTTCTGTCCAAACCAAACGGATTGCCGATTGCCAAAACTTTTTGCCCGACGATGAGCTGATCTGAATTACCGAACGGAACAATCGTCAAAGCGTGATCGCGCGGCGGCTCGATTTTGAGCACCGCCAAATCGGTGTCCGGGTCGGAGCCGACTACCGTTGCGGGATAAACTTTTTCGCCGCCCAAGCTGACCGTGACTTTGCTGGCGTCTGCTACAACGTGCGCGTTGGTCAAAATATGTCCTTGTGCGTCAATCACCGAACCTGAACCGGAACCGCGCTGCCCTTCCTCAACGTTGCCGTACCAATCTTGTTGATATGACGAAGTGCGGATAAAAGCGACGCCCTGCGACATCGAGCGGTAAACTTCGATATTGTTTTGTTCGTCGGAAACCGTTTGCGGGTCGCTGATTCCAGCCGGTTGTTCCTCCGCTGCGTTCTCCGTGGTGGTTTCGGCAAACGATTGGTGCTGAATTTGGTTGCTGAAATTATTTAAACAAGCTACGCCGCCTGCGGCAAAAAGCGCCGCGACGAATGCGATGAGCAAAACTTGGCGAATGGATAATTGATAAACTGTTTGTTGCCTCATTGTCTTACCTCTTGAAGTGCCTAAAATAACTAATGCGCGTCTTAAGATGCTGTGTTCGGCATCTCTCGTTGCGCTTTCCTTTTACGATAAAAATTTTACGCAAATCAAGCGAATTTGTTTCAAGACAGAGACATTTTTCGTTTACAAACTGAGTGCGGAAATTCCGGTCAAAAGATGGATGACCATTAACAGAGAATAAACGCCGAGAGCGAGCGAAAGCCCGACGTTTGCCAGGCGCAGATGCGCGTAGCGGCAAAAAACAAGCAGAGCCAAAGTCCCGATCAGAATTTTGACCGCCAGAAAAGGCGCGTCGCCGAGATGCAGCAGATGAGCCATTAGCGAATTGCCTTCTTCGGCGAGATTGTTCTTGACCCAAAAGAGCGTGAAAACGGCATCAAGAAAATTAAGACCGAACAACCACAGGGCTTTGGTGGGAATATCCATTCGTGCTTTCTCCATATCGGCAAAATCAACCAGTTCTGCTGCAACGCTTATAAGATACAGTGTGACAATCCGAGTGCAGCGATTTTAAATCAATTTCTAATGTTTTAAAGATACGGTTAATGTCAATTAACTTTCAAGGTTTTTGTCGAAAAAATTGCGGTTATCCGAAGAAGAAAAAAAGCCGATTGTTTAAACCGGCTTTTTGCAGAAGTTAAGAATTATTGGGTTTCGGATTCGCAGGCGGAGGCGGCGCGGTTTCTTTCGGTTTATCAGCAGGCGTTTCCGTTTTATCCGACCGGGGCGTTGATTTTGAGCGGCTCGGTCTCTGCGGAGGCTCTTCTGGTTGGGCGGGTTTGTCCTTTTTCGCCTCTTCCTTAGCGGCATCAACTCGTTTTTTTCCGGCTTGTGCTCTTTCAAGTGCCGCTTCCGCGCGCGTGTTTTCCGGGTCAAACTCCAAAGACTTTTTCAACGCTCTAACCGCTTGGTCGTATTGTGCCAGCTTGATTAAAACCTGTCCGTACTCGTATTGATACTGGCTGTCTTCCGGCTGTAACTCAACGGCTTCCTTAAAAGCCTTCTGGGCTTTTTCGTCTTCAAAAATCTTTTCGTAGGAAAGTCCGAGATAATAATGCGCGGCGGCATCTTTCGGATTTTTCTTCAAATAACTTTCGTAAGATTTGATCGCGGCATTAAATTCTTTCTCCGAAGGCTTTTCTGCCGGTTTTTTGTTTTTTGCGGATTTTCCTGTTGGCGTCGGTTCAGGCGTTGGATTGACTTCGTTTTCCTCTTTAAGTTCGTAAGCGACGCCGAGATGAAAATGCGCTTCGCCGAGATTCGGGTCTAATTTGATGGCTTGTTCAAAGGCATTAATGGCTTGCTCGTCCCGGTTATTCTCAAAATATTTTTTCCCGGTTTCGAGCGCTTCTTTCGCATCGGTAAATGTCGGCACTTCTTCGGGAAGCGGTGGCTGAGCATTCGTGTTTGGGGTTTCGACAACAATCGCGGTTGCCGTGTTTGCGTTTGAGTTGGTCGAATTTAAATTCGTCGTATCGGCTGAGGTGTTGGCATTCGTCGCGCAGCCAAACGAACCGGCGGCAAATATAAACACCGCCAAAGCAATAAAGACTTTTTTCATTAAAACTTTCCAGACTAAATTTGTTCTTTGCCTGAAAGTTTAACAAATCAATTACGAATTACGAATTTCAAATTACTAATGCCGGAACATTTTACTTAAAAATCAAATTCCATAATTCGTAATTCGTAATTTGAAATTCGTAATTGACTAAGCCGGGTTCCAACCCATCGGTCGCCCGCCGAGCAGGTGAACGTGCAGATGAAAAACCGATTGCTGCGCGTCCGAGCCGGTGTTGATAACGGTGCGAAAACCGCTTTCGCTTATTCCTTCCTGCTCGGCAATAGCCGCGCATTTTCGCATCACATAACCGATTGCAGCTTCCTGGGTTTCCTCGGCTGCTTTAAGAGAGGCAAAATGCTCTTTCGGAATCACGAGAATATGAACCGGAGCCTGCGGGTTGATGTCGTGAAAAGCCAGACAGCGTTCGTCTTCATAAACAATTTTCGCCGGAATTTGGCGGTTGATAATTTTACAAAAAATGCAATCCATAATTGAACGATGAACGATGAATGATGAACGATGAATTGAATGCCGGATTTGCTTTCAGTTCATCATTCATCGTTCATCATTCATCATTTGTTTTAATTCTTTCGATTTGTGCGCCCAGAGAGCGAAATTTGCGGACTATTGTTTCATAGCCGCGATCAATATGATAAACGCGGTCAATTATGGTTTCGCCTTCCGCCGCCAGCGCCGCCAGCACGAGCGACGCCGAAGCGCGCAAATCAGAGGCTAAAACTCTTGCGCCTTTTAACCTGCTGGCGCCGCG
>DASVRD010000028.1:0-12014 GCA_036388775.1 Pyrinomonadaceae bacterium | reverse complement strand
CGATTTACGTAGCGCGCTGTTAAAAGTAACGGGAAAAAACGGCAGGGAAACGAGAACTTTCTTTTACGAAAATTTACGCTTTCCGCAACGAGACGAGAAAAACGATTTTCTCCCGCGCCTCTGGGCGACGCGGCGCGTCGGCTGGCTTTTAGAGCAAATCCGCGCGAATGGCGAAAACAAGGAATTGCGCGACGAAATCATTGATCTGGGAACGCGCTTCGGAATTGTCACGCCCTACACTTCGTATTTAGCGATTGATGGAAGCGCGCAAATTGATGTTAGAAGGGAAAGACAATCTTTAGATCAAAGTTTCAGAAATACGAGTCCGACAATAAGAGCTGAAGAGAAGCGAAAAGTCGAAGCTCAGAGCGGCGCTGACGCCGTCGCGCTCAGTAAGCAGCAAGTCGCGCAGCAAACGGTCGTCACGGTTAACAAAGATGACGAACAGCTTTATTTTAATCAAAAAACAGCCCAGCAAGTCGGCACAAAAACTTTTTATCAGCAAAGCGGTTTCTGGCAGGACGCCGAATTTAAACCGGAAACAAAACTGCCCGAAATCAAAGTGCAGTTTGCGAGCGATGAATATTTCGCCTTGCTAGCTCAGGAAAAAGAACTGGCGCAATTCTTCGCCCTCGGCGAACAAGTGGTCGTCGTACACAAAGGCAAAGTTTATCGCGTAATTAAATGAGGAAAGGGAGAAAAGGAGATGAGGAAAAAGGGAGAAAAATACAACTCCTCATCTCCTTTTCTCCCTTTCTCCTCTTCTTTATCGTCCCCAGCGCAATTTATCGCGGAGAACGTCGAAATAGTTGCGGTTCGGCGGCTGAACGAGATTAAAAGTCATCCGGCTTTTGCGGATTTTGACGGAATCTCCGGCTTGCAGTTGAAAGCCGACTTGACCGTCTAGCGTGAGCGCGACTTCCTCATTTTTAGTTTTTAAAACAAGCTCGATTTCCGCTTCGTCGGGCACGACAATCGGGCGATTCGAGAGCGTAAACGGGCAAATCGGAGTAATGACAACCGCGTTCATCGTCGGAAAAATAATTGGACCGCCCGCGCTCAAGTTATAAGCTGTCGAGCCGGTCGGCGTCGAAACAATCAAACCGTCAGCGCGGAAATTGTTGACGAAAAGGCGGTCGAGCCAGACTTCGAGTTCGATAATGCGGGCGAGCGCGGCTTTGTTAATCACGACATCGTTCAGCACGCGGTTTGTCAAAAGAGTTTCGCCGTCGCGACAATGTTCGACGCGAAGCGTAACGCGAGGATCAAGCTCATAATTTCCTGCAAGAATTTGTTCGAGAGCCGCAAACATCTCCTCGATGCGAAACTCGGTCAAATAACCAAGCCCGCCGTAATTAATTCCCAAAACCGGAATCGAACGGTCGCTGATCAAACGCGCGGTCGAAATCATCGTTCCGTCGCCGCCCAAAACGACGATTAAATCAACCTCTTCGATAAAATAATCTTCGCCGGCAATTTCAATCTCGCAATTCAAGCCCGAATCCGAAACGCTACGCTCGGCTTGCGAAAGTCTTTTGCCGACGAGCCGAATCCCGCGTTTTTCCAGCCAAGTTCCAAGCTCGCACGCCGTTTCCCACGCCTGCGCGTGTCTCGGCTTGACGATAACTCCGACAGATTTGATTTGTTTTGCCGCATCCATTCTTTAGGCGGCATATTAACAGATTTGCCGTTTTCCGGTTTAAAAACCTTTATCTAATGAATAAGAATAAATGTCCGAATAGCCATTATTATCGTCATTCGGAAGCAATGAGGATGTAGTTTGAAAAACCAATTTGCTGCCGTTTTGGCTAATTGAGAGTATTCCGGCGCTCCCAACTGTAGGCGACTTGGAAAAATTGCTAATCATACGAGTTTGATTATTAAAGGTATTAAATACAAATACTTCACTTAGACCGATGAATTCCGGTTTTCTTTGCGCTCCAATCGCCACATACACGCCGTCTTCGCTAATATCTGCCTCAAAGTAACTGTTCGGCTCGGTGCCCAAATTTGGTATATCTCTGCTGACGCAGAGTTTAGAGCCGGTTAAAGCATCCCAAACAAAAACATCTTCGTTGTGTTGCGTTGGTTGATTCTGAATTAAATCTTTTGCTTTGCTGCGAAAAACAACAAAACGTCCGTTTGAACTCATTGAGAACAATTCAGATTCGTTGTCGGCGGAAGCGGTTTGCAAGTAATTTGAAGAAACTAATCGAGTTGTCTTTGCAATTCTGTCGTGGATGAAAATATCCATTACATTATTGTTATCAGGAATATTTGTTAGATTTTTTGATAAATGCTGAAAGACTACGTATTGTCCGTCATCGCTGATCTTCGTCGTCGCATAATGCACGAAACCTACGGAAAATTCTTCCTTAAAATTAGACGCGCGCACATCTATCGGCTCAATTTCACCCGTTATCATGTCACGCACGAAAAGCCCAACAAAAGGTGACGTCACCGGCGACAATTCAGAAGAAGAATTACTAAATACAATAAATCTGCCGTCAGGTGTCATCGCCTTGAAATTGGAATAAATATTAACGTCAAATCTTAACGGAAGATTTGTGCTTACCAATTTGCTTTGTCCGGTTTCTCTGTCCCAAACATAAACTCGGCTTTCCAACGAACCTTTTTGTGAAGTTAAATTAGACGTATTAGGGAATCGAACTCTGCTTTTTAAAATTTCAATGTTATAAACAACGAAACGCCCATTTGAGCTTATCAGAGGTCCGCCGACGATTAAATTTTGATAAAGTAAATTACCATTTCTTGTGCCATTAAATACCGGCGGTGGAATTAGATATGTCGTCCCGGTTTCAAGATTGCGAACAAATATACGGTATTGTGAATCTGACTGGCGGATGCCCGAGGTTGATTTAACAAGATCGGTTGCTGCACTTAAAAAAACTACGTGCCGTCCGTCTGCACTAATTCTCCCAATCCATGAATGATAGTTCGACGCTCCTGTTTGTGAGTAATTTACACTGACAAGCTCTAAATTCCCGGTTTCCAAGTCGCGCACATAAATCTGACCGTACGGACTATTTGAATTCGGCAAAAGATTAGTCGCATTGCTTCTAAATACAACGTAACGACCATCGGAACTTTGAAAGGGATTAACGCTATACGAATTGCCGGAGTTTGTTTCCGACAGATTGCTTGAAACGAGTTTGTAATGTGCGAACGCTGTCTGTGAATTGAAAAAAAGAGTCAAAGAGGCGAGCAAAAGCAAGAGTATTTTTTTGAGCATTTTATTCCTTTGAGAGTTGCGAAGGATTTTTGTCAGGCGAGCGTGGGATTTAAGCCCAATCAATAATATAGCAATGTTTGCAAAACACTAACAATAATTTTGATTGCGCTTATCGTGTGTGGAGAGATTCTAAGTTTTTTTGCGGTCAATATTGGATTTCAGCAGTTTGTAACATTTTCCGAATCAGCTAATACAAGCGGCAGCGGCAGCCAGCGCCAATCTTCGCCGTAAATTGCGCTGTTAAGTTTTTCGATTTTGTTTTCTACCGCATCCTGCAAACAATCTGGCGGCAAATCCTGTTTGTTTTCGTAACAGGCGTGCTGAATGCAGGGCGCAGGTTTTGCTCCATCTCCGTGAACGAGGCAGCCGATTTTTCTGTCAAAAAGCGGACAGGCGAAAGTCTGCGCGAAAGTGTCGCCCGCGTCTTTTAAATCGTATTTTTCGATTGTTTCTTGAACTCGTACAAAAACAGATTGCTTTTTTTCTTCGCTTAAATTCGGATTGTTTTCAATTGATTCGCGGATAGCGGCGGCTTCGAGGCGAGTGATGTGAACGTTAACGAAATGTGCGTCGGTGCAGCACACGCCGAAGGTCGGACAAACGCTGCAATCCTGCGCCGCAGACTCAAAATTGTCGCGGATGAAAGTTTGATAAGCGGTTTTGATGCGGCGAAGCTCTGCGAGCGCTTCAAGTTCGTTCACGGGTTTATCAAAACGTAGAGTTTATCAGCCCAATCGGTATTGGTGGTTCTGAGCAATTCGTACTGAATGAGCGCGGCGTCGCGGTTGCCTCTTTTCAATTCGGCACGACCGAGATTGTAACGCGCCTTTGCGAAATCGGAATTCATTCCGACCGCCGTGTTAAAAGCGGAAATCGCTTCGTCGGCGCGGTCTAATTCGAGCAGACTTTCGCCGAAATAATTGTAAGATTTTGCGTCGCCTTTGAAAGTTTTGAGCTGCTCAAACGCGGCGAGCGCGTCTTTAAATCGTCCGGCTTTGAAATACGCCATTCCGAGCCGTTCGAGAGCGTTAGCGTGATCCGGTTTGAGCGCGACGGCGCGTTTGTAAGCGAGAATTTCTTCGTCTGTTTTGTTTAATTTATTCAAAGTCAAACCGAGCGCGTATTGAACTTCCGGGTTGTTTGAATCGAGCTTTGCCGCTTGTTTGTAAGCCGTTTCGGCGTCTTTGTATTGACCGAGCGCATAAGAAGACGCGCCGATGTTGATTTGCGCCTGCGCCCATTCGGGACGCAAACGCGCGGCTTGTTTCGTCGCCCGCAGAGCTTCGGCGTGTTTCCCTAGCATTCCGTAGCTAAAACCCGCTTGATACCACGCTTCGGCGTAATTTTCGTCCGCCTGCGCCGCGCGTTCAAAAAGCGGCGCGGCACGCGCAAAATCGTCGCGCGATAACTGCGCCAAGCCTTGCGCGTAAAGCCTCTCGGCTCCGGCGCGTTTGCTTTTGCGCGTGTCGGCGTCGAGCGCGGTAAAGGTTTGCAGATTTCCGATTTTTAATCCTGCGATGCGTTCGGCGGGAACCGCGAAATTCAAGCTCTGACCTTCGGCGGCTTGCAAAGTGGCGATTCCGACGACTTCGCCGCGCATATTGACGACCGGAGAACCGCTTGAGCCGGGCGAAATCGGCGCGGTGATTTGAATGATTTTGCCGTAGCCTGCGATTTCCCGGACGGCTGAAACGATTCCGTTTGAAACCGAGCCTTCCAGACCGAACGGATTGCCGATAACGACGATTGATTCGCCTTCCTGCGGCGGCGCTTTTTCGATATAGAGCGGCGACGCTTGTTCTGCCGGAACGTCAACTAAGAGCAGCGCTAAATCGGCTTCGCCGTCAATTGCCAAGACGCCTTTTGCCGTAAAAGTCTTACCGCTGCTCAAACGAATCTCGACTCTTTCGGCGTTTTCGATGACGTGGCGATTGGTGATGATTTTATCTCTCGAAACAAAAAAACCGCTCCCGCGCGAAAGTTTCTCGCCTTTTCCGCTAAAAGTCTCAATTGCCACCGCCGACGGCTTGATGCGGCGCACAAGCTCAGGCAAATCCGCCTCCTGCGCGCAGGTAATTAGCGGCGCGAAACCGAAAACAAACAGCAGCAATAATAATCTTAACTGTCGCATCAATCGAAACGGGCAAAAGGTTGAGCGCGCAGGCGAACGGGAAAACGCGCTTCGAGTGTTTCAACTAATTTTTGCAAATGACGGGCAAAACGGCAAACTCCGAGCGATGGAAGAGCAAATCAGTTAATTCTCTATTTATAAGAAATCGAACAATTAACTAAAACAATTTAAGAGCCGAAATAGCGTTCGTTGATGGCGCGACGGATTTTTTTCGGCGGATGTCCGATGTGCCAACGGCGGCAGAATTTACATTTATAATAAATCAGCCATTCTCCCAGTCTTTGTTTTTCCACAAAACAAGCATATTTGGCGTGCGATTCCGTGATGTGACGCACCTTTCCTTCGCACGCATTTGCGCGAATCCGACGCTTGCTCGCCATAAAAACAACGTTCTCTGAAATTGGTGATGTAAATAGAACATTTATATTCTGACTCAACTTCGCTTTTTTGACAATATAAATTTGAAACGCATAAAAATCTAAAAAAAATTAACTTAAGTTTGCGGCAAACTCTGCAAGCTCGGAAAAGGTTTTGACGACCAGATTAGCGTCAAACCGTTTGTGCGCGTGTTCATCGGTAAAACCGCGCCCGCCGAGAATAATCGCAACGTTTGTTTTGCCGATGTCTGCGCGAAAACTGCGAAAATCGCGCGCGGTGCGGTCAACATCGGGCATAATCGCGGCGGAAATGCAGATTAAATCGGGTTTATGTTCGACGGCTTCTTCGGCGAGAGCGAAAAGCGGCGTGTGAGCGCCGAAATTCAGCACTTCCCAGCCATTGCTTTCGAGCAAAATTTGAACGAGATGCGCCGGAAGCTCGTGAAAATCGCCTTCAATCGTGCAGCACATCGCCAGTTTTCCGTTCGACTTGGCGACCGGAACGACCGCTTGCAGTTTCTGCACCGAGCTTAAAACGGTTCTGGTCGCCAGATGTTCGTGGGCGACTGAAAGCCTTCCTTCAAACCACAGCTCGCCCACGCGCGTCATTGTGGGGCAAATTTCGCGGTCGAAAATTTCGGCGAGCGATTCGCCCTGCAAAAAAGCGTTGATTAAAACGCTCGTCGTTTCTTCCTCGCGCCCGGCGACCAGCGCTTGAAAAAGAGCCGATTCGGATTGAAATTTTCTCGACACGCGCGCCGAGACAGTTTTTAAAATTGATTGAGCAGCGCCGGTTTGTTTCAATCCGAGACCGGATTCGCGCTGAAAACGCGCGACTTCTTCGGCTCGAAAACGACGATGCCCGCCGTTCGTGCGTTCGGCGCGCAAAATTCCGGCTTCCGCCCAACGTTTGACGGTCGCGTCGCTGACGCCGCAGATGCGCGCCACTTCTTTTGTCGTTAGATTTTTCGCCCCCTGCATTTTTCCCTTGCTCGTAAAACTTTATCAAATCGTTGGATTAGCGCCGAAATGTTCGTTTGATTTTATTATAAAACGCTCAAACCGAGCAATGGGCATTTTTCATCATCGAATAGAGTTGACATATCATTTTCAGTATTTTATTCTGAAAACGCTCAAACCGCTCAAATGATGTTTGAATTATGTTCAGTGAACCTGGTGGTAAAATGCCGATTTAGACAACTGAGAGCGAGGGAGCAGATAATACTACGAGCAAGGGGCAGGAAGAAAGCCGTCGCAAACGTCAATGTTTTCGGCGGCTTTCTTAATTTTCGGCAAACAGCTTTGTCGAAATTTTTTAAACTTGGAAAAGATTTTAATAATTATTCAGCTAGCAGCGACGCTTTCCCTGGCGGGAGTCATCTGGCTCGTTCAAATCGTTCATTATCCGCTCTTCGGTTACGTCGGCGATGAAAAATACCGATTTTTTCACGATGCGCACATGAACCGAATAACTTACGTCGTTGCGCCACTAATGATTGCGGAAGCTGTTTCCGCCATTCTGCTTGTTTTTTATCCATTGCCAAACGTTGATCGGCGTATTTTGTGGATTGGAATCGGTTTAATTTTGGCAATCTGGCTTTCGACTTTTTTTCTGCAAGTCCCGCTGCATGAAAGACTCGCGCAGGGTTTTGATGCTGAGACGCATCGCTCGCTGGTCAATACAAATTGGATTCGCACCGCCGCATGGACTTTGCGCGCAGCGCTTGTTTTATGGTTGATGTGGCGAGCGTTAAAGTGATTTTTCTTTGCAGAAATCTTCCGCCTCAATTATTCTGTAGCAAAAGGTATTCAAGATTTTGCGTATGAAACTCGCTAAACTTCTCGCCGCCGTCGCCGTTGTCGTTTTCGCCGTTGTTCTCGCGTATATGCTCATCGGCTTGATTATAAACGTCGTTTGGTATTTGTTTGTTTTTGCCGTTATCGGGGCGGCGGGTTACGGAGCTTATAAATTATTTGCGGCGAAAAACGATTCAAAACAGCTCGATTCCAAAAATGATTCGATGATTGATGACAACGAATTCGACCGGGCAGACCGTCTTTTGGACGAATACAAAAAGAAATTATCATTAAAACAATAATTTGCGGGCAAAAAAAATATGAAAGTGGCACTTGGCGCAGATCACGCCGGATACGAGGAAAAAGAACGGCTCAAGCCTGTTCTAAATGAGTTGGGTATTAAGTTTGAAGATTTCGGCGCGGTTTCGACCGATTCGGTTGATTACCCGGATTTTGCCGCAAAAGTCGCACGCAAAGTTGCGGACGGCGAGTTTGATCAAGGGCTTCTCGTCTGCGGTTCTGGAACTGGAATGGCAATCGCAGCGAACAAAATTCACGGCGTTCGCGCCGCCGTCGCCTGGAACGAAGAAACCGCGCGTCTTGCCCGCGAGCATAACGACGCCAATGTTCTGTCAATAGGCGCGCGGACAACGCCGGAAAGCGAAATTCCGAAAATAGTCCGCGCCTGGTTTGAAACGAAATTCGCGGGCGGCAGACACCAGCGCCGCGTTGAGAAAATCCGCGAGTTGGAAGAGCAGGAATAGACGGCAGATAACGCGGATTTAACAGGTAAAACGCAGATTTGAATTCTTTAAAATATCAGCGGGAATCCGTTAAATCTGTGTCATCTGCGTTCTATTTCACCGGAATAAATTGCGCGCTGGCGGCTCGATGCAGTTTTTCGGCGAGTTCTTTGCGGTTTGATGAAGCAATCGGCACGTCGCCGAAAGTTATTGAGCCGCTAAAGCCCGGCATTTTGAAAAGCTCGAAAATATGCGGCACAAAACCCGATTCTTCGCGCCACCAGCAAATTGATTCCGAAGCCGGAGTTTCTCCCGGCGCGGTTTCGTAAGAAATCGTCGAATAACAAACGGGCAAATCTCGCGCGGCAGCAAATTCTAAAAGCGAAGATTTAAACGGTAAAATTTGGCTGCCGTTGCTGGTTGTGCCTTCGGCGAAAATGATGACGCCTTCTCCGTGTTCCATTGCTTCGATGACTTTTGCGCCGGCGCGCGGAATGTCGCGGCGATTTTCGCGGTTGATATAAATCATTCCCAAATTACGAATCATCGTTCCAGCCATTAACCAGCCTTCGATGTCGGCTTTCGCCACAAAAACGCATTCTAAAACCGAGCGCAATGCCGCAACGTCCATATAGCTTAAATGATTTGAAACAAGCAAAAACGGCGGTTTCGGCGGATTGCCTTTGATTTCCAGATGCAGATTAGCGATGCGAACAAAACCGCGTCCCCAGTTTCGCAAGATAAATCGCCGCCAATTGATTTTCTGTTTTTCGCCCGAAACAAAAAACGCGCCAGTCCACCAGAGCGCGTAAATTCCGAAAGTCAAAAACACAAAAGCGGCAAACCGCAAAATTGCCCGAACGTTTCTCATTGGTTTTCCGTGTTTTGTTTGGAAACGTCGAATCCGGCTGCTGCGGTCAAAACTCCGAAAAACATTTCGCGGTATTTTTCGGGCATTTCTTTGGCGTCGAAAATCACGAAAAAATCAATGGTTTTAAATTGCCGGTCAATCGCCGGTTCGCCGCACACTTTCGCGCCGATTCGCAGATAAGTGCCGAAAAGTCTGGGCAATTCCAATTCTTCCTGCGTATCGGGCGAATGATAATCTTCCGGCTGGCAAGCGCATTCGGGGCGCGGTCGAACTTGCAGAGTCTCGTGCAAATCACCGTCTCGCGTAAATTGCCGCAACGCCCGCCTGCCTTCGGTGCAATCCTGCGACATCAACGAGCAGCAGCCGAACATATAACGCTTTTTCATCCGCGTCAGATACAGCGCCAAACCTTTCCACAGCAAAAACAAAACTCGCGCGTTGCGATGATTGCGGTCAATGCAGGCGCGCCCGATTTCCACAGCCTGCTCAACGACTTCCGCAGGCAACAGACTAAAATCAAACTCGGTTTCGGTGTAAAAACCATGAGCGATTTGCGCCATCTCCCCGGTTCTGAGGCGATAAGTGCCGACGACATTATTCGTTTCTTTTTCGACGACGATCAAATGATGACAAGTCTGGTCAAACTCGTCTTCGTCGCGTTCCGTAATGTACGACGATTCGAGACCTTCATTTAATTCGAGATTGAAAACCTCAAAACGCAGCCTTAAAGCGGCGTCAATTTCTTCCGGCGTTCCGGCAAAACGCGCGACGTATCTGCCTTCTTCGATTATCTCTTCGGGCAGATTTTCGGTGTAGTACGGATAATCGGTTTTCTTTTGTATTTCGGGAATTTGCGAAACGTGAATCTCAGTCATTTGTCCGTAAAAAAGCAGAACGCCGCCAAATTTGGCTGAATATTACACGAGTTTTGTTACATTTGCGAGCAATCCCGGTGAATTTTTAAATATCAATTTATGAAAATCATCAATAAATTTTCTTCGCGTTCTTCGCGTCAAGCCTTTGCGTCCATCGCGGTTAAGTTTTTCAGAATTAAACCGCAAAGAGCGCAAAGGGCGCGAAGATTTTCTAATCTTGATTCGCATAGTTTATGCTTTTCGAGAAATGAAACTTTCCGAACTGGCAGAAAAAACCGATTCTCGAATTGAAGAAGGCAACGCGGATTTGGAAATCACGGGCGCAGCCGGATTAGACATCGCTCAACCCGGACAAATCACGTTTCTGGCAAATCCGAAATACACGCCGCAGATCAAAAAGACAAACGCGAGCGCGATTTTTTTGCGCGAAACGGAATTAATCGAGCGCGGCGACATTGCGGTTTTGCGCGCGAAAGACCCGTATTTGGCTTATACGCGCGCTTTGCGGCTGTTTCATCCCGAATTGAAACGCAACACTTCGATTCATCCTTCGGCTGTCATTGATGAAACGGCGCAAATTGCCGCAGACGTTTTCATCGGCGCAAACTCGGTCGTTGGCGCGAATTGTCGAATTGCCGCCGGAGTTCAAATTTTGCCGAATGTGACCGTTTACGAAAACGTTTCGATTGGCAAGGATTCGGTGATTCACTCAAACGTTTCAATCCGCGAAAACTGCGAAATCGGCGAGCGAGCGATTATTTACAACAACGCCGTCGTTGGTACTGACGGTTTTGGTTACGCGAAGGATGAAAACCGCCGATGGCTGAAAATTCCGCAAACCGGGCGAGTCGTGATTGAAGATGATGTGGAAATCGGCGCGGGAACGACGATTGATTGCGCTTCGGTCGGTGAAACCAGAATCCGGCGCGGCGCGAAAATTGATAATCTCGTCCAAATCGGTCATTCCTGCACCGTTGACGAAGATGCGCTTGTTTGCGCGCAAACCGGATTAGCGGGAAGCTCGGTCATCGGAAAGCGCGTGATTTTAGCCGGACAAGTCGGCATCGCGGGACATCTCCGAGTCGGCGACGACGCCGTGATCACTGCAAAATCCGCAACGAGCCACGATGTAGAACCGGGCAAAATCCTTTCGGGCATTCCGGCATTTGACAACCGCGAATGGCTGCGCTCGATTGCCGCTTTCCGGCGTCTCGGCGAAATCGCCCGCAAAGTGCGCGAGTTGGAAAAACGATTGAACGAGTTTTTAGCTAATAAATAGCCCTGATTACTGTTGCGATTGCCGACGAAAAGTTTTATATCTTTTCTGCCTAAGATGAGCGTTGAAGCGACAAAACTTTTTCCTTATCAAACCGCCGAGTCCGAAGAAACCGGCGCGCGAAAACTCTGGCTTTTTTCACCCGCCGTTGATTTGGGTGTTTTTGCGGGCAGCGCGATTTTGTCGCTTTTGCTTTTAGCAATCGGCGCGCAGTTCGGAATTTTAAACGACGAATCGCCCGATTGGACTTGGATTTCGGCGGTTTTGCTGGTTGATGTCGCGCACGTCTGGGCGACCGGATTTCGGGTTTATTTCGATCCGGCGGAATTAAAACGTCGAATCTGGCTCTACTCGCTCGTACCGCTTTTCGGTTATTTGGTTGGCGTCGCTCTTTATTCGGAAAGCCCGGCTCTGTTTTGGCGCGTGCTGGCTTACGTCGCGGTTTTTCATTTTGTGCGGCAGCAATACGGCTGGGTGCGGCTTTATCGAGCGAAATTAAAAGAGCAAAACGATTGGGGAAAATGGATTGATACGGCTGCGATTTATCTGGCGACCGTTTATCCGCTCATTTACTGGCACGCGAATTTGCCGCGCCAGTTTCAATGGTTTGTGCAAAACGATTTCACGGCGCTGCCGCAAATTCTGGAAAAAATCGCTTTTCCGATTTACGTTCTCGCTCTTTCGCTTTACG
>DASVRD010000027.1:0-33572 GCA_036388775.1 Pyrinomonadaceae bacterium | reverse complement strand
TAACTTTAAACAAAAACTTGCAGAAGATTATAGCTTTCCGCTTGACTTGGAAATAAACATTGATTTACCTTCATTTTTTAGACGATCAGGCTTGCTGATGCTTGACTTTGCTCGTTTATGCACTGATTGAAACAATTTTTTCAAACCTCCACCCGCAGAAAGAAAACAATCTAATGAACAACAAACTTTTTGTCCATAAAAGTCAAAAAACGGGATTCCGTCGTTTAGCGGCTTTTTTCATTTTCATAATCGCTCTCTCTTTTCACTCAAACGGATACGGACAAGACCTATCTGAGGCGCAAAATGCAGGAGTCTCGGAATTGATCAATTCTTCACAACACAATCAATTAATCGAAGCAAGCGGGATTAGCCAAACTTCCTTGCCGGTCTCTTCAAAAACAACATCCCCAAATGAAAACCTCGCTGATGGAGACCTTGATCCCTCGTTCGCGGGCGTGGAAGTTATTGATGAGAACGCGCAGGTTTCCGCAGTCGTCGTCCAACCGGACGAGAAAATTCTGGTTGGCGGTTTGTTTACGAACTACAACGCAGTGCCGACGAGTAGAATTGTTCGCTTGAACCCCGATGGTCTGCCCGATGCGACTTTTAACCCGCCTTCGCTAAACGGCTCGGTTTCGGCAATCGCTTTGCAGCCTGACGGCAAAATCGTTATCGGCGGCACGTTTTCGACTGTCAATGAACAACCGGCATTTCGCATAATCCGGTTAAATTCAAACGGAAGTCTGGATACGACATTTAATATGGCAAGCGGTCCGAATTCCTCCATTAACGAGATTGTGATCCAGCCGGACGGCAAAATTCTCATCGGCGGCATTTTTACAGCCGTCGGCGAGACTTCGCGTAATCGGATTGCCCGCCTGAACGCGGACGGGACTCTGGACGCATCGTTTAATCCCGGTTCGGGCGCAAATCAGACGATACAGACAATCTCGCTCCAGCCGGACGGCAAGATTCTCGTCGGCGGAGATTTTACAAATTTTAATGGTATTGCGCGCAATCGTCTCGCGCGTTTTAACCCGGACGGCAGCGTTGATACGAGCTTCAATCCGGGCACGGGCGCGAATAATTCGGTGCGCGCATTCGCTGTTCTTTCAAATGGGAAAATTTTGGTCGGAGGCTTATTTACCGATTTTAACGGCTCGCCGCGCGAAAGCGTGGTTCGTTTAAATCAGGACGGCAGTTTAGACGCTGCATTCGCGAGCATTGATTTCAGCGTCACGACGGTTACCGATATTGTCGTTCAACCGGACGGATTGATTCTCATCGGGGGAAATTTCTTTTCGGTGAACGGAGTTTCGCGTTCAAACATTGTTCGGTTAATTGCGGACGGAACGGTTGACCCGAATTTTACCAATCCGTTTTTGAGCACTACAGTTAGCGACGTTGCTTTGCAGACAAACGGTAGAATCGTTGTGGGCGGAAACTTTACTTCTCCCCGCAGAATTGCGCGGCTTCAAGCCAACGGCTCTCTCGATTCGTCGTTTAATATCGGAAGAGGCTTTGAAGGCTTCCTCACCGGAACCGTTTCCGATACCGTCACGCAGCCGGATGGCAAAACCTTAATCGCCGGACTTTTCGATTTTGTAAACGGCGCGCCGCTTCCGAGCATAGTTCGCCTCAATCAGGACGGAACGCTTGACGGTTCATTTATCTTTGGAACCGCTTTATCGGGCGCAATTCAAACAATCGCGCTGCACCCGGACGGAAGAATTTTGATCGGCGGCGGGTTCGCTTTTGCCCAGGACGGTGTTGTTTACAACAGAATTGCTCGGCTTTTTCCAGATGGCAGGGTAGATTCGAGCTTTAACGTCGGCACAGGTTTTACGGGAATACTCTTTTCGCTCACCGTCCAAGCGGATGGAAAAATTCTGGCTGCCGGCAATTTCACTCAATACCGAGGCGCGCCTGCCAACAACATCGTCCGCTTGAATCCTGACGGCACGCGCGACGCGAGTTTTGACGTTAACGCCGGAACAAACGGTCAGATTAATAAAGTTATTTTACAGCCGGATAATAAAATCTTAATCGTCGGAACATTCGGTTCGGTAAACGGCGTTGCGCGATATGGAATCGCTCGCTTAAATGCCGACGGTTCGCTGGATAACACTTTTAATTCAGTTGTCAGTTCCGGCACGCTTGCCGCTGTTGCCGTTCAGCCGGACGGAAAAATCCTGCTCGGCGGGACTTTTGCGGTTAATGGAGCATCGCGCGGCAACATCGTCAGGTTGAACTCCAACGGCGCTTTGGATGAGACTTTCGATTCGAGAAGCGCAGGCATCGGCACCGTGTTCGATATTGCAATTCAACAGAACGGAAAAATTATTATTGCGGGAATATCTATATCAACAGGTCAACCAATAACCGGCGTGATTCGACTTAATTCCAACGGAACACTCGATCCGGGTTTCAGCGTTACAACCAACGAGAGAGTTTTAAGCGTCGAGCTGCTGGCGAACGGAAAAATTATTATTGGCGGTCTCTTTGATTTGGTAAATAACACCCGGCGCACAAGTGTTGCCCGTTTGCTCAATAATGAGACTCGCCGTCGTCCCGCGCTGTTTGACTTCGACGGGGACGGCAAAGCCGATGTCTCTGTTTTCCGTCCTTCAAACGGAACGTGGTATTTAAACGCTTCAACTTCGGGTTTTTCTGCGTCAAACTTCGGTCTCGCGCAGGATAAATTAACGCCAGCAGATTACGACGGAGACGGTAAAACTGACGTTAGCGTTTTCAGGGGCGGAATCTGGTATCGGATAAATAGCTCTACGAATCAATTCTCCGGCATTCAATTCGGAATAAGCGGAGATGTTCCGGTTCCTGCGGATTATGACGGAGACGGGAAAGCCGATACGGCGGTTTTCCGAAACGGATTTTGGTATATTCTGCAATCTTCAAACAACCAATTTCGCGCCGAACATTTCGGTATTTCCAGCGATAAGCCTGTTCCTGCGGATTATGACGGAGACGGGAAAACCGATTTAGCCGTTTTTCGAGACGGCTTTTGGTATATGCTCGGCTCGCAAGCAGGTTTTACTGCCGTACAATTCGGAGTTGCTTCGGATAAGCCCGTTGTCGGAGATTACGACGGGGACGGAAAGGCGGATCAGGCTGTTTTTCGCGAAGGAATCTGGTATTTGCTGCGCTCTTCGATGGGATTCACCGGAATCCAGTTCGGCATTGCCTTGGACATTCCAACACCGGCAGATTACGACGGCGACGGTAAAACCGATTTAGCGGTTTTCAGAAACGGCTTTTGGTATATGCAGCAAAGCACGAATGGTTTCACAGGAATTCAATTCGGCGTTGCAACAGATAAACCAATTCCTTCCGCATTCGTTCCATAGAAAATTATTAAGGAAATGGCAGAAAAGAATTCTGCCATTTCCTTTTAAGCGTTTGCTGCGCGCTTCAATCTGTCCATCAACGCCCGCCCGATTCCGCTTTCTTCAACAGTCTGACAAAAAATTGTTTCTATCCCGATAGAATCGCATTCGCGAAAAAAAGCGAAAACCTCGTGCGCGTATTCCTCAACAGACGAGCAAACTTTTTTCAAAGCAAACTCTTGAACCGGCTCGTCCAAACCGATAAAAGCGCCGGATTTCGGATTTCGGATTTCGGATTTCGGATTCATTAAAACGACCTTTGCTTGGGGCGAATAATGGCGATATTTCAACCCCGGACTCGGCAGTTTTTCCGCATTTCCGGCTTTATAAATTGTTGTTTCCGGCACGACTCTCTGCAATTCTTCCAATGAAACCGCACCAACTCGGAGCACCAGCGGAAAATCTTTTGTGCAATCAACCACAGTTGACTCAAGCCCGACTTCGGTTTGCTCGCCCTGCAAAATACAGTCAATTCGATCGTTTAAATCTTCAAAAACGGCTTGCCAGGTTGTAGGACTAGGTTTGCCCGAAATATTCGCCGAAGGCGCGACGAGCGGAGCGCTGCATTCATTTAAAAACTCTCTTGCTAAATCGTGACGCGGCATTCTCACGCCGATTGTCGGCAGATTCGCCGTTGCAATCAAAGGAACTCGCGTTGACTTTGGCAAAACCAAAGTCAACGGCGCGGGAAAAAACGCTTCGATAAATTTTTCTGCCGAGCCAGTGACTTCGGAGACTAGCAAATTGATTTGTTCGCGTGCCGCAACGTGTGCGATTAAAGGATTGTCCGATGGACGACCTTTGGCAATAAATATTTTTTCAATCGCCTTTTCATTAAAAATATCCGCGCCGAGACCGTAAACGGTTTCAGTCGGAAAAGCGACTAAGCCGCCTTGTTTGATAAAACGGGCGGCTTTTGTCGGGTTTGTGGTTAAAACTGTTTTCATCCGAAAGCGGTTATAAATCGGCTTCGCGTGTAATTGCCGCTTCGCCGCCGACTTTTGCCGCAGCTCTGCCGAGCATCATTACAACAACGACTGCGACGATTGTCGCAATAATCGCGTAAATAAAAAGTCCGGTCAAATCATCTTCTTTGCCCAGTACTTTTTCCATTAATGTTTTAATCGCCTCGTTCCAGGCGAGCGCGACAATCAATCCGAAAGCCGCCGAAGCGAGCGTAATCATTGTTTGCAACAAAATTTGGGTTTTTTCTTTTGCGACGTTTAATTTTTCGTTTGCCATTTTCTCTTTTGTCCTCCGAATAAATCTCAAATTCAAAATTAGGGGTGTAAATTTATTACCAAATTGAAAGAGCGGCTGTCGAGAAAAAAGCGGAACAACAAATCGAAATCAAAGTTTATCGTTCCGCTTTTTTCTCGACAGCCGCGTCGGTCGGAAAACAAGCGCAGGCAATTACAGCGGTTTGATACTGAAATATTTTTCGAGCATCATGTCGGCGGTTTGCAGCGCGCCTTCGACCCAGCCTTGCGCGTCCGAATAGGCTTCGCCGCAAATGTAAACCGGTGCGTCGGGTGCGGGATTAATTACCTGTTCTTTTACCTCCCAGCTTTTTACGCCGATATTCCACGAATTCCAGCCGCCGCCGAACGGATCGTCGCCCCAATCTTTAAACGACGAGTCAACCACATCGGGCGTAAATTGCAGCCCGTGAATATCGGCTAATTGTCGTTGAAGCTCGGCGACCATCTTCGCCGGCGCTTTGTATTTGTTCCATTCGCTGTATTCATCTTCGGCTGTTTCCGTAGTTCCTTGGAAATATTCAAGCGACGTTTGCGCTTTGGTATCGGGTCGAAAAAAACCGCCGCGTTTCGGTCTGAAGCCGTCCCAGAAGCCGATGTTGTGACCGTCGTCGTAACTTGCCATAAGCATCGCGCGTCCTTCGGTCGCCGGGCTTCCGTCCATCTTAGCCCAGTAATAAGTTTGTCTGACCGGCAAATCCGTCGTCGAGCGTCCGGCTTGAACTCCGGCAGCCGTCCACCACGGCGATGTATAAGTCGTAAAAATTTTAAAGAGCGGGCGCGGCGTAACGCTTTGAATCAGCGCCCGCGCCGACGTTTCCTGAAGCAGCGGGCTTTGCGGCGTGATTAAATCGAGCGCGCGGCGCGGCATCGCCAGAATCAGGGCTTTTGCCCGGATAATTTCGCCGCCAACGATCTTCAGCTCGACCGATTCGTTGTTAAACTCGAAACCGGCAATTCGCGTGTTGAGCCGGATGACGCCGCCCGCTTCTTCGACTTGTTTTTGAATTGTCAGCGGAACTTGCTGAAAACCTTTGACAAAGCCTCGATAATCGGGATTGACTCCGAAATCCGAGAGAAACCAGGGAATGGCGTCGGCTGCATTCCAATTGCTGAGCGTCGTCACGTAGCCCATCGCCATCAGCGCCAGTTGATATGCCTCGCCGCTCATAACGCGCATCAGAACCTGCCAGAATCCCTGTTTATACAGCGGCTCGCCGTCAAAAACGGCGTCGCGCGCCATTTCGCGGCGCTTCTCTTCGGTACAGTTTGAATTGGTGATGCCGGGAAGTATTTGCTCGATGGCGTTAATGACCAATGCGGCAGGCGTTTTTCCGCGCTCCTGAAAAGTCAGATGAAACGGAAAGTTCGGCGGATTTACGTTAAAATCCTGAAGCCGCAGATGAATTCCGCGCAAATATGAAATGTTTTGCGGCTGGTCAACCGGGAACGGGTAAGTTTCAATAAAATCGTTTTGATTGTCGGATTTACCGTTTAAAGTTTCAATTAATTTGGCGATGCGCGGCTGAACGGCGGGAAGAATTCGCATTCCGCCGAGTTCGGCGACCATATCGGGGATTCGCGGCGGAGTCACGGACAAAAGCCTTCCGCCGATGTGGTCGTCGGCTTCAAAAACCGTGACGTTTTTCATTCCGCCGTCGGTCAGCAGCCGCCACGCCGAGTAAATGCCGGAGACGCCTCCGCCGACAACAGCGACATCGAGAATTTCGTTTGAATCGTTGGACATAAAAATTATTTTCCTTCCTTGTAAAGATGGTAAAAAATATCGAGCGGCGGCGGCGGCTCCGCGTCGGACGCTTCATCCGTCGCGGCGGCGGAGGCTTTGAGCGCCGTTTCAGCTTCCGCGGATTTCGGCAGAACGTCTGGCGTTGCCGATGACGGATTAGGGTCGGAAAATACTTCGACGACAAAGGATTGTTTTTGTGTTAAAACATGCTCGAATCCTTCTTGAAGAGCCGCCATCACTTCGCCGGGTTCGACGACGCGCCGTCCGTTTGAAACGCCGAAAACCTTAGCCAGTTCGACAAAATTAATGTCGGGTTGTTGAATTTTGAGATAGCTCGGCTCCATCGAAACCGGTCGCCAGCCGTAATTCGGATCGTCCGCGTAATAGCGGACGACGGCAACCAAGCCTTGCAGCAAAGTTCGATATTCGCGGTTGTTCGTAATTATGTAGAGAATCGGAATATTGTGCTGCGCCGCCGTCCACCAAACTTGCGGATAGAAAAGCGAAGACCCGTCGCCGACGGCGTTAACGACAAGTTCGGCTTTGATTCCCTGATGCCCTTCGCGCGCCAGATTGATTCCGAGCGTAGCAGGCATTGACCAGCCGAGCGAGCCGCCTTCGACGCAGTAATAGCTGATCGGCTCGGCGGCGGATTGTCCAAACGGCAAATAGAATTGAAATGGCGTCGCGTCGGAAACCGCTTCATGAACGTAAACGAACTTTTTCTGCAATTCGTATTTTTCAATCAACTGCCGCAGCGCATCAGCGACGACGACCGCTCTAATCGGTTTCGCGCTCATCGAAGACTGCAAATATTGAGACCACTGCTTGCTTCGAGCCTGCGCTGCATCTTGCAAAGCCTGATTACGCTCGGCGGCTCCGGCTGGCGGATTTTTTTCGAGCAGATCATTAAGCAGAGGCAGAGTCGCTTTGATGTCGCCCAAAATAGCCGCCTCGCCGTAATGGTTTTTGCCGATTTCCCAAGCGTCGTTGTGCAAATAAATTTGCCGGACTGATTGGGGAATCAATGGTCCGTCGGCGTAATCGAAAACGGTGATTTGCGCCTGAGCGTTAAAACCGCAAAGAAAAGCAACATCACATCCTTGAAAGCGAGCCTGAGTTTTCTTTTGATCGCCCGGCAGCTCGCCCTGCCAGTGATAATCGGAATTCGGAAAATTCGCCATGCTGCTCAAGCCTTCTGCATAAACCGGCGCGCCGGTCAGTTCGGCTAATCTCCGCACTTCCTCCCAGGCGCCGGCGTATCCGACTCCATCGCCGACGACGATCACCGGACTGTTTGACTGCCCGAGCAAATCGGCGGCTTTTTGAATCGCTTCAGGATCGCCCGTAAAACGCGGCGGAATCATCGTCACGCCGGGAACCCGGTCTGACGGCTCGATTTTGTGAATCATAAATTCCCACGGGAACGAGATAAAAACCGGACCCGTCGGCGGAGCCATCGCTTCTTTAAACGCCCGCTGCAAAACCAGTGCGGTTTCGTCCCACGAGCGCAATTCGTGCGACCATTTGGTAAATTGACTCGCAATCTGCACGACGTTCGAGGCGAGCAGCGGTTCCTGCGTGACCAGTTCGTTTTGCTGCTGACCGCAAAGAACAACGAGCGGCATGTGCGATTTCCAGGCGTTCGATAAATTGCCGATGCTGTGTCCGGCTCCGGGCGTAACGTGAAGCACGACCACGCCCGGCTTGCCCGTCATCCGCGCGTAGCCCATCGCCGCGCCCATCGCAATGTTTTCGTGCAGGCATTTGATGTAGCTGACGTTGTTTTCGGCGATTTCGCAACCGTCAATCACCGGAATCTCGTTCGTTCCGGGAACTCCGAAAATAAAGTTAATGCCGAGGTCGCGCAAAATATCGTAAAGATAATCGCGCACCCATCTGACCGGCACTTCGTTGTTTTCTCCAGCCATTTTTGCTCCTTTGGAGGGAAAATAAAGGCGTTGATATAGTTGACTCAGCTAGTGTCTGTTATCGAATTATCTCTCTTTATCAAGAGAAATTATTTGAATTCCGGCACAAACATTTTTCGCTCCGTCCGGTTTCGATTGAGATAACTGTATTTGCCTTTTCGCGTTTTAAACACTCAATTAAGTAACGCCCCAAAAGAATGGAAAAACTATCATCACTCAAAGTTTTTTTTCAGAAAATTTTATTTATCCCTGAAGCGTGATAAAAAACAGCAGTCTTTTGCTGTCAAAGCGTGATACTGAATCAAGTATATTAATGCCAAAATAAAATTTCGTGTTTTATGAAAGTGATAACGGAATCTTCAAATTGTTCAATTGAATTTTCGGACAAAAATTTACGAATGTTCGGAGAAGAGTTCTCCGATGATTTTTTTACCGATTGAACAGATTTTTCAGCAAACAAATAAAATGCGTTTTCGGAAATAGCGTCGGGTTGACAAAGTAGTTTTTAATTTATACAGGGTTTGGTTCGTGCTGAAAATGGGTTAAATTATGTTCAATGCGGCTAACTTTTCTTATAAAAGAAAACAAAAGTCAACATAAGTTTTTCTTTCGCATCTGATTTGAATAAAATTTCAAACAATGACGCTTGAAGAAAAATTAAAATTGCTACCCGCGCAGCCGGGCGTTTATCTGCACAAAAACGCAGAGGGCAAAATTATCTACGTCGGCAAAGCGAAGTCCTTGAAAAACCGCGTTCGGCAATATTTTCAGTCGTCGCGAAATCAGGACAGGAAGACGCGCGAACTGGTTAAACGCATCGCCGATTTTGAATTTATCGTCGTTGACAACGAAGTCGAGGCGCTGGTTTTGGAATCGAATTTAATCAAAAAGCACAAACCGCGTTACAACGTCCTGCTCAAAGACGATAAGCAATATCCGCATCTAAAAATCACGAATGAGCCGTTTCCGAAAGTCGTTATTACGCGCCGAATCAACAAAGACGGGGCAAAATATTTCGGACCGTTTCTGCCCGCAAATCTGGCGCGCCGGACTTTGGACTTAATCAACCGGACGTTTCAACTGCGAACCTGCGAGATCGAAATTGACGGCAAACTGCCGCGCCCGTGTCTCGAATATCACATCAAACGCTGTCTCGGTCCGTGCGTCAAAGAGCTTTGCACGCAGGATGAATATATGGAATCCGTCCGCGACGTTCGCCTGCTGCTCGAAGGCAAAAACAAAGAGCTGGCGGACGAATTGGAACAGCGAATGTGGAAATTTTCGCAGGAAGATAAATACGAATTGGCGGCGAAATACCGCGATTTACGCCAAACCGTGATCGCGCTCGGCGAGCAGCAAAAAATGATGACTTCGCCCGACCGCGACGTTGATGTTTTCGGTTTTTACCGCGAAGGCGCGCGCCTTGCGCTTCAGCTTTTTACGATTCGCGAAGGCAAAGTCATCGGCAGACGCGAATTTTTCTGGGAAGATTTGCCCGAAACCGAAGAAGATTGGAACGCCGGAGAATTTCTGAGCGAAGTTTTGGCGCAATATTACACGACCGATTACGTGCCGCTTGAAATCCACGTTTCGGTTGATTTTGAAGACCGCCAGGTGCTGGAAAAAGTCTTAAGCGAGCGCCGCACACGCAAGGTGCGAATTATAACTCCGCAGCGCGGAATGAAACACGAATTCATCGAATTGGTCGAAAAAAACGCCCAGATTTCATTTGAACAGCGTTTTCGCGTATTGATGCCCAACACGCGCCAGCTTTTGGAAGAATTGCAGGAAACTCTCGAACTCCCGCATTTCCCCGAACGCATCGAATCGTTCGACATCTCAAACATTCAGGGCGCGGAAAACGTCGCCGGAATCGTGGTCTATGAAAACGGCAAACCGAACCGCGCGGAATATCGCCGCTACATCATCAAATCGGTCGAAGGCGCAAACGATTTCGCCTCGATGTACGAAGCCGTTTTCCGCCGCTATCGCCGCCTGCTCGAAGAACAAAAAGCTCTGCCGCAATTGGTTTTCATTGACGGCGGCAAAGGTCAGTTAAACGCCGCAGCCGCCGCGATGCGCGACAACGATTTGGAGGCAATCACACTCATCGGCTTGGTCAAACCGCCGAAACATCACAACCAAATCTCGCATCTCTTAATCTTCGGGCGCGAAGAACATCCCGTAATGTTTAATCTAAACACGCCCGCATTCCGCCTCGTCCAGCAAATCCGCGACGAAACGCACAAAACCGCCATCGAGTTTCATCGCAAGCGCCGCGAAAAACGCGATTTCACATCGGAACTGACAGCAATTCCCGGAGTCGGCGAAAAACGCAAAACCCAGCTTTTGCGAAATTTCGGCTCAATCACGCGAATCGCCAAAGCGTCAGTCGAAGAGCTGTCGCCGTTTGTCGGACGCAAAGCGGCGCAAGACATTTTCCGGCATTTTGAAAAGCAGAGAAGTTTGGCTGAGAATAATGGAAACGAAGAAGTTAAGGCATAAACATTTTTTAAATTAACAAGTAAAACATCGCAGCGCGCTGTTTATTTCGACTCAAAAAGTTCGCGCTCGAAATTCAACAAATCTTCGTCGCTTACGGCTTCCCAAGCTGCAATTTCGTTTTGCAAATCTTTTTCGTCAGATTCGGCTTGTGAATGACGGTCTTTGATAAACAAACCGTATTCATACCAGCTTTTCCATCAGAAGCGTTGCGGCGAGAGCGTTTATTTGTCCGCGAGTAATTGTACAGGATTGATTCTGCATATTGAATTTTACTGTTTGATGATTTTATTTCTAAAATTATCAAAATCAAAAAAGGTCAAAACCTTAATCGACAAATCGTTGTTTATTCCTTATTTAGTGCGCCGTTCTGATGAAGAGGTAACCTTTCTTAACTTTGGTTTTGCAGAATCGTCATTCCTCCAGAGGCAGGTTTCAAAAATTTCACGATATTCAGAATCCGATGAATTAGCCATATCAACTAAATCAACAGCCCTAGAGGTATCGCCAAACGATAAATCACGAATACAATGAGCAATCCGAAGAGGAGGGGCATCGTTAGACTTTGTTAATGCCGCTAACTGTTTAAAGCGGCTTTGTTCAGAAGAATCATAAATACCATTGGTATAAAGCCAAGAATCAAAGAGTAAAAACCACGCAGCTTTATATATATTTGTTTCAACGATATTACCTTCGAAAATCTCTTTCTCCAATTTTTTGTACTCAACTTCTTTAAAAAGCTTAATACGTTTTGGAACAATTGGTAAAAAATGTATTCTTAATGCTTCCCACCAATGCGGTGTAGGTTTCAAATTGAATATGGTACATATAACATCTAGTATGTAACTATAGTGACTGGGTGACCCAAGTATATTTGACCAAACAGATCCATTGCTATATGGAATACTCATTCGTATTCTACTTTTTTTTTGCACTGATTTGCTTGTTAATCTAAACTCCAGATAATCATCTAAATCACTTCTATTCAATGATTTCAACCGAGCTTCAGCTAATAGCAATGGCTTACGTCTAGAAAATTGCACAGCATCTTCAACAGCAGTTGTTAAAACTTTTAGTCGACGTGGCTTTTCTATGAAGTTACGTGGTGAGTTAAAATCAATTTTTGCAATAACCCCATCCTTACAAGAATCATTATCACAAGCTATAGTGAAACTATGAAAATTATAATGTCCAAAGGGTCCATATGAGGGATTTGTACTAAGCACTATAAGTTGCTCTTCAAAAAAACGTTTCGCCGCAATATTAGCGGGGAGACACGCTGTAAGCGCTTGAAAACTTGTAGAGACAAGGTTCCCGAAAGAGGACGTTAAACTCAATAAATCTTGAAAATTCCAGAGTGTCCTAAATTCTGTTTTAAGGGTATCAAAATCAATGTTTTCTGGATCATCAAAAAAAAGGTTTAATAATTTTCTATCTTTAATTTCAACAAAATCTGTTTTGTTTGCATCTGTGATGGCATTGCCACTCCAATTCAAAGCTGTCGAGGTTAGCTTTAATGTAAGTTTTTGTCTGTTAGTTTTAGTATCTTCCCAAGTAGAATGAAATACTTGATTAATTTTCTCTTCATTAACATTATCCTTAATTGACCAAGTACGTAACATTGAGAGTAAGGGTCTAAGTTGGCTACTATCATTAGTTGTTATACTTGCTGATTGTAATAATTGCTTAATAATTTCTTGGGTTCTAATTTCAGCGGGTTCAATACCATCTAATAATAAACCACCTAATAACTGTGATTTTGTTATTTGTGTCGTACTTGCTATTTCGTTGAGAATTTTTTCTAAAAGTATTCTTTGACTTTCATTTGATTGTAATGCAGCAACTAACAACCTTATTACTTCTAACCATCTTGGGTCATTACAGTATTCTTTTATATCATTCCAAATACCGTTGATACCATTGGTTTCATTGCTATTAATTATGTAGGCGGCTGTTAAATACTCTTGGAAAGTTTGATGGACAAAACTGTATTGTTCATCTCCTACTTCAATTAGCAATCCTGCTTTTTTCTTAACAAACTCCAAAAAATCTGACGCTATATCTTCGGGATCATTATCGGGATCGTATGGTTTTTCTGCATCAGATATGTATTTGGATAAGAACGCATGTAAATCTTTATAAGAAACAACAGACCGTTGATCTTTCCCAGTGCCTAAACTTTGTTTATGCATCCAATTTGCGATTGCTTCCATACGCCGCCGATTGCGACGCTCTTCTCTACCTCTATTTTTAACTTCTGCATCACGGTACTTCCATGTATGCCATGTATTAAGTAATGTTTCAGTGCATTTTAAATACAAAACGACCCGTTCATCAGGCAATACAGCATCTATTCTATGAACAAGGGCAACAATTGTTAATAAAAGGGGGTTTTCAGCTAATTCACGAATTGCAGCGTGATCTTCATTTCTTAAAATACGAATAAGGTCTTCTGCATTAGCTTCGCGTTCCTGTGTATTCTCAATTCTAGCTTGATACCAATCTTTTACAAATCTTTCCATCTCGGAAAGTTGGAGCCTAGTTAATTGGTAATGTCCAAATTCTTTGTCGTCAAATCTGAGATTACTCTCGTATCCCACGATACGAGAACTAACCAAAACAGTATTACCAGGATAGGTAGTCACTAAAGTACGAATCCGATCTCTTACAATTTGTTTAAAATTAGAGCTAGGAAGTTCATCTAATCCATCAAATAGAAGAATTGCCTGTCCTGTTTCTAGATAATATTCAAAGAAAGTTAAATCTGCGCTTTTAAGATTGAAGTCCCCTTGAATACTTTCTTGTATGTAGTCAATCAGAGCGAGATTATGCCTTGACTTTAGTTCATCTGCATACCGTCTTAAAGTAATAAGTATAGGAAGTCTTTTATCAGGCTTAGCATCGCTTCGTCTCTGTAGTGGTCTAGATGTGCCAACCAGCGCGAGAAATCTTAATAGTGTGGACTTACCAGACCCCGGGTCTCCCAAAATAACTCGTTTTGCTGTAGGCTCAAGGAACTTAAGGGGATTTATTCTGGTAATATTATTATCTGCTTCATCTGCTGCTTCTGGAACAACAGTAAGTGGGATGTAAATGTGCTCCATTGGCACACCTCTTGTTGCTTCCTGTTTATAAACAGACATCCCAACAAATTCAATATTACGATATAAGGTTTCGAGATTATCGTTATACCGCTTACGAGTATCTTCAATCGTTCTTCGGGCATCACTATTGGACGTTAATTCTGGATAATAAAACAGGCAAAGGTAAGGTGTTTGCAGAAATAAAGATTGTAAGCTCCTGTGCCCCCAATGTTCAATTTCAAACTTAAGTTTTAATTGTGTACGAAGTCCTTCAAACCATGAAACATCCCCCTTGTCTTTACGTGTTGCTGATTCAGTTAAGTCTTGTGGGGTTACTAAAATCCATTTTTTTAGTTTTAATTGCTTTTGGTTAGACGAGACCTTATTTAGTGATTCAACAATTTCTTTACGGTGTCCTACACTTAGAGGAGAAGGGTAAAATTTATATTGGTAGCCTGTTGTTCCTTCTTTACGAAATGAATTGCCCATGAAACTATCCAAACCATAATAATCACCAGCTACATCGCTAAAAATCGAAATCCTTTTACCTTCTCTACGCGCTTCATGAAAAAGAAGCAAATCAACAATGCGTGCAAACTCTTTACCGCCTTCTGTTCCTTTAGGCAAAATATCGTACAGAGTTTTTACATCAGGTAACCGTTTTATGATTCTTTCAGCCATTTTATTATCCTCAAGAAATTAAAGCGAAATGATTGTAGCTAAAGTAGAAATTCAATGACTACTCAAACTTATCATGCAGGAAATATAAGGGTTTTTTGAGTATTTTGCACTATTAAATAAGATGGAAATTGACGTTTCACAAAAATGTTTGCCGAAAATACTCTCTGAAATGCTTTCAGGCTTTGTTTGGCAACAGAATTTGACGGGATTTTCGAGTTCACAGGTTTTTCATTTGAAAAGCGTTAGCGGCGAAAATCTTTATCTCAAAACGGCTTCGCGCGTTGATTCGGAATTAGCGGAAGAAAAGCAAAGATTGGAATGGCTCAAAGGAAAATTGAGCGTGCCGGAAGTACGGCTTTTTGTGCAGACGGATGAGCGCGATTATCTGTTGATTTCCGAAGTTGAAGGCGCAGGAGCGCACGAAGATTTGTGGAAAGAGAACGTGCGGCGGGCGATTGAATTGCTGGCGAATGGCGTGCGGGTGATTCACAGTTTGCCGTTGGCGGATTGCCCGTTTGATGAAACGTTGGAGGCGAAAATAGAACGAGCGCGGCGGAGAATGGAGCTTGGATTGGTTGACGAAAGCGATTTTGACGACGAACGACAGGGCAGAACGGCGGAAGATTTGTTTCGGGAATTGATTGCGACAAAACCGGCGAGCGAAGATTTGGTTTTTACGCACGGCGATTATTGTTTGCCGAACGTTCTTTTTAAAGATTGGCAAATCAGCGGTTTTGTAGATTTGGGACGCGCGGGCGTGGCAGATCGTTATCAGGATATTGCGCTGTTGGCGCGCAGTGTTTGCTATAATTTCGGCGAAAAATGGACGCCGTTTGTATTTGAAGCGTTGGAGATTGAACCGGATTGGGAACGGATTGAATTTTATAAATTACTTGACGAGTTTTTTTAATGGTGAGATTGTTTTCTACGCCAAAGAGATAAAAACAAAATGATTTATTCGGACAGAAATTTAGCGCAAAAATTGGAGCGCACCGAGGGCAGCGCAAATGCAGCGTTTGTCGAAGCGCGGGCGAAAATGCAGCCGGAAAGCGGAGCGGCTTGGATTGAAGCGGCGGGCGCGTATGCGATGTTTGATGGTGTGGAATCGCCTCTGACGCAGACTTTCGGGCTGGGCGTTTTTGAGGACGCGACGCACGAAGTTTTGGACAAAATCGAAGCGTTTTTTAAAGAGCGCGGCGCGCCCTTTTTTCACGAAGTCAGTCCGATGGCTGATTTGTCGCTGTTGTCTTTGCTCGGCGAACGCGGTTATCAGCCGATTGAGTTGTCGAGCGTTTTGTATCGCCTGATTGAAAGCGATTTTAGCGTTTCACTCAATCCCAATATCAAAACGCGAATCATCGGAGTAGGTGAAGAAATGCTCTGGGCGCAAACTTCGGCGAGCGGTTGGAGCAGCGAAGCGCCGGGACTTTCCGATTTTATGCTTGATTTCGGGCAAATTAGCGCCAGAAGCTTTTTGTCGTTTTTAGCGGAACTCGAAGGCAAACCGATTGCTGCCGGTGGATTATTTATTAAAGACGATTGCGCGCTGCTCGCAGGCGCAAGCACTGTTCCCGAAGGTCGGCGGCAAGGCGCGCAACTTGCGCTACTCGATGCGCGTTTGCGTTATGCCGCCGCGCAGGGCTGCAAGATTGCGATGATGGGCGCGTTGCCCGGCAGTCAGTCGCAGCGAAACGCCGAGAAACAGGGCTTTCGCATCGCTTACACCCGAATCAAATGGCACTTGAAGTAAGCCTGTAAAAGCTATTGAATGAAAAAAGCCTTGATGAGTGATTTTCAATCACTCATCAAGGCTTTTTAAATTTTCGTTAAAAAAGTTATTGACGCAAACGGTCTGTGCCTGCGACTTTAACAATCTTGTTATAAACGCCGAGGAGCAGGAACGGAGCTACCCATTGACCGACCCAGTGCGCTTTTTCGGTGTTGCCCGAAAATTCGAGAATCAACGACGCGCCGATTGAGCCGACCGCCGCCCAGAGAAATAAATCCGACGGCAATTTAGCGGTTTGCGATTCAATCGCAGTCGCTACCGTGCCTTCGGTGTGCGAAACCGGGTCTTGTCCGCCTTGATAAAATTCGCTCGAACTCATACCTTGTTGTGTTCCAGTTGCTGTTGCCATAAAAATCCCCCTTCACAATATCGAAATTTATTCTATTTTAAAATCTCTGCTTAAACTTACCGTCCACTACCGTACAAAAGTAAATTTTTAATCGGCAAATTTGCTTAAAGGCTAAATTCTTGCGAAAATTTCGTTTTCACAATCGGCTATGCATATCACCCGAGTCGAACTCGAAAACATTAAATCTCACGCCGCCGCCAATTTTGAGTTTCATCGCGGAACGACCGCCATCACCGGCTCGAACGGCGCGGGCAAAACCACGATTATCGAAGCGATTGCGTGGACACTGTTTGATTTGCTCGATTATAAAAAAGACGATTTTCTGCGGCGCGGCTCGAAAAAAGGTATAGCTCGCGTTTCGTTTGAAAGCCATCTGGATGGGCGACATTACACCGTTTACCGCGATACCGGAACAGGTTATTACGTTTACGATCTGGAATTAAAAACGCGCATCGCCGAAAAGAAAGGCGAGGTTTCGCGGTTTTTGCAGCAGCATTTGGGCGTCGAACCCGGCACGGATTTGGAGACGCTGTTTCGTTCGGCTATCGGAGTTCCACAGGGCACGCTAACGGCGATTTTTCTTGAACCGCCCGCAATCAGAAAAGCGTCTTTCGACCGGCTCTTAAAAGTCGAAGAATATCGCGAAGGCGCGGAAAAGCTGCTCGCGACGGTGCGTTATGTCGAGCGGCGTCTTCAGGATGTGCGAACAAAAATCGCGGTCGCCGAAAACGAATTGTCGCGTCTTGAAGAAATCGAAAACGGGCACCGTGAAACCGAAAAGAAAATCGCCGAACTCGAAACAATTTTAAAAAATTTACGCGCTGAAATTGTTCAAAAAACCGGCACGGTCGCCGAATTTGACCGAATGGAAACGAGAGTCAATGAAACTCGCTCCAGCCGAGACCGCTTGGAAGTTCAGCTTCAATCCGCGCGAACGGCGCAAATTCGATTTCAAGCCGAACGCGATCAAGCCGCCGCCGCGCTCGCCGCGCAAACCGCCGTCGAAAGCGATTATCGTTCACATCTAGCCGCGCTGGATGAGCTGAATGTTTTAGACGCCAAGCAGATTGAACGTAATCGAATTCAAACCGAAGCAAATCGCGCCGAATCGTTTTTAAATGAAGCGAAATCCGAGTTAAAACGGATGGAAGAAAATCTTGCCAAAGCCGTTGACGCCGGGCGGCTAGTTCAAGATTTACAGCCTAAAATCGAAGAACAAACTCATTTTGAAATCGAGCGCGAGACGCTGCGAACTGCGCGCGCCGAAGCCGAACAAGCGGCGCGTCAAGCGGCGCGTCTTGAAGCTGAAATCGAAGGGCGGCGCGCAAACTACAAGGAAAGTCTTGAAAAAATCAAAGACGCCGAACGCGGCGCGGACGCCGAAAAGCGCGTCGCGCAGCTTGAAGCGGAAAAACGCGCAATCGAAACCAGGTTAAAAGACGCGCTCGAAGCCGAAACCAGCTTGCGGCTGCTCGTTCCGCAGCGCGCCGGGCTGAAAAAAGAAATCGAAAAATTACAAATCGCGCTCGCCGAAAATGAGCGGCAGTTTAAAGATTTTGACGCAATTTCGCGTCTCGCCCGCGATACGGTCGTTTTAAATGCGAAGGAAAACGATTTGGTCGCCGAAATCGCTAAAATGCAAGCGAAAATTCAGCACGACGAGAAATTTCGCGGCGAAGTCAGAAACGGTTTGTGTCCGATTCTTTCCCAAAAATGTTTGAACATCCGCGAAGGCGAAACGCTCGAAAGTTATTTTCAGACCGAGCTTTCAACGAGTTACGTGAGGCTTGAAACGCTCGAACAGGAACAAAAGTCGGTGAGCCGAAACCTTTCGGCGGCGCGCGATGCCGAACGACAGCTCGCCAGATTTGAAAGTTTACAAAATCAGGTTGAAACCGGGCGCAACGATTTAAAACAACGCGGGGCGACGCTCGAAAAAATCGAGCGCGAAATTGCCGCTTTTAACGGTTTTAAGCCGGAAACGCTGGAAGAATTAAAAAACCGCCGCGAAAAAATCGAAAACGAAATTACAATTGCGAATGACGAAGCGAGAAGATACGCAGAAATTCAGGGTTTGAGAAAAGGCTTGGAAGATGTCAAACAGCAAGGCATCGCTTTGAAAGCCGAGCAGGAAAAACAACAAACCGCTGCCGCCAAATTGCCGGAAATCGAAAATCGCTGGGCGGAAATAGAAAATAAATTAAAAGAGCTTGACAATCCGCGCGAGCGAGCCGCGAGTTTAAAGCGCGACGCCGATCAGGAAACCGCTTGGCGCGAGCGAATCGCAGCGGCGGAAAACAATTTGACCGAAAAGACGCGCGCAGTTCAAGCTTTATCGAAAAAACTTACGCCGTTTGCTGCGCTCGATGCGGATTTGGCGCGAGTTCGCCGGGAACGCGACCGGACATTGTCGGCGTATCAAACATTTCTGGCAAATCAAACGATTGCCGCGACTTTGCCCGCGCGTGAAAACGAGTTGGCGAAAGCCGTCGAGGAATCAGAAAGGCTCGAAAAAGAGTTTCAAGCAATTTCCGGCGAATACAAAGCGGCGATTGAGAATTACAATCACGAGCAGCATTTAAACGAAAAATCGGCTTTGCTCGACGCGCAAAGACGCGAAGCCGCGACGACAAATGAATTGGAGCAGGAGAGCCGCCGCGAGGCTGATTTGCGGCGGGAAATCGAGCGTCTGGCGGCGGTCAGAAAACAAATGCAAGCCGAGTTTGCGGAAAAAGAAAAGCTCGACCGCGTTTTCGAGGCAACCGATTTCATCCGCGACACGCTCAAAAAGGCGGCGCCCGAAGTGGCGAAAAGTTATTTGTTTTCGATTTCGCGCGAGGCAAACGAGATTTTCCGCGAAATTTCCGGCAGCGCCGAAAGCTCGCTTCGCTGGACTGAGGATTACGAAATCGTTCTCGAAGAATTGGGACACGAGCGCCCGTTCATCAATCTTTCCGGCGGCGAGCAAATGGCGGCGGCTTTAAGCGTCCGTTTGGCGCTTTTAAAACAATTGTCGGATGTGCGCGTCGCGTTTTTTGACGAACCGACGACAAATCTGGACAGAGAGCGGCGCGAAAGATTGGCGCAGCAAATTGGGCAAATACGCAATTTCGATCAGCTTTTCGTCATCTCACACGACGACACTTTTGAGGAAAATGTGGATTACAACATCCAAGTTAACGGAAAACAGAGCGCGGTTTCGGCGGAAGAATAAATCTCGCAGAAAGATTAAGCAAGGCGGCAAAATGAAATGGTCAAAACGGCTTTGAACTATAAACTATTAACTATCAACTATTAACTGTTTTGCAATAACATACAGTTGATAGTTAATAGTTTATAGTTGATAGTTCCCGCTTTGTTTTGTGCGTTTGCGTGAAAATTGAGTGAAAGAAGTTTTAATAGTTTGCGACGGTTCGAGTATCGGGAACGGGCGGGAAAATCCGCGCGCGGCTGCCGTCGCGCTGCTCGGTTTTAAAGGAAACTGGAAAGCCGTCGGTCAATTTTTGGGCGAGGCGACCAATCAGCAAGCCGAAATTGCCGCTGCGACGCTCGGTTTAAACGCTTTGCGCGAGCCTTGTATGGTTAAAGTGTTCAGCGATTCGCGCTATGTCGTCGAAACAATGTGCGGCAGATTTCGTAAAAAAACGAATCTCGATTGGTGGCAAAAATTAGACGATGCCTCACGCAGTCATAAAATTACGTGGCAATGGATGAAAGGTCACGCCGGAGATTTATTACAGGAGACGGTTGATAAAACGGCTCGCAAAATCGCCACTGTCGGCGCTGTTGATGAAAAACTATTGGCGCACGCCGCCGAAATCGCTAAAACCGCAAAGATTTAATGAAATATTCAACCACAGAGACGCAGAGACACAGAGATAAAATAATCTTTATTTTGTTTCTCTGTGTCTCTGCGTCTCTGTGGTTGAATATTGTTTCGGCGCAGGATTTTCGACCGAAATGGGAATGGCAAAATCCTTTGCCGCAGGGAAATTCGATTTTTGCTATTCGATTTGCGGGCGATAAATTGACCGGCTGGGCGGTCGGCGCGGACGGCACGATTCTTTACACCAGAGATGGCGGTTTTAATTGGCGGCGGCAAAGCTCGCCCGTCAGCAACACGCTCTCCGGCATTTTTATCAAAGACAAGAAAACGGCGATTATTGCGGGCGGGCGCGGGACGATTTTACTGACTGACGATGCAGGCGAGACTTGGCAGGAAATCAAGCTCGACGGGAGAGACCATTTTTACGCCGTCTCGTTTGCGCCGAAAAATTTTCAGAAGGGCTGGGCGGTCGGCAGCTACGGCGCAATTTATCAAACTTCGGACGGCGGTTTGACCTGGAGCAAACAAAAAAACGCAACTGGCGAACATCTCGTTCAAATTTCTTTTTTTGACGAGCGGCGCGGTGCTATTGTCGGCGCAAACGGTTGTTTGCTGTTGACGGAAAATGGCGGCGAAAGTTGGACGGAAAAGATTTTAGAACCGGGCGGGCTTTTAACCGGAGTCGCGTTTTTGTCCGAATCCGAAATCGTCGTAGTCGGACAAAAAGGAACGATTCTGCGGAGCGAAGACGCGGGCGCGACTTGGGCTAAAGTGAATATTTTCGCGCAGCCGGATTTTCTGTCGCTCAGTTTTTCAAACAAACAAAACGGTTGGGCGACCGAAGCGAGCGGCACAGTTTGGTTGACGAGCGACGGTGGGCGGACTTGGCTGCCGTTTACGGTCAGAACAAATCCCCGACTCGTCTCGGTTCATTTCGCAGACGAATTTACCGGCTGGGCGGCGGGCGAAGACGGGCTTTTAGTTCGCACCGACGACGGCGGTTTTCAATGGCGGCGTCTTTCGGAAGGCGGGCGCGATTCGATTACCGAATTGTTTTTTCTGGACGACTCAATCGGCTGGGCTGCCGGAGCGCGCGGGCGCATTTTGATGACCGAAGACGGCGGCAGAAACTGGATTCCGGTTTATGCCGGGACGCGCCAGAGAATCAATTCGCTTTATTTCGTTAACGAAGAACGCGGCTGGGCGGTCGGCGACAACGGAACGACGATGCGCTCAATCAATGGCGGGCAAAGCTGGGGCGTCGGGATTTCAAACGTCAAAGAAGATTTGTCCGGCGTGTTTTTCGTCACAACTCTCAAGGGTTTCGCGGTTGGCGCAAACGGCACGATTTTGAAAACCACGACTGGCGGCGCAAATTGGGAGCCGGAATTTGTCGAAAAGTCTGTCTGGCTCGAAGACGTTAAATTCGTCAACGAAAAAATCGGCGTGATCGTCGGCGGCGAGGGCACGATTTTGCGAACCGTTGACGGAGGCGAAAATTGGACGCCGATTAAAACAAACTTGAAAGATTCCTTGAATGCCGTCGTTTTTGCTAATGAACGACGCGGTTACGCCGTCGGCGCGGGCGGAACGGTTTTGCGAACTGACGATGCCGGAGCGACGTGGCAAGGCATCGAAACCGGAATCAACGCGAGATTTTATGCCGTTTCCGCCGCCAGCGCCGACGATATTCTCGTCACGGGCGAACAAGGAAGAATTTTGCACACGAGCGACGGCGGACGGAATTGGGAGTTAATTCAAACAATTACGAGCAGCCCGTTGTTTTCGGTCTATTATCGCGGCGGCTCGAAAACCTGGCTCGCGGGCGGCGGCGGCGCGATTCTCAAACGCACAGATAATGGCGGCGGAGTCAAAATCCCGCGCCCGAATCTGCCGCCGATGTTACGTCCGAGCACAAAGAGACCGCCGAAACAACCGCTCATTCCAGTCCCCGACGACGGCGATCTACCGCGAGCCGTTGCGCCGCCGGAAATCAAGAAAAACAATTGAGACGACCGCCCGAACGAAAATTTCAAGGTTAAAAACGCATTGCATTCGGCTTTTATTTTTTCTACTTTGGCGGCGTTAACTCGAAAACTCCAACGGAACGCGGCGACGATTTGTCTCCGATGCTCCATTTGCTGATCGAAATTGCCCAACCGTCCGCTTCCATTTGCTCCATCAGCCGCAAACTTCCGCTTCTAAACGGGTCGGAAAGCAGAACTCGCCCGTCGGAAGTGAGGTTCGCTTCAAAAATCCGGCGCAAATGCGGCTGCATTTCGATTCCGTAAAGAATATCCGAACCGAAAATCCAATCATACTGCTCCGCGTCGCTCCAATCCGTCCAATCCGCAATGCTGTGTTCAACGGTTTCTACGGCGTTTCGCTCGCAATTGCGTTTGCAAAGCGTCATTGCCAGACGGTTTTTGTCGGTCTGGACGACTTTCGCCGCTCCGAGCGAAGCAGCCGCGATTCCCGGCAATCCGGTTCCCGCGCCTAATTCCAGGATTCGTTTGCCGCGAATCGAATCGGCGCGGGCGCTGATGTCGTGCGCGAGCGCGATTGTCGCAGACCAGAGCTGGACGCCATAGGGCAACGGGTTTTGGGTTTCGAGCAGAAAATGTGATTCATCTCCGTGACTGAGCATTGCCGCTACGTGCAAAATGCTCAATTCTCGTTCACCGAGCCGCAGACGATATTCATCGAGCGGGAAGTCTCCCGCCGTAGTTTCCAGCAATCGGTTTTTAAAATCGGATGACTGCATTGATTACAACTCCGCAGCAGTCTGTTTTTTCCGCCGCGTGCGCCAATTCCCTTTTGGATTGTCAAGGCTTAAAATCGTTTCACAATTTATCTGTTTATTCTGTTATGCATCGGACAATTTAATTTTTGTTGGCGTTCATTTATGCTATCTTTTTAAAACTATTCAGCGATTCTTCGCTATTATCACCGGCGAGAAATTTAAATGTTCTTAATTTTTTTAAGAGTTTTTCCCGAATCGCCGCAGTAAAAAGAGGTTTTATGGACGAGCAAACTTCAAGTCTTCCGCCCTGTATGGCGAATTCTCATTTGAGAAATGAAGACGAACACAATTCGGCGAATTCGATTGATGAATCCCGCCGCGAGTTCTTAGGACAGGTTTCAGCCGCCGGCTTGAGCGTTTTCGCCGCGCAATTGCTGCTCGAACAGCAGGCGCTGGCGGCGACCGAAACGTCCGAATCGGCAGTTTTTGCAGAATCCGCAACAGATAACATTCCGGTCAAACTTAAAATCAACGGCGCGGAACGCACCGTCAATGTCGAGCCGCGCGTGACCTTGCTCGACGCTCTGCGGGAGCGGCTCGGTTTGACCGGCTCGAAAAAAGGCTGCGATCACGGTCAATGCGGCGCTTGCACCGTTTTGGTAAACGGGCGGCGCGTCTTATCGTGTCTGACTCTGGCGATGCAGGTCGAGGGCGAAAACATTACGACGATTGAAGGCTTGGCAAACGGCGAGCAGCTTCACCCGATGCAAACGGCGTTCGTCAAACACGACGGTTTTCAATGCGGTTACTGCACACCGGGACAGATTTGCTCAGCCGTCGCGCTGCTCGAAGAAGCCAAACGCGGCGAAGCAAGTTATGTGACCGCCAATGTGCGTTCAAAAGCCCGAAGCGCCCAGCTTTCGGACGATGAAATCCGCGAGCGAATGAGCGGCAATCTCTGTCGCTGCGGCGCATACCCGAACATTGTCGCGGCGATTCGTGAAGTTCATACCGGAAAAGCGGTCGCACAGACTTGGGAATTTGCCGGAGAGGAGAAAACCAATGAGACCGTTTAATTATTCACGCGCAACCGATCCAGCCGCAGCCGTCCAAGCTGTCGCCGGAAATAAAGAAGCCAGGTTTTTGGCGGGCGGAACCAACATTTTGGATTTGATGAAAGAAGGCGTCGAAAATCCTTCGGCGCTGGTTGATGTTTTGCGTCTTAATTTATCGCAAATCCGCGAATTAAAAGGCGGCGTTTCAATCGGCGCCTTGGCGCGCAACACCGATACGGCAAATCATCCGATTATCAGGCAAAATTATCCTCTTCTCTCGCAGGCAATTTTGGCGGGCGCATCCGGGCAAATCCGCAATATGGCGACGAATGGCGGTAATTTAATGCAACGCACGAGATGTCAATATTTTTACGACACAGCGATGCCTTGCAATAAACGCGAACCGGGAACGGGCTGCGGCGCGCGTGAAGGTATTAATCGTATTCACGCTATTGTTGGTTACAGTGAGCAATGTGTAGCGACGTATCCGGGCGATATGGCGAACGCGCTTTATGCGCTGGACGCAGTTGTTCGCGTGCGCGGCAGCAACGGGCAGGAGCGCACAATTCCGATCAACGATTTTCACCGCTTGCCGGGCGACCAGCCGGAAAAAGACAACAATCTCGCGCACGGCGAATTGATTACTGCTATTGAGCTGCCGAAATCGCCGTTTGCCGCCAAATCTTATTATTTAAAAGTCCGCGACCGCGCGAGCTATGCTTTCGCGCTTGTTTCGGTCGCCGCAGCGCTGGAAATGAGCGGCGATAAAATCAAATCTGCGCGCGTGGTTTTGGGCAGCATCGCGCACAAGCCCTGGCGCTCATCGGAAGCCGAAGCCGTTCTGACGGGCGGGAAAGCCGACGAAAAAACTTTTCGCCAAGCCGCCGAAGCCGCTTTGAAAGACGCGAAACCGCTCAAACATAACGCTTACAAAGTCGAACTCGGAAAACGTGCAATCGTCCGCGCGCTCGAACGTGCGATGAACGGCGTCACTTAAACCGAAACCGCTGGAAAATTCGAGAAGTAAAATGAACAAGCGAAAAACCTTGACCGGCGAAGCCGTCAACCGGATTGACGGCATTTTGAAAGTTACGGGAACAGCGTCTTACGCGACCGATTTTCCCGTCAAAAACGTCGCCTGCGGCTTTCTCGTCAAAAGCGAAACGGCGGCTGGGAAAATTCTTGAAATTGACCAAACGGCGGCGGAAAAAGCTCCGGGCGTTCTCGCAATCATTACGCACAAAAACGCGCCTAAATTGGCTTCGGCGCGAAGTGTGCGCGGCGGCGCGATGATGCAAACGCCGGACGTTAATTTTTGGGGCGAAAATATCGGAGTTGTTGTCGCTGAAACTTTCGAGCAGGCGCGTTATGCGGCGGGGCTGATTAAAGTCAATTATCAAAACACCGCAGGAAGAGTTGACTTTGAAACCGAGAAAAAACAAGCCGCGAAACCAAAGCTCGAAGACCGGCAGGACGTAACGCGCGGCGGCGATGTCGAAAAGGCTTTTGCTGAAGCCGAATTCAAAGTTGACGCAATTTACGAAACGCCGATTGAGCATCATCATCCGATGGCTCCGCACGCGACGATTGCCGTTTGGGAAGCGGACGACAAATTAACGCTTTATAACGAATCGCAGGTCGTCAACGGCGTCCAAAACGCTATTGCCGGAGCGTTTGGATTAAAACCGGAAAACGTCCGCGTCATCACGCCGCACATCGGCGGCGGCTTCGGCTCGAAAGGCGGCGCGTGGGGTCACGTCGTCGTCGCGGCGATGGCTGCGAAAATCGTCAAGCGTCCGGTAAAGCTTGCTTTGACCAGACAGATGATGTTTAATTCCGTCGGATTACGCCAGAGAAACGATCAGCACATCCGACTCGGCGCGACGAAAGACGGAATTCTAACGGCTATTTCTCACGAAACGACAACTCATTGCGCGATCAACGGCGAATTCGCCGAACCGTGCGGCGACGTTTCGGCGCATATGTATGAAGCGGCGAATCGCCGAATCGCTTACCGCGTCGCGCCGATGAATGTTATTTTACCGACTTTTAACCGCGCTCCGGGAAAATCTACGGGCAGCTTTGCGCTTGAATCAGCGATTGACGAATTGGCTTATAAATTAAAAATTGATCCGGTCGAGCTTCGCATCAAAAACGAACCTGCGAAAAACCCTTTGACCGGCAAGCCCTGGTCGTCGCGCTCGCTGGTTCAGGCTTTGCGCGCGGGAGCGGAAAAATTCGGGTGGAAAAATCGCAAATTCGAGCCGCGTCAAAATCGGCAAGGCGAATATTGGATCGGTCACGGCGTCGGCTGCGGCATTTATCCGGTGCGTCAGCGCGACACTTCCGCTATCGTCAAATTGGCTAGAAACGGAAACGAAGTGCGTGCGAGCGTCGAGCTTGCCGCTTCGGATTTGGGAACGGGCACGCACACGATTCTGGCTCAGATTGCGTCGGACGCGCTCGGTTTGCCGCTCGATAAAGTCGGCATCAAAATCGGCGATTCGGCTTTGCCGCCCGCCGCCGGTTCGGTCGGTTCGGTCGGCGCGGCGAGCTTTGCCAACGCGGTCAACGACGGCTGCCAAAAAATCACAGATGAACTACTCGCCAAATCTGGCAAACAGTTTTTCCGGCGTCCGACTGCCGCCGAGCTGATGATTTCCGAAAATATCGGCGAATTTCAAACCCGCGTTGACGCAAAACCACAGCCCGAAGCCGAAAAATACGCTTCGCATTCATTTAACGCCAACTTCGCCGAAGTTTGGGTAAACGACCTGACCGGAATGGTCAGAGTCCGGCGCGTTGTCGCTGCGACCGGCGCGGGGCGTATTTTGAATCCGAAAACAGCCGATTCGCAAATGCTCGGCGGCGTAATTTGGGGCATCGGACAGGTTCTGCACGAAGAATCAATTCTCGACCCGCGCTGGGGAAATTTTGTGACGCGCACGTTTGCCGATTATCACATTCCGACAAATCTCGATGTCGGCGAAATCGAAACGATTTTTGTCAAAGAAGAAGACCCGTATGTCAATAAAATGGGCATCAAAGGCATCGGCGAAGTCGGAATTGTCGGCGTCGCGGCGGCGATTGCCAACGCGATTTTTAACGCGACCGGAAAACGCGTGCGGAGCTTGCCGATTACGCCGGATAAACTTTTGTAAAGTGATGATTGCATATCTAAGAAATCGTCGCTTTTAACGCACGAATTCCAGTTTTGCCTGCAATTCCCTGTTCGTCCGTTGGTAGCGGCAAAAGTCCAGATTGTTTTTTGCTTCCCGAAATTTGCCGCCTGATTTTTGCAGCGCGATTTGAAATTCTTTTTCAGCCGCCGGAAAATCACCGTTCAAAGCCAGAATCACGCCGAGATTGTTGTGGCTTGCCGCCAGAGCGATGTTGTTGTTTTTAATAGCTTTTTTAAAGGCTTCGGCGGCGGACGCGAAATCTTTTTCTTTGATTAAAACCATTGCCAAATCAAACCAAGCCTCGCCGTCGCGCTCGCTCGAAACGCCAATGGCTTTGACAAACGCTTCTTTCGCCGCTTTCCAATTTTTCAAATCGCGCTGCGCCATACCGAGCGCGCGAAAAGCTCTGTGATAACTGCCGCCGCTAAATTCAATCGCTCGTTCGTATTGTTTGACAGCTTGAGCGGGTTGATTGGAATGAAAGAAACAAACTCCGAGATTGTAATGAATTTTCGTCAGAAAACTCGGCGAAGCGCTTGAATCCGTCGTTTCCAGCGCTTTTTGATAAAGCGCGAGAGCTTGTTCGTAATTTCCGGCTTTTGCAGCTTTGGTCGCCTGTTTAAAGGGTTGTTTTGCAGTTTGCGCCTGAACGGCTGCGCTCGATAAAATCAGCAAAATATAAATCAGCAATGTCTTCATCTTTTTGGTTCTCCCTCGTTGGTTCACCAAATTTATGAAAATTGATTGTCCGCAGTCTTACGGCTGTTTGCTGTTTATTTTCTCTGTTTGCTTTAAGCGTGTTTTAATTCGCGCCAGGCTTTTGGCGTCAGGCGGGTAAATTTGCGAAAGAGCGTCGTGAAATGGCTTTGATTTTTAAATCCTGCGCGCAGAGAAACTTCGACCAGCGGCAAATCGCCATCGGCAAGAAGATGTTTGGCGCGTTCGATACGTTTTTGCGTGATGTATTGCTGCGGCGTCAATCCGGTTGTGCGGCGAAAAGCGCGGGCAAAATGAAATTGGCTCAAACCCGCAACTTCGGCGATTTCAGTAAGAGTTAAATCCCCTTCGAGATTTTCGTGAATAAACTCGGTGGCGCGGCGCAATTTATAACCTGAAAGCCCCCCGTTAAAGTTTCCCCGCGCAAAATGTGCCGTGCTGTAATTTCGCAAAATGTGCAAAACAAGCGTCTGCGCGAGCGATTCGGCGTAGAGCTTTCCCGCCGGGATTTCAGAATCGAATTCCGAGAGTAAATTGAGCGCGACGTGTTGAATCAACGGATCGTTGTTCTGGTAGGTTTCGATTAATTCAAAATTGGGAGAAAGATTGATTCCGAGCGCGGTTTGAATCAACAGAGCCGGTTCGAGATTGATTGACAAACATTCAAATTCGTTTTTCCAGGCGGCGGAAATCGGCTGACCGGCTGGTGTTAGACAAACATTTCCGGGCGTCCCGTGCAAGCGTCGCAATTTGCCCGTCGCCGTTTGTCGCTCGGTCGTCATAATGCCCGCCAGAGTTATATTAAGCTCGTGCTTTGAAGAAACGTGTTCGGGCATTTCGCCCGCCGCAATACGCCAGTGATTGATCTTGAGACCGCCAACGGAGGCTTTGCGGGCGAACAAAAGCGATGATTGCTTTTCGTCTGTTTTCCAGTTAACCTTCACAAATAAATATTTAGTCCGGAGCGGAATAAAAAGCAAATTCCAAGTCGAAGAAGGTGAAAAAATGGCGAAACTAATCGGCAAACCGACCAGCCGCGTTGACGGCGCGGCAAAAGTGACGGGCGCGGCGAAATATGCGGCGGAATTTTCCGCTCCGAATCTGGCGCACGGCTATCTTGTTTTAAGCACGGTGGCAAATGGCAAAATCAAATCAATTGACTTGAGCGAAGCCGGAAAACAGCCGGGTGTCGTCAAAATTTTCACGCACCAAAACGCCCCGAAACTGGCTTTTACCGACAAGCGCGACAAAGACGAATTAGCGCCCGAAGGTATTTCGTTTCGCGCTCTGCAATCGAACAAGATTTATTTTAACCAGCAGCCGGTTGCGCTTATCGTTGCTGAAACTTTCGAGCAGGCGCGCTGGGCGGCGCGGCTCGTAAAAATCGCCTACGACGCCGAAGCGCACGAAACTGATTTGCACACGGCGCGCGTCAACGCTTATTTTCCGGGCAAGGAAACCAAAGCTCCGCCGCCGAAACCGCGCGGCGACGCGGATGCGGCGATGAAAACGGCGGCTGTCAAAATCGAAGCCGAATACACGATTCCGGTCGAGCATCACAACCCGATTGAGCCGCACGCTTCGGTCGCGCTTTGGGAAGGCGAGAAATTAAAAATTTTCGACAAAACGCAATACGTTTACAACGTCCGCAATCATCTGGCTTCGATTTTCGGTATTCCGGCGGAAAATGTAACCGTGATTTCGCCGTTTGTCGGCGGCGCGTTCGGCGCAGGTTTGCGTCCGACTTATCAAGCGATGCTCGCGGCAATGGCTGCGCGCGAATTAAAACGCCCAATCAAAATCGTTTTCACCCGAAAACAGATGTACACCGGACACGGTTATCGTCCGTACACGATTCAAAAAGTCGCTCTCGGCGCGGGCAAAAACGGGAAACTTACAGCAATCGTTCACGAAGGCGTCGGCAACACTTCGCCGTTTGAAGATTATAAGGAAGACGTGACTGCCGTGTCGCAGCAAATGTACGCCTGTCCGAACGTGCGCGTTGATTACAAAGTCGCCAAAACAAATTTGTCAACGCCGTTTGCAATGCGCGCGCCCGGCGCGGTTTCGGGAATGTTCGCGCTCGAATCGGCGCTCGATGAATTGGCTTACGCGCTCAAGATTGATCCGCTCGAACTTCGCCTGATTAATTACGCCGAAACCGATCCGCAAAACGGCAAACCTTTTTCGAGCAAGGCTCTGCGCGAATGCTACACGCAGGGCGCGGAAAAATTCGGCTGGAAAAATCGCAAGCTCGAACCGCGCTCGATGCGCGACGGAAAATTGCTCGTCGGCTGGGGAGTGGCGACGGGACGCTGGGGCGCGTTTCAAGCTCCGGCGACGGTGAAAATCGTTTTAAAACCGGACGGCACAGCGCTCGTGCAATCGGCTGCGAGCGATATGGGACCGGGAACTTATACGACCATTACGATGATTGCGGCGGAAAATCTCGGTTTGCCGATGGAAAAGGTGAAATTCGAACTCGGAAACTCTGATTTGCCGCAAGCTCCGGTTCATGGCGGAAGTCTGACGACTGCAAGCATTGGAACTGCGGTGCAGGAATGCTGCCGGAAAATGATGAAAAAAGTCGGCGAGCTTGCCGGACACGAAACCGCAGATTTTGCGTCAACTTTGCGCGCTAAAAATCTCGACAAATTAGAAGAAACGCATCAATCAATGCCGAATTTCGGCGAGCGCGGCAAATACTCGATTGCCTCACACGGAGCGCAGTTTGTCGAAGTCAAAGTTGACGAACAGATTGGGAAAATTATGGTGACGCGCGTTTTAGCAATGACGGCGGCGGGAAAAGTCATCAATCCGAAAGCGGCGCACAGTCAGGAAATGGGCGGCGCGATTTGGGGAATCGGAATGGCTTTGACCGAAGAAACCGAAATTGACCATCGCTACGGGCGAATAATAAACCCGAATTTGCAGCATTATCACGTCCCGACAAACGGCGATGTTTTTGAAATCGAGACGGTGTTTGTCGAAGAAGACGACAAAATCGTTAACCCGCTCGGCGTCAAAGGAATGGGCGAGCTTGGAATGGTCGGCGTCCCGGCGGCAATCGCCAACGCGGTTTTCCACGCGACCGGAAAACGAATCCGCGATTTGCCCATTACTCCGGCAAAACTTATGTGAATCGGTTATTGAAAAGGTTCTGCCAGACATCCGCCCGTTGACCAGATTTTTAGGTCGGTAAACGGATCGAGTTCTTTCACTAATTCAACGGCGTTGGAGAAACGCGCTTCGGGAGATTTTTCCAGACAGCGATAAATTGTTTCTGCCAAAGCCGCGTCAATTTTTTGTTCGCTTTCCCCAAACTTCTTCGGATTTTCAACAAGTTGCGGATAACGCTCGGAGAGCGGAATTGATTCGCCTGACTCGTTTCCGCGCGAAAACGGACGCTCGCCCGACAGCAATTCAAAAAGCAGCATTCCCAAACCGTAAACATCGGTTGCCGGCGTGAGTTTTTCCCGCTTGATTTGTTCGGGCGCGAGATATTGCGGCGTTCCGCTGCGATCCGGCGGCGTGCGTTCGGGTTCTACTTTCCAGACAACGCCGAAATCAATCAAAACCGGGCGACCGCCGCGCAAAATGATGTTTGAGGGTTTTAGATCGCGGTGCAAAAAACCTTTCGAGTGAATGTGTCGCACCGCCGCAGCGACGTGCTGAACAATCCGAACGGCGCGCGATAAGGCAAACGCCCCGTTTTCTCTCAATTCGTCGCGCAGCGTTCGTTCGCCGATGTGTTCGAGCAGTAGATACGGCAATTCGACGCGCTCGTTAAATTCAAATAGCCGTACAATTCCGGGATGATTCATCGCGGCGAGCGCCTCAGCTTCTTCAAAAAAAAGCCTTCGATATTTTGGATTGTCGGCGGCATCAGGTTTCAGCCGTTTGCAAATCAGCGGCGCGAGCATTTGATGATGCCAGACTGCGAAAACGTCCGTGTTCATTCCGCTCGAAATGCGGTAAGCAATCGTGAAATCGCCGATGCGCTTGCCTTCAAACGGCGCATCATCGAAACTCAAAATTTCAGGCATCGCAGTTTTTGTTTTAACCGGAATCTTGCGAAAATCAACATCAGAAAACGCCGGATAAAATTGTGATTTTAGGTTTAATCACAATTTTATCCGGCGTTTTTCTTCAAATAAAAATCAATCTCTCGATTACTCTCCACCAGAAGAACCGCCCGAACCGCTGCCGCCGCTCGTTCCGCCGTAACCGCCGGTTCCGCCGGTTTGCTTCTGTCCGGCATTGCCGCCGCTGCCGCCTGAACCTTGCGAGCTGGTGTAACCGGGTTCGCCCGGACGCGGCGGATGCCCGTCGCCTGTGGTTGAATGTGTGTCTTGTCCCTGCGATTGGTTTTGCGGGAAACCTCCCTGGTTTTCCTGATTATTTGCCATTATTTTCCTACTCCTTGTTCTTTTTTCGCCGCTCGTTTGTACGAACTGCGTGCAATTAAATTGCTTTTAAGCGTTTCACAGCAAAGAACATACCAACATTATAAATTCACCTTGTAAACTGTTTTATCGAGATTGGGTTCATAACAATAGAAAATACCTCGAATCAAAATTTATATGAGAAAATAACGAATTGCACAATCGAATTATTTCGGGTGTAATTTATATTTTTACCGGTAAGCGAATGAAAGAGTTGCAAAACATTCTCGCCCAAATGCGGGAGATTGATTCAAGCGACGCAAAAGCGGTTCTGGCGACTGTTGTTGATGTTAAGGGTTCGAGTTATCGCTTGCCGGGCGCGAAAATGCTGATTCTCGAAACCGGCGAAACTTTCGGCACTGTTTCCGGCGGTTGTCTCGAAGCCGATGTCTTGGAGTGGGCGAAACAAGTTTTAAAAACCGGCAAACCGCAAGTTATAACTTATGATACAGGGACTAACGATGATTCGGTTTTCAGCTTAAATATGGGTTGTCGCGGAATTGTGCGGATTTTGCTTGAGCGCGCGCAAAACAATGCGTATTTCGATTTCGTCAAAAACTGTTTTGAAACCCGGCAAACCGGCGTTGCCGCAACTTTAATTCGCACCGATAGCGACACGAATATGGAAACAGGTGCGCGATTGTTCATCAATAAAACAGAAGCCCGAGGAAACGATTTTGAAGCTGAAATTGAGGAACAGCTTTTTGCAGCCGCGCAAGAGGCTTTACAGTTTGATCGTTCATTTTGCGAAACGTATCGAACAAGCAGCACAGCGGAATTTTTTATTGAAATCATCAAACCTCCCACAAATCTAATAGTTTTTGGCGCGGGAGCTGATACAGTTCCGCTCGTCGAAGCG
>DASVRD010000026.1:0-36981 GCA_036388775.1 Pyrinomonadaceae bacterium | reverse complement strand
CGTTGGCAAACGCTTTGCCGTGGCTTTTGGGAACTTTGGGCGTCGTCGGAACTTTGGCGAGCGGGATTCCTTATTCGACTTACATTGCATTCATTGTCGGCGCGGTTTTCTTTTTGACGGCGGTTTTGTGGACGGTTTTTTCAACCGGCGAATATCCGCCGGAAAATATGGAAGAATTTCGCCGCAAACAGCAGGAAGGCGGAATCGTCGGAAATATTTTTAATGAAATCGGCGAAGCCCTGCGCGAAATGCCGACGACGATGAAACAGCTCGCCGTCGTGCAGTTTTTTACGTGGTTCGCGCTGCCGTTTATGTGGCAATTTTACGGCATTACGGTCGCTCGCCACGTTTTCGGCGCGCCGGACGAAAAATCGCCGCTCTTCGCGCAGGGAACCGAATGGGGCGGATTATGTTTTGCGGTTTACAATTTCGTCTGTTTCCTCGTTGCGTTCGCCATTCCGCCGCTCGCCAAAGCTACGAGCCGCAAAGGCGTTCACATTATTTGCCTGACGCTGGGCGGACTCGGTTTGCTTTCGACTTATTTTGCGACAAGCCCTTATTTTCTGTTTATCGGAATGATCGGCGTCGGCATCGCCTGGGCTTCGATTCTCTCGATGCCATATGTGATTTTAGCGGGCGCGATTCCCGCCCAACGCATTGGCGTTTATATGGGCGTTTTCAATCTTTTCATCGTCATTCCGCAGATCATTCAGTCGTTTCTCACGCCGCAAATTTATAAATCGCTGCTTGGCGACAACCCGCTCAACGCGGTGATGCTCGGCGGTTTGAGCATGATCGTCGCGGCGGCAAGCGTATTGATTGTGAAGGACATCGGACAGGAAAAACTCGCGGGCGACGCAATTACTGTCGGCGCGGGACATTAAAGAACAAACGAAAAGTTTAGCGGCAAATTCGCCCGCCGCCAAACAATTCGAGATTTTAACTTAATTATGAAAAATAAAAATCGCATTGTTGCCTGGCTTTCGTTATTTGCCATCGGCGCGGCGGCATTTGCGCTAATCGCCGTTCCGGTGTTTTTGATTAAGCCTTTTTCGCCGCAAACCGAGCGAGATTTGGCGATTTCGTTCGCGCTTAAAAGCTGGTCGCCGCTGGCAACAATTATTTTGTCAGTTTTGGCGCTGTTTGTTGCCACTTATGTTTGGCGAAGCTCGCGGCGCTGGTACGGCAAAGCTCTTTTGATTGTGCCGCTTTTCGTTTTGGCGATTTCGGTTTGGTTCGCGCGCCAAAATCATTTTGAATGGATGTTTAATCCGCTCGCAAATTCGAGTTATGCCAAAACGAATGAAGCCGATTTTGTTGCCAATGACGAGATGGTTCTGGCGATTGAATTAAACGGCGAAGCCGCTGCTTATCCGGTTCGACAGATGGCTTATCATCATCTCGTTCACGACACGCTTGGCGGCGTTCCGATTGTGGCGACGTATTGAACGCTCTGTCACACCGGTCTGGTGTGGGACGCGCGAGTGAATGGGCGGCAATTGAATTTTCGGCTTGCCGGAATTAACAATCAGAATTTTATTATGCGCGACGAGGAAACCGGCTCGTGGTGGCAGCAGGTTTCGGGCGCTTGCATTCAGGGCGAATTAAAGGGAACGAAGCTGGCGCAGGTTTTCCACGACGAGCTGACTTTCGGATTGTGGAAACGCGAAAAACCGAACGGACGGGTTTTGCGTCCCGACGAAAAAATTCTGGCGGCGGGAAAATATGAATCCGATTGGGAAAGCCAGATCGGCAAAATGCCGGTCAACGTTTCGCAGCAGTTGGACAAAACGCTCGAACCGCGCGCTCTTGTTGTCGGAATAAAAGTGAACGGCGAAGCAAAGGCTTATCCGATGTCGGCATTGGAAAAACAAAGTCCGATTATTGACCGGCTCGGCGGCAAACAAATCGTTATCGTTCTCGGCGCTGACAAAAAATCGGTTCGGGCGTTTGACACCGAGATTGAAGGACGCAAGCTGGAATTTTTTATCAAACCGGACGCGCCTGATTTTCAGTTGACTGACGCCGAAACCGCCAGCGTTTGGGATTTTTCCGGTAAAGCTACGAGCGGAGAGCTAGCCGGAAAACAGTTGCAGAAAATCGCTTCGCTCAAAGATTACTGGTTCGATTGGAAAATCTACAATCCGAACACAACGGTTTACAACTTAGGCAATCGGTAATTTGATTTCTATGAGCTACAAAATTTTGCGCGATTTAATGACCAAGGGCGTTATCACGACGCTTTTGATTTCAACGATGCCGCACATCATCGCGGCGCAGCATGCAAACACGCGCGATTTTTCCAAAGAAACGGCGCGCCCGAGTCAGGATTGGGTAAAAGACGCCGTGATTTACGAAATCTTTCCGCGCCAGTATTCCGCGAAAGGCGATTTTAATTCGATTACTGCGGATTTAGACCGTTTGAAAGAAACCGGAGTGACTGTTTTGTGGCTGATGCCGATTCATCCGATTGGACGGGAAAAATCGAAAGGCACAATCGGCTCGCCTTACGCCGTGCGCGATTATTACGCGATCAATCCAGATTACGGGACAAGCGCGGATTTCAAACGCCTTGTCGCGGAAGCCCACAAACGCGGAATGAAAGTGATTATTGACATCGTGGCGAATCACACGGCATGGGATTCGGTGATGATGAAAACACGCGCTTTTTACACGCAGGACAAAGCCGGAAACGTCATTCCGCCGATTCCCGATTGGGCTGATGTCGCGGATTTGAATTACGACAACCCTGAACTCAGAAATTACATGATTGACGTTCTCAGATTCTGGGTGCGCGAATATGATCTGGACGGTTATCGTTTAGACGTTGCCGGATTTGTGCCAACCGATTTCTGGGAAAAAGCGCGCGAAGAAGTTGATAAAATCAAGCCGAACACAATCTGGCTCGGCGAATGGGAATCGCCGGATTTGCTTGTCAAAGCGTTCGACCTCGATTATTCGTGGGCGATGCACACGGCTTTGACCGAAGTTTTTCAAGGCGTGCGACCGGCAACCAGAATCCGCGAAACTTGGGAAGCGGACAAAGCCAAAATGCCGAAAGGCGCTCTGCGAATGCGTTTTTCCGACAATCACGACGAGCGCCGCGCGATTGCGCGTTTCGGCGAACGCGGCGCGCTCGCCGCCCAAGCTCTCGTTTTTACGCTTGACGGCGTACCGATGCTTTACAACGGAATGGAAGTCGGAGACACGGCTGAATCGGGTTATCCGGCGCTGTTTGAAAAAGTGCCGGTTTTCTGGCAAAACGAAGTCCGCCGACCCGAATTTCCGCGTTTTTACAAAGGAATAACCGCGCTCAGAAAATCATCTTCGGCTCTTCGCCGTGGCGATTTGACGTGGCTCAGAAATTCCGACGAAAACCGCATTCTGACTTTTTCGCGCCGCACCGGAAACGAAGAAATTCTGGTTGCAATCAACACTACAGGTCAGCCGTTTGTCGGAACAATCGAAGCCGCTGGAAATTTTGAAGACGTGACGCCAAACATCGGCGCGCCGCTGCTTCCGGGACAAAGCGCGTCGGAAACAATAAAAAAAGCAAACGTAGCGCTTCCGGCAATCGCGCTTGATTCATGGAGCTACAGAATTTTTAGAAGAAAGAATTAGAAATGAAACCACAGATTTGCACAGATAAACACGGATATAAAAAAAGATTTCAGATTTCAGATTTCAGATTTCAGATTCAAAAAAAATCTCTGTGCATCTGTGTAAATCTGTGGTTAATTTTCTTTTCTTTTAATGCATTTACGCAAACACTGGCACCGGGCGCCCCTGGAAAAGACGCGCAATGGGCGAGCGCTGGAAAACAAGGCGTCGGAACTTCGGTCAGCCTGGAATCAAAAGTCTGGTTTACGCTGCAAGGCGGCGCGCTGACGGAAGTTTATTACCCGGATGTTACTGTTGCTAACGTTCATCTGCTGCAATTTGTCGTGGTCAATCCGAAAACGAAAAGAGTTGAGACCGAGCGCGATGATGCGATTCACAAAGTCGAAGCGACGCGCCCTGATTCTTTAACTTTTCGCCAAATCAACACCGCGAAATCCGGTGAATGGAAAATCACAAAAACTTATGTCACCGACCCGGAACGCGCTTCGGTTTTAATTGACGTTCGATTTGAACCGAAAAATAAAGATTTGAATTTGTATGTTTATTACGACCCGTCGCTCGGCAACAGCGGAATGGGCGACAGCGCGACGTTGAAATTTGGATTGACGGCGACCGAAAGTTTTGAGAAAGGCGGAAAGTCTTCGTTTCTTCACATCGAAAATCCGGCTCTGGGCGCGGGCGATGTCATTATCAAAGAATGGACGGTCGGCTTTTATCAAATCAGTGACGGGTTTGAACAGTTAAGAAATCACGGAAAAATTGTCACGCAATACGTTGATGCAAAAGGCGGAAATGTCGCGATGATGGGGAAAATCGAAAAGCCTGAGCGCTTTACGGCAATTCTGTCCTTTGCCGATAGCCACGTCAAAGCTAAACAAATCGCATCGGCAACAAAAGACAAAGGCTTTGCAAAATGTCTCGCCGAATATGAAAAAGGCTGGTCTGATTACGTTAAAACGGTTCGCCGGGTCGAGCCGAAATATCAGGCGCAATTTAATATGGCGGCGATGCAGCTAAAGGCGCACGAAGACAAAACGCATCGCGGCGCAAACATCGCTTCTTTGAGCGTCCCGTGGGGCGGCGGCGAGAATGCGAACGAAAATACGGTTGCCGGTTATCACCTCGTTTGGTCGCGCGATTTATATCAGGTCGCCACGGCTTATATAGCTTTGGGCGACAAAGACGCGGCAATCCGCGCGCTCGATTTTCTTTTTCGAGTCCAGCAAAAACCGGACGGCAGCTTTCCGCAAAACTCTTTTCTCGACGGTAAGCCGTTTTGGGGTTCGCTTCAACTCGATGAAGCCGCCTATCCGTTGATTCTGGCTTATCAGCTCGGCAGAAACGACCGCGCGACTTGGGAAAATCACGTCAAAAAAGCCGCCGATTTTATTGTCAGAAACGGACCGAAAACGCCGCAGGAGCGTTGGGAAGAAGAAGCCGGATTTTCGCCTTCGACGATTGCGGCGGAAATCGGCGGGTTGGTTTGCGCGGCGGAAATCGCCCGCAAAAACGGCGACGAAGCCACAGCGACAATTTATCTGGCGACCGCAGACGATTGGGCGCGCAAAATCGAAATGTGGACGGCGACTACGACCGGAAAATACGGTGACGGCAATTATTATCTGCGAATCACGCAAAACGGCAAGCCGAATGCGGGCGGGAAAATCGAACTCAACAACGGCGCGGGTTTTTTCGATGAACGCGAAATTGTTGACGCAGGCTTTTTGGAGCTTGTGCGTTTGGGAATCAAATCGGCGAACGATCCGCTGATTGCCAAATCAGTCAAAGTCATTGACCAAATCATCAAAGTCAACACTCCGAACGGCGAAGGTTTTTACCGCTATAACCACGACGGCTACGGCGAAATGGACGACGGGCGGCGCTGGAATTGGGATGGAAAATATACCGGAAAAGGCAGACTTTGGGCTTTGCTTTCGGGCGAGCGCGGACAGTATGAAATTGCGGAATGCGGAATGCGGAATGCGGATTTAAAAGCCAATGAGCAATGCTTGAGCAAAGCAAAATCTCGACTTGATGCAATGCTCGCTTTTGCCAATGAAGGCTTGATGATTCCAGAACAGATTTGGGATTCGCCGAAAATTCCAAATGCGGATTCGCAGTTTTCGCCAAACTTAAAATTCGGCGAAGGAACAGGTAGTGCGACGCCGCTTGCGTGGTCAATGGCGCAGTTTATCAGGCTCGCGGTCAATTTGCAGGCGGGCAAAAATCTCGAAACGCCGGATGTCGTTTTTGAACGTTATAAAAACGGAATTCCCGGACAGGCGAGCAATTTCGGCGGAATGGACATAGAAGCTGTAGTTCCCGTCAAAGCGGGCGAAAAATTCAGTTTTACGCGCAGCACAGTCCCGAATGCGAAAGTCGTCTTGTCATTCAACGGCGTAACGAGAATGCTGCCGGTTAATGAAAAAGGTGAGTTTCCCATTGAAATTATTGCGCCGGAAAAAGAAGAAATCGGACTTCTTGTCGTCCAAACGCCTGACGGAGCAACGGCTTTCGAGCGCGTGAGAGTGATTTCGGCGGACAAAATCAAGCCGCAGGAGTTTTCGCCGGAAACAATCGAAAAAATCAAAAGCGCCAAGCAAAGTCCGATAATTGAAAACGGAAAAGCGGTTTTGTTTTATCGCGGCGTGGCGAAACAAATCAACGTCGCGGGCGATATGACGAACTGGAATTCAACGCAGATTTTTATGCAGCCAATCACCGAAAATCTGTACGCAGTTCAACTCGATGTGCCCTCCGACACCCGCGCCGAATACAAGCTGATAGTTGACGGCAAATGGATTCAAGACCCGCTTAATCCGAACAAACTGGATAACAGCTCGCCCGAAAGCAACAGCTTTTTTGCGATGCCGGAATACAAACCGGCAATTTTAGACACTGGCGGCAATGATGTTGTAGAAAAAATTGATTTTAAAAGCCAGGCTCTGAGCAATGTATATCCGGTGCAAACGTATGTTCCGGGCGAGTGCGTCAGAAATTCCTGTCCGGCTCTCTATCTTCAGGACGGCGGCGATTACATCAAGCTCGGCGGAGCAATTCAGATTCAGCAGAATTTAGTCAAAGCCGGAAAAGTAAAGCCGTTTATTATGGTTTTCATCAGCCCGAAAGAGCGAACCAAAGAATACTGGGCAAGCGATGATTACGCGCGCTTTTTGGCGACGGAAATCGTTCCCGCGATTGATGCGAAATACAACACGATTAAAAACCGCGACGGGCGCGCGATTATCGGCGCTTCTCTGGGCGGCGTGACGAGCCTTTGGGTCGGTCTCAAATATCCAGACAAATTCGCTCGCATCGGCGGGCAAAGCTCGTCGTTTTGGATTGACAACGAGCGAGTCGTTAAAGAACTCGCCAAGCTCGATCCGGCTAAAACCAAATTCACTTTTTATCTTGACGACGGCACATTTGAAGGCTCGGAAGACACGCGCCGCGTCAATGTGATGCTGCGCAGCAAAGGTTATCCGGTGACTTATGTCGAAGGCGCGACCGCACATAACTGGACGAGCTGGCGTGACCGTTTGGCAGACGCTTTTATCGCTTTAATGAATTGAGGCGAAAATGCGAACCGATGGCATTAAAACCATAATTCAGCTTTTTATTCGTTTATGACTACGGAAATAACGCTCGCCGCCGATTTGGGCGGCACAAATTTGAGAATGGCTGCGGTTGACGCAGACGGCAGCATTCTTTATCGCACGCGGCGGGAAACTCCGCGCGTCGAGCGAGCCGACGAAGTTGTCGGCGCGATTGTCGAAGCGGCGGAAGAATGCCGCGCAAACTGCCGGGAATTTAAAATCAAAGCGCTGGCGGCGGCTGTTCCGGGAACGGTTTCGTTTGAAAGCGGAGTCGTGATGCACGCGCCGAACGTTCCCGCGATTAACGGTTTTCGGATGGGCGCTTCGCTCGAACACGAATTGAATTTGCCGGTTTTGCTCGAAAACGACGCCAATGCGGCGGCAATCGGCGAGGCTTGGCTCGGCGCGTCGCGGAGCGTTAAAAATTCGATTTTGGTCACGCTCGGAACCGGAGTCGGCGGCGGAATAATTATTGACGGCAAGATTTTGCGCGGCGTTGACGGAACGGCGGCGGAAATCGGACACATTTGCGTCGAACCGTTCGGCGCGCCCTGCGGCTGCGGCTCGCGCGGCTGCGTCGAGCAATACGCTTCGGCGACCGCGATTGTGCGGCTCGTGCAGGAAAACGCGGCGCGCTATCCGAAATCGAAATTGCCGGGCAAGCGCCGCTTAACTTCCGAAGATGTTTACGAAGCCGGAAAAGCGGGAGACGAATTGGCGCTCGAAGTTTTCCGGCAAATGGGTTTTTATCTCGGTTTGTCGCTCGCCGGGCTGGTTAATGTCCTAAATCCTGAAATGATTATCATCGGCGGCGGAGCGGCTGCCGGGTGGGATTTATTCATCGGGCATCTGAGAGAAACCGTCCGCGAGCGCGCTTACCGCGAACCGACGGAAAGAGCAAAAATCGAACGCGCAATGTGCGGAGATGACGCCGGAATTTTGGGCGCGGCGCGGCTAGCGTTTGGCAAATAAATGATAGACAGCGAATTTCCAAAACAACATTTTCAGTATTGATCCCTTGCTTTCAGCTTGGTTCTGAACGCTCGAATAGATTTCATCAGGAAATTCTAAAACTAAAGTATTGCTCCCACGTTTATCTTTATTTCAATTTAGCTTCAAGTAATGCTTCAAAATCAAATAGTTTCTCCGCTTTGATTACAATTCCGAGATTATTGGGAATTCTTGAAAAAGCAACAGGGCGCTGTTGAGTCGGAACATCAATGATTTTAATTTCTCCTTCAGCAGTATGTTGAGGACCTGCATATAAAATTCCTAATAACATTACTCTTGTTCCTATAGCTAGTGCACTATTTCTAGTTGCAAAATTTCCATCATTAAACAATAAGACCGGCGAACCACTCGAACCGGGAAAACAAGCGGCATCTATTATAAATTCTTTTTTTCCATTATAGTCTAACCGCGGATGTGTTGCTGTAATTCCTTTTCTTATTATCGGCATATTGTTGACAGAGTCCCATATACCATTTGGATAACCAATCATAATTATATCTTCAATTGCAGTAAGTTCAGACAATTGTTCTTCTCTAGGAATGAAAGAGTTTTCTAAACCGATGTAAAAAACTCTCTTTCCAATTTCTAATAATTTATGAAAAACGGGAGCAATCAGGAGGATACATAAATCTATTTCTGATTCGGGGTGTAAAATCCAATCGGACTCAAAATTATCATAAACAACTGTATGGTATTTTCCATTCAGCGGTAAATCAGCTTCATCTGACAAATTGAAGTGAAGAAGCCCTTTTGAAGCATTTTTAATTACATGCTTGTTTGTCACAAGCACAGGTAACATTTTGCCTTGATGATTAATGTTGTAGAAAAAACCAGTTCCTGTACCAAACCCTCCCGTTTTAAGTTCGCATTCAATCCGAATTGTAGTGTAGGTAATCTGTTCAGAGATTGATAGATTCATAAAACAAATTTAGTACGCCTTCGTTAAATCAACGCCTGAATAATAATGTTTGATAATTCGGTCGTATTTTACGCCCATTTTTGCCATTCCGTAAGCGCCGTATTGGCACATCCCGACGCCGTGTCCCCAGCCGCGCCCCGTAAATGTATAGCCGATGACGCTGCCGTTTGCGCCGTAGCGTTTGTTTAAAACAAAAAGCTGTTCTTTGAGCCGGAGAGCCGAGCGGATTTTGCCGCCTTTTAAAGTTTTGACGCCGTTTGAACCGATGATTTCAAGCTCGATTGCGCGGCGCGAAAAACCGCGCCGTTTGACATTGACATCAATCAAATTGCCGATGCCGCGCACAAAGCGTGAAAGACGCGATTGCACCGCGCCGGGCGAAAGATTGACGTTCCAGAAAGCGAGCGGCGACATTTTTTCGGCGGTCGTGACGTTTGTCGTCGGGCGCACTTCGAGATAATCAACATTTCCCGCCGCGTCTGTGTGAAACAAAACCGGCTCGCCGCCGACGAGCGCGGTTTCTTTGACCTGAAAAGCCGCGTCGCCGAATTGACGGAACAGAAAAACGTCCGGGCGCAGGTTTAAAGCTCTCGTCGTTTTGCCCGATTGCAAAATGAGCTTGCCGAATTCGCTTTGTTTCGCCGTTCCTGTTTGCAGCGCGGGAAGCCATTTTTTCTTGTCGGCGAGCCGCAAAATGATGTTTAAAATGCGCGCGCGAGACATTGATTTGTCGGGGCGCAAACTCGCGTCGGGCATCAGCGAAAGCCAGCCGTCGCGCAACAGAATTGCGACGTTTGCGCGCTGATTAATGGGGATTTTTTCAATGTCGGCGACAGGCAAATTGTAATTAACATCGGACGCGCTCAACATCGTGTCGGCATAATCAGCTCCGTAAAGAAGCGTTCCTAAAATCTGCGCGAAATTGGCGGGTTTGGCTGTTTCCGAATTGACTTGAGCCGGAAACGTTTGACCGAGACGAGCAGAAATCTGGCTCATCCAGGTCCGCAATTCGGTTTCGCTCGGTGAAGATTCAAACCAATCATCGGAAAAGCGCGGCGTGGCGATTTGGAAATTATTGACGGCGAGAAACGCCGCTTGTTTTGTCATTTCGACAAACGCTTCTTTTTCGATTTTCGGTAATTCGCGCGAAGATTTCACCAAAAACGTCTCGAAATGCTGTTGTCCTTCAAGCGAGCATTCAACGCCGCGCAAATACGGTCCGCTTTCTTTTTCATCGAAAATGTTTTCGCCGTTTTCCGTGCGCCCGCCGCAGGTCGAAGTGTAATACGCGATAATCGGTTTGCCTGCATAAGTTGCGATCACGCCGCGAGTTTCGTCAACCGCGCGAGTTCCCATTGCCGCTTCGGAAGAAAAGCCTTTATAAACTTGCGAGCGTGTTGTCGGCAGCATATCGAAACCCTGCGTGGCGAATTGACCGATGTTTCTGACGGCGTAAGTGCGCGCGGCGACAGCCTGCGCTTTTTGCGCTTCGAGCGACGGAAAACCAAGCTCGTTCGGAACTACGCCGCGCAAATAATCTTCCATTTTGACGACGTTAACAACTGTTAGACTGCCGCGATTGTTGACGAAAACTTCGATTCGCCCGCGATATTTTTTGCCGTTGACGCTCACCGGAACGGCTCGCTCATTCGTCGAACCGAACGCGACCGGCTTGAGCGAAGTAAAATTTGCCGTAAAATCCGCGCCCGAAACGACGACTTCACGCAAATTCGGATCGAGAATCGAAGCTGTCGGCTGAACCAGATTCGGAATTGCAGATTTTTTCTGCGACAACGCAAGCGCGTCTGCCGAAGGCTGCAATTTCTTTTCGGTTACAATCTGCGCCGCGTCGAAACCTTTTTCGCTCAAAGTCGCTTTAAAATCGGCGGCTTCTTCAGGCGTCGGGCGCGAATCGCCGATGCGAACGCGCCAGGTATTTGCGGTCGAATCAGGCAAAATCAATGTGTTTTCGCCGACGGCTTCTTTAGCGTCTTTGGCAATTTGTTCGGCTTCTTCGCGGGTACTGATTCCGGCAATTTCAAAATTAAAAACCTCGACTTCCGGCGGACGATAAGCGCGCGCCAAAGCCGTGATTTTTGTAACTGCCAGATATTTCACCGGCTCTTGCGGGCTGATTGCGGTTAATTGCGAATCGGCGGTGGAAATCGCCACCGAACGCGCGTCGGTCGCCAAACCGATGCGGATTGTCGGCTCTTCGGCGAGATAAAAATGCGCCGGTTCGTTGGCAAATGAGTTGAAAGCGAAGACGGTAAACGCGGCAATAATCAGGGAAAATCGAAGCATAGCAAGGAAATTTTAGCACATCGTTCACTTTGCAAAAGGAAATTTCAACGCAGAGGCGCCGAGACGCAGAGTTAAAAAAAAGAGAAAATAAGAGCTTTTATTATTATTTTTCTCTCTCTGTGTCTCGGCGTCTCGGTGTTGAAAATCAATTTACACTTAGATAATGTTTAAACCGCAGCGGCTTGTTCGGCGGGAAAAACGACAGCTTGACCGCCTTCGGGCAAATCCAATTTGCAGAGCCATTCGTTTTTTAATTTTTCGATGGCGATTTCCTTGTGTTTGGCTTCGATTTCAATCCATGGCGCGTGGCGGAAAACGGCGGGCATTGCGGTTATTACATCGCTGTGCGAGCGTTCGTTAAAACGCTCGCGCCCGTTTGAAATATGGACTAATTGCCAATCGGGATTTTTCCACGTTTCGCGCGCCGCCCAGAACGTTTCTTCGACGCTCTTGTCGTCGTAAGATTCCAATTTTTCGTGGCAAACGTGGTGATGAGCGTCGAAAACAAACGGAACTTCCGCGCGGCGGCAGACTTCCAAAATTTGAGCCGAGCTGTAAGCGTGTTCGTCGTTTTCAAACGTGATCCGAGAGCGAACGTTTTCCGGTAAATTCAAAACCGTTTCGATTAATCTCTCGGCGCGGTCTGATTTGCCGCCGTGAATGTTCATCAAAGCCCATTCGGAATGCGGCTGTTCGAGCAGATCGAAAATCTCGGCGTGCATCTTTAAAATCTTGATGCTGTTTTCGATAACCGTCGGCGAATCGGAGCTTAAAACGACGAATTGGTCGGGATGAAGGACGACGCGCAAACCGTTTTGGAGAGCGCGTCGTCCGGTTTCTGCTAGCTGCGGTTTAAATTCGTGCAAAACTTCGAGTCCGAAAGCCTCATCGGCAAAAGGGAAAAGCCCGCTGGTCAGGCGATAAAGCCGGATGCCGTTTTCCTTGCAAAAAGTGATGGCATTATTAAATCGTTCGAGATTTGCGGCGTAAAGCTCGCGCAGTTTTTCGCGCTGTGTTTGCGCGTCAAATTCAAGCAGGCGTTTGCGCGTGATTGTTCGATAACGCACCGCTTCCGACGCCGTAATGCAGACCAAACCCAATTCCGGTTTTACCTTTACCCCTTGTTCGTTCATAAATTCTCAATTTGTCAGTGAATTAAAGATGAAAGAAAACCTTTGACAAGTTTGCCTTTCGTCACTTAATCGAATTTTCGTACTGACCTAATACTTTACCGTATTTGTCCATCGCGCGAATTTTAAAATTGCCTTTTGAAAGCATCAAAACCGGAATTTTCTGATTCGGCTCTAAAATAATTTGGTCAAAAGGAACGGCGTCCGCGTTTTCTTCTGCGATTAATGCTTGAATTAAAACAGGTTCTTTTCCCGTAAAAATTTGATTGCTTGATTCGAGCTTTAATTTCTTTAAATCCGGCTTTTCGGCTTTGCGAATTCCGTTCATTTCCAGAAAAGCCGCTCGCCCGTTTTTATAACTGAGGCGCGGGTGAAAAATCAGCATATCGTAGCCCATGCCCATGTTATAAAATTTACCGTTTGGAGCTTGATAAACGCTCGGTTTTTGCAAGACGTTTTCTTTGGTTAGCAGACGATAAAGCGGTTGTTCGAGCGCCGGGTTGCGGCGTTCGCTGAAACGAAGCTGGTCAATCGTGAAAGGTTCAATTTTGCTTAATTGCTGAAAGTAATAAGCCATAAAATTGAAATTTTCCGAAATCGCGGCTTTTGAATTATGACCGCGCCCGACGTGGACGAAAATCTTTGCCTGCGGGTCTTGTTTCAAAATTCGGTCGTATAAATTCTGCGCTTGCCCGCGCTCGCGTTGGTCATTGCAGAATTCCGCGTTGTTTTCGGGCGCTTTACAAGTTTTATCAACGCTTTCGTAAGGCACGATTTTGTAGCCGATTTTTAAAGCCGCGCGAATTACATCCGCGTAAACCGGATCAGCCGTGTAAAACCCTGTGTTTTGCGTCGGATAGCCGCGTTTGGTAAGTTCCGCGTCCGATTCGTCAACGGTTTCGGCGGCGAAATAACGAAAACCTTTGGCGTAAAGCTTTGCCAGAAGCTCAAGCGTCAGAGCGCGGTGAAAAGGCGTGCGATGTTCTTCGTTGATCATTATCACCTGCCGGTTGTCGGCAATCGAATCAATCGCGGCGATGGCGTCGAGCATTTTATATTCGGCAATCGGCGAGCTTTTAATGTCCGAAATGTCTTTTTTATATTGCTCAATGATATTTTTTGTCGAAGGAAAATCGGCATAAAGCATATCTTCGTAGCGATACGCTTCGTCGTAATTGCCGACGTAGCTTTCAAACTGAATAATCGCTTCGAGATATAGAGACTTCATACCGGGCGAAGCGAGATATTTTTCTTCCAGCGCCTTTAATTCAAAAATCGGCGTGATGTAATTGTTTTGACTGAGATATTTTTTCCTAAGCAGAAACGGATTCTGCAAACCTTCAGCCGATTGATTCGGAATCGCCTGCGCCTGAACGGGCATTGAAAATCCGAACAAGCTAATTATCAACATTAAAAAAGAGGTGTAGATTGTGACCATCATAATTTTAAATCTTCCTTCGCTTTAAATTTTTGGAAAAAAGGCAGAGAAATCCCGTTTCCTCTCCGGGAGAGGATTTCTTCACATTGCCTTTTTTGTGTGTTTTACTCGATTGAGCTTGATTTCTCGACGACAAGCATTTCGATTGCCTGTTTGGTTTCCGTTAATTCCAACCCTAATTTTTCGCTGAGCGCTTTGAGAAGAACATTTTTATCAACACGACTGTATGGTAATTCCCAGTCATATTCTCCGGTCAAGCCGGTTTTATCAATCACCGGACGACCAAGTAACATTTCCAGTTGTTGAGCCAGTTCTTTTACCTGCTGCTTTTTTGAACGAATTGTTCCGCGCATCATCGAAAGCTCCTTTTCAGCAGATCGGGATTGCTGTAATTTAACGGCTGCGCCTTGCGATGCGCCTAAGAGAAACACATCTCTTTCGCGCATCTCGCGCCGCGCATTTATTCCGAAAGTAGCTACTAAAGCCTGTTGAAACAGGGGAAATAAAGTATTTTCACGATCCGGCGGCACAATTATCGAAACTTTATACTGCTTGTCCGATTCCGGCAGATTATTGATAACTCGAAAAGGAGTTGTTTGATAAGCGGCGACTATTAAATTTAAAAACACCGCGCCGTCGGCGGTAAAATGTCCGGCGCGCATCATAGAACCGCTAGTGCCGACATTCGACGGTTTTATAATGACCTGCGTTAACGGAACGATTCCGTCGGCAGCTTCCGATTTATCCCATTCCAGATCAGCCAGCGCATCTTTTTTTAGCGGAAGCGAGATTTGCTTGTCGGCTAATAAGTCATTCAACACGGCTTCCGTTACATTTTTCGGCTGGGTAATTGCCGCGATACGACCATTCCGGTCTATAACAACCGTGTGAGGAAATGGCATAGCTTGATAAGATTTAATAGTCGCGCGATTGTTGTCGAGTCCAATCCAGCCTCGGATCGGCTGTGATTTTATAAATCGGGCGACGGCTAATTCGTCATCATCGCTGACGGCGATAAAGCGAACCGGTTTATCTTTGAATTTCTCGGACAATTCGTTGAAATGTTTTATTGCCGGAATGCAGGGCACACACCAAGTCGCCCAGAATTCCAACACGACAACGTTTCCTTTTAAGCCGTTTAAATCAACAGCGGCGGTTTTATTTGCCTGAAGCACTTTACTAAGATTTAGATTAGGAGCCGCCGCCCCGATTTCCGGCGTTTGCGGCTGCGCGTTCAGCCTTGTTGAAGAAGAAAATATTGTAATTAGTAAGAAAACAAAACTTAACGGCAAGTTTCTCATTTTGGTGTCCTCTACTTAATCAAATCTTCCAAAAACTTTAATACTTCCGGGTCTTTGCTGTTTCTGAGCGCGTGAATTGCTTCGATCCTGAGCTTGTCGGATTTGTCGTTTTTAGCTATCTCTAACAGTTTTCTTGAAGCCTGGTTTTGCTTCATATTAGCCAGAGCCTCAATGATAGAGATTTTAAATTCTTCATTAGTTTCGCCGTCATAAAGCCGCGAAAGCATCTCAACGGCTTCGTTATTAGCCGACCAGCCCGCAAATCTCTGCAAATTATTAAAAGCCGCGCGAAGCAACTCGACATCTTTCTCCATGCGGACGATGTCCATCAGCTTATCGAAGGCGATTGTTCGAGTCAGGCTGCCATTTGAAGCCGGATCAATCAAATACTGCGCGGGACTGCTAAAGGAATTGATAATCGCCTTTTTAATCTCTTTATCATTCTCGGAAGAATACAATTGCGAGAGATAATTGGCTGATTGCTCGTCGTTTATACTGGCAATCGCGTAAATAATTTCTTTGCGGATTTTAACGTTTGATTCGTTTTGAAAGCTCCTGACCAGAGTTTCTCTCAAGAGCGGCGTAAACTGACTCTCAACTCCATTAGAGAAAAAGGTCATGCTTTGAGCTTTTGACATACGCGGGCTGCGAAACGCGCGCACCACTTCAGTCTTAAAGCTCTCGCTCGCTTTTGAATTCGTCTTTAAAATTTCGCCCGCCGTTTCAATTCCTCTTTTCGGATCGGCGGAAAGGAGACTTTGGAAAGCCGCCAGTTTAATTTCGTCTTCGCGGTCGAGTTTAGCCGGCGCGATGCTGCTATAAACATCGTTAAGCGCGAGACTCTGTGTATAAGTTGAAGGAACTGTAGTTCCTTTTAAAGCCTCACCGGGCAGCTTGGATGTGTAAACGCCGTTCGGAACGCCCGGAGTCGCCACCGTCGCCGCAGGAGAATAAATTCCGACCGGATGTCCTGTTTCGAGCTTCATCACTCTGGCATCGTCAGCCCACGAGGAAGCCGGGAAATCTTTCAGCAAACGGTTGAGCGTGGCGTTCGCTTCCCTGAATAGCTTTTGTTTTTTGAAGCAGAAAGCGAGCCAGTAAAGCGCTGCATCAGTAGATTTATTATCGGGATATTTGCTGATAATTTCGTTAAATTTAGCCGCCGCTTTCGCCCATTCTTCGCGGTCAATCAGATCTCTCCCTTCGCGAAACTCTTTGTCGAAAGATTTGTCCTGACCGGTAACTTCTTCTACATAAACCTCTGGATTTAAAGGGAAAGCAATGCTTGCCGCGGGCGCAATGGTTACAAAGCCGCTCGAAGCGATGAGCAGCGCGACGATGCCTGCTTTCCAGACTGATTTATTAATCTGTGCCAAAAATTTGGTGTTCATAATTTCTTTCCTTAGTAGATTTGCAAACTGGCAATAATGTTTTGATTCTTCACGCGCTCTTTAATATCGCGCACTTTTTCAGAGGATGGATTGCCGTCAAGATTGGCAATATCCAGCAAATAAGGCTCGACCCGGCTCAGAATTTCTTCGGTGTATAAACTGCCGTAAGATTCGGCATTTCGCCTGAGCCGCACGTTTTTTTCGAGCAGTTTTCGAGCTTGTTCCTTTTCGTAGGCGACATCGAAAGCCTCTTCGCCTTCAGCGGAACGCGCATTTCTAAACGAGCGAAGCAATAACTCGACCTTTTCGACTTGCTTGGCGGCTTCGTTTTCCAGATTTCTGATCTGACTTATCTGCTGTTGTTGTTCGGTTGGTCGAGCAGCTTCCGCCGAATTAATTTTAGGAATTTCGGAAAATGCTTTTTTCTTTATTTTTGTGTCTTTAACCGCAACGAATTTAATGCTGCCGTCGGGCTTTGATTTAGGATTTGAAAATTTGTTTTTCGCAGCAGTGTTTTTTGGAAAAACTGGATTTTCGCCGTCATTCACATTTGCCTGTGAATGTACTGTTTCTTTCTTTTCAATATCGCCCGTTTTGAACTGACTTTCCGCAAGCGAATCATTTTTCGGAGAGTTTTCATTCGTCCACAAATTGAATAAAACGAAACTCATTCCGAGTAACAGAATCAACGCCGCACAAGCTAAAGCCGGAGAAAAACACAGAAATCCGAAGAAGTTTTCCTTCCAGCCGTTAATTCCGGTATGTATTTTGGCTGAACGCGTAGTTTTAGCCGTTTCGGTTTCCAGCTTTGTTTGAAATTTCGCCCACAAATCGCTCGGTGGTTCTGCGGTAAACAAATAACGCGCATAAATCTCTTTTTCCTGCTTTAAATTTTCATAATGCGAAGCGCATTCCCGGCAGGCGAAAAGATGCAAATTTACCTGTCCGAAGGTTTGCTCATCAAGCTCGCCTTCAATAAAATCGTCAATCAAATTCAGGTATTTTTCACACTTCATTTTTTCACCTCCAAATACGGCGCGAGCGCGATTCGCATTTCATTTTTAGCGCGATGCAGATCGGTTTTCAGCTTTGGAATCGTAAATCCGGTAATTTCCGAAATCTCCTGATAGCTCAAATTTTGCAGCTCCTTGAGCGTAAAAACGAGCCGCTTATCTTCGTCCAGTTTGGCGAGCGCCGAGCTGATTTTTTGATTTAATTCCTTGCTCAAAAATTCGTGGTCGGGCGGCAGATTTTTTTTATCAACTACATCTAAAGATTCAATTTCGTCGCCGCTTTTCATTCCTTCTTTCCGATTCGACCGGAAAGATTTGTAAACAACATTTTTCGCAATCCCGCAAAGCCACGTTTTCAATTGCGCCTCGCCGCGCAAAGTGTGGATTCCTTTGTAAGCTCCCAAAAAAGTTTCCTGCGTCAACTCTTCCGCCAAATTCTGATCGCCGAGCATCGCGTAAATAAATTTGTAAATAAACCGGGAATGATGCTCGAAAATCAGACCGAAAGCTTCGCGGTCGCCGCCTTGAACTCTGGCGATCAAATCATCGGAACTTTCCATTAAATTGTTTATTTCTACACTCGCTTGATAGAGCATCGGAAAATTACTGCGCTTTGCAGCTCTCAATTGCCTTACGAATGTTTAGTTCCCAAAACAGTCAAAAGGTTTCAAATTATTGTAAAAAATTTAAGGATTTTCGGATAAAGGCTGAAAGGAAAGCAAAGTCAGGCTCAAAAACTGTCGCCAAAGGCGATGAACATTATAGCCTAACGAGAATCGCTAGGTTTCGATAACAAAAACAATCCGACGCTGAAAGCGTCGAACAAATCAGCGCGGTTGTCGCTCGCTTTCAGCGAGCCATTGAATTATTTCCTACTAACCCAGCGATACTCGCCGGGCGGCGAAGCGGGGATGTTCGTCGCCTTTGGCGACTTAATCTGAGTTTTCAAACAGTTTCTTAGAAAATTTTAATCTGCGAGCGCATTGAAAACAAACGGAAATGTCGCCCACGTTTGCCCGCGATGCTGCGGACGGAAACCGAAAAGAACGATTTTCCCTCGTCCCATTTCGATTTCGGCGAGCGCGATTTTGCCGTTCAAATATTTTTCGCCGATCATCCAGCCCGACATCAAAGCATTTTTCTCCGCATAACGCGCCGCGACTTTTACTTTTGAATTGTCGGTCGCTTCAAACGCCGCGCTGTTGATGAAATACGCCGGAGTTTCGCGGCGCAAACCTTTGCCGAGCGGATTTCCCGCGTCAACTTCAAGCTGAACAATCGAGCCGGGATTGTAAAACTCGTTTCGCTTCATTCCGTTTAAAACGTTTTTGAGCGGCAGCTTGAAACGATTGATAGCCATTTCGCAACTATCGTCAAAACAGATGAGCTTGCCGCCCGCTTCGACAAATTTTCTTAGATTTTCAACGCCCGCTTCCGTCATTCCTCCGATAAATTCGTCTGGGTAATCGCCTTTTTTCAAACCATTGACAATCTGGTTTTCAGTTTGCGAAGGCAAAACTATCACATCGAAACGCGCATTTAAATCGCCTTTTCTGACATCGGCGTCGAGAAGCGAATTGAACGGAATCTGGAAAGAATCGAAAACGAACCGCGTCCAGCCTTCATCCATCGAGGCGTTGTAAGATTTGTACAAACCGATTCGCACATTTTTGTTCAATGGATTCGGCAATTTGGCGAAAGATTCTTTTGCCGCCGACAAATTCAAAGCGGCGCGCGCTTGATTGATGTCGGCAATTTTTCTAGCGGCGCTGAGCGGCGCGGCGTCTTTGAATGACTGAACTGCGGTGGTTTTGACGCCCATTTGCAAAGGCAAAGTCCAGCCCGCGACATCGTAAGGCACCTCCGCTTCGCCGTTGGCGTTCAAACGGTTCGGATAAACTTGCCGTTCAAACAAAGCCTGCACGTTGTTTCGCTGCGGCTGGGCGAGAAAAACGACAAAGCTTCCCGCCGGAATTTCCGTTTCGTTCGTGTGCAGTTCTCTGATTAACTCGTGAACTTCGACGCCCTGCGCGAGCAGAATTTCAATCAGTCGGGAAACGTTTTCCTCGTTCGCCTGCGCCGCGTCAATCACATATGCAACGGGCTGTTTTTCATTCGGCTGGAGATTTTGGCGGTTGAGATTGTAAAAATTTTCGAGATATTCCTGCCGAAATTTTGCGCCCATTTTTAAAACGGCGCGTGAGGCAATCATTTCGATTCGGGCGATGTCGCCGGGCGTCCAAACGCCGCCCGTCCAGGGATTCGGATGATTGGTCGCCGTTTGTAGAGGTGATTCCAAACCGCGCTGTTTCTGTGATTTTCGCAAATCTTCTTCGGTTATTTTAATCGGCGACATCAAACGCGCGCTCGCGGCTTCGGACAAAATTCCGATTGAGTTGTGAAAATACGGCGACGAACGAAAGCCGCCGTGCCACCATGTATCGAAATAAGCGTTTGTCGCCACGCCCGCAATGTTTTCAGCTTGTAAATCCGCCGCCATTCGATAGCCGACCGCGCCGACTTCGCGCAAAATCGCGGGTGGAATATTCGGATTCGGCGGATCGAAAAACGGCGGAATGATAAAACGCGCTCCCGCAGTTCCCATCTGATGAACGTCGTAAACAATATGCGGATACCAGTTTCGCCAGAAAAGATCGGTCACCAGACGAGTTTCTTTGAGATTGAGCATAAACCAATCGCGGTTGTTATCGTGTCCGGCGTAATAATGATAAAGCTCCGGCGGCGTGCTGCCTTCGGCTGAAGTGTTCAAAGTTTTGCGATACCAATCGGCGACGATTTGCACGCCGTCCGGGTTCATTGAAGGAATCAACAGAAGAATCGTATTGTTTAAAATTTCGAGCGTTTCCGCGTCGCGCGCCGTCGCCAATTCGTAAGCCAGATTCATAGACATTTGCGAAGCGACGATCTCGGTCGAGTGAATCGAACACGAAATTGCGACGACCGATTTGCCTTGCGAAATCAAAGAATTAGGATCATTTTTGAGATTGCCCGAGGCAATCTGCGCGTTTATTTGTTTATATTTATCAAGCTGCCGGACATTTTCCGGCGAGCTGATAAAAGCTACAATAAAAGGCTTTTTCAAAGTCGTTTCGCCGAGCGTCTGCACCGAAACGCGGTCGCTCGCGCGGTCGAGCTTTTGGAAATAGTCGTTAATCTGACGCCAATCCGCGATGGTTTTATCGGTTGTCGGGCGAAAACCTAAAATTGATTCGGGTGATGGAACAGCCGTTTTTTGTGCTAAAACAAAAGCGGGCGCGAAAACGAAAACGACGAATAAAACAAGAAGATGTCTGAACATTTAATCGAAACTTTCTCCGAAAAATTAGCGAAAAATAAAAAAATTGTTTTCTCGGAGCAAAAGTTTAACACGAAGCGCAATTTCACCGGGCGACTTTGGTATTTCTGGTCAATGTTGGTGGTTGCATTTATGGTTCTCCTCATTGCGCCGCCGATTCTGCTTGTTCTTGGTTTAATTAACCGCCGCGAATGGTTTTATCCGTTTGCCCGCTGGGGCGCGCGCTGGTGGCTGCGTTTGAGCGGTGCGCGCATTGTAATGAAAGGTTTGGAAGATTTAGAACCGGGCAAGGCTTACGTTTTCGCCTCAAATCACCGCTCATATCTCGACACCGCGGCAATGTTCGCGCACACCGGCAAAAAAATGGGACTCGTGGCGAAAAAAGAATTGCTGAAAGTTCCGGTTTTCGGTTACGGAATGCAGTATGTCAACATTCTGCCGATTGACCGTTCAAACCCCGAACGCGCTTCCCAAACTCTCGAAGCCGTTCGCCAAAAAATCGCCGACGGCGTGTCGTTTGCGATTTTCGCCGAAGGCACGCGCGCTCTGCCCGCTGAATTATTGCCTTTCAAACGCGGCGCTTTTTCAGTCGCCATCGAAACCCAAACTCCGATTGTTCCGGTCGCCATCAAAAATTCCGATTATTTAATGGGAAAGAAAACGGGCGTGGCATATCCCGGCACAATCGAAATTGTCTTTTTATCGCCAATTGAAACCAAAGGCTTGACGGTTGAAAACGACATGGAAACACTACGCGACCGAACGCGCGCTTTAGTCGCAAGTGAACTAACGAAATGAAATTGTGGAATCTTTCTCAAATATGTTTGTCTGTATAAAATTATAGGAGAATTGATATGGCTAAAGGTGCTTTGTTTATTGGTTGGGGCGCTTTAATTCCGGGAAGAGAAAAAGCGGCTAAGAGCGTTCTTAACGACGCGATGCAATTCTGCATCAGGCTTCAACAGGAAGGAAGGATTGACAACTTTGAAGCGGTTGCGCTTGAACCGCACGGCGGTGATCTGGAAGGTTTCGTTCTAGTCAAAGGAGATAAGAAAAGTCTTGGTGAACTGCGGTTGGATGAAGAATTTGTGCGAATAATTGTTGGAGTTCAGCTTGTGCATAGCAAAGTCGGCGTAGTCGGCGCTTACGCTGGAGCCGAGATGCAATCATTATTTGAAATGTGGGATCAGCAGGAAGAAAAGTTAATTTGAAAATTGCAAAATTCTGTTGGTATCAACTATGAGAAAGTAAATTTCACATAGAAAAATTGCATTGGGCAATCCTATCAATAGTGATTTATAAGATTTGCATAAACTTTGAGAAATTCCCCTTGCGCAACCGACGCAAAAAGTTAAAATAAACTGCAAATGAGATTTAAACTGCCGGAAATTCCGCCGCCGCAATTAATCTCGGCTTTGCGCGGGTCTAATTTGCTGCCGGCGATTGTTTTTTTGCCGACCCGAAAGCGATGCGACGAAGCGGCGCAGGAAGTCGCGCTTGTGGCAAAAAATTTCAAAACACAGGACGCCGAACGGGCGGAAAAACGCCGCCGTTTTGTCCGCGAATACACGGAAGCTCATCCCGAAATCGCTTATCACAAACACCGTAACACGGTGATTCGCGGCGGCGTCGCTTCGCATCACGCCGGACATATTCCAGCCTGGAAATTGCTGGTCGAAAAGCTGATGGCTGCCGGGCTTCTCGACGCGATTTTTGCGACTTCGACCGTTGCCGCCGGAGTTGATTTTCCGGCTCGCACGGTTGTTATCTCAAACGCCGACACGCGCGGAAACGACGGCTGGCGTCCTCTTTTTGCGTCGGAATTACAGCAAATGACCGGGCGCGCCGGGAGACGCGGGCGCGATAACGTCGGTTTTGCCGTTTTAGTGCCGGGCGTTTATCAAAATCCGCTCAGAATTGCTAATCTGCTGCGCGCGCAGCCCGATGCTTTGCAAAGCCAGTTTCGGGCGACTTATACGAGTCTTTTAAATTTGCTCGACGCTTACGGCAGTTTTTCGCAGGTGCGAGAAATCGCCGAGCGCTCTTTCGCATTTCGGGAAACTGCCAGAAAAATCAGAAAATTGGAGCGCGAGCGCAGCCGGACTCAAAGTTTTATCGAGCAAAATTTGAAAGAAAGCGGTTTTCAAATTTCGGTTGATGAGGTTCGCGGTTTGGAAAGATTGGCGTCAGCGCGGATGCGTCTGCACGAAAATCTGCCCGACACGCGCGCCGAACTGCGTCATCGCTGGCTGACCGACAACGTGCAGCAAGGTCGCATCGTATCGCAGGGACGCAGCGGTCGGCGTTTCTTTTTGGTCTTGCAAAAACACGGCGAGAGAGTTGTGGCGATGCGCGAAAACGGGCAAGGCGTGACGCTTCAGCTCTCGCATATCACTCGCATTTATTTCAAAAAATATCCGCTCCATGAAAACTCGCTCGATGACGCTTTTCACGATATTCACGAGGGCAAAAATCCCGCGATTGACGAGCCGAAATTCTCGCGCATCGAAGACGAAAACACCGGCGCGACCGAATTAATCGAAGATTTGATTCAGTCGCTGCCGCCTTCGGGATTGAGCAAAACAGAGCGCAACGGTTGTTTGCAGGTTTTGTGGAATTTTTTGGAAGACGCCGATGCGCTCGAAAAATTTTCGCGCGACATTGACGTTTTGCGGGGCGAAATCTGGCAGCCGTTTGAAAATCGGGCGAAAGTTCTCGATTCGCTCGGTTATCTCGATTACGTCGGGCAAAAAGTGACGGAAGAAGGGCGCTGGCTCGCTGATGTCCGTGTTGATCGCCCGCTGCTCGTCGGCGAAGCTTTGCGGCGCGGATTTTTTACCAATTACGAATTGCCGCAAACCGTCGCGCTGATGGCTGCGCTCGCTTCGGATTCCGACCGAAATTACGGCGAGCTGCCGCTCGAAGACGACGTTTTGAAAATTTTGGGCGAGTTTGAAACCGTCGCCTTTGAAATCGCGGGACAGGAATGGCGTTTTGAAGTCGAGCCTGCGCCCGAATTGAATTTTAGCGCCGCCGCAACCGCCGCTTTTTGGGCAAACGGCGCTGATTGGGGCGAATTGGTCGAAGAATCCGGCGCGGCTGAAGGCGATTTGGTGCGGCTGTTATCTCGCACGGGTGAAGCGTTGATGCAAGTCGCAGGTCTCGGAAAATCAAATCCGGCAGTTGCCGACGTTGCCGCGCGCGCCGTCGAAATCGTTTTGCGCGAGCCGATTCGCTAATTTACCGCTTCAATGCGATCTCTGAAAACATTAACCAGTTTGTGATTTTCGGATAACTTTTCCACCGTTGTCCAAATCTTTTGGATGACGGATTCAAACTCTTTGAGTTTCATATTTCCGATTTTGATGTGAATAATTTTCGGCGGCGGCGGAGTGACGATAATTCGGTGTGAAAAATCAGCGTCTTTGGTGATGATGGTCAGAAATGTTTTTGACAAAATCGAAATCATTACTCTGCCAGACGCTTATTTTCGCGGGGAGATTAGCGTCAACGAGGTATTTTTTCATACCGAAATCGGTTCAAAGACGTAATTATGCTGCATCAAATTTGTAGCAAATTTCAGGCAGGCGTAAATATCTTCTTTCTCCAAAGTCGGATACTGCTCCAGAATTTCTTCGATTGAATCTCCGCTGCTCAAAAATTCCAGAATTGTCTGCACCGTAATTCTTTTATGGCGAATTGTCGGTTTACCGTTGCAAATATTTGGATCAATTGTGATTCGGTCTTCAAGTTCGCTCATAAAAATATTATGGCACAACCAACTATTTAGTTGTAAACGGTTTGCGCGAACCGATTCGCTAAGTTTCAAGTTTGCGCGTCGTTTGTTAAACTATTCACGAAAGTTAAAGAGCTTTCATTATAAATTATGCAAGTTTTGCTGGCAGATGAATTCGGATTTTGTTTCGGCGTCGAACGCGCCGTGCAGATGGTTGAAAAGGCTATCGGCGAAGGCGACACGGTGCGTGCGCTCGGACCGTTGATTCACAACGCGCAGGAAATGGAGCGGCTCGAAAAAGAAGGCGTGGCGACGATTTCCGAACCCGTTCAAATCAAGCGCAGCGAAACCGCCGTAATCCGGGCGCACGGCGTGACGCCGGAAGTCGAGCGCGAGCTGCGCGAGAGCGCGGCGAAAGTTGTTGACGCGACCTGTCCGTTTGTGACGAAAGTGCAGCGGCTCGCTTCGCGCGCTGCGGCGCAGGATCGTCACGTTGTCGTCGTCGGAAACCCGGATCACCCGGAAATGATCGGCGTCAAAGGCTACGCTCCGGCGCACGCTTTTATCGTCAAGGATGCCGATGAAGTTAAAACGCTGCCGCGTTTAAATAATCCGCTCGTCGTTTCGCAGACGACGATTAAATTAAAAACTTTTCTCGAAGCTGCCGAAGCCGTCAAAGAAAACGCCAACGGCGAAACACAAATTGTCAATACGATTTGCTCGGCGACGCGCGACCGGCAAGACGCGGCTCGCGCTTTGGCGGGCGAAGTTGACGCTTTTTACATCATCGGCGGACGGCACTCGTCCAACAGCCGAAAGCTTCTGGCAGTTTGTCTCGAACAATGCCCGAAAAGCTTTCTCATCGAAACCGAAGCGGAAATCAACCCGGAAGACGTGCTCGGTGCGGAGCGTGTCGGAGTCACAGCCGGGGCTTCGACGCCGAATTGGTTGATTGAACGAGTTATCAAGAATTTGGAAGAAATCGGCGTAGCGCAGGAGAAACAATTAGCTGCGGTTTAAAATTACAAACAATCGGAATGGAAAAAGGAGACAAAATCTTGTCTCCTTTTTTTACCGGAAATTGTTTCTTTGCAAGACAGTTTATAGTTGAGAGTTGATAGTTTATATTTGCTGCTGATTTTTCTCTTTATTTTCGGCGAGCAATTCGACGATCATTCGATTAGTGTCAAACAAAACCTGCTGATAATTCTTGTTTTCGGTAAACGGGCGCACGGCAACTGTCGTGCCTTCGCGCGTGACTTCGAGAATGCCGATTTCCGGCGCGGGAGTTTTTAAAACGCTTGGTATTTTTGCCAGATTCGCTTCGATTCTTTTCATTACATCGAGCGCGTTTTGTTCGGGCGGAAGCGTCAGACGCGCATCAATGCGGCGATATTCGTTGGCGGAGTAGTTTTGAATGTTGTCGGAAAATATTTTGTTGTTGCCGACGTAGCTGATGATGTTGTCAAGAGTGTCAATGCGGGTGGCGAACATTCCGATTTCTTTGACGATGCCTGTTACGCCGCCCGCCGAAATCGTGTCGCCGAGTTTGAACGGGCGCAGCACGACGAGAAAAACGCCCGCCGCGAAATTTGACAGCAACCCGCTCCAAGCCGCGCCGATTGCCACGCCGACGCCCGCCGCCAAAGCCGCAAAAGTCGTCGTTTCAAATCCGAAAAAGCCGAGAATGCTGACTATTAAAGCGATATGCAGCAAAACCGAAATCAAAGCGCCGATGTATCTGTTCAAGGTCGGTTCGGGAACTTGAAGCTCCAACGCTTTGCGCGCCAAGCGAACGACGAATCGAATAATCCAACGCCCGACAATGAGCGCGACGAGCGCGCCCAAAATTTTCAAACCGATATTCAAACCGGCTGTTTCCAGATAATTTAAAAGCTCTTGAAAGTTCATAATTTGCGCGGCAAATGCGGAGAGATTTTAAAACGAAAAAAGCGGCGTGTCCAAACGCCGCTTTTTTATAGAAAAATATTAATCGAGCTTTACGGATTTGTCGCGTCGTATTTCGGCAAGCTGATTGCTTGATTCAACATTACGCCGAATTCTGTCCCCGAATTAACTGCCACGTCGCCGCCTTTGGTTTGATTTTCGGCAATCGCGCCGCCGATTCCGCCGATGATAGCGCCGATCAAAGCGCCTTTGCCGCCGCCGACAGCCGCGCCCAAAATCGCGCCGCCGGCGCCGCCGCCGCCGATAAAGATGATTTTGCGGTTTTTCATTTTATTGCGCGAAACGGTTCCTTCATTGTTGCTTTCTCCTCTTTCCGAATCTAAATCCGTTAGCGAGCCGTTAATTGAACGGCTCGTGCCGTTCGGCAAGCGAACGGATGTGAAAGAAACGTCAATCGAACCGGGCTTTCCGCCTTTTCTTGCCGCCGTTACCTCGTCAACGCGCCCGACGATTCTGCTGCCTTCGGGAATCACGACGACTCCGTTGGTCGAATAAACCGGCTCAACCGTTCTGGTCTCGAAAGTATCGCCGACGCGGGCGGTTTTCGAGTTTAATTCCTGTTCGAGCCTGACGCGAATACGTTCGTTTGCCGGGACGGTATAATAAACAATGCGCGGCGCGGCTGGTCTGGCGACGGTTCTCTTAACGGTTGTTTTCTTTCTCACAACCGGCTTTTTGCGCCGCGTTTGCGCGTCGGCAAACGAAACTGTTCCGAGCACAAAAAATGCCAGCAAAAACAGAATCGAAAATCTCACACTCAGTTTTGATTTGTTAAATTTCATCATTTTTATTCTCCTTCTTTCGACGGCAAAAGCCGCCTGTTTACAAAACGTCGGGGAGACCGTGCATTTTGAAGTCAAACGCCCGCGACAAGTTGTCGGCGAATTTTAAATGCAAATGCTCCCAGATAGTTAATTTCAGTTAAAATGGCGCTATTAAAAATAAAAATCCGTCAATTATAAAATTAACACCTTTATCGCGGGCTTGGAACAATATTTTTTGCCGTTTTAAAATTGAGCCGCAACCGTTTTCTGCGTTATGCTATCCAAGTATCTTGCAAGCGCATCCGGTTTGCGGATAAACTCGCCTTTCAAACGGCTATTCATTTTAATTAGAGGAAAAGAATATGAAATTTTTAAGCTGCATTCTTGCATTGCTCACCTGTAGCCTTCCGGCTGTCAACATTTCAGCTCAGGAAATAAGTAGGGAAATACTCGCGCAAGCCGCCCCGAAAACCAATACCGCGCCGCGCTCTCCGAGCGGTTACAAAATCGGTCCCGGGGATAATATAGAGATTAAGGTTTTGGGCGAAACGCAGTTTGACGGCACATACACGGTTGATGAAGACGGGAAAATTGTCCTCGCTTTTGTCAATAAACCGATTCAAGCGGGATGCCGCACCGAACGTGAAATCAAAGAAGATGTTGCGGGGGCGCTCGGCAAATATTTGAAAAACCCGCAGTTTAGCTTACGGGTGGTTCAAAAAAATACTGCTCCAGCGGTCGTTTACGGTGAAGTTCGGATGCCGCAGCAGGTTGAGATGAAGAGGCGGGTGCGTCTTTTGGAACTGCTTTCGTTTTCCGGAGGGTGGACGGATAAAGCTGGCGGCACGGTTCAGGTTTTCCGCACGCAGCCAATTTTGTGTCCCGAAGCGGGGGAAGAATTTGAGCCGCAGCCTTTGGCGGATGGTTCAAATGTGCCGTTTAGAGTTTATAAATTGAGCGAGTTGAGTTCCGGCAAAAACGAAGCCAATCCGATAATTCGTCCGGGCGATGTCGTGACGGTGCAGAAAGCGCCGCCAGTTTTCGTCGTCGGGGAAGTCAGAAACCCGCCGCCGCCTGATACATTAACGATTCCCGAAAGGGGGTTGATGTTGACAGATGCTATTAATAGTTCCGGCGGTTTGACTCGCGACGCGAAAAAGAAGGACGTTAAAATTTACCGCCTCAAACCAGGCTCGCCAAATCGCGAAATAATTGCCGTTAACCTTGATCTAATCAAAAAGCAAAAACAGCCGGATATTGCGCTTCAGCCATATGATGTCATTGAGGTTGAGAAAGCTCCGAAAAGCATCGGCGATTATTTAAAAGATTATTTAACAGGTGGTTTATCGGCTTTTACCAACACATTGCCTGTTCGCGCTATGTATTAAAAAATCAATAACTTGATTTTTTAGCGTTGGGGTTTCCGCGGAAAACCCAACGCTATTTTTTGCTCGCAACGCCGTTGAAGAAAACGTCTAAAACCGCGTCCGACATCGGCGCCAATTCATATCCCTTTTCCGATAAAATCCAATTCGTTGCCATTTCGTCCAAAGCGCCGTAAAGAATTTTCGCGCAGGTTTTCGCGTGCAAATCTTTTCTGAACGCGCCCGCCGCTTGACCTTCTTCAAAGATTTGGCGAATCAAATATAGATATTCGCCAAACCCGGCGGCGGAAAACTCTTCCATAAATTTGGTCGAGCCGCGCAGCTCTACCTGGAAAACAATCGCCAAATCGCGGTCTGCACCGAGCCGGGCGAGATGCAGTTTTGACAAACACCGCAATTTTTCCTGCGGCGTCCGGCATTTGGCAAGCTCAATTTTCGCTTGCTCGATTCCTTCAGCCATTGTCCGGTCGAAAATCGAGTGGAGAATTTCTTCCTTGCTTTTAAAATAAAGATAAACCGTTCCGTCGGCGACTCCGGCTGCTTTGGCAATATCGGAAACTTTCGAGCTGAAATAACCGTTGCGCGCGAAAACTTCGGTCGCCGCTTTTAAAATCGCTTCGCGTTTATCTGTGGAATTTGTGCGAGCTAGAGTCATAAAAAGCAAAAGGCTGAATGACGATTCATTCAGCCTAAAAAAGTAACCTAAAAAATTGTAATTCGCAATTTGAGATTAAAATGGCGGAGGCTGAGGGACTCGAACCCCCAAGCGATTTCTCGCGGCAGTTTTCAAGACTGCTGACTTACCAATTAGCCTAAGCCTCCGCAAGGGCAAAAGCGAAAAATGAATATAGCTTAAATTTGCCGCGCAAGACAAATGCGATTTTTTCTTTTATTCCGTCAATTCTGCGAGTTTTCGGCGGACGGCTTTGACGCCTTTTGTTCCGAGTTCGTTGACTTCGACGATGCCTTGTTTGTTGATGACAACGTGAAGCGGAAACGGGAGGTCGAAAAATCCGTTGCCGATTGGTCTGCCGTAAATCGTCATCATTTGCTGTAAGCTCGCGGGAAAAACTTCATATTTAAACGGATTGTTTTGCAAAAATCTCTGCACTTTCGGCTGAGCGTCGTGAGCGAAGGCGAGGAAAACAACGTCTTTGTTTTTGTACTCGTCAACAATCCGGTTTAAGTCCGGCGTTTCGTATTCGCAAGCCGGACATTTGATTGACCAGAAATTTAAAACAACGATTTTTCCTTTCAAATCCGACAATTTATATGTTTCGCCGCTCAAAGCGGTGGCGACGAAATCGGGCGCGCTGTTTAAAACCTGCGCCGGATAACCGAATTGATTCTTCTGGGCAAACGCCGCCGAAGATAGAGCAAGGGAAAGGAACAGACAGAGTCCGAGATAACGCATTCGAAGTCTCCTCAAGTTTTGAAAGTTTTAAAAGGGTGGAATTGTTCGCAAAGAAACAAACTCGCATAAATCTTGTAGCATTTTTGAGCCGCGAAAACAAGGCTTGGAAATCGAATTAAAAAATGATTTTTATTCGTTTGAAAACGGCATAAAACTACGTTTTTGTGGTATAATTTAGCAATGTTGCTGGAGTCGCTGGAACTGCAAAATTTCCGCAACGCGACGGGAAAAATTTTTTGCGGCGAGAAATTAAACATCATCACCGGCGATAACGGACAAGGCAAAACAAATTGGCTCGAAGCAATCTATTTGCTGGCGACAACGAAAAGCTTTCGCACAGCGAAATTGCACGAAGCGATTCGTTTTGACGAAGAACTGGCAATTGTGCGCGGAACGGTGCAGCAATCGGCGGAAATTCATCGCGCGATGCAAGTCGCTTTGCAGGCGAATTCCAAAACTTTGACCGTTAACGGCAAGCGCGAACCCGTCACAAGATATTTGGGACAGCTTCATGCGGTTGTTTTTACGGCTTCGGAATTAGAGATTGTACGGGGACAGCCTGAAGCCAGACGAAAGTTTTTAGACGGCGGAATTACGGCGATTTATCCGGCGTTTGTGCAAACGCTGGCGGATTACAACCGCGTAGTCAAGCAGAAAAACTCGCTTCTGCAATCTGCGCAGGAGAATGGTTTTTCGGTTGAGAAAACGCGTGAGCTGCTTGAACCATGGAACGAGCAACTGATTGCTCTCAGCGCGAGAATTTACAAAGCGCGCGTGCGTTATGTCGAATTGCTCCAAGCGGCGCTCGAAAAACGCCTTTTTGAAAAAGAAACCGTCACGATTCGATATGTTTCGCAACTCGAAGGCAAAGGCGATTTATCGGATTACAAAGGTCTTTTGAGCGAAAGATTGAACTTGCGCGTGCAGGCTGAATTGGCATCCGGTTACAGCTTGATCGGAACGCACCGCGACGATTTGGAAATTTTGTTTGACGGGCGCGATTTGCGCACGTTCGGCAGTTCCGGTCAGCAGCGCAGCGCGCTATTAATTTTGCAGCTTGCGGCGATCCAATTATATTTTGAGCGCAATAACGAATATCCGCTCTTCTTGCTCGATGACGTAGACGCCGAGCTGGATCGTAAAAGAACGGCTAAGTTGTTGGAATTTCTAGAGGATAAAACCCAAACGTTCGTTACGACATCTAAAGAAACACTGGTTGAACAATTCAAAAATCGCTCTCGCGTCTTCACCGTTGCAGAGGGAAAAATTGGGAATACCGAAGAAGATTTACACGACGATTTTTTTACACAATAAACAAAATTAGAGGACACGAAATTGGTTACAGCAGAAAAAGAACTTAAAGCGAAGAAAGAAAAAACTAACGGTTACGGCGCGGAACAAATCACCGTTTTGGAAGGGCGCGATGCCGTGCGGACTCGTCCGGCGATGTATATCGGCTCGACCGGCGATATGGGTTTGCATCACCTTGTTTACGAGGTTGTTGACAACTCGGTTGACGAGGCGCTCGCCGGTTACTGCGACACGATTGAAGTCACGATTCACATTGACGATTCGATCACTGTTGTTGACAACGGGCGCGGGATTCCGACCGATATTCACAAGCAGGAAGGACGTTCGGCGGCGGAAGTCGTTTTGACGGTTCTTCACGCCGGAGGCAAATTCGACTCGAATGCTTACAAAGTTTCGGGCGGTCTGCATGGCGTCGGCGTTTCCTGCGTTAATTTTCTTTCAGAGTGGTTGAAATTAGAAATCTGGCGCGACGGCAAAACGCACGAGCAGGAATACAAGCGCGGAATTCCGGTCGTGCCGCTCAAGCAAACCGGCAAAACGCAAAAGCGGGGGACGAAAATCACTTTTAAACCCGATGGCGAGATTTTCGACACGACCATTTTCAGTTTTGAAAAACTGTCGGAACGTCTCAGGGAAAAAGCGTTTTTGAACAAAGGCATTCGCATTTTGATCAAAGACGAGCGCGAAGAAATCGAGAAATCGCACGAGTTTTATTACAAAGGCGGAATTGCCGAATTCGTCAAGCATTTGAATAAAAATAAAAGCGTGCTCCACGACGAGCCGGTTTATGTCGAAGTCGTCAATGACAATCTTTCGATTGAAGTAGCGATGCAATACAACGATTCTTACGACGAAAAAGTGTATTCCTTTGCCAACAACATCAACACAGTTGACGGCGGAACGCACCTTTCCGGTTTTCGTTCGGCGATTACGCGCACGATTAACGCTTACGCTCAATCTTCGGGTTTGGCGAAAGATTTTAAAACGTCGCTTTCGGGCGACGACGTGCGCGAAGGATTGGTCGCCGTTATCAGCGTCAAACTGCCGCAGCCGCAGTTTGAAGGGCAAACCAAGGGAAAGCTCAACTCAGATGTTAAAGGCGCGGTCGAGTCGTTTTTGAACGAACATCTCGGCGAGTTTTTTGAACAAAATCCGGTTGTCGCGAAAAAGATTATCGGCAAAGCGGTTGACGCTGCGAGAGCGCGCGAAGCTGCCAGAAAAGCACGTGAAATCGTCCGCAAAGGCGCATTGATGAGTTCGACTCTGCCCGGCAAATTAGCCGATTGTCAGGAAAAAGACCCGGCATTATCGGAAGTTTATATCGTTGAAGGAGATTCGGCGGGCGGTTCTGCGAAACAAGGGCGCGACCGTAAAAATCAAGCCGTTTTGCCGCTCAAAGGTAAAATTTTGAACGTCGAAAAAGCACGTTTTGACCGTATGCTCGGTCACGGCGAAATCAAGGCTTTGATTACCGCGCTCGGAACCGGAATCGGCAAAGACGATTTTGATGTCAACAAGCTGCGTTATCACAAAATCTGTTTGATGACCGACGCCGACGTTGACGGCTCGCACATTCGGACGTTGCTTTTGACGTTCTTTTATCGTCAAATGCCCGAATTGATTGAACGCGGTTACATTTACATCGCGCAGCCGCCGCTTTACAAAGTCAAGCGCGGCAAGAAAGAGGAATACATCAAAGACGAGCCTTCAATGACGAAATATCTGATTCGTCAGGCGACGAACGAAATGAAAATTCGCTCGGCGGTCAACGACAAAGTGATCGAAGGTAGAGAGCTAGGCAAATTGCTCGAACAGGTGGTCGCCTTAAAACGCTATCGCGATAAATTTTCTCGGCGCGTGGGAAACGATGTCGAGTTGATGAAAACCTTGATTGCGGCTTTTGCCGGGCGCGACGGCGTAATGTTCACATCAGGCAAAAAGATGCGGCAGATTTTCGACAGCCAGGAATTGATGGCTGGAGTCGAAGGCAAAGTCGCTGCTGCCGGTTATCACACCGACATCGAGCAGGACGAAGAACACGGTTTGTGGGAAATCAAAATCGGTTTTCACGGCGGCGGTTCTGTTTTGTTCGATTGGAATTTGGCGAGCCTCGCCGAGTTCCAAAAATCGGTCGAAATTTATTCGGCTCTCGAACGCGAAATGCCCGCGCCATTTGTTATTGGCGAAGAAAACGCGCGTGAAGAGATTCCAAGTCGCGACGAGCTTTTAGAGCGAGTAATGGGCGCTGCGAAAAAGGATTTGGCGATTCAGCGTTACAAAGGTTTGGGCGAAATGAATCCCGAACAGCTTTGGGAAACGACGATGGATCCCGAAAAACGCACGTTGCTGCAAGTCCGAATCGAAGACGCGGTGGAAACCGATGAGATTTTCACGGTTTTGATGGGTGATGCGGTCGAACCGCGCCGCAAGTTTATCGAATCAAATGCGCTCGACGTGCGTAATTTGGACGTTTAATCTTTAGACCGATAATTCGGAAATTGTTCGTTTCAAATAAAAAAAGGCTCGCTGAAATTAATTCCAGCGAGCCTTTTTATTCTTTAAGAGCAAATAGTTAACGCTTGTTTGCCGAATACCGCAAGCGTTGTTTTGTCAGCAAGCGTACCGAATGTTTCCCGTTTCGGAAATAAGATTTTCAATATAAGCAACCGATTCTTCTTTTAATCGAAGCGATTTGATTGCAGCCGAATCTGGCATTTTCTTCAGCGCTGAAGAATTTGATTAAAAGAAGTTTTGAAAAGATTTTGCTCTTAAATTGATACCAGTGAACAATTGCTTGTTCAAATTACTTGAGAAGGAGAAATAATAATATGTCACCGCAAAAAGAACAGTTTATCGCCTGGTTGAACGACGCTTACAGCACCGAATTGGCGTTGATGCCGGTTTTGAAAAATCACGCCGCAGACGCCGAAGAATACCCGGAAATCCACGACCGCAATATGCGGCACCTCGAAGAAACACGCAGTCAAGCCGAACGGCTCGAACAATTGATTACGAGCCTTGGTGGTAAAGTTTCGACCGCCAAATCGCTTTTCGGCACGATGCTCGGTCAGGGACAAAGCATCAGCACCGAATTTTTCCAGGACGAAATAACCAAAAATTTCCTTGCGGATTACGCCGCCGAACATTTTGAAATCGCTTCGTATAAAGCGTTGATTGAAACTGCCCGGCAAATCGGAGAGCATCAATGCATTCCGGTTCTGGAAGACATCCTGCGCGAAGAAGAAGCGATGGCGCGCTGGATTGAAGAACATCTGCCGCTAGCTATTCGGATTGGCTTGGAAAAAACAACTACGTCAAATGGCGGACGCCGCAGAAGAAGCAGCGGTTTTTACGGAAAATTACAACAAAATCAGGCTCTGAGCACGGTTGTTATCGGCGGAGCTATCGGTGCAGTCGCGCTTTACCTGATGAATTCCAACAAAAATCAACATCAAACGCGCCAGGTTCAAAAAATAAGACACATTCCGCATCGAGAAGTCGAAGGTACAGCCGGACGGCACATTTCGACTGCGACAACTGAAACCGGCTCGATAGCGACGGACGAATCCGGCAGCTCGACGGCTGAAATTCGGACTTCGGATAATTTGACCAGAGCGGCAAAAGGAAATTCTCGATGACCGATAAACGCAGACAACATCTTGAATTAGTGGCGGCGAGCTTGACTCAGGCTTATTATTCCGAGCATACCGCCGCCAGCCGCGATTATCGCGAGTTGCTGGACACGTTTAGTTACATTTTGGAGGCTCTTGTCGAAAAGGACAGCTTGCCTCCGGGTCATTCGCCGCTAACGGCAAGCGATTCGCTGGCTAATCCGCTAACCGCCGATTCAAGAGATTAAATTAAAAATGCCTGTTTCGTCGCGACGAAACAGGCATTTTTAAAAGGCAGTTAAAAACTATTGCTTAGCCGGATAAACCAATCTCGGATCAACCGTTTTGCCTTCAATTCGCACTTCGTAATGTAAATGCGGTCCGGTTGAACGCCCGGTCGAACCGACCAAACCTATTTGCTGACCGCTGACAACCGCGTCGCCGGCTGAAACGTCGTATCGCGCGAGATGCGCGTAACGAGTGGTTACTTTTCCATCGGCGTGTTCGATGATAACTACGTTGCCGTAGCCGCCTTCCCAGCCGGAAAAAGTAACCGTTCCCTTGGCTCCGGCAACAACGGGCGTTCCCATAGGAACTGCGACATCCAAGCCTGAGTGAAACTCTACAAAACCGAATTCGTCGAACGGATTGTTGCGAACTCCGTAACCGCCCGTAATTCTGCCGCCGTGAACCGGAAAAATCGGAAATAAAATTCCCGCGCTCGTATCTTTGCCGTTTCGGTAAATGCCGGCTTCCGGTCTTTTCATTTGCAGAGACCGCACCGCTCTCGATTCATTGCTTCCGCCTGCATTGTCAGCCAAAACAGCAGCAGAGTTGATTGAATTCACGCTTGGTCCTTGCGACCAGATTGTCACGGCGTTAACCGAGTTATAGACGAGAAACGCAGTGGCGACCAGAAAAACCGACGAAACCAGAAAAGGCGTGGCGGCGCTTTTAGCCTTACTTTTTAAGGAGAGTTTATTTTGTTGATTAAAAAAGCCGTTTAATTTAAGAAAAATTGCGGCAAAACTATTAACTTTCATTTCTTATCAGTATAAATATTTGAAAAATCAAAACGTGCAAAAATATAAAACGTTTTAGATATGGTAAAAGGTTCGCAAAAGAAGCGTCAACCAAGGTTAATTTTATTGATTCGGGATTTGGATGAAGATAAACGCCCGAAGGCTGTATTCAAATTTCATAATCTCCAACAAGGAAATATGTCGAAACCGCCGATTCTTTCAATTAAAAACGAGCCTCGACGCCTTTGATTGAACGAACGGTGTCGCGGGCGATCAACAATTCTTCGTCGGTCGGAATAACATAAGCGGCGAGACGCGAATCACGTTTGCTGATTAAACCTTCCGCGCCTGCGGTGTGAGCGGCATTGGATTTTTCGTCAATCTCCAATCCCATCCATTCGAGATTTCGGCAAATGTTTTCGCGAATTTCCGGTGAATTCTCGCCGATTCCGCCCGTGAAAATAATCGCATCCGCTCCGCCCATAGCGGCTAAATACGAGCCGATGTATTTTCGAGCGCGGTAACAGAAAATCTCAATCGCCAATTTTGCGCGCCGGTCGTCGTTTTCCTTTGCTTCGGCGATCAGCTCGCGCATATCGTTGGTTAAACCGGAAATTCCCAGCAGACCGGATTGTTTGTTGAGAAGAGTTTCGATTTCCTGAACGGTCAATCCTTCTTTTCCGACCAGAAAATCTACAATCGAAAGGTCCGCATCGCCTGAACGAGTCCC
>DASVRD010000025.1:0-150889 GCA_036388775.1 Pyrinomonadaceae bacterium | reverse complement strand
CAGAGCGTTTTCCCAAAGCCGACGAAATTTTGATTTCCCGTTACGACGATTTACAAATCGAAGCAAATGCCGTGGCGATTATAATGACGCATAATTACGAACACGACCGTCGGATTTTGAAAACTGTGTTGAAATCTCCGGCGCGTTATATCGGCGTTCTGGGTCCGAAACGTCGCACCCAAAATCTGCTGCAAGAACTCGCTGATGCGGGAGAAGTTTTTTCCGAAAACGAATCGGACAAACTTTATGCGCCAGTAGGTCTGGACATCGGCGCGGATACGCCCGAATCAATCGCGCTTTCGATTATTGCCGAAATAAATGCTGTTCTTGCCAATCGCGCGGGCGGTTTTCTGCGAAACCGAACGGGTTCGATTTACGAGCGAAGCTGATGCAAAAAATCGGAATTATAATTCTTGCCGCCGGGGCGTCCACACGGATGAACGGCGAGCCGAAACAACTGCTCGAATTTAAAGGAAAAACGCTTTTACGCCGCGCAGCGGAAACCGCTCTGTCTTCCGGCGCTCGCCCTATTGTCATTGTTTTGGGCGCAAACGCTGAAAAATTGCAAACGGAAATCAAAGATTTGCCCGTTCTCCCGACAATCAACGAAAATTGGGCGAGCGGAATGGGCGGTTCAATCAAAACGGGATTATCTGTTCTGCTGGCGGAAAACGCGGACATTGAAGCGGCAATTCTGATGCTCTGCGACCAGCCGTTCGTCACGCCGGAAACTCTCAATCGTTTAGTTGAAACTTTCCAAAAAACAAAAAAGCCGATTGCGGCTTGCCAATACTCCGACACAATCGGAGTCCCGGCTCTATTCGCCCGCGAAATGTTCGCCGAACTGTCCGCTTTGCAAGGCGACGCGGGCGCAAGAGCCGTTATCAAAAAACACGCCGCCGACATTGCCCAAACGCCTGCGCCCGAAGCCGCTTTTGACGTTGATACTCAAGCCGATTTTCAAAAACTTTCGTCAAGTTAAAATATACGGAATGTTCGATTTGTGTTCGGATTCGTTTCAATTTATTTTCTTACGTGTCCCGTAGGGACATCTTGTCAATAGCCCAACAATTTATCGTTGGGTTCAAAACGAACAAAAAATGAAGTCCCGTTAGACAGAAATTTTAATCTGTCGTCCCTAACGGGGCTTCAACGATTCTTCCTTGCGTTACCAACGATAAATCGTTGGGCTATTGACAAACGTCCCTGACGGGACAATTTCAATACCTTTATTTGCTTAACACAAAACAGAGCCGATTTTCAAAAACTTTTGTCCAATTAAAATACATAGAATTGTCCCGCTTGAATTTTTGCTCTTTCGCTCTTCTGCATAAAGAAAATTGTTATTTTATATCTCTAAAAGGGTCTTCGTGGGGCACATCATTAGTCCAATAGTTATATTTATAGCGCAAAAAATTATCAATTGCTTCAAGATCAGGTGTCGCCTGATGGCTTTCAAGATCAAGCAAACTAATTGTATGAATCATACTAAATCTCAAATAAAATAATAGTTTTTCTTTACTAAACTCTTCTCTCGGAACAGAATTCCACTCAACTTTTCCGCTAAATATATCTTGCCAAATTTCATCTGATTCTTTACGGCTAATTGCATGTCTTCCTTTAAGATTAAATTGATAGTTCATAGCGGCTTGTGTAATTGCAGACATAATTTGCCAATCTAGCCATCCTTCTTCGCGTAAGTCTTTGATTATTTCTTTAAAATTAATGAATTTGCGTAATAACTCGACTGTTAATTGAAATTGTGGCAATCCCCTAGAATAACGATTTTTCAAAAATTGCTGTGCCTTTTCCCAATTGTATGTTGGTCCTAGTTGTGTATTCCAACTTAATTCTTCGTGTTCAATCAGAGGACCTTTTATATCTAAAAAAGATTCTTGTTCGACAGTCCGATCAAACTGGTTAAAATCTTTTGCTTGAATAAACTCTCCGTATAAAATTTCGTAAGGTTGGGCAACAAAAATTCTGTTACTCAAACCTTTTTTGAAAAGATTCTCCATTATTTCAAAGTAATTATCTGTTGGAAGAAGTGATGCCTCTAAAAGAATATGGCTGACTACTGAAAAAACTTCGGTGTGCTTTTCTTGTAAATCCTTTGCAGAAAGATTGTTGCTTTTTGGCACCGAGATTTTCCAAATACTCTTGTTATTTGAAGGGATGGATTCAAATTTTATTTCGTGCAAATCTGATAACTCAATTGAAATGTCGATGTTTGTTTTTAATAAACACAAATCAAAATGAGCGACTTCAACTAAATAAATTTGTAAGATAGCTAAAAATTGTTCAGCTTGCTTAGTAGTTTCGTAGTCATTTTTCCACGTAATATGCCATTTAATACCTAATGCTGACCAAGCAACTTCACGTACGGGTCCAAAGTCGCTAAATGGCGTTCCAAATAATTCATTGCACAGATGCTGTTTTAATTCCTCATCGCTTATTTGTTGCAAATTTTCTCTCGAATGTGGAAGAATTTCTTCAACCCATTCATTTGGCAACCATTGATTTACTTTCTTATCAACAAATTTATCTAAATCAGGATGTATTCTCTCCGTTATAGCTTTTAATGCAAGTAGATGAAAGACTATTGACTGAAGCTCCTCACTATTGTCTAAATCACCTGCGTTCCGAGCATGGATTTGGTGGAATTTGATTTCAATTTCAGTAAGATTCAAAAAACTACAAAAAGCACCGAGCATATAATCCCAAGTTGCCGCTCGCATGAGTCCAAGCGAAGCAAAATGCTTCACTTCAGTTTGAGAGTTATTTTCAGCTATGAAAGATACAGCCAAGGCATAATACTTACCTGCAAAAAATAATCCTAACTCCATGTATGCTCTTGATAAAAACATCATCATTGAAAGTGCTTGTTCTAAAGTTTCAGAAGCAAACCAATCAAGTTTTGAGCGATGAAGTAGATCAATAGCGTCAATAAGCCTATTATTTTCCGCTAAGCGAAAAGCCCTCTTGCGGCTATTTTCTGCAGCAGTAAATCCACCCAGCCTTTTTGCTAATAAAGCATCAATTTTTTCGGTTAATTCAAAATAAGTTTCTGGAATTCTGTCTTTTCCATTCACTTGTATAATGAATTCCAACAAATCATCTAGATTGTTTGAAAGTTGCTTTAGGGGAAACATAGGAGCAAACACTAAAACTTCTGTGAGCTTTAACCACCATTCTATTGCCTTTTCAAAATCGGGAAGTTTGAGATTTAGCGGGTCGATCATTATACATGTCCAACCTTTGATATTCAGCAATATAGCCTGAGTGTTATGGGGATTGTCTTCTTCTAGTTTTTTGTCAATTTGTTGTATAACCTGATGTTGCCATTCACTAATCTCTTGAAATGTCATTGGTAAAATACTTCTTGCAACTGCCCCGGCGCAATACTGCAACAAGACTTCAGCATCTTGAAGTCCAATAGCATTTAATTGAGGTATTTGTGAGAAAAACCATCGAAGATATTCTTCATATCCATCAAGATTTTTGAACCCCCTCAACGAGAGGACGCAAACTTCATAAATCGCGCGTCGTTTCAATTCGGTGATTTGGCTATCTACAAAGTTTTCTTTGAGTAAATTAACCCAAAAAGGCAAATCCTGTCTTAGATTTTCAGTATAAAAGGCGTGTCTTGCTGCCATCTTAATTTCTGAAAATTCAGCAAAATTATCGCCTATCGGTTTTTTATCTTTCCAATTGGAAAAAACTGTTGAATACCAAATACCACCATCCTTTTCAGACAAACGGGGGAAAATCTCACCTGGAATACTCAAATACTTTTCAGCTATCCAAAAAACCTCTCTGTCAGCTAATAGTTCTGAAATTGCTTGTCCATCATAAATTTCAAGTTCAATTTTATATTCATCCTGCGCCCATTTTTGTAATTTATGACGTTTGGCAACTTCTAAATCAGTTCCGCAAAAATAATGGATTGCTTCAATTGGAGAACCAGAAGACATAATAGTTTTGACATCAGATTCTATTTTGCCCTTTATTTTTTCTTTTTTTTCAAGAGTGCAACTGAAAGCGATTGGTTTGCTAGAAGCAAGCCCAATAAATGTAGAAGCCGCAATTGGTGTAGAATTTAGATAAGTTCTGAAAGTTTCAAAATCACGTCCTTGGTCCCCACCAGCACTAACGGGACCTGTTGCAGGTAAAATATTGCTGCAAATTCTGACTCTCGTTAGATGCCGACACAAATGCTCAAATTCATGATGAGCGCTTTTTGAGGAGAGCTGCTCAATTCCAAATCTGATTTGAGAAATTACTTGGTCTAGGTTCGCCATTTACCTAGTATTATACTCAATTACGAAATTAGTTTAAGCTTTACCACCAGCCTAAAATTTTCCACCAAACGAGTCCGAAAACAGTCCAGATCAGAATGTTGGCGATTGAAGCCAGAAAGCCGATTGTCCACCAATTGCCTTGTCGGACGTAGCCTGTGCCGAAATAAACCGCGCCTGATGTTGTGCCGTAATGCGTGATTGAAGCGTTGAGATTCGAGAAATAAGCGAGCAGCAAAACGGCGAGTCCGGCGGGCGCGCCTGCCGTCAGGCTGACGGTTAAAAACGGGATGAACATTGCCGTCACATGAGCGGTTATCGAGGCGAAGGCGTAATGCGAATAAAAATAAACGAAAACTAAAACGGCGAGCGCCGCCGACCATTGCCAGCCGGTTGTAAAGCTCGCAGCGCGTTCGGCGAAAAGCTTGGTCAACCCGGTTTCGCCCAGCGCGCCAGCCATATTGACCAGACCGCCGTACCAGATGAAAACTTCCCACGCCGCTTTTTCCTGAATCAAATCTTCCCAGTTCAAGACTTTAGAGACGAGCAACCCGACGAGTCCGATCAGCGCGACAACCGTCGTGTCGAGATTGTGCAGCCAGCCTTTTGTCATCCAAAGCGCAGCGGTGGCGATGAAAGTCAGCAGCATTAATGTTTCGTGGCGGCTCATTGCGCCCATTTTTCCGAGTTCTTCCGACGCCAACTGCGCGGCGGCGGGTGTGTGTTTGATTCCGGGCGGGAAAAAGCGATAAATCAAAAGCGGCACGACTGTGAGCGAAATTATCGCCGGGACAATTGCGCCGACGAACCAGCGCGCGTAGGTGATTTCGATTCCGGCGGTTTGCTGGGCGAATTTGGCGATGATGACGTTTGAGGCTTGCCCCGTTAAGAAAGTGGCGCAGAAAATCACGTCGCATTGATAAAGCAGATTCATCAAAAACGTGCCGAGCTTTTCCGGGTTTTCTTCGGGCGTCGAGTCGTAGGTTTCGGCGACCGACCGCGCAATCGGCATTACAATTCCGCCGTTGCGCGCGCCGTTTGATGGAACAACAGAAGACAAAACGCCGTCCGTAAAAGCGAGCGCGTAACCGAGTCCCAGAGTTGTATGTCCGATGGCTCTGACAAAAAGCAGCGCGATGCGCCTGCCCAAGCCGGTTTTAATCATTCCGCGCGCCAGAAAAAATGCGATTAAAACGAGCCAGACGACCGGATCGGCGTAGCCTTTGAGCGCGTCACCGATTGACAGCGCGCCGAAAATCGGCAAAGCCGCGACGCCGATTAAAACCATCGCGCCAGCCGGAACCGGGCGCGCAATCGAACCAACAATCGTCGCCAGAAAAATTGCCAGCAAAATCCACGATTCGCGTTTGATGCCTTCGGGAACGGGGCAAAAAGCGACGGCGAGAGCGCAAGCCGCGACAATCAGCCAGCGATGCCAAGCTTTAAATTTTTCCGATGTCTCTTCCGACATTTTGTTTTAACCAAAAGCGGCTTTCGGCGCAGCAGTTTTGCCACTCCGAAAGCCGCGATTTAAAGTTGAAATTTACCAAACGGACGCGAAATCTACATCTTGTGCAGTTCGGGGCGAAGCACCAAAAGCCAGTAAGTTACGCCAGCCCAAATCAACAAGTTGAGAACCGACAATAATAAACCGGTCATTTGGGTTTGTTTGGTGCGTCCCGTTCCGCTGCGGTTCTTTTTGCCGTACATCAACACCGCAACCAAAACGCCCGTGATTAACCAAGCGAAAAGACGAACGATGAGATTAATCGTAACCGCTTCAGACGGCAGATTCATCAAATACGGAACTTGATAAAGCGTCAAAGCTATAGCCAAAATAATCGCCAGTATCGCGCTAAATGGGGGCACGTAGTTTCCGGGAGCGTCTTCTTCCGATTCAAGGTCCGTAGAGTTGGCGAGATTACTATGCGTGTAGCTGTACGCGAAGTAAATAACCAAGCCGATAGACATCCAGACAATCAAACGAAGCCAGGTGTCGAGCGGCAAACTGTTCATCAGATAAGCAGCCGAAACGACCGTGGCAATCGGAATAAACGGCGAAAGCGGCACGCGGAACGGGCGATTCAAATTCGGATTTGAAGACCGCAGAATGATAATGCCGGTTCCGACGATGACGAATGCGAAGAGCGTTCCGATGCTGACCAGTTCGCCGAGCAGGCTAATCGGCACAAAGCCTGCCAAAATCGCCACAATCGCGCCGGTAATGGCGGTTGTGATGTGCGGCGTTTGATAGCGCGGGTGGATTTTAGCCGCCCAGCCGGGAAGCAAACCGTCTTTCGACATCGAATAAAAAACGCGCGGCTGTCCCATCACCATCACGACCATCGTCGAGCTGAGTCCGAGAACCGCACCGACTTTGATAATCGTCGGGAACACTTGAAGAATCGTTCCCATCGTCGTTCCCTGCGCTTTTTGCAGCGCGGCGTCAATCGCTACGGCAATCGGCGCGGCGGCGTTGGTCAACAATCTGTAATCAACCAATCCAACCATAATTCCGGCGACCAAAATATAAAGAACGGTACAAATTGCCAGCGAGCCTAAAATTCCCAGCGGCATATCGCGCTGCGGATTCTTAGCTTCCTGCGCTGCGGTTGAAACGGCGTCGAAACCGATGTAGGCGAAAAAGATAACCGCCGCGCCGGTGACGACTCCGCTAAAACCGTACGGCATAAATGGCGCGCAATCGGGCGCTCCCACCGTGCAGCCAAGTCCGATGTTGCTTGGGGTGACGTAACCGATTCCCGCGATGATAAATAACACCACAACCAGAATCTTGATGATTACAATCAGCGAGTTAAAGCTGGCTGATTCTTTGATTCCTTTGATCAGGAGCAAAGTCACGGCAATAGAAATCAAAAATGCGGGTAAATTAAAAATCCCTGTCGCTGTCGTCCCGTCAGCAAGCTTTATTGCAGTTCCGGGTGGCGCGCTTAGAGCGAGCGGGAAATTTATCCCCAGCGTGTCTCTGAAAAGACTGACGACATAACCCGACCAGCCGACCGCGACGGTCGCCGCGCCGAATGCATATTCGAGAATTAAATCCCAGCCGATAATCCACGCGACGAATTCGCCGAGCGTGCCGTAGCCGTAAGCGTAAGCCGAACCGGAAATCGGAATGCTGGCGGCAAATTCCGAGTAACACAGAGCGGCAAACGCGCTAACGATTCCCGCCAGAATCATCGAAATAATGACCGCCGGTCCGGCGTGTTTACCGGCGGCTTGTCCGGTGAGAACAAAAATTCCCGTGCCGATAATCGCACCGATTCCGAGCATCGTTAAGTCTAGCCCGCTTAACGTTTTCTTTAATGTATGCTCGCCGGTTTCCTGAGCTTCGGCAACAATTTTGTCAATTGACTTGGTTGCAAAAAGTGACATTCAGACCTCCAAAATTTATGAAATCCATCTAAACTGATAAATAAAACCTTTTACGGCAACTCGCTTTTCGTCAATGCCCTGAAACAGTAAATTGCAAATTTAATCGAAAAAATAAGAATCAGAACCGGAACGATAAGCAAAAAAATACCGTCTATACTTTCAAATGCGAATGCGAGAACAGGTGGATTTATACTAATTAGCAATAAACACAACCCAGAAATAAACGCGATAAATATGCTAAAACCACCCAATATAATTAATGTTACCTGCCGCATAGAATTTATAAATTATCAGTATTGGGCGTTTTTGCCAGATTGCGCCAAATAAAATAAACCGGAACGCCCGTCAAAACGATGGCGAGTCCGGGCAGCGAAGTCGCTGGTTTGTAAAATAAAAGAACCAGACAAATAACGGTTGCCGCGACGATGTAAAGCGCCGGAACGACCGGATAACCGAAAGCGCGATACGGGCGCGGCACGTCGGGTCGTTTTTGTCTCAAAATAAATAAACCGATAATTGTCAAAATGTAGAAAATCAAAACCGCGAAAACGACGTAATCGAGCAGCGTTCCGTACAAATTGCCGTAAGTCGTTTTGCCTGCCGCGTCGGTCGAAACCGTTCGCGGCAAAACGAGCAGACAAGTCCAGATGCACTGCAAAATGAGCGCGGTCGCCGGAACGTGATTTTTGTTGAGCTTTTCGGTTGCTTTGAAAAACAGATTATCTTTCGCCATCGCGTAATAAACGCGCCCGCCAGCCAAGATCAAACCGTTGTTGCAGCCGAAAGTTGAAATAATAATTGCGACAGCCATTATCACCGCGCCGCCCTCGCCGAAAATCTGCTGCAAAGCGAGCGTTCCAACTCGGTCTTCCGGCGCGGTTTGAATTTGCTGCAACGAAAGCGTCGCCAGATAAGCGACGTTTGCCAGAATGTACAAACCGATGACCAAGCCCGTTCCCAAAGCCAGCGACAACGGAATATTTTTTTGCGGGTCTTTGACCTCGCCCGCCGTAAAAGTGATGTTGTTCCAGGCGTCAGACGAGAAAAGCGAGCCGACCTGCGCGACGCAGAAAGCGATAAAAAGTCCGTACAAACCGTTCTCGGCTGAAACTCCCGGCGCGACTTCCGTCACGTTTTGCGGAGTCCAGGCGTTCGCAAAATTTGCCGAAAAAATCCCGGCTTGCCCGCCGATGAAAAGCCCCAAAAGAATCAAAGCTGCAAGCGCAAGAGTTTTTGTGACAGTAAAAGTGTTTTGAATATATTTGCCGAGCTTTAAGCCCTGCATATTGATAACAGTCAACAAAATTATCAATAAAATTGCTACAAGTTGCTGCGTCGAAAGGCTGAAAGCGTAACCTCCGCCCAAATTAATCGGCGGGATCAAATACGATTCGGGCGAAACGGCGGGAACTAAAATCCCCAGAAATCTGGCAAAAGCGACGGCGACGGCGGCAATTGTCCCGGTTTGAATGACGAGAAACAGCGTCCAGCCGTAAAGAAAGCCCCAGAGCGGCGAATAACTTTCGCGCAGGTAAACGTATTGCCCGCCCGCTTTCGGCATCATCGCCGCCAACTCGCCGTAAGAGAGCGCGGCGGCGACGGTCAAAAGCCCGGTGACGATCCAGACCATCAACAGCCAGCCGGATGAACCGACTTGACGGGCGATGTCTGCGGAAACAATAAAAATGCCCGAACCGATCATCGAACCGGCGACAATCATCGTCGAATCGAGCAATCCAAGTCCGCGCACAAAGCCGGAATTTTGGTCAATTTTCGTTGCGTCTTCGCTGGTCGCTACATTTTCCATTCGCGTTTTTCGCCGGAAACAGATTTAATCTATTTTCGCGTAAACTCTAATTTTTGTTTCTCAAAGGAGTGCGGCAAAGTTTGAGAATCTTACACCGATTTTGCCGATAATGTCGAGTTTTTAGTTTAAATTTGTCATTTTAGAAATAAAACGTTTGCAAAATACCGCGAAAATTTATGAGCGAAAACAATTCTTTATCAAAAAATAATATGCACGGCGATATGAAGCCGGAAGATTTCCGCCGTTTCGGTTACGAAATTGTTGATTGGATTGCCGATTATTTCGAGCGAATCGAAGAATTGCCCGTGTTGTCGCAAGTCGAACCGAACAGCCTCAAAAATCAATTGCCGAAATCCGCGCCGGAAACGGGCGAGCAGTTTGAAAACATTTTCGCGGATGTCGAAAAACTCATTTTGCCCGCGATGACAAACTGGAATCATCCGAATTTTCACGGGTTGTTTGCGACTTCGACCAGCGCGCCCGGAATTTTCGGCGAAATGCTCGCCGCCGCCTTCGACGCCAAAGGAATGCTCTGGCGCACCGCGCCCGCTTTGACCGAATTGGAAGAAGTCGTGACCGATTGGCTGCGGCAAATGATGGGACTCGACGCGGGCTACACCGGAATTATTTACGACACGGCTTCGGTTTCATCAATGCACGCAATCGCCGCCGCGCGCGAAGGAATTAATTTGCGAATCCGCGAAGAAGGAATGAGCGGGCGCGCGGATTTGCCGCTGCTTCGCGTTTATTGTTCGGAGCAAGCGCATTCTTCGATTGACAAAGCCGTGATTACTCTCGGTTTGGGACAGCGCGGTTTGCGAAAAATCGAAACCGACGAGCAATTTCGGATGCGCCCCGACAAGTTGCGCGAAGCGATTGAAGAAGACAAACGAAACGGAATCGTGCCGTTCTGCGTTGTTGCGACCGTCGGGACGACTTCGACTTCGAGCGTTGATCCGGTTTCGGAGCTTATTGAAGTTTGCGAAGAAAATGTTTTGTGGCTCCACGTTGACGCGGCTTATGCGGGCAGCGCGGCGATTGTGCCGGAATTGCAGAATTGTTTAAAAGGCTGCGAGCGAGCTGATTCAGTCGTCACAAATCCGCACAAATGGCTGTTCACGCCGTTTGATTTGTCGGTTCTTTACTGCCGCCACACGGATTTATTGCGAAAAGCGTTTTCGCTTGTCCCGGAATATTTGAAAACCGACGAGCAAACGACAAATTTGATGGATTACGGAATTCAGCTCGGACGCCGGTTCAGAGCTTTGAAGTTATGGTTTGTGATGCGCTATTTCGGGCAGCAGGGCTTGATTGAAAGAATCCGCGAACATTGTCGTCTAGCAAAAATGTTTGCCTCGCTAGTTGATGAAAGCCGCGATTGGGAATTGCTCGCGCCAGTCCCGTTCGCGCTCGTCTGTTTTCGCGCCGCGCCGGAAAATGTGACGGATTTGGACGCTTTTAACGAAAAACTGATGAACGCGATTAATGAAAGCGGCGAGGCTTACATCTCGCACACGAAATTAAACGGGAAATACACTCTGCGGCTTTCCGTCGGAAATATTCGCGTCGAAGAGAAACACATCCGCAAAGTATGGAATTTGCTCAACGAACAAAAGGAACAGTTTTTGAGTAAATCGGCTTGAATGAGAAGATAAAAATGAGTAGTTCGGATCACGCAGAGTACGTTTTTGTGATTTGGTTAAAATCCGGGATAACTGAATTTTTCCATTCATCTGCTTTGAAAATTGAAGAAAAGTTTTAGCTGGCAATTTCAAGACTTAAAATCGGCTCGTCTTCAAATATTTCATTTGCAAATTGAGCGGCATTGATAATGTCTCTTGCTTTTTCGGCGTTTACCGGTTTGGAGTAAAAATAACCTTGTCCAAATCTACAATTAAGCTTTCTTAATTGCTCGGCTTGTTCGATTGTTTCGATGCCTTCGGCGATAACTTCAATTCCCAGATTTTTCGCCAGAGTAATGACTGTTTGTACGATCTCGCTGTTTTCATTATTGGTCAGCATTCGACTGACAAACGAGCGGTCAATTTTCAAGTAATCAATCGGGAGCCGGTGCAGATAGCTCAAGCTCGAATAGCCAGTTCCGAAATCGTCAATCGAAAGCTTGACGCCGATGTCTCGCAGACGCTTGATAATTGTCACGGCTAATTCGCTGTCTTCAATCAAATGACTTTCCGTAATTTCCAGCCGCAAACATTCCGCATTGAGCTGCGTCTCCTGCAAAATTGCCGTGATGCGTTCGACTAAATCGGTTTGCATAAATTGCTTGCACGATAAATTAACGCTGATTGTGAGATTTTCGTCAGCAATTTTTTCGGTTTGCCATTCGCGAAATTGCCGGCAGCTTTCGCGCAAGACCCATTCGCCGAGAGGAATAATTTGTCCTGTCTCTTCGGCAATCGGAATGAAATCGTCAGGCGAAACAATGCCGCGTTCGGGATGCTGCCATCGGACGAGCGACTCGAAGCCGATAGCTTTGCCGCTTTGAATTTCAATGATCGGTTGATAAAACATCCGAAACTCGCCGCGTTCTACGGCTCGTCTGATTTCGGTTTCAAGCTGCAAGCGAACGCTGGCTTGTTCGTGCATTGCCTGATTGAAAATCTGATAACGCGCTCTGCCCAATTCTTTGGCGCGATACATAGCGATGTCGGCGTCGCGCAGCAATTCTTCGGGTTTTGTATAAGCCGCATTACTGAGCGCAATGCCGATGCTCGCGCTGGTGAAAACTTCCCGCCCGCTCAGCTCGAAAGGTTCTTTCAAGCATTGTTGAATTCTTTCGACGATACTGAAGGCATCTTCCGTATCGTCAAATTCGTCGAGCAAAATCGTAAATTCGTCTCCGCCGAGCCGCGCCACAATGTCGCTCGTCCGCAGACAGGATTCGAGACGACGAGCAATCTGCACCAAAAGCTTGTCGCCTTCCAAATGACCGAGCGAATCGTTAACGACCTTGAAGCGGTCAAAATCAAGAAACAGCACGGCAAATGTTGTCAGACGCCGCGCGGCGCGGTCAATCGCCGCACGCAAATGCTCGTGAAACAAAGCGCGGTTCGGGAGCCCGGTCAGCGCGTCGTGAAAAGCGTTATGCACAAGCTGTTTTTCGGCGTGGACGCGCTCGGTAATGTTGTGATTGATGCTCAGGATTGCTCTTTTACCTTCAAACTCAATAACCGAGGCATTTATCATCAAATCCAAAGGCTCGCCGTTTTGATGATAATGAACGCATTCAAATGTGCTGGTGAAACCTTTGGAAAGAGTTTCGGTGAGCCGTTTGTCAGTGCGTGTCAGCAAACTAAGTTTGTTGGCGAGCAAATCTTCGCGCGAAAAGCCATACATTTCGCAGGCACGGTCGTTTACGTTGAGAACGCGTTTATTCTCCGGGTCAAAGATAATTATGGCGTCGTTCGCGTGTTTGAACAGATTGCGATATTCTTCGGATTTTTTTAACGCTTCCTGTGTCCGTTTGTGTTCGGTGAAATCGTGGTCGAGCTTAGCGACCTGCCAGGCTCTCAGACGCATTTCCGCGCTTCCGCGCAAACAGGAAAGAACAAGAAAAATGTCTTCAAAAATCACCCACGCGGCGTGTTCGACCCATCGCCATGAATCCGGCGTCAAAACTCCAAAAACCGATTGCGGATAAAAAGCTCCTCGCAAGTAATGGTCTGCCGCAACGACAACTGTCGCCGGGACAAGCACTCGCCAATCGCGGTAAAAAGAGAGAAATGCGAGTGAGCCGAAAACGTGAAAATGAGTTTCAATGCGCCCGCCCATCAAATGAATCAGCAGGCTCGACATTAACATTTGCGCGACCGCGATTGTATAACGGGTTTCGACTTTGCCGGGACGCGCCAAAACCAGCAGAATCGGAAAAATGCTGATTGCTCCGCCCAGAAAAACCGCCGACCAAACGTGAAGATGAATCTGGCTTGTTTGTCCGATCCAGGTGTAAGGCGAAATCAAAGTCGCCGCCAAAATTCCGCCGATCCATTGCAGAAACATCAGCGCGGCAAACATTCTGTCTGTTTGCTTGCAGCTTTGTTCCTGATATTCGTGATAAATTCGGTCGGCTTGAAGCGACAATGATTGATTCTCGTCGGTAAAAATTCCGAGCATTTTAGTTTGTTCCCTCAATAACTTTTTGTAGAGTTTTATTATCAAATAAAGAGCAGCCGAAAGCTGATGTTTCAACCGTTATGCCCAAATCGCGCGTGACAATCTCGGCGATTGCGCTGCGCCCCGCGTTGTCGCCTTCGTGACCGCGCGAAGCGGTGATTCCGCCGTGAAATCTGAGCTGTCCGTTTGCGTCATAAAGCAAAGTCGTTCCTGAAGTTTCCGCATTAAAACGCTTAGCTTCACGCCCGTCTTCATCTACCGAAACCTGAACGCCGGGAATTGCCGCCGCGTTTCTCCACGAATCGGTTTCAGCCCACTTTTGTTCCGCGTCGGCGGGTTTAAAAAAAATCACTCGCGCGGAAACGCGCCCTTGAATCATCGCCATCAACCGGGCAAACTCGTTGATGCCGGCGCGAGTGCATGGACATTGCGGATGAGCGAAGAACAACAAATTAGGCTGGCGGTTATCGAGAACAATTCCGCCGTCAACAGGAAAGCTCCGAGGCGGCGATGTTTTGCCGAGAGCAGGTTTGTTCTCGTAGCTATAAACATAATGAAGTCCACAGCCGACGATTATGAGCCATAAAGCGGCGCTTAGAATAAGAATTACCTTCATTTTACAGGAGTTATGCAGACGAAAGCGGAGTCATTCGTCTTACTAAAATAGCTTTGCTATTTTAAATTGATTGTATTTAATTAGTGTTTTTTGATTAAAGGTAATGGAAAGTTGAGAGGAAATTACCTGCAATCTTGCTGTCGAGCAATATTGAAAATATTACTTTTGACAGAAAATCATTCAAGATTATGTCAAATTGATAGTGATTTCGTCAGAATTATGACAAAAACCTGCCAAGTTAAAAGAGAGGCGATTTCTGTGCCGCATTTAACTAACGGATTAATTTCTCAGCAATCCAAAAATCATCCGCTATTATTTGCCTTTCTAATTTCTTTGACCGCGCTTGGATTTTCCAAAGCCGACAAATCGCCCGCTTATCGCGCTGAAATTACTCCTTTTCTTTCGCTTCTTTCTACAAAAACAGAACAAAATGTGAAATTTATACTCATTATTAAAGACCAGACTTAACAATCTTTTTTAGAATTTTAAAACCAACATAATTTTCTATATTTGGGAACTGTGTTCGATAATAACAATTCCAATAGCTAACAATTCTACGTTTTGTTGTTTCTAAGAATTCAGGATTTTCTTTCGAGAAGTGAATAAAATTATCGAGGATTTTGTCGTTAAGATTGTTTTCGATTGTAAATAAAATTTCAATAACATATTCACCTAAAAGTTTAATTACAAAAGGTGTAATCCAATATTCATCAAACGGCAATATACGCTCAAGGCTTTTTTGTCTTATAAAACCGTCGGAATGTCTTGTGAATAAACAATTCAGAATTAGAAACTCAGTTTTAGTTAAGTTCTTTTCATTCGGTTCTTCAAAATAAACTCGATAAGGAATTTCCACCAATTCATTATTAAGAGTAACCGCAAAACTCTCATATATTTGAAATTCGCTTTTTAGGTCAATCTTTTCCAAAAGCATTAAAACATCATTTGTAAGAAATACTGGAAATGTTTTTTTTATATTTTCCTTTGAATTGTTCATTTTGCTGTATTTCTGATTTCTTCTACTGCGCTCGGATTTTCCAAAGCAGATAAATCGCCTGCATCTTCGCCCAGATACGCGGCGCGAATCACGCGGCGCATCACTTTAGCGTTGCGCGTTTTCGGCAGAGCGGAAACGAACAAAACTCGGTTCGGTTTCAACGGTTTTCCCTGCGCTTCGGCGACGAGGTTTTTTAATTCTTCTTCGAGAGCAGCGGACTGAAAATCCGCGTGTCGGTCAATCGTTAAAACGCAAAACGCAATCATCGCCGTTCCTTTCAATTCATCAGGAACGCCGATCACAGCGGCTTCGGCGACGAGCGGATGTCCGACCAATAAACTTTCGACTTCCGCCGGTCCGACTCGTTTTCCGGCGACTTTTAAAGTGTCGTCCGAACGCCCCAAAATAAACCAGTGTCCGTCCGCATCTTTTATTGCAAAATCGCCGTGAACCCAGATGTTTTCAAAACGTGACCAATAAGTTTCCAAATATCTTTCGCGCTCCTGCCAGAAACCGCGAGCCATTCCAATCCACGGCTGACGAATCGCCAATTCGCCTACTCGTCCGGCTTCGACCGATTTGCCGTTTTCGTCTAAAACATCGGCGGCAATTCCGGGACACGGCGCGGGAAACGAGCAGGGCTTGATCGGCAGCAGCGGATTTCCCATCAAAATCCCGCCGGAAATCTCCGTGCCGCCCGAATAATTGATAATCGGCAATTTTGAATCGCCGACTTTTTCAAACAGCCACCACCAGGGCGCGGGATTCCAAGGCTCGCCCGTCGAAGCAAATGCTCTGAGCGCAGATAAATCGTGCTTTTTCGGCAAATCGTCGCCGCAGTTTGCCAGCGCGCGGACAAGCGTCGGCGAGATTCCCAAAATCTCGACTTTATGTTTCGCGCAAAATTCCCACATTCGGTCTGCTTTGGGATAATCGGGCGCGCCGTCGTAAATACAAATCGTCGCGCCGTTAATCAAAGCGCCGTAGATCAGCCAGGGTCCCATCATCCAACCGATGTCCGTAACCCACGAAATTCTGGTTCCCCGCCCGACATCAGTTCCGAAAGCCATATCCTGCGCCGCTTTAATCGGAAACCCGCAATGCGTGTGCGCGATGCCTTTCGGCTTTCCGGTCGTGCCGGAAGTGTAAAGAATAATTAACGGGTCTTCCGCTTCGGTCGGTTCGAGATGTGAAAGGTTTTCCACAATTGTCTCGCTGACCTCTGACGCTTTTACCCAAACAGCAATTTGGAAAGGAAGAGGCTGTGGTTTTGTGCTGACGAGAAAACCTCCGCCGACTGATCCACCGATCTCATTTTTTCCTTTTTTGAACTCTTTATTGCGTTCTTCAATCTGCTGTTGAACCCGCTCGATTTCCTCCTGCGAAAAGTTCATTATCTCCAAATGTTTTAAAAATGCCTCGTCGTTTGCTTGTCTTTGCAATTCCTCCTGTCGCTCGCGTCCCGCCTTTTCCTCTTCGGTTAATTTTTGGTCTTCGGCAAACAGTTTTTCGGCTTGTTCCAGTCTTTCTTCCTGACTATATTTTCGATGTTTGCCCGACATTGTATAAACTTTTTTCACTAACGGACATTTTTTCGCGGCTTCAAATGCGACATTTGAAACATAAACTCGCTTTCCCCGCCGCGGAAAATCGTTACAAGTTATCAGGGCTTTCGCACCGACCGCACTCAATCGGCTGGCAACCGCTTCCGCTCCGTACCCGGAAAAAACGGGAACTGCGATTGCCCCGATTCTGTTGATTGCCAAAAGCGCGACGACTGTTTCGGGAATCATCGGCAATTGAATTCCTATTGCGTCGCCTTTTTGAAAACCATCGGCTCGCAATCCAGCCGCGCATAATTTAACTTGGCTCAAAAGTTCTGAATAAGTTAAGGTTTCGACGTTACCTTCTTCGCCTTCCCAAATTATTGCAGGCTGATCTTTCATTTCATCCGTTTGCCAGCGGTCAAGGCACATTTCGACGATATTCAAACCGCCGCCGACGCACCAGTGCGGAAATTGAATTCCGTCCGACAAATCAAGCAGTTTTTCGTATGGCGGATTGAATCTAATGTCGAGAAATTTTAAAACTTCGCCGGTAAACCATTCGACGTTTTCGATTGATTTCCGGTAAAGATCGTCGAAATCTCGCGCGCCAACTTGTTTGATAAATTTGGTCAGTTGCGCTCGGTTGATGACATGTTCGGTCGGTCGCCACGCGACGGGCTGGTCAAAAGTTGAATCTTGCTCGTTCATTTTGTTTGATAGAAAGTAGAATCGAAGAAATTTTATAACACGAAAGAAATATGAGCGAAAATTTACCGTTGAAATTACCCAAACAACTGTTTGCGGGAAAAACCGTGGTCATCACGGGCGCATCGCGCGGCGTCGGGCGCGCAACCGCCCTGCGATTCGCGCAGGCGGGCGCAAATGTCGCAGTTAATTATTTGAAAAGCGAACAAGACGCCGGAGAAGTCGTTGAATTGTGCCGCCGCCAAGGAACGGAAGCAATCGCCGTTCGAGGCGATGCTTCGCGCCTAGAAGATGCCGAAAAAATAAGGCAAGCGGCAATCGAAGCGTTCGGGCGTGTGGACATTTTGGTCGTCAACGCCGGAATCTGGAAAGGCGCGGCGGTTGATGAAATGTCGGAAGAATTGTGGGACGAAGTTTTGGACACAAATTTGAAATCCGGCTGGGCGATGTCGCGCGCGATTGTGCCGGAAATCAAAAAGCAGGAACGAGGCGCGATTGTGCTGGTTTCCTCGACCGCCGGGCAGCGCGGCGAAGCGAATTATTCAAATTATGCCGCGTCGAAAGGCGGGCAAATCAGTTTTACCAAAGCTCTGGCAATGGAGCTTGCCCCAAAAATCCGCGTCAACTGCGTTGCGCCGGGCTGGATTGAAACGGCTATGGTGCGCCCGGTTTTCGAGGACGCGGAATACAAAGAACAGGTTTTAAATTCGATTCCGTTAAAACGAATGGCTGCGACCGACGACATCGCGCTAGCGATTTGTTTTCTCGCCTCAGATTGGGCGCGGCATATTACGGGCGAGATTTTAAACATCAACGGCGGCTCGGTTCTCTGCGGTTAGTCGCAGCGGGCGAGGAGAATTTATGATTCGCATTTTGGGTATTTTGCTGGCATCGGTTTTTGCGGTGCTGGGTTTGTTTCATTTATATTGGGCGGCGGGCGGACGTTTCGGCAGCGCCGCCGCTGTTCCGACAACCGGCGGCGAACGTTTGTTTAATCCGTCGCCGCTCGGAACCGTTTTGGTTGCCGTTGCTTTATTCGCCGCAATGCTCGTTGTTTTGGGACAAATTAATTTGCTCGGAAGCTCGCTGCCGAAGTGGATTTTTCGCTGGGCGACGTTTGTTATCGCGGCGTTGTTTCTGCTGCGGGCAATCGGTGATTTCAAATACATCGGCTTTTTCAAAAGCGTTTCGCAGACTGATTTTGCGCATCTTGATTCGCTTTTATTCACGCCGCTTTGCCTGTTGATTGCAATTGCCGCCTTTCTGATTTCCTATAATGAGCTTGACGCGACGAAGAATTCTTAAAAAATTTATCAAAAATCATGCTTGACTTTTCCGGCGGAAAAAGATGAACTTTTTGGCGTTGTGAGTTTTGCGGAACAGCCGACAATAATGAAATTCGGCGGCACGTCGGTCGAAGACGAGCGCGCTTTTGCGCGTGTTGCTGAAATCGTCGGCTCGCGCGCGTCGCAAAAGCCTGTGGTCGTCGTTTCGGCGATGTCTAAAATGACCGACGCGCTTCTTGCCGCCTTTGAAACCGCGCGCAAAGGCGATTCGGAGAATGCTTTTCACTTGCTCGAACCGCATTTTGAGCGACACGTCGCGGTCGCCGAAACGCTTTTGACAAACGAGCAGAAAACCGTTTTTGCGAAAGAGTTGATGCAATCGCGCGAAGAGTTGCAGGAACTTCTCGAACGAACCGCGCGCCGCAGCCTGCCGATTCAGCTTCTCAAAGATATGATTGTCGCTTACGGAGAGCAGCTTTCGTCGTATCTTCTCGCGCTCGTCTGCCGCGCGAAAGGCGTCAACGCCGTTCACAAAGACGCGCGCCGTTTAATAATCACTGACGACGAACACGGCGCGGCTTCGCCGATTTTTGAAGAAACAAATCCGCTGCTTCAAGTCGAGTTAAATCCGCATATCGACGCCGGTGAAATTCCCGTAATGGGTGGTTTTATCGCCGCAACCAGAAACGGCGAAACTACCGTTTTAGGACGCGGCGGCTCGGATTTTTCCGCCTCAATCGTCGGCGCTGCTTTGAACGCGGCGGAAATTCAGATTTGGACTGACGTGACCGGAGTTTTAACGACCGATCCGCGAATTGTGCCGGAAGCCAGAACTTTGCCGGTTTTGAGTTATGAAGAAGCCGCCGAATTGTCATATTTCGGCGCTAAAGTTCTGCACCCGAAAACCATTTTGCCCGCAGTTCGGGAAAAGATTCCCGTTCGAGTTTGCAATTCGCGCGAGCCGGATGCCGCCGGGACGATGATTCTCGCCGAGCCGGAAGAAACGCCGAATCTGATTAAATCAATCGCCTACAAAAAAGGCATCACGATTTTGCGAATCTCCTCGGCGCGAATGCTCGGCGCTTACGGTTTTATGTCAATGCTGTTTCAAACTTTCGAGCGTTTTCGCACGGTGATTGACGTTGTGGCGACTTCGGAGGTTTCGGTTTCCCTGACTATTGACAACACTGATTCGCTCGAACAAATCGTTAACGAATTGAAACGCTTCGGCGAAATCGAAGTCGAACCGAACAACGCCGTCGTCTGTGTTGTCGGCGAAGGATTGCGCTCGACGCCCGGCGTCGCGGCGCGCGTTTTTAACACAATTTCCGACATCAACGTCTCGCTCGTCTCGCACGGCGCTTCGAGCGTTAATTTTACCTTCGTCGTCAAAGAAGCGGACGTTTTTGAAACCGTCAAACGTCTGCACCGAGAGTTTTTCGATTGAAGATTAAGGCAAAAAGACTTGTCGGTCGCCTGCCAGCCTGCTTGTGTTTGGCTTACGGATTGAAATTAATTCTGATTGCATTTCCCCGCTCAGGAATGTAAGCCATTATCACGCCTCTGACGCGACGGGATTGCCTGTATCAACTTCGCCGTGCAAGTTTTCCGGCGTAATTTTCTCCGGCAGTTCTTTACATTCGTCATCTGAAACAACTCTGCTGAGAAAGTTTCTAATGATTGAAAAGGCTTCTTCGCGCTTCAGAATAGAAGATGCGTGTCCGGCATCGCGGAAAGTTTGCACCTCGGCTTGCGGATAAGTTTCTCTCAGCAACGCTCTATCTTTTGCTCCGATTGCCGGGTCGTCGTCCGAATCAATGATTAAAATTTTGCCGCGCCATTCTTTTAGGTCGTCCGCCGCGAATTGCGGCTGCCGCGCAAGTTCGAGCAGGCACTTGTTCTGATGAACGGCAACCTCTTTCAAACGGTTTGAAGCAACAGCTTCGCTCAGATAAGCCCGCCAAAACTCAAATTCAGGGTGTTTTGCGCGCCGCAGAGTCGAAAGCAGCATTTTATTAAGCCGCAATTTCAGCAGCGGGACAAACAAAATTCTTGGCACGGCAGGAAACAGCTTGCCCGCGATTTTAAGCGGCTTCTCAAATTTCGGAGTTATCAAAAAGGTATGCGAGAGAACGAGACTGCACGCTTTATCCGGGTATTTACGAACGAAATACTGCGCGACAAGCCCGCCGTATGAACCGCCGAAAATGTGAACCCGATTGATAGCTTCGGTTTCGAGAATATGAGCAATTCCTTCGCACAATCCGGTCATCGTCTGTGATAGCGCATAGGACGGCGCGATAATTCGATATTCATTCTCAAAAGCCGTGATGAGCGGAAAAGTTGATTCGCCGACCGACAATGCTCCGGGAAGCAAAAGTAAAGTCTGCTCTGACGCGCGCCCGCAGGAAATGTATTCCCAAACGGTATCGCCCAAGGTCAGCCGCTTAACGGGATGAGCGCGGCGAAATTCTTTCAGCCGCTCGACTTGTTCCGTCGGAACTTTTGCGTAAATCGCGTCGAACGCCGCGCTTGTTTGTGCTGATGTTTGGGAATACATTATGCTCGCTCCCGACAGAATATCACTCCTTCATTCGTCTCGGATTGTTGAAATTCAGGATTGCAAGTAAATGGAAGATAAGAATTACCGTAGCGGTTGTAATCGTCAACCAGTTCAAGTTTCTCCACAAATTAATCGTATTCATCATTTCCGGCTCAAACTTGCCATCTAGCGTTGCGCCGACCACTCCTCCGATAGTAAAAATCATCCAAACTTTCAGAGGAAACATAATCCACGCGATAAGCGTAGCCCACCCTAACCAGAATCTCGCTCCCGTATCGAGCTTAATGGTGAGAAGCCACGCTATCAGAGATGCCAGAAAGACCCAGGGGTTAACAGCGCTAAAAAAGTAAATCAGGAAACGGGGCGTTCTAAAATAACTGATTATCGAATCGGGCGGATTGTAGCTCCATAGAGGAACGAGCATCAAAGCGTTGAAGATATAACCTCCAAGCCAAATCCCCCAATAAACGGTCGCAATGAAAAGGAACAATCGAGCCAAATCTTTAAGAATCTTCATACTATTTATCTCCTACGGTTTCTGTTATTACAGTTCGGTTATTCCGCCCGCCTCGTTTGCAGCCTAATTTCTTGTTTGATTGAATTAACTTTTCGGCGTTGCGATTTGGCGAAATGTCCAACGCTGAATATCTTCGCTGAAAGGGAAAATAAAAGTCTTTGGAAAATTCTTGGAAAATTCTTGGTAATTGATTGATGAAGAAAAAGCCAATATTCGCCTGCCGCGTCCATTGGCTTTTGGAGCTGCCCGAAAGCGATTTATAAAGGCAAATCAACTGCGGTTTGCTGAGGCTCGCGCCGTAAATTTAACCGTTGTCGGTATGTCAATTGTCGCCAAATCCACTCCATCGGACCGTAAGCAAAATACTTCAGCCATAGAGCGCTCAGCAATATCTGAAATAGAAAGATGGCAAGCGCGATCAGCGTCGCCGTTCTCGCGCCGATTCGTCCGAACTGACCGAAGCCGTAACCGTAAAAAATGAAAACGCAGATGACCGTTTGCAGTAAATAATTGGTCAAAGCCATCCGCCCGACCGGAGCCAGAAAAGCGAGCAATCGCCGCCACGCCGCTTTTTGCCACAGCGTTGCGACTAAGGCAATAAAGAAAAGCGCCAGCGCGGGAACACCGAAAGCATAGCTGACAACACCCGCAATTCCCGCAGATGTAGGCGGAATAACTGCTTCTTTCCCCGCCAATGCCGAAAAAGCGACGTTGCCGACCAGACCTAAAACGAGTCCGTAAATAAGGACGCGGCGAATGAACGGCTGATGACTCGATAAATCCTGGAAAAAACCGCGCCGGTACGCATAAAACCCCAGAAGAAACATTGCCAGAATTTTCGGCAAGCGCATATCGAAAATCAAACCGGCATACCTGCCGATGATATATTGCAGGTTAAAATCAGTTATAATTTGCAGGTAACTGCTTTGCTGAACCTTTCTGACTGCTCCATTCCAAAAATCCACCTGTCCGGCTTGAAAAGCCGCCAAGGCTTCGGGCGGAACAAAGGCGATAAATAAAATATAAATCAGAAGGTACGTCAGAATAGGAATTACCATCAGAGCGAACGCCCATTTGAGCAGCGCACCGTTTGTTTTTCTCCGAAACAGAATGAGCACAAAGCCCATCAAGGCGTAGATACTGAGAATATCGCCCGCCCACAGCAAATAAGCGTGCAGCAGACCGATGATTAGCAACCAGAACAAACGCCGTTTGAAAAGCGAGGCTTTCGTGTCGCCGCGCTCCTCCGCCCGACTGATTTGCAGCGCAAAGCCGAAACCGAACAAAAACGAAAAAATCGAATAAAACTTGCCTTCGATAAAAAAATGAATCAGAAAATGCGTAATCCGGTCGGCGAACGGGCTTTGCTCGGCAAGCGCCTGCGGCATCATTCCGTAACCGGAAAACCATTGCATATTGCCGATCAAAATGCCGCAGATGGCTAATCCGCGCAGCACATCGAGAATTTCGATGCGTTCCTGCGAAGAAATCGGACTAATTTGGCTTTCAGACATAATTCACCTTTTATGTTTAGCGCTTTCGAGTTGATTTTTCTTAATTGTCTTTTCTATTCACAGGTCATTCAAAGCCCGGTTCGGCAGTTGCAGCCGGAAGCCGTTCATTGAAACCCTTGATTATAAGCCATACCGAAACAGCTATTTGGATCGGAAGCAGCGGCATAGCCATCTCCCCTATGGGGCTATTGCCTAAGAACATCATTAACGTGACACCGATGAACTGAGACACGATTCCAATGAGTCCAACGGCAGCCAGCGCGCGCGGAATCAGGGCAAAGCGCAAGAGCGAACTGTAAAAGACAAAGATCCAAGCGCCTATCGCAACCAACTGCACAACGTGCGCCCATCGCCGCGACGAAGCGACCGCTGCGCCAACCACCTGATACAGCCCGGAATCTGCTGCGCCGCTGTTCACATACTGCTGGCTCAAAGACAGCATGGACATTACGGTCGCGTTTTGTACGGCGTCCAGCGCACAACTGACCACACAAACGGCTAGAAACCAAAGCGCCGTCGCATTGCCGTACCGGCGAAATACCGGGAGCGCCGTGATGCCGAGCGAGACGGTGAGCGCAGCACCGATGAAAGAGATAAACACAGCCGCGCGTATCTGAAAAGAACTCTCCGCCGCCGCTGTCAGAAAGCCCGGCGAGCCTGCTATGAGCGGTCGCAGCAAAATGAAGGGCATCGTTAGTCCGGCGGCTAACTGAAACAGCAACAGGATGCCGACAGTTCGCCCGACGCTCTTTGCAGTTCTCATAATTAGCTCCGTAGAAGAAGATTTAAGGTAATACTTGGTTAGCTTTACGGAAAGACGACGAGAAAGTTCCGGCGTAATTTATCGCGTGAATAGCGAATCCGGTTGTTTGCCCCTCACGTCTATTGAATTGTTCGATGGCGCAGCATCTTAAGTTCAACAGTTTAATCAACCGTTAAGTTCTGAAAAGTTTTTTCCATTTGCTCCTGATATGCGGGGTTTTTGCTTCTTGGTTTTAAGCCTTGATACGGAAAACGAATTGCCGAGGTAGGTAAAACATCAGCACCAGCCCAACCGGTCAAAATAGTTCGCCGCGAGTAATCGGAACGGTTATGACCTGTGCCGTGAATAATTTTTGAGCTGAAAAAGATTCCCGAACCAGCCGGACAACAGGCTTTCACCAGGTTATCCGGGCTTAATTCAGATTCTTCTACCGTTCTCCAGCGAGGTTTCATCGCTTTCTCATCGGAAACCTTGTGGCTTCCGGGAACAAAAACGGTTGCGCCATTTTCAGCCGTCATTTCATCTAAACAAAGAATCATTGTGATAGTATCGGCGGACGTGAAATCTTCATTAGCGCAATCTCGGTGGAAATGAAGCAAGCCGTTGCCGACACGAGCGGCTTTCGGATGTCCGATTTGAAGGTAAAAGCTGAACTCGGTGCTTTGAAATAACGCTTCAAGCACATCTAAAAGCGGTGAATAGCCAATTAATCGAGCGAAGACGGAATCGAACAAAGGTAAGTCGGAAATTTCGCGCACACTGTCGCCGCACTGTTCAGGAGTTAAGTCAGGGTATCTTTGAGCGTTGTTTTTAACGTGCTGATATTCAAAAAAGATTTTATCTTTAAGATTTGGTGGAAGACTTTCGAGATTATTCGTTATTCTTTCCATTGCTTCGCGCAATTTCGACAACATCTGTGAATCAATGAGGTCATGGATAATGACATAACCATCGTTAGCGTAAACTTCTCTCCATATTTCCACTTCATAATTCATATATTCAGCTTAACTGTTTAGCCACATAATGGTTGAGATGGCGTGGGGTGAAACCGAATACGCACAACTTTAGGGAAAAGAAGCGTCGTTCATACAAAGTTCCGATATTCGTACTGTTCAAGAATTGCTTGGACACAAAGACGTGCGAACCACACAGATTTACACTCACGTTATAAAATCCGCACCAGTCGTCAAAAATCCGCTTGACGCTTAAAAACTATTCAGCATTTAAAACCTGCGCGACGGTTTCCTTTTTTAAGCCTTTGCCGCGTTTTTTGCGGTTGTTGTAATCGGAAAGCGAGATTTGCGGATCGCGCCAGGCGTCGAGCAATCCGACTTGGTGGACGCATTGAATCGTGCAGGTCGGCGCGCACCATTTTTCGGTGATGTATTCGCGCTCGAAATCAGCCATCGTGTAATCTGCGAGCGGAATTCCCGGTGTGCCGCGCTGCTGCGAACACCAGTTGACCATTCCCATTTCGTCAATGTAGAGATAGCGCGAACCGGCGCGGCAGCGCCAATTGTATTCTTTGCCGCCAACCAGATCGTTTTGAAACCAATTCCAGCGCGCGTAACTGCGCGAACCTAAATTTTTAACCGCCCAATAAATTTCCGATTCGCGCTCGCCCAGAGGCTTTAATAAACCGTCGTTGTCGTGAATGACGCCGACCGTAGAAGAAAAGCCAAGTTCGACGGCGCGTTTGCCAATCGTTAAAGCGTCTTCGGGATTTTTGACGCCGCTGCCCAAAACGGAATTGATATTTACTTTAAATTTGGCGTGTTCTTTCAAATTTTGCAGCTTTTTGTCCAAAACTTTGAGGCTCTTTTTGGAAACTTCGTCCGGTATAACGTTATCAATCGAGATTTGCAGATAATCGAGTCCGGCTTCGTTTAGTTTCTTGATTTTGTCCGGCTGAAAATAATAGCCGTTGGAAATTAGACCGGCAATCATTCCTTTTGAGCGAATGTAAGCGATAATTTCAAAGATTTGCGGGTGCATCATCGGCTCGCCGCCGGAAATCGTGACGACCGACGTGCCAAGCTCGGCGAGCTTGTCAAAACGGCGCTTCATTTCGTCGAGCGGAACGGGTTCGCTCGTTTTGTCATACTCGTTGCAATACGTGCAAGCCAGATTGCAGCGGCGCATCGGAACGACGTGCGCCAGAACGACGTGCCGTGTCGAAAGAAAAGCGCGGGTTGTGTGTTTGACTCCGCGCACGAATCTGCTTAATTTACTCGCTTTGCTCATTCTACTTCGGAAAACAATTGGGAGATTAGCTATAAAGCCGCAATTATAAAGGTTTCAGGCAATGTTTTTCAAATTGCGGCAAAAAGAAAAAGGCTTTGACGCTTCGAGCCAAAGCCTTTTTCCAAGAAAATTATTTATTTTTAACCTTTAACTCGCTTAACGTTCTTCGGCAGATTGCTGAGTCCGAGCTGGTCAAGTTTGATTGAAGCGTTTTTCTCCAGAGTGTAGAGCAAAATGTTCGTCCAATCGCCGTTTTTCTCGTACATCTTAACCTGCGTCGGCATTCCTTCGGGCGTCACCCAGACTTCGGCGTAAGAATATTGCATCGGCTTTTTCGGCGTTAATTTCAATTTGTAAGCCGAAATCGTACCTTTCGCAATTAATTCCGAACCGAGCCATTTGGCGTCGAAATTTTGTTTTAATTCCTGCGGCGACATATTGATAAACTGCAAACCGCTGCCGGCGTCCTTCTTTTGCACTTCCGAAGTTCTGCCTTCGATAACCTGTTCGAGACGCGGGCGATAAAGCAGGTATTTGCCATTGACGACCGACAAAGTTTCCTGCTGCGGATAAGTCCAATCAATGCGGACATTGGCGTTTTTGCCTTTCGCCGGAATATACAAAACCGTTCCGTCCTGCGCGGTTTCGACTTCCTTCAACTGCGAATTGTAACGCTCCATTCGCACTTTCGATCTCAAAGACTTCAAAGTCTTTTGATTTTCGCCCATCCGGTTGTAAAGCTCACGAATTACGGCTTGGTCTTGCGCCGTTGCCTGATTCGTTGCGCCGAAAGCGAAAACCGCGATTGCCGTTAAGACAAAGTATTGAATTATTTTTTTCATAAATGCTCTCTAACGTAATTCGATTTCGTAAATCGTTTTCCCGTTTTTGTCAGCTTTTTGCCGGTAATTTAAAATTTCCGCGTCTTTGTTTCCGCTCAATTCGCGGACACGCTGTAATCTGGCATTTTCGTCCAAATCGGGAGAAAAGTCTTCGGCGCTGACAATCAAACGAGTGATTTTCGAACTCTCTGCGGCTGCGGCGAGCGGTTGGCGCTGCTTGCCTTCAAACCAACTTTTAGGCGTTAAAAATATAAATGCTAAAATCAAAATGCAAAGAACGTCGTACTGCCACGCCGTCCGCCCGTAGTTCCATAAAATCACGTTTTTGATTGCCGACCACATCGTTCGCGTTGCTCATAGAATATAGAATGTAGAAGATAGAAGATAGAATTAACTGCTGCTTCTACATTCTACATTCTTAATTCACAATTCTTCCGTCGCGCATTTTGATTGTTCTCGAACAAGCGGCGGCGGCTTCCGGGTTGTGCGTAATCATTACGATTGTTTGCTGATAGCGCTCGTTTAGCTCTCGAAACATTTTCAGCACGATTTCCGAATTTTCCGTGTCGAGATTTCCCGTCGGCTCGTCCGCCAGAACGATTGCCGGACTCGTCACAATCGCCCGCGCCAGCGCGACGCGCTGTTGTTCGCCGCCCGATAATTCGAGCGGTTTGTGATGCATTCTATCTTCGAGCTTTAAGAGACGCAAGATTTCGCGTCGTCTTTCGGGATTTTCGCCGCCGTTGCGGGCGTGAATTTTTTCAGCCAGCCGCAGATTTCCTTCCGCCGTCAGTGTCGGAAACAAATTAAATCGCTGGAAAACGAAACCGATTTTTTGGCGTCGAATCTCGGTTCGCTGCCGGTCGGAAACATTGGTTAATTCCGCGCCGTCAATCGAAATTTTCCCGGAAGTAGGCGTCAGAAGCCCGCCCAAAAGATGCAGCAGCGTTGATTTGCCGCAGCCCGATTGTCCCATTATGGCAACAAACTCGCCTTTTTTTATGTCGAGCGAAACTCCGCGCAGAGCGTGAGTTTCCACCGCTCCGACCTGATAAACTTTGGTCAGATTGTCGGCGAGCAAAATTGTCGAAGCGGATATTGCGACTGCGTTCATTTAAAAAGCGATGACTGCGCGTTGGTTTGAACTTGCTGTAGTTGTTTGTCCAAATCGAATTCCGGCAATCCCCACGTATTCTCCAACTGAAAAATCGGCGTTTCGTAATTGCGTCCGAGGATGACCGCCTGAGGCGTTTGATAAGTTAATTTGACGCTGTAACGCTCCTGTGGTCTCGTCACCTGAACCTGCACGGGCATACTGAGCGCGCCGGTTTCGCCGAATTTTTGTTCCGCGCCGTAAGTAATATCCGAAACGAGCGCGCCGCCGTCGCTGAAAACCTGCTGTCGCGCCAGCCGGATTCCACCCACGCGGTCAAACCAGAAACGACGCGAGACGTTAAATCCGTTTCCATTCTTTTTCAGCTCATCAAGCAAATAATAACCGCGAATCACGCGACCGGCGGCTGATTTTGTGCCGGAATCGGCTTCGTCCTGATAAATCTCGCTCAGTGTGTAAGCGGAATTTTCGCCCGTCTCGACCGGGCGCATCAATAACGCATCGGTAAAGTGCTGCGGGCGAAGACTTGAAAACGCGCTGATCGCTCGCCTTTCCGCATCGCCGGTGCCGACTTCTCGCCTCGCCTTTTTTTCGAGCGGAGTATAATCGGCTTCGTTCGTGCCGACGACAAAGCGTTTAAATTTTTCGTCAACGCAGCAAATCACCGCGACGCGAAATTTATCGCCGTCCGAAGTCATCTGCACAATGTCGGTTCCGACAATCGGAATCTGAATTTTTAAATTAATATTGCTCGGCGCTTGAACGATGACTTGCCCGTCGGCGGATTTGTATTTTTCGGCAATTCCCGATTCGGCAAAAGTATTGTCCTCGAATTTAACGTCAACTTTGCCGCGCATTGATTTAACTTGCGCCAGACGATTGATTTCTCCCAAAAGCCGTTCTTTATCGGCGGTTTCAACGGGCGAGAGAAGGACGGCAGCTTTTTTATCAACAACTTTCGGACTTAAAGCGTTGCATCCGGCGGACGCAAAAACTGCGACAAAGACGACGAAAAGCAGGCATTTTGTAAATAATATTTTTCGGCAGAAACGCCGCTCTGAAATACTCATTACTCGTTTAAATCAGCCTTCATCCGGCGTCCGTCGGTAAAATCTCAACCTAACAAACCGTTCCGGGCTTGTCAATTTGATGCCGCTTTTCAAAAATACGAAGCGCGGCACGTAAAATTTTACGTGCCGCGTCTTTAAAAAGGTTTGTTTCGACCGCGTTTTTATCTGAAATTTCCGTTATTCGGGCTGCGCGTCAAATAATCGCTCATCGTAAAAGCAAACAAAATCATCAGCCAGATAATCGCGCCGAACGCGCACAGCCAGACCAGTTTGCCGCTGTAACGAACGTGCATAAAATATAAAACAACGCACGTCGTTTTAAAAATCGCAATCAACAAAGCGACAAGAGTGTTCGCGCCGACAAAAAATTGATCCAAGTCGAATTGCGCGACAAACCACGTCAAAATCGTCCCGACAACCAAAATGCCGAAAATAATCAGATAAGTCGAAATCGGCATTACGTGGTGGTCTTCGCCGTGATAATGCGCTTCGTCTCCGCGGTTTATTGATTTTTCAGCTACCAATCCGTGTTGACCCATAAATCAATTACGAATTACGAATTTCAAATTACGAATGTTGGAATTTTGATAATTCGTAATTCGTAATTTGAAATTCGTAATTGTTTAGTGTCCTCCTCCGGCAAGAAAGTGCCTGCCGAGCAGGTAAAGCAACGGGAAAAGGAAAATCCAGACAATATCAACAAAGTGCCAGTACAAGCCGGAGATTTCTACCGGACCGTAAAACTCCGCCGAATAGCGCCCCTTCAAAGCAGTCCACATCAGCCAGAGCATAATGCCGATACCGATGATCATATGCAGCGCGTGAAGTCCGGTCATTGCAAAATAAATCCAGAAAAACATCCGCACTTTATCGCCGAATGCCTCCTCGCGCCCGTAGAGAGTTTTTTCGGCTTCGCTGGCGTGCCGCTCAATCATTTGCTGCTGATGGACAAGCTCTTCGCCATGCGGTTCCCATTTGAAATCTCTTGAAAACGGAATCAGGTGATGCTGGTATTTATCATTGTATTCGACGGCTTTGACGCCCAAAAACACCAAACCGAACATCATCGTCAAAACAATCCAGCCCGCTTGAACTTTCGGCTTTTTGCTGGTCTGCGCCGACCAGACCGCCAGAGCCATCGTCAAGCTGCTCGCAATCAGGACGAGCGTATTCGCGAAACCGAGCCATAAATCAAGGTGATTACTACCGGCGGCGAAAGCCATCGGATATTTATAGCGATATAGCAAATACGCCATAAACAGTCCGCCGAAAAACATTACTTCCTGCACGAGGAAAAACCACATTCCGATTGTCGTAGCTTCCTTCTGCTGATCAATGTCGTCGAACTGATGTTGTAGTCCGGGAACGTGATGATGCTCCTGATGCTTGTCTATTGCTTCAACTCGTGTTGCCATAATAATCAATTACGAATTTCAAATTACGAATTACGAATTTAGGAATCTTTTCTAAGATTAAAAACAAATTCCGACATTCGTAATTCGTAATTCGTAATTCGTAATTATTTAAACCCTTTCAGGTGCTTCCAATCTGCGTCGTCGCTCGCCTTCTTCGTTCAAACCGCTTTCTTCGCCGAATTCGTATGCTTCCCAAGTCACGATTGGAGTTCTGACAAAGTTTTCGGTCGGCGGCGGCGACGTGGTGCGCCACTCTAATCCGGGCAAAACCCATGGATTATCGCCCGCAACTTTGCCGAAAAATAAAGCATAAGTCAGATAAATCGCTGGCAAAACCAAACCGATAGCCAAAATCGAAGCTCCGGCGGACGAAAAGATATTTAAAACCTGAAATTCTTCCGGGTAAGCCGCATAACGGCGCGGCATTCCCAAATATCCCAAAATAAATTGCGGGAAGAAGGTTAAATTAAATCCGATGAATACGATCATCGCGGAGATTTTGCTCCAGAATTCGGAATACATTCGCCCGAACATTTTCGGAAACCAGTAATGCAGACCGCCAAGATAAGCCAACACCTGACCGCCGACCATCACATAATGGAAGTGAGCGACGACAAAGTAAGTGTCGGTTAAATGAACGTCCAATCCCATCGCGCCCAAAAACAATCCGGTCAAGCCGCCGATCAAAAACAGCCCCATAAAAAACAGAGCGTAGAGCATCGGCGTGTCGTAAGAAATCGAGCCTTGATAAAGCGTCGCAGTCCAGTTGAAAACTTTAATCGCCGACGGAACCGCGATGACCATTGTCAAAAACGAGAAAACGAGTCCGGCGTAAATTGATTGCCCCGAAGCGAACATATGATGTCCCCAGACGAGAAAACCGAAAACGGCAATCGCAATCGAAGAAAACGCGACAAAAGCGTAACCGAAAATTTTCTTGCGCGAGAAATTGGCGATCAATTCCGAAATAACTCCAAAGCCGGGCAGAATCATAATGTAAACCGCCGGGTGAGAGTAAAACCAGAAAAGGTGCTGGAACAAAATCGGATCACCGCCGAGCGCCGGATCGAAAATCCCGACTCTGCCGAATCTTTCAAGAGCCAGCAGCAAAATCGTAATAGCGATAACCGGCGTCCCTAAAACCATCACGAGACTCGTCGCATAATGCGACCAGACGAAAAGCGGCAGCCGAAACCAGGTCATTCCGGGCGCGCGCATCGTGTGAACCGTGACGAGGAAATTTAAGCCGGTTAAAATTGACGAGAAACCGTTAATAAAAATTCCGATGCCGGCAGCCATCACGTAGGTGTTTGAAAACGTCGTCGAATACGGCGTGTAAAACGTCCAACCGGTGTCAACGCCGCCAGCCAGCAATGCGTAAAGCGTAAACCCGCCGCCGACTATATAAATGTACCAGCTCAGCAAATTGATTCGCGGAAACGCGAGGTCTTTCGCGCCGATCATAATCGGAATCAGAAAGTTTCCCAAAATCGCCGGAATCGCCGGAATCAGGAAAAAGAACACCATAATAATTCCGTGATGCGTAAACACACGGTTATACATGTGCGCTTCCATCAAATCGCTCTGCGGCGTCAAAAGCTCCAGGCGAATCAGAGATGCGTAGATTCCGCCGAGCAAAAAGAAGGCGGATACGGAAATGAGGTAAAGAATCGCAATCCGTTTGTGATCTTTGGTTAAAAGCCAGGAAGCGACGGTCGTGCCGTTATTTAAATAATGCTTCCTCGGCATTAAGCCAATTTCTTCGGTTCTGTTTAAAATTGCTTCTTCTTGCATAAATCTAATTTTCTCCCCAGTTATGGGTTCGATCTGCCTCCCGTCGGCTCGACCGCTCTTCCGTCGGTGTCAAAATTTCTGCTTGCGTCCGGCTGCGGCGCGGTCGCGGGAGTCGTGTTCAATTTGTTCGGCGCGCCAGTCTGCCCGGCAATTGATTTGATATAAGCAATCAGCGATACAAGCTGGTCTTCGGTTACCTGTCCTTTAAAAGTGGGCATAATCGGCTGAAAGCCTTCGACGATTTGCCCTTGCGGATTCAAGATTGATTCGCGGATATACGCTTCATCAGCCAATACACTTTGACCGCCTGCGAGTCTGACAGGCTTGCCGAAAAGCCCGACCAGCGCCGGACCGCGTCCTCCGCTTCCGTCAGCAGCATGGCACGAAGCGCACGCCAATTTGTTTTCAAACAAATCTTTTCCGGCTTCGGCTGGCGTCTGTCCCGAAACGTTGCCGCCCAGCCAGTTGTCGAAATCGCGCTGTTCCATCACGTAAACCCAGCCGCCCATTCCCGAATGGTTCATCCCGCAATATTCGGCGCAGTAAATTCGATATTTGCCGGGCTTAGTCGCTTCAAACCAGAGCGCCGTGTAACGTCCCGGCACAACGTCGGATTTCGTGCGGAAAGCCGGAAAAGAAAGATCGTGCAGCACATCTTCGGTCGTCATTGTCAACTTGACTTTCGTGCCGACGGGAATGTGCAGTTCGTTGATTTCGCGCTGTCCGGTCGGATGTTGAAACTTCCACATCCATTGTTTGCCGACCACGTAAATCTCCATTGCCTCGCTCGGCATTCGATAAAGATTATAGTAAATGACGCCGCCGCCGACGAAAATCGTCATCACGATGATAAACGGGATGATTGACCAGGTGACTTCCAAAACGGTCGAGCCTTCGATTTCGCTCGGATGAATGTATTTTTCGCGTTCTCGATAGCGGATGAAAAACCAGACAATCGCGCCGACAACCAAAACCGTAAAAAACACAGTGATTGCGAGCAGATAAAAATAAAGTCCGTCAACCTGCCACGCGAAAGTCGAGGCTTGTTCGGGAAAAAATGGAATCCAGGAATTCATAATTACAAATTTATCAAAACGTTTTATATCGTTTCGCCCGTTTTATTTCGGTTATATCTGCGGAACATCCAAAACATCGCCGCCAATCCGAGAAGCGTCGCAATGCCGCCGAGCCGAACGATGTTCATAATCATCAAACCATATTTCCCGCTCGCCGGATTGTAGTGGAAGCAATACAAAATCAGCTTTTCGACCGGGTTTCCGATTTTGCCGCTCGAAGCCTCCATCACGCCGAATTTGACATCTTTCGGCGCATAATCAATGCCGTAAAAATACCGCGCCAGCCTGCCTTCGGGCGTGGCGATTTGAATTCCGCCCGCGTGCGCGAATTGTTTTGTCGCTTCGTCCCACTGGTATTTGAAACCGACGGCTTGGGTAATTTTTTCGATTGATTCGGGCGTTCCGGTCAAAAAATGCCAGCCCGCAGCCGTTTCCGGTCGGTTGTAATGCGCCAGATAAGTTTCTTTTTTCGCTTTCGCAATCGCGGGCGTGTCTCGCGGATCGAAACTGATCGCCACGACATCAAATTCTTTTCCGACATCGAAATTAACGCCTTTTAAAGCGCCCGATAGTCCCGTTAAAACCTGATTGCAGAGCATCGGGCATTCGTAATAAACGAGCGCCAGAACAACCGGCTTGCCTTTGCCAAAATAATCGCCGAGCGCGACCGATTTCCCGTTTTCGTCAACAAATTTCGTGTCGAGCGGAAGCTGTTCGTTTAAACGCTGTTCGATTCCGACTGTTTGCAGAGCTTCCGGCAAACCGCTCGATTGCGTTTGCTGAACCGTCGGATCATAAGTGCGAGGGCTGTAAAGCGGCGAATTGTAATGCTGTGAGCCTCCCTGCGCGAAGCAAGAGGTGACAGCCAATAATACTGCGACAGCCGCCAAACCAACATTTCTGAATTTCGCCAAAAACTTCATTTTTTTACTTCTCTCTATTTCAAATCTGGAATCTCAAATTTGAAATTTGTCTTATTGCTCTCTTTTCCAGTTTGTTCTGCCGGAACTCGAATAAGACGGAATTTGTACCGTTTCCTGCAATGCTTGTTGAGCCTGTTCCGGCGGTCGGGCCTTAATCTGGTTTTCCTGCAAAACTTTTTGTTTCGCTTCCTCCAACGGCAAAGTAATCACCGCTCCGGTGTTCGGGTCTTTGCGACCTTCTTTCCAGGTCTTTTCCCAGCTTCTACGCAGGAGGCGGTACTCGGCTTGCGGCTCGCGCAATTCCAAATTGAAAGGCTCGGCATCGGTTTCGGTTTCGACTTTAAAACCCGGCGCGGATTGCAGACGCGGTTCCGGCGGCAGATTTAGTCCCTGAGCCTTTTCCTGTTCGGTCAATGCCATCGGCGACGTATTTCTTAAATCTTCCTCTTTAGCCTGCGATTCCATTCCCTGCTCCAGCGCGTACATCAAAACGAATGTGACGCCGACCAGCAGCACCAAGCCTGCGAGAAAGAAAATAATTCCGCGCAGTTCGAGCCGATCTTTTTCGTAAGCGTCGGCGCGGTCGTAACTGTCTTTAAACTCTTCGCCCGCGTCGTGGCGCAGATTCTCGTTTTCGTCGAGAATCATACCGTCCGGTTTATCTTCTTCGTTTCTTCTTCTTTTGATAGCCATTGTTTCATTCGACGAAGTCAAGGATTTATCGTTCATCCTTCATCCTTCATCCTTCATCCTTCCGTCAATGGTGTTCTCTGCCGTGCGCGATTGTGTTTTCAAAAAACGGATCGTTCACGGGCATCAGCGGGCGTTTTTTAAGATTCCAGATAAAGAAAAACAGCCACAATCCGCCGACCGCAAACGGAGCGACAAAATCCATCCAGCTAATCGTAAAATGCTCACCCGCGTGTCCGGCTTCGTGCTGACCGGGCAGCGGATTCGGCGCGATCAAATAAAACAAATCAATCACGCGCATTACCAAAACAAAAATTGCGACCGTTGCCAGCCAGCGCGCGTGACGCTTTAAATCGCGCGAAAGGAGCAGCAAAAACGGAAACGCGAACTGAAATAAAATCAAAATCAGCCCGACAACTCCCCAGCCGCCCGACATCCGGCGCAAATACCAAGGCGTTTCTTCCGGCAAATTCCCCGAATAAATAATGATTAACTGGGACAAATTAAAATAAGTCCAAACCATCACCATCGCCAGCATCAGCTTGCCCAAATCGTGAAAATGCGGCGCGCCGAAAACGTGATTCATCGGTTCGCGGCGCGAGAGCCAAAACGAAACGGCAATCACGAACGCCATACACGAGAGCGCCCAGCCGATGACAAAGAGCAAACCGTAAATCGTCGAAAACCAGTGCGGATCGAGCGACATACACCAATCAATCGCCGCAAATGAAACCGCCAGCACATAAGCGATCATCGCCGGACCTGAAAAGCGATTGATTTGCACGCTAATCGTCCATTCGCCGGTTTCGTCCTGTTTGCGCGACAAATTCGTCAAATAATATGTAATTCCGCCCCACACGGCGAAATAAACCAGCGCGCGAATCCCGAAAAACGGAACGTTCAAATACGGCGCTTTGTGGTCTAAAATTTTATCGCCGCCGTGACCTTCCGCCTGATACGCCGCCCATTCGTAAAGACGCGGCGCAAAAGCGAGAATCGGTAGGAAAAGAATCAGCAAAAACCACCAGGTTTTCGCTCCGGCTTCCAAAATCCGGCGAATCACGACTCCCCATGAACCGCCCGTCAAATGCTGTAAAAGTAAGATGCCGACGCAGCCGATACCGATTCCCGCCCAGAAAACGTAGCCCAGCAGATACGAGCGCAAAGCATAGCCGACGTTATTGGTCAGAAAAGCTCCGGCGATTAGGGCGATCATTCCGATCACGCCGACGCCGAGCGCGAGCGTTTGAATTCTCGATAAATCCTGAACCGGAGGATTAAAATTTCCGTTGTTTACGTCCATTTTCGTTTAGTTCTCGCCTCCGTTTTTTTCTGCGTTCACTTTCGCATGAGGCTGCGGCGAGGAACCCGGTGTCGGCGCAGCCGTCGGTGCTGTCGTCGGTGCCGCGCCTCCCGCGATGTTCGGATTGGCGGCTTGCAAAGCGCGAATGTAAGCGGCAATCGCCCAGCGATCCTGCACAGGAACCTGCGCCGCATAGCCGTTCATTCTGCCGAATCCGTTGGTAATCACATCGTAAAAATGTCCGACCGGCGCGCCGCGTAATCTTTCCTCGTAATACGAAGGCGGTCGCGTATAGCCGCGACGCACGACCATTCCGTTTCCTTCGCCGTTCGGTCCGTGACAAACGATGCAGAAAACTCTGTAACGCTCTTCGCCCCGGTCGAGCAATTCTTTCGTAACCGGCAGCGGAAACTCGGTAACGAGATCAGGAGAAAAACTGGCTGCGGCGTTCGTATTGGTCATATTTGCCGGATTAGCCGCGTTTCCGGCTCTTTCCGGCGTTTGTCCCTGAGTTGCCGCGTTTCTGCCGCCTTCGGAAGAAATCGTTTCCTGCGAAACCGCAGCGCCTTCTCTTTTGCCGGTGTAGAGAGCTTTATCCGCGCGCAGATAACCGCGCGGCACAGTGCCTTCGATCAGCGGGCGCGATGCCATTTCGTTGGCGAAAAATTCGCTCCGCTCGTAATATTCGTAACGCGGCGTGTCCTGCATATCGTAACGACAGCCCGTTGCGCCTAAAACCGCGACACAGAGCAGCGCGAGCAAAGCGGCATTTTTAGTCTTCATCTTCGGTAACATCAAAAACCTCCCGCGCGTCTAACTTTTGTAAAAACTGCGTCGTTTCATCGTGGTCAAATTTCGGGTCGCTCGATTCGATTGCCAGAAAAAACTTATCGCGCGAAGCCAGAGCAAAACGCGGCGCGTTAAAAACCGGATGATACGGCTGCGGCAAACCGTTTAAAATAATCATCCCGACAACCGCCGTCAGAGCCGCCGCCAAGACGATGCATTCAAACGTGATCGGAATAAACGACGGAATGCTTAAAAAAGGTCTGCCGCCGACATTGAGCGGATAATCAATCGCGTGCGTGTAATACTGCAACATGAATCCGCCTGTGCCGCCCAAAATTCCGGCGGCGAAAATCAGATACGGCAAAATCGTCCGCTTGATTCCGAGAGCTTCATCCATTTCGTGAATCGGAAACGGTGAATAACCGTCCATTTTGGTGAATCCGGCTTCTCGCGCCGCACGAGACGCCGCAACCAGTTCTCTCGGCGAATCAAATTCAGCCATCACGCCGTAAAGAGTTTTTCTTCCATCCATAATCTTTTCCCGTCGGGCGGTCGGCTCGAAGCTGCGCTGGCATCCGTAGCGACATGGGTGAGTTGCCGTAAATCTCTGCAAACGCGGGCGGCAGCTCCAGCCAACCAAAAAAACTCAATTTTTAACTTTCCACGCGGTTTATTGTCCGCACTTCCGTATGCTCCAAATTATGCGTATCGTGAACTTTCGCATCCGGCACCAATGTTTTGACCTCGAAAATCGAAATAACCGGCAAAAATCGGACGAACAGGAAAATCAAAGTAAAGAAAAATCCGATTGTCCCGATAAACATCGTCCAATCCCACGGTGAAGGCGAATACATCGCCCACGACGACGGCAGAAAATCGCGGTTTAAGCTGGTCACAATAATCACGAAACGCTCAAGCCACATTCCGATGCTAACGACAATCGAGATCGTAAACAGCCAGAATTCGCTCTCGCGGAAACGCTTAAACCACAAAAGCTGAATCGAAAGCCCGTTGCACAAAATCAGCAACCAGTACATAAACCAATATGGACCCGTCCATATTCGGTTTTGAATCATAAATTCTTCGTATTCATTCGCCGAATACCAACCGAAAAACGCTTCCATCGCGTAACCGTAAACGACAATCATTCCGGTTGCGAGCATCACCTTGCCCATATTGATGAGGTGCCCTCTAGTCACCAGATTTTCCAATCCGTGCCAGCGCCGGAGCGGAATCATCAAAATCAGCACCATCGCAAAACCCGCGAAAATCGCGCCAGCGACGAAATACGGCGGGAAAATTGTCGCGTGCCAGCCGGGAACCTGCGACACCGAGAAGTCGAACGAAACGATTGAGTGAACCGAGAGCACGAGCGGAGTCGAAAGTCCCGCCAAAATCAAATACGCGACCTCGTAACGATGCCAGTGCCGCGCCGAACCGCGCCAGCCGAGCGCCAGACCGCCGAAAAGCCGCTTCATCCAGGGATTTTTCGCACGGTCACGATAAACCGCTAAATCCGGCACCAATCCCACATACCAGAAAACCGCCGAAACCGTCAGATATGTCGAAACCGCAAAAACGTCCCACATCAGCGGCGAACGGAATTGTGGCCACATATTCATCACGTTCGGATACGGCAAAAGCCAATATGCGAGCCACGGACGCCCTGTGTGCAAAAGCGGAAACATACCGGCGCAAGCGACCGCGAAAAGCGTCATCGCTTCGGCGAAACGGTTAATCGAGGTTCGCCATTGCTGCCGCATCAGAAGCAGAATCGCCGAAATCAGCGTTCCGGCATGACCGATTCCGATCCACCAGACAAAGTTGATAATGTCGAAAGCCCAGCCGACGGGTTGGTTGTTTCCCCAGATTCCGATACCCGTTGTGACCAGATAAGCGACCGTCATCAACAGAACCTGTGCGACGAGGAACGAAATCGCAAAACCGATAACCCACCACCAGGGCGTCTTTTTAGCGTCCGCAAATGAAATTCCGGCAATCTTGTCGGTTACGGTGCCGAAGTTTTCGTCGCCTTCGACCATCGGCGGCGCGAGGACTTTTCTCGGATCAAATTTCTCGACTTCTTGCATAAATTTTTATCGCCCTAATTTTCCCTCGTACTTTCTTAGTGGCTGCCGCCGCCCGGCTCGGCTTGCGTTCCGACCGGAGCGCGTTCGTCTTTGACGCCGTGTTCTTTACTCTCCGCTTTCATTTCACGATAATCCGGCATTTCCTTGTTCTGGTTTTTCAAGCCAGCCAGATACGTCGTTCGCGGCTGAGTGTTTAATTCATTCAACAGCATATAATTGCGATCTTCTTTCTTTAATTTACTGACCGCGCTGTTTTCATCGTTCAAATCGCCGAAAACGATTGCTTCCGCCGGGCAGACCGATTGACAAGCTGTGACGACTTCGCCGTCGCGCACTTTTCGCCCACCGTCTTTTTGCGCTTCGATTCGGGCGAGCGCGATGCGCTGCGTGCAGTAAGTGCATTTTTCCATGACGCCGCGACTGCGAACCGTGACTTCCGGGTTTCGCATCAGCTTGTACTGCGGCGTGTTCCAATCCTGATACAGCAGGAAATTGAAACGACGGACTTTGTACGGGCAGTTGTTCGAGCAATAACGGGTTCCGACGCAGCGGTTGTAAACCATATCGTTCAAACCTTCGGCGCTGTGAACCGTGGCGTGAACCGGGCAAACCGGCTCACACGGCGCTTGCTCGCAGTGCATACAAAGAATCGGCTGGAAATGCGGTCCTTTCGGATCGTTCACATCGTCGCCGTCGTAATAAGCGTCAATGCGCAGCCAATGCATCTCGCGGCTGCGCTGGACTTGCAGTTTGCCGACAACCGGAATGTTGTTTTCCGCCTGACAAGCGACGACGCAGGCGTTGCAGCCGACGCAGGCGTTCAAATCAATCGCCATTCCCCATTTATGTCCGACATATTCATATTTGGGGTACATTGATTTGTCGTATTCGTCGTGCTGTTTCCCGTTTTCCGGGTGCTGGACGTAATCTTCGAGGTCGCGCATCCGCAAAATATCGCGCCCTTCCATATTGAAGTGCGTCTGCGTCGAAGCCAGTTCGTAATCCGTGCCGCTTTTGGTAATTTCGCCCAAACCAAAGCTCATCGCATTTGAAGTGATTTCTTCATAAGCGTTGTAGCCGATTCCGCTACCGATTTTTCCGGCGTCGGTTCGACCGTAGCCGGTGAAAATCGTCACGACATCATCCGGCTGACCGGGCTGAACCCAAACCGGGAGCGGTTTGCTGATTTGCTGACCATTCAATTTCATTGTCACCAAATCCGCAAACAAGTTGCCGCCTCTGGTCGAAACAAACGAAGTTCCCTCTTCCGCTCCGGCGTCGTTTTCGTATTTGCCGCGCCCCTGATTTAAACCGAGTCTATTCGCCGTGCGCGGGCTGATGAGCAGAACATTGTCCCAGGTCAATTTGTTGAGCGGTTTCGGAAGCTCTTGCAGCCAGGCGTTGTTGGCAAAACGCCCGTCGTAAACGCTCGGATCGGGTAGGACGACGACTTCGAGAACATTGCTTCCGTTTCCGGCTTGGATTCCGGCAGTTTGAGCAAGAAAATCGGTACGCGGGGCGACATTGCGCGGCGCAGCCGTCGTGTTTGGAATAAATCCGTCGTGAACGGCTTTGCGCCAAGCGTTTTCAAAACCTTGTGCCGCTGGCGGAATTACCGCATTTGTCGCGCTCGTATTGTTATTCGCTTCCGTTCTTCCTGTCTGGTTGGCGGAATTGCTCAAAGTTGTTGCATTCAAACTCGGACCTTGACCGCTCGTGTTGGCGAGCGGAGTAGCTTGCCCGCCGTTTACCATTCCATTGCCGGAATTTGTGTTCGCGTTTGAATTCGCGTTGGCGTTCGAGTTTGTATTAGCGTTTTGACCGCGATTTGCGCCGTTCTGATTTGTATTCTGCTGCGTCGCGGGCGAAGCCTGCGGGCTGGCGGCTGGGCGCGGAGCATTTCCGGTTGTTCCGCCGCCGGTCGTTGCGGCAACCAGCGGGCGCAGACTTCCGCCTAAGCCTTGCCCTTGCCAGAATTCTTTAACGATGTCATAACCGCTGCGGTCGAAGTTTTCGCGCGCGAAAACGTTGACGACTTCGTGAACCGATTTCCCGCCGTAAAGCGGCGCGATCAGCGGCTGAATGAGCGTCGCCGTGCCGTCAAAGGCGCGCGCGTCGCTCCATTCTTCGAGATAATGCGTCTGCGGAAGATTCCAGTGGCAATATTTTGAAGTCTCGTTCTGGTAAAGGCTGAGATGCGCGCGCATCTGGATTTTGTTCATTCGCTCCGGCGTAAATTTCAAATCAGCCGGAGTGTCGTACATCGGATTTCCGCCCAAAATAACCAGCGCCTGGACCGCTCCTGCGTCAATGTCGCGCACCAATTCGCGCAAGCCTTCGATTTGCGTTCTCGCATTTGCTCCGGCGGCATCGGCGACAATCGGCTCGTGAAAAGTCACGGTTTTGCCGATGTTGCCGAGCGCGGCGTTCATCGCGTGCGCGAGAGCGTGAATGATCGGCGGTTGATGATCGCCCGCGATAACCAGACTGCGCCCGCCGTGCGCTCTCAAATCATTGACCATCGGCGTCAACCAGGCAGCGTGTTCGCCCGCATTTCCTCCGGCGTTCGCCACGCCGAGAGCGGCGGCAACCGCGCGGACAAAATTTTCCATTTGCGAAGGCTTAATCGCCAAACGATGATCGGCTTTCGCGCCCGTAATGGTCAGAGTGGTTTCGACCTGATATAGGCGGTTCATGTCTTTCTTGTCGAGAGTCACGCGGCGTTTGTCGGTGAAATCGCGGACATAGCGAACATTGAAAGAATCCAGAAAATCCGAATCGAGCGAAAGAACGCGGTCGGCTGCGCCGAAATTATAAACCGCGTGAAAGTTTTCGCCGAAAGCCATCTTCGAGCCTGTCACGCCGTTGTCATTATTCTGCGCCTCGTATTGATACCAGCGGGCGTTCGGCAAATCAGCCAGAACTTTTCGGAATTGCGCGATCAAAGTCGGGGAAGTCGTGGTTTCGCTCAAAAAGCGAATGCCCGCGCCGCCGTTGGGTCGGTTTTGGTCAATAATTTGGCGCATCTCGGCTACAAACTTGTCCCATGAGCTTGCCGAATTGCGTCTCGAAAATTGCTGCGCGCGGTCGGGGTCGTACATCGTCAAAAGCGACGCCTGCACGTATTTGTCGGTCGAGCCGAGGCTGCCGGGATGTTCTGGATTGCCTTCGAGTTTAAGCGGTCTGCCGTCGTAAGACCTTGCCAGCAGTCCGACCGCCATTCCGCCGAGCGTCATCGCGGTGGCGTAAAACAGAGATTTGCCGGGAACGATTTCTTCCGGCTGGCGGACGTAAGGAACGACTTTTTCCGGCGGCTGAATCACGCACGCCGAGCTTAAACCCGCGAGCGCGAGCGACGCGCCCATCAGTTTTAAAAACGAGCGGCGGCTCACCGGGTCTTCCCAGGTTTCGGCGTGCTGCGGAAACTCGCGGCTGACAAATTCCTCAAATTCCGGCGCGTCAACAAACTCTTCCAAACTGCGCCAATAGTTTTTGCCTTGCTGCTCCAAAATTTGGTCGCGCATCAAGGCAAAATTTTTCTTGCTATCTTCGCTATGCCTTCCGGTCATTTAGTTATTCCCTGAAAGAAAATCTTTTATAAATCTAAAATCTAAAACAAATCTCAAATCCGAATTTCGGATTTGAGATTTTTAAAACTACCTGTGACAAGTCGAACAACTCGTCAACATATCGGGCGCGCGCAGTTTATAATCGCGGCTTAACTGCGCCCGCTGTTCGGTCGTTAAATTATCGTCGCGCCAACTCATATTATAAATTTCCGATTTCGGTCGGATAAAGTTTTGCGCATTGCGGTGGCACGACAAACACCATTCCATTTGCAGCGTGTTGACCTGATGCACGGCGGGCATCTCGTCAATCTGCCCGTGACAGGTGCTGCAGCCGACGCCTTTAGCGACGTGAATCGAGTGATTGAAATAAACGTAATCGGGAAGATCGTGGACGCGCTCCCATTGAATCGGTTTGTTGTCGCGGTAGCTTGAGCGGACGATTTCCAGATATGGGCTGTCAGACCAGATTTGCTGGTGACAGTTCATACAAGTTTGCGTCGGCGGCAATCCAGCCGTGTTTGAAGTTTCCACCGATGTGTGACAGTAACGGCAATCAATTCCGTCGTCGCCGGTGTGGTGCTTGTGGCTGAATTGAACCGGCTGCGGGCGGTCAACCGAAACGCCCGTAATATAAGAAGAGCGGGCGAAAACCGTAATGCCGTAAAAAATTATCCCGCCCAAAATAACCAGCCCGACAATGCTCGCCTTAGCGATTGTGTTTGCGCTGCGATTAAAAATCTGAGCCATAACCCCAAAAATTCCTCTTGCGTTTTCGGACAAGCCGCAAAGCGCGTAAAAATCAGCGTTGCGACGCAATTCCGCTTTTATGCCTTAATTTTTCTCGAAACAATGTATCAAAAATTACAATTCGACAATGTATCAAAAATTACAATTCGAGCAACAGGCTTTTTTTTTAAAATCGCTTGTTTAACTTTCAAAGCAGAACTTCACGCTGCCCTAGAATTACTATTTTTTCTGCTTATGTGCAAGTTTTCACTAAATTAAATTTACTGATAACCATAATTAAGCTCGCTCATACCGCTGCGGAAAAGATTGATTCGGTTATGCTTTTCAACCCGCGCCAATTATTTTTTAAAAACTGCAATAAAAAATCCCGCCGCAAAAATCGCTAAAAATCATTTGTTAACAGCAAAGCCGCGCCGAGGGCAGCCGCTTCCGCGCTCAGCTCGGCGGCGTAAATTCCGGTTGTTTCGAGACTCGGACGAAAGCTGCGCTCGTTTGCCCGCCGCACGATTGATTCGAGAATTACGCGCTCGACTTCCATTACTTCGCCGCCGACGACGATTCGCTCCGGGTTTAATAAATTAATCACCGTCGCTATCGCCGTTCCGATATAGCGCCCTGTGCGAATCAGCATCATTTGCGCAAAATCGTCGCCGTTTTTCGCAGCATCAACGACATCGTGAACGCTGGCGGCTTGTTCCAATTGGCGGCGCGAAAGCGACGAAGTGCTGTCGTGATAAAGCCGCTCTTTGACGCGGCGGACTATTCCGGCAGCCGACGCCACGTCTTCGAGCCGAACGCCGTCCTCGTCAATCGCAATATGTCCGAACTCGCCGGCAAAACCGCCCGCGCCGCGCCAGATTTGCCCGTTAATAATCAGAGAGCCGCCGATGCCTTCGCCAATCGTGGCAAAAAACATACTGCTGCTGCCGCGTCCCGCGCCGAGCCGAAATTCGGCGTAAGCGGCGGCGTTGGCGTCGTTTTCCAGCCGGGTTCGCAATCCGGTTAGCTGCTGCAAATCGGCGGCAAAATCCGTTTCCCGCAAAGTCGGAATCTGCGTCGAGAGAATCACGCGGTTTGTTTGACGGTTAACCAAACCGGGAACGGCGACGCCGACGCCGCCGATTTCGCCTGCGGTTTGCTTTAATTCGTTTAAAGCCGCCGCCAATTGCGTGAGCAGCGCGCCTTCGCTTTCGAGCGGAATGGACAAACGGCTGACGACGTTTTCATCGTCCAAAACTGCAATCCGCAGATTTTTCAAGCTCGCCTCGACGCCGATGTGTTTTTTATTCGCCAGCGATTCGGAAGTCATAAATTTAATTTACCGGAAAATAAGTAAGTAGTCAGGCAGAATAAATAAATAAGATTTTTATCACAGATGGACACGGATAAAAGAAGGATGTTTTTTGATAAAGCAGATTTGATTTCTTCATCTTTGATTTATCCCTTTTTTAATCCGCGTTTATCTGTAATTATTTTTACCCGTTTATTTTGCTCAATTACTTACTTGCCAAACTTCGTTTAAATTGCCCCAAATTCTAGCCGCCGCGAGCGAATGCTGTCAAACCTGCGGGTTTGAGTGTAAAATAAATCGTTGTTGTTTCGGATTCGGCGCATCCGGTGTCTTTAAACTTTGCGCCGAAATCGCTAATATTAGCGGTTGATTCGGCTTCGCACAAACAACCGATTTTCTTTTGCGCGCGATGGATGTTCAGCAGCTTTTTAATTATCTGGTTGAAACTTACGGCATTTACGCCGTGTTTCTGCTTTGCACGGTCGAAGGCGATATTACACTCCTGCTTGCCGGAATTCTCGCTAAAACCGGTTCGTTCGGACCTTTCAGCTATTTACAGGTTTTGTTTTTCGGCACATTAGGCGCGATTGCAGGAGATTCATTCGGTTATTTCCTCGGCAGGTATTTTCAAAATACGGTCAACAAATTCAGCTATTACCGGAGCGCCGCGCCGCGCATCGAGACTTTGCAGCGAAAATTCGGCGCGCTTTCGATTTTCGTTTCCAAATACATCTACGGCATTCGCGCCGCGTGGTGCATTTTTTACGGAACGAGCGGCGTTCCCGTCTGGAAATTTTTGCTCCACGATTCGATTAGCTGTTTTTTGTGGGTTTTATTGACGAGCGGCGTCGGCTATATTTTCGGCGCGGTCGTGATGAATTTAATCGGCGAATTTCATAACGTCGGAGTGGCGCTGCTTTTCATTGTCGTCGCATTGGTGATGGGATTTTATCTTTTCGAGCGATTCTGGCTCGCCAAAAAAGTCGAACAGGTCAGCCCGGAAACTGTTCATAAATTGGAAGAAGCCGCGCACATCACTTTGCACGATATTTCCGAAAGAGTGCAGGAAAAACTGCACATCGGCTCGCACAGTCACAATAGCTCGAACAAAAGCGACGAACAAACCACCGCTCCGCCGCCGAAAGCGCGAGAGGCAGAAAGCGAATAGCGTTTTTGGATTGTTTATTCGATTGCATCTGTCATAAAATCAAAGTTCAACCGAAATAACAATCGCTTGAAGTTCTAATTCCAAGTTTTAAATTCTTAATTCTTTTATTGTGATTATCGAATCATCAGCACCGACTCGTGTTGACCTTGCAGGAAGCACGATTGATATTCCGCCGCTTTTTTTGTTTCACGAAGGCGCGGCGACAGTTAATTTTGCCGTCAATCTGCTGGCAAAATGCCGCATCGAAACGCGCGCGGACGAACTCATCATTCTCGAATCGCTCGACCGGAAATTAAAAGTCGAAAGCTCGCTCGAACAAATCGAAGAATTGCGGACGGAAGAAACTCTGCCGCTTTTAGCCAAGCTCGTCCATTTTTTCCGCCCCGAAACGGGTTTTAATTTAACGACCGAATCCGAAGCTCCGGCGGGCGCAGGTCTGGCAGGTTCTTCCGCGCTGAACATCGCCTGCATCGGCGCGCTCAACCGTTTGGTCGGAAATCGTTACGACGAATCGCGTTTTGTGACAATCGCCGCCAACGTCGAATGTCAGGTGATTAAAGTTCCGACCGGGTTTCAGGATTATTATCCGGCGCAGTTCGGCGGCGCGATGTGCCTGCATTTTCGCCCCGACGGAATCACGCGCGAAGTTATAAATATTGACGTTGAAACGCTCGAACGCCGCGTTGCTGTTTGCTACACGGGCGAGCCGCGCAATTCGGGGACGAATAATTGGGAATTGACGAAACGCCACATTGACGGCGACCGCCGGCTTTTTGATTTGTTCGAAGGCGTCCGCGACACTGCTCTTTCAATGCGCCGCGCGCTGATCAATGAAGATTGGAATTTAGTCGGCGAGATTTTGGTCGCGGCGCAGCCCGAACGCAAAAAACTGTCGCCCAACATCACGACTCCGCAAATGGATTTGCTGATTGAAACGGCAATGAGCGCCGGAGCAATCGCCGCCAAAGTGTGCGGCGCGGGCGGCGGCGGCTGCATCGCTTTTTATTGTGAAGAAGGAAAACGCGGCGCGGTCGAAGCGGCGCTCGAACGGGAAGAAGGCGCGAAAGTTTTAAATTGGAAGTTTGCCGCAGAAGGTTTAACCGTTACCAAAACTCAGTAGCACAAACGGAAGCCCGCGCGTCAGCAAGGGCGTAATTTCTGAACAAATATTTCCGCCCTTGCTGACGCGCGGGCTTCCGTTTGTGTACGCAGCCTGCTTTATTTTCCGAATAATCGATCAATAATAAGTATAACTTCATAGGAAAGCGCGGCAATTAATGCAGCCATCGGAATTGTTAAAATCCACGCCCAGACGATTCTGCCCGCCACGCCCCATTTGACCGCCGAAAAACGCTTGGCTGAGCCGACGCCGACAATCGCTCCGGTAATCGTGTGCGTCGTCGAAACCGGAATCCCGACAAAAGTATTGGCAAAGAGAGTTATTGCGCCTGCGGATTCGGCACAAAATCCTCCGACCGGCTGCAATTTGGCGAGTTTTGTTCCCATCGTTTTGACAATCCGCCAGCCTCCCGAAAGCGTTCCAAGACCGATAGCCGCGTGCGCCGCAAGAATTACCCAGAGCGGAATTTCCGGCAGTTTTCCGCCTGCGCCGTATTCCAAAACGCCGCCCGCCGCCAAAACTGCGGTGATAATTCCCATCGTTTTTTGCGCGTCGTTGCCGCCGTGTCCGAGTGAAAAAGCGGCTGCTGAAAACAACTGTCCGATGCGAAAGCCTTTGTCAATTTTAGAGATATTCCCGCGCCGGAAAATCCAGTAAACCGCAACCATCAGCGAAAATCCGAGCATCGCCCCGATGAGCGGCGAGAGAACGATAAAAGTTAACGTTTTAATCCAGCCGGCAGCAATCAAAACGTTACCCGCTCCGGCAAAGCCGTTGCTGCTGATGTAAGCCGCCAGCGCGCCCCCGGCGTAACCGCCGATCAATGCGTGCGAGCTTGAGCTGGGCAAACCTAAATACCAGGTGATTAAGTTCCAGATAATCGCTCCCAATAAACCGGCAAGCAAAACATAAAGCCTTAAATCTGTGCTGATAGCGGTGATATTGACCATATCGCCGCCAATGGTTTTCGCGACCGCAGTGCCGAAAACCAGAAAAGCCGCGAAATTAAAAAAAGCCGCCCATGCAACTGCGACTCCGGGCGATAAAACGCGCGTCGCTACGACAGTTGCAATCGAATTGGCGGCATCGTGAAACCCGTTGACGTAATCGAAAACGAGCGCGATAAAAATAATAAAAACAACGAGAGCAAAAGCTATTGACTGTCCGTCCATAAAGTTCGGGTTTGAGCTTTTCGATTTACCGGAAAATTTTGTTAATTGATTGCAAATTCCGCCCGGTTGGCTTTAAACAGACTATTCCCGCTGAGAACCGATTTCGGAACTGGAATTCACAACCGAATAAATTAAGTATGTTTTAAAACAATGCTTTCAATAATATTGGCGACTGATTCGCAGCGGTCGGTCGCGTTTTCCAGAATTTCGTAAAATTCCTTTAATTTGATCACGCTGACCGGATCGTCCACATGCGTAAAAAGCTCTTTAATCGCGCGAAAATAAACTTCGTCGGCTTCATTTTCGAGGCGATGAATCTCAACAAAATGCTTGCTCATTCCGTTCGAGGCTTTTAATGCCGAAACCGCCATATTAATTTCGGCTGCCAGACCGCGAATAATCTCGACGAACTGTCTGATCGGATCGTTAAATTCTCGAATGTCATACATCACGATGGCTCGCGCTCCGGCGTCTATGTAATCGCAAATATCGTCGAGCGCGACCGACAGCGTGTAAATATCTTCGCGGTCAAACGGCGTGATAAAAGATTTGTTTAATTTATTAGTAATGTTATGAGCAATCAGGTCGCAAGCGTGTTCGACATCTTTAATACGTTTGGCGTAATCTCCAAAATTTTGGGAATTACTCTGCACCATCTCGCTCAGGATATCCGCCGCTTCCTGAATTCTTTCGGTCATTTGCGAGAAAAAAACAAAATAATCGTCCTCGCGCGGCAAGAAGCTAAAAGCCATTTCAAAATGTCTCCGTTATCAGTCTTAAAATCGAAGCATTAAATATATCCAAACGTATTCGGCTTGTCTAATATCAAATCGGAGAGTAATGAATAAAGCCGAAACATTGGAATTTATTTTTTAAAGGAGACTGTCGGGGCTATGCTTGATGAATTCGGCTTCAATCATATAGACGGTCAATTCGCAAATATCTTTGACATAATCGCCGATTCTCTCGATGTGTTTTGCAACGAAAAGCAGATGCGTCGCCCGCGTAACGGTTGCGGGGTCTTTAACCATAAACTCAAGCAAGTCGTGAAAATTTTTGCGATAAATCTCATCAACTTCCTTATCCATCGAAATTACACGCCGCGCGCCGCCTGAATCTCCGCGCGTGAAAGCCTCGATTGCCCGGCGGAGCATCTCGGCGGTTTTCGAAGCCATTCGCGGCAAATCAACGTATTGTTTTAATTGCGGCTCTTTGTTCAGCTCAATCGCGGCGCTGGCGATATTACCGGCGTGGTCGGCGATGCGTTCGAGAACGGGCGTAATTTTCGCCAGAGCAATCACAAAACGCAAATCGCTGGCGGCGGGTTGCTGAAGAACGAAAATCTCGACACAAGCGCGATCAAGCTCAAGTTCGAGCCGGTCAATCACATCGTCGTGAGCTAAAACCGCTTTCGCCAAATCGCTGTCGCGCTCGACGAGTGACTGCATCGCGCGCTCGACGGCTTTTTCCACTTCACCGCTCATCTGTAAGATGCGCTCGCGCAGAGTTTCCAGCCGTTTATCAATTAATCTGTGTTGTTCCACTTTTTTAATTTTGGATTTTGGATTTTGGATTTTAGATTTTGTCCGCTTAGAAATCCGTTTTGTTTCGTACATTAATCGAATGCGCAAATAAATTCTAATCTAAAATCTAAAATCCAAAATCATCCGAATCTTCCCGTGATGTAATCTTCGGTCAGTTTTTCGTCCGGTTTGGTAAAAATCTTTTTAGTCGGATTTGTCTCAATCAGTTTACCGAGCAGGAAAAACGTCGTTTTATCGGAAACGCGCGCCGCCTGCTGCATATTATGCGTGACGATGACGATGGTGTAATTTTTCTTTAATTCAACAATCAATTCTTCAATCTTCTGAGTGGCAATCGGATCGAGAGCCGAAGCCGGTTCGTCCATCAAAACAACTTCAGGCTCGACCGCCAGCGCCCGCGCGATGCAGAGACGCTGCTGCTGCCCGCCGGAAAGCCCGAACGCGGATGTTTTCAAACGGTCTTTTACCTCGTCCCAGAGAGCTGCGTTGTTGAGAGCTTTTTCGACGCGCTCATTCAAATCCGCGTTGTTTCTCGCCATCCGGTTGATGCGAACGCCGTATGCCACGTTTTCAAAAATTGATTTCGGAAACGGATTCGATTTTTGAAAAACCATCCCGACTTTTCGCCGCAGACCGACAACATCCGTTCCCGGCGCATAGATGTTTTTGCCGTCAATCAAGACTTCGCCATCAGCGCGCGTGCCGGGAATCGTGTCGTTCATCCGGTTCAGCGTCCGCAAAAATGTGGATTTGCCGCAACCGGAAGGACCGATAAAAGCCATCACTTCGCGTTCGGGAATTTCGAGCGAAATGGTGTGCAGCGCCTGCGACTTACCGTAAAAGAAATTTAAATTGCGGACGCTGATCTTGCTCGCTTCGGTTTGAACGGCGGTTTCCTGCCTGCGTTCACGAAAATAATCCGCGCTCGCGGCGACTGTTGTTTGAGTTTGTTGAGTTGTCGGAGTCATAGACAACATAATTTTTAGAAATTTAAATCTTTAAAATCGTTTGCGCGTCAAATACCGAACGGCGATGTTGATAACCAAAATCAGAAACATCAAAATCAATGTCGCCGCCCACGCCATTTGCCATTCGACATCGAACGGTCCGGTCGCGTAGTTGTAAATCTGAACGGTCAGCGAAGCCATCGGCTGATCGAGATAAAAATTATAAAAACGGCTGTTAAGCGCGGTGAACAGAAGCGGCGCGGTCTCGCCCGAAACGCGCGCAATAGCCAGCATCGCGCCCGTCGCAATTCCCGATTTTGCGGCGGGAAGCACAATGTCCCAGGTTACGCGCCAGCTCGGCGCTCCGAGCGCGAGCGCGCCTTCGCGCATCGAATTCGGAACGAGCCGGATCATCTCTTCGGTCGTCCGCGCGACAATCGGAATCATAATAATCGCCAGCGCGAGGCTTCCTGCCAAACCCGATTGTCTGCCCATGGGCAAAACGAAAACGGTAAAAACGAAAATGCCGACGATAATCGAAGGAATTCCTGTCATCGTGTCGGCGACAAATCGAACTACACGCCCAAACAATCCGTTGCCGAATTCGGCGAGATAAACTCCGGCGGCGACGCCGAACGGCAGACCGATCAGACTCGCCACGCCCGTCATCAAAAGCGAACCGACAATGGCGTTGCCGATTCCGCCGCCTTCGCCGACCGGTTTCGGCGTATCAATCAAAAATTGCAGATTGAGCGACGACGCGCCGCGAACCGCGATATAACCGAGAATCAGCAGCAAAATCGCAATCGTCAAAACGGCGCAAGCGGCGGTTAATCCGGTCATTAAACCGCTGATAAATCTTCGCCTTCGACGCAAATTCGATTCGAAAACCGAAGCCGACTGATTTTCCGCTGCTGCGTTTTCCATTCCTTTAAATACGTTATGCTTTTGCGCCGCTCGTGACGCCGACGACCAGCAATTTCGCCAAAGCGTTGACGACGAAAGTCACCAGAAACAAGATCAAACCGATTTCGATTAACGCGCTGAAATAAAGCGGATCGCGCGCTTCGGCGAAATTCGCCGCGAGAACGGACGCAATCGTATAGCCCGGCTCAAACAATTTGGCGGTAATTTGCGGGACGTTGCCGATAACCATTGTGACCGCCATCGTTTCGCCGAGCGCGCGCCCCAAACCCAAAACAATTGCTCCGGCGATGCCCGAAGCCGCGTTGGACAAAACAATCTGCGTCGTCTCCCATTTTGTCGCGCCGAGCGCAAGCGCGGCTTCGCGCTGAACCGTCGGCACGGCTTCCAGCACATCGCGAATCACAGCCGTGATAATCGGCGTGATCATAATCGCCAGAATAATGCCGCCGGTGAGCATTCCGATTCCGGTCAAACGACCTTGAAAAAGCGGTATAAAACCGAGATAAGTTTGCAAAAACCAGCCCAAATGCTCGCGGACGAACGGCGCGAGAACGAAAATCCCCCACAGCCCGTAAACCACCGACGGAATCGCCGCCAGCAATTCAACCAGAAACGCAATCGGGCGCGCGATGCGCGGACTAGCCTGTTCAGTCATAAAAACGGCGACGCCGAGCGAAATCGGAACCGAGATGAGAACCGCAATTAATGACGAAACAACAGTGCCGTAAATAAACGGCAGCGCGCCGAATCTGCCAGCCGAAGGATTCCACTCGCTCGAAGTTAAAAACGAGAAACCGAATTCCCGAATCGTCGGCATCGAGTTGCTCGTCATCATCACGATGATCGCGCCGACAATCAGCAGAATAAGCGACGCGGCGACAAGCAAAATCGCCCGAAAAATCGTGTCCCCGGTTGTGTTCGTTTGTTTCACGGAAAAATTATTGTCGAATACCCTTGCCGCCGCTCGTCATCATTTTCAGACGGTTCTCAACCTTCGCCACAACCTCCGCCGGAAGCGGCGCGTAGTGCAAATCTTTTGCAAATTTTTGCCCGTCGTGCGTTGCCCACCAGAGAAAGTCAGCCAGAAGCTTGCCTTTTGTCGCGTCTTTCTGGTCTTTGTAAGCCAAAATATAGGTGTAGCTGGAAATCGGGTAAGCGTTCGCGCCCGCCGCATTCGTGATGTCAACGCGCATATCGTCGGGCAATTTCGAGGCTGATTCGGCAGCCGCGGCGGTCGCCGTATCAACGTTTGCTTCGACGAAATTTCCCGCCGCGTTTTTAATCAAAGCAGTCGGAAGATTATTTGCTTTGGCAAAAGTCAATTCGACATAGCCGATTGTATTCGGCGTTTGCTTGACCTGTCCCATCACGCCGTCGTTTCGCTGCGCTCCGATTCCGACGCCCTGCGGCAGAGTCATATTTTGCCCTTTAATCATCCATTCCGGGCTGGCTTTGCTGAGATAATTGTTAAAAACAGCAGTCGTTCCGCTGCCGTCCGAACGGTAAACAACCGTAATGTCCTTGTCCGGCAGATTTACGTTCGGATTGTCGGCTTTAATGCGCTCGTCGTTCCACTTTTTGATTTTGCCCAGAAAAATATCAACCACCGTTTGCGGCGAAAGACGCAGCGGAGCGTTTAAATTTTCGACGTTGTAAGTCAAAGCAACCGCGCCGAGAACAGTCGGAACGTGCAAAATTTCGCCGCTTTGAGCAGCCTTCATTTCATCGTCCGACATAGGCGCATCCGAAGCGCCGAAATCGGCGGTCTGTTGCTGAACGGCTTTAATTCCGGCGCTGGACCCGGTTGATTGGTAATCAATCCTCGCATTCGGGTTGATTTTGCCAAACTCGCTAACCCATTTCTCGTAAATCGGCTTCGGAAAGCTCGCGCCCGAACCGACGAGCCGCACCGCGCCGCCCGATGATGATTCACTGTTCGAGTTGCCGACCGGCTGTCCGCTGCATCCGGCTAAAATCGTTCCGATTGTAAATAAACAAAATACGAAAATGACAGCTCTTAAATTTGTTTTCACAATTCTTCCTCGTTAAATGATTTCTGAAAAATTAAACATTAAAGAGCAACAATGAAATGTTCGTTTTCGATAGTCAAAATCCTGAAACGCGGATTTAACCTTCCTGTAACATCGAAGAGTTTTTGAGCGAAATTTATTAACAAATGTGAATAGAGTGTGACAAAAGTTAACGGCAGATTTCGTTTTCGCGACTAAATGTTGAACGCGACGTTAACAAATTGTTAACTGATTTGGTTTCGGATTTCCGGCTGTTTTTGAGTTGTGGTTAAATTCACTTTGACAACGCCTTTTTTCAGTTTGGAAATTGAAAATTAATTTATGCCCGAAAGAATTTTAATCATCGAAGACGATCCGGACATCGCCGAAAGCCTGCGTTACAATCTCGAACGCGAAGGTTTGCAGGCGGTCGTTGCCGAAACCGGCGAAAAAGGATTGCGTCTGGCGCTCAACGCGCAAGCGCCGCCGACTTTGATTGTTTTGGATTTGATGCTGCCGGGAATGAGCGGGACGGAATTGTGCCGGCGCTTGCGGCGCGAACCGGAAACAAAGAAAACTCCGATTATCATTTTGACCGCGAAAGCCTCGGAAGCCGACAAAATCGCCGGTCTCGAATTCGGCGCGGACGATTATATGACCAAGCCTTTTTCGGTCAAAGAGCTGCTCGCGCGGATTCGCGCTGTTTTGCGCCGGACAAAGGAAGACAAAGAGACGCGCTACGAAGACGGCAAGCTCTCGATTGATTATGAAGAAATGCGCGTTTCCTGCTGCGGCGGCGCGGTTAAATTAACTCGCAAAGAATTTGCTTTGCTGGAAAATCTGGCGAAAAGCTCGAATCGCGTCGCCACGCGCCAGCAATTGCTCGACAACGTTTGGGGCTACAGCTATTACGGCGATTCGCGCACGCTCGACGTTCACATACGGCGGCTCAGACAAAAGCTCGGCGAGTGCGCTTCGTCAATCGAAACCGTCGTGGGAATCGGTTATCGTTTTATCGGAAACAAATGATGCCTTTGATTGAAAAAAAATCGGAAGATTTGACGTTTTCGTCCAGAATTCTGCTCGAAGAGATGATCAGCAATATGCGCGAAGGCGTGATTGTCATCGAAAACGATTTTCGGATTTTCGCTTCAAATCCGGCGGCGCGCTGGCTTTTTGGAAACACGCAAATCGAATCTCATTCGTTAAAAGAAATTATCCGCGACAAAATCATTCACGAAGCGTTCGGCAAAGCTCTCGAAAAAGACGTGCGGACGGAAACGAAAATCGAAATTCCGGTTCGCGGCGACAACCGGGTTTACGATTTGCGCGTGTCGCCGCTGCATTTCGCCGAAAAGAAAGAGCAAAAAAGCGCCATCGGAATTTTTTACGACATCACCAGAATCGAACGTCTGGAAAAAGTCCGTCAGGAATTTCTCTCGAACGTCTCGCACGAATTACGCACGCCTTTGACTTCGATTCTGGCTTTTGTCGAAACTCTCGAAGACGGCGCGCTCGAAGATGAGGAAAACAACCGCCGATTCCTGGGCGTCATTCGCCGCAACGCCGAGAGAATGCATCATCTGATTGACGATATTCTGGAGCTTTCTGCAATCGAAGCCGGAAAAGTAACCGTCAAATCGAAAGATTTTCGCCTCGCGCCGCTCGTCGAAGAAGCCTGGTCGTCGCTGGCAAAAAAGGCTCTGCGCCGAAACGTTTCTTTTAAAAACGAAATCAAACCGGCGACGACGATTTTCGCCGACCCGCGCCGCCTCGAACAAATTCTCATCAATCTGTTGAGCAACGCGATTAAATTCAACCGCGAAAACGGCACCGTAACGGTTTCGGACGAAAAACAAGCGGGCTTTCACCAAATCCGCGTGACCGATACGGGCGAAGGAATCGCCCGCGAGCATTTGCCGCGAATCTTCGAGCGTTTTTATCGAACCGACCGGGCGCGCTCGCACGAGCTTGGCGGAACGGGCTTGGGGCTGGCAATCGTCAAGCATCTGGCGCGGCTTCACGGCGGCGAAGCGAGAGTCGTTTCTTCGGTCGGAAAAGGCTCGACTTTTATCATCGAGCTTCCCGAAACTCACTGATTCCCGGTGTTTTGGCTGAAATAAGAAATGCTCGACAACCTATCAGGTTGTCGAGCATTTCTTATTGAGATTTGTTCTAAAAATTTAATCTGGCGCGGAATTGCGCGAGACGCGGACCGCCCGTTGTCTGGTAAAGGCGAAAGCGGTTGTTAACATCCGACAAATCGAATTCCGGCGACGCAAAGTTAACTGTATTGAACAAATTGAAAACATCAATGCCCAAATCGAAGCTGACATTTTCGTTGATGCGGGTTCGCTTAACAATTCCTAAATCAGTGCGAAATTGATTCGGACCGCGGAAAACATTGCGCCCCAAATTGCCGTTCTGACCGAGCGGCGAGGAAAAACAAGCTAAATCAAGAACGGGCGCGGCATTGCGCGCGGCATCTTTTGAAAAACCGAGCAGAGCCTGTTCAGCCGTGCAGTTAATGTTCGGGCGACCGAATCCGAGACGGTAAAGACCGCCCGAACCGCGTATCAAATCGGTGTATTGAGAGACGTTTTGAAGTTCAGGTTCCGGCGAGAAAACCGAAAATGGCGTTCCCGACTGCAACTGAACGAAGCCCGAAACTTGAAAGCCGTTTAAGAAACGACTGTTTGAACCGAAACTCGGAATGTCGTAGGTGAAGGACGCGCTGAAACGATGCGTGCGGTCAAAATCCGAAACTGCGCGGTTCGATTTGATGTTGCGCTGGTCGCCCTGCACGACGAATCCGGCGTTCGGCACGTCCGGTCTGCCGCCGCCTGCGGTCGAACCCGGGTCTGACGAAGATGTGTCAATTGATTTTGAGAATGTGTAGGCGATGTTGAATTGCAAATTGTTCGAGAAGCGTTTGCTCAATTCAAACTGCGCCGAATCGTATTGCGAATCGCCGCTGTTGGTTAAAAGCACCGCTTCCGGGACGTTGAAACCGAGAATCGGCACGCGGGCTTCAAAGTTGATAATCGCGCCGCTCGAATTGGCGACGTTGTTATCAATAATTCCCAATGCCGGGTTGAAAAATCCGAAAGCTCTGCCGACGCCGCGTTGGCGCGCCGTCGCGCCCGCATTGAGCGCGCCGTTCGGCGAACCTGCGCGAACGTATGCTTGATTGAAACGCTCGAAAATATGGTCGGGCGTGTTCGGGTCGTTTAAATCGAAGCCTTGATTAAAAGCTACGGCTTGCAGCAGCTTGCGCCCGCGCGTGCCGATGTAGCGGGCTTCAAAAAGCAAATCGCGGACGATTTCATATTGAAAACCGATGTTGAATTGATGCACATACGGGGTTTTCAAATTGCGGTCAATAGCGCGAAACTCAAACGTTTCGGCGATGTTTCCGGTTTCCGAGCCGGTGCTCGTCCCGCGCGGATCGGTTGAAACGCCCGTTGCGTCGCGAATCGTATAACCGCCGGTCGCGCCCGAACCGCGAACAATGCGGAACGGCAAAAATTGATTCAGCCCTAGGCTGGTTGGAACGGCTCGAAACGCATTGTCAATCGGCACGCCGCCCGAAGGAACGGTGATTTCGACCTCGCGTAAAAACGGATAATTCGAGAAAACCGTGTTGATAAACGCGCCCGACGGACGGTCGTAAAACAATCCGTAACCGCCGCGAATTGCGAATTTGTCCGTGACTTTGTAAGCGACGCCGATGCGCGGAGCGAAATTATTTTTGTCTTGCCCGTTCAGCGTGTGTTTGTTATCAACGACGCGAGTGACGCCGAGAGCAGTATCTACGCCCGACAAGCCTGTCGTTCTAACGTTGTTCGGGACTATAAAACCGGCAGTGAGATTATCGCAAACGGCGTTCGAGCCGCCCGTTTGCGTAAAGCATCCTTCGTAACCGGAAAAATCGAAATTTCCGATTCGTCCGTCTTTTTCCGTCGGCAGCCCGAAGAAATCGTAGCGCAGACCTAGATTTAAAGTCAGGCGCTGTGTGATTTTCCAATCATCCGTAATGTATGCGCCGATGTCTCCGAAACGAAAACTTTTTTCGGTCAAACCGTATTGCGTATCGGCTTCGGTGGCGTTATTCGTCAATATTTGAGTGATGCTGTCAAATTTCTCGAATTCGGTGGCTTGTTCTTCGGGCAAACTGTTGTCAAAGCGGTAACGGCGAAATTCGCCGCCGAATTTAAAGCTGTGGTTTCCGGTCGTATACGTAATGTTATCCGCCAAGCTGAAAGTCGTCTGTTTGCGTTTATTAAATGAGTCGTTCGGTCCGCCGAACGAAAAACGCGCCAGATTGTTTCTGCCGATAAAGTGTCCGAGACGAAGCGTTCCCGGACTTGAATCAAATTGTTCGGCGGGATTAACAATGCCGACAGCTTGATTCGATAATTCTTGCGAGAGAAACGGACTATCGAGCGAGCGCGTGTTATTCAGTGAAAAATATCCAAAACGAACTTCGTTCGTTAAAGTCGGAGTCAGAATGCGCGTGTATGAAGTTGATAATGCCTGCGCTTTGTCGGCGCGGCGCAATGTAAACGGCGAAGTCAGGCTCGACGGATCGGGAAACGAATCCAAGCCCGGAAAATCGGTTAGAAAATATGTGCCGCTGATAATATCTTTGTCGCTCGGACTGCCGTCCAGACGAAGCGTAAATTGATTTTGTTTAAATTCCGAAGGCTCGACGTTTGTTTGCGCGACGAGCGGGTTTTCTCTCAGCAGCGAGCGCGTCGTGACGCCCGTTCCGCCAAACGCCACCGTTGTCCCGAACAAAAAGTTGCCGCTGCCGGTTTGGTCAACGCCGACGCTGCGCGCGCCTGCTCGCGGCGCGGCGATGATGAAATCGCCGGTCACCGGATTTCGCAAATTGAGCAGCCGCAAAGCAATCGGCGAAATGTCGGCGGGAGTCAGGCAGTTTGCCGGCAGCGGTGTCACATTACACGCCGGGCGCACTGCGTTAAAAGCAGACGCCACGTTTGCCGCCGTGCGCTCGCCGTTGATTAAAGTCAGCGCGAGCGGCAAAACGGTTGTGCTGCGGGCGGTCGCCACAAAGCCGGTTCGGGCGTTGGTAAATTGATAACCGCCAAAGAAAAAGAATTTGTCTTTAATAATCGGACCGCCGAGCGTAAATCCGACTTCATTGCGCGTGGCGTCCGGTTTTTCAAGTCCTTCGTTTTCGAGGAAAAATTCGTTTGCGACGAAGCGTTTATTTTGCCCGTAATAATAAGCGTTTCCGGTAAAACGATTGCCGCCCGAACGAGTGACTAGCTGAAAATTGCCGCCGCCCGAACGCCCGGTCGAAGCGTCGTAAAGCGAAGTTTGCAGCTTAACTTCCTGCAAAGTTTCCGGCGCGGGCGCAATGTTGTCGGTCAGAGAACCTTCGTTGCTGGTGATGTTGGTCGCGTCAATGCCGTTAAAATAAAGGCTGGTCGCGGTCGTGCGCGTCCCGTTGACCGAAGGCGAGACGTTCCCGTTGCTGTTGACGGCGACGGGCGAAATGTCTGCGCTGACTCCGGCTGCCGCCGTGGTTAATTGGGTAAACGAGCGTGTTGAAGTAGGAACGCGCGTGATTTCTTCGCCGGTAATCTGGCGAGCGGTCGTCACGGTCTCCGGCGTTAAAAGCGGAGCGGTGTCCGTCACATTGACGACCGCCGTCGCTTCGCCCACCGTCAGCGAAACGTCAATCGTGCGCGGCACAGCGGCTTCGATTTGTATATCCGGGTAAACGAGCTTGCTAAACCCAGACTGCTCGAACGTCGCTTCATAAGTTCCGACCGGCAGCGCTTGAAAAGAATAACGACCGTCTTCGTTGGTGGTCGTTGTTCTGGTTTGATTGGTAGCGATGTTTTTGATGATTACCGCCGCCCCCGATACAATCGCGCCTTGCGGATCGGTGACCGCGCCGCCAAAAGTTCCCGTCGGACCCGCTTGCGCCGGAGCGAAAACAGGCAAACATAAAAATGTCAGCAGGAACAAAAATGTTTTTGGAAATATTTTCATAAATTTAGCTTTTCCCTGCGGAGCTTGAAAAACACTCCGCCTTAAGTTGATAGAAATCGCAATTTTCGAGTTATTAGCTCAAGAAAACCTGTAATTATTTGTCCAAATATTTATTGAATTTCACTTTGCGTTGTCGGATTCTTAAAGACACAGAGTAGCGGTAAAAAATTAATTAAATGTAAACTTAGGATTAATTTTGTGTTAAATAGGGCGGCGAAAATCTTTGGTTTTTGTCGCCGCTTTTTTGAAGAAATTACTCAGCCGTTAAAGCGTAAATTTTGAGATGTTAAATTTGCTCGAAATCTGATTTCGTCCTCGTTTCCGTATGTTAAACTTTTAGACGGAAAACAAAATGACACCTGTACGACAATTAGAACCTACACCGCAAATCGAGCTTCCGCCGTCGCTGCTACACGACCGGCGTTTTCTTTTTAACCGCGAATTAAGCTGGGTTGAATTTAACCGCCGCGTCCTCGAAGAAGCTGCCGACGCCGCAGCGCATCCGCCGCTTGAACGCCTCAAATTTTTGGCGATTTTTTCGACCAACCTCGATGAATTTTTTATGATTCGGGTATCGGGCTTGAAAGAGCAAATCGAAGAAAATATCACCGATCTTTCGCCCGACGGAATGACGCCGCAAGAGCAGATAAATGAAATTCGCGACCGCTTATTGCCGATTTTAGATTGGCAGACGCGAATTTTGCGCGAAGAAGTAATGCCCGCGCTGGCGCTCGAAGGAATCCCGGTTTGTCCTTACGACGCTCTTTCGGAGGAAGAAAAACGCCGCGCCGATCATTATTTTACCGAAAACGTTTTTCCGGTCTTGACGCCGCAAGCGGTTGACGCGAGCCATCCGTTTCCGTTCATCTCGAATTTGAGCTTGAATATGGGCGTCGTTTTGGCGCCCAACGACGGCGAAAAACTGCGCCCGAATGAGGCGCGATTTGCCCGTATTAAATTGCCGCACAATGTTGCGCGCCTGATCCCGGTCAACGAGCAAGGCACGCGCTTTACGCTTCTCGGCGAAGTTATCAGAGCCAATTTGCAGCCGCTTTTCCCCGGAATGCGGATTTTGCAGTCGCATCTGTTTCGCGTCACGCGCGATGCAGACATCGAGTTGCGCGAGGATGAAGCGGGCGATTTGATGCGAACAATGGAGCGCGAGCTGCGGCAGCGACGTTTCAGCGGCGCCGTTCGGCTCGAAGTTTCCGGTTCGATGCCGGATGAAACGACGCAGTTTTTAACCGAAAAGCTTGAGCTTGAAAGCACGGACGTTTATCGCATTGACGGTTTTTTGAACATTCCCGATTTGATGCGGCTGTATGGAATCAACCGCCCGGATTTAAAAGACCGACCGCTCGTGCCTACTGCGCCAAAGGCTTTTCGCCAAAAAAAATCGGTTTTCGACGTTATCCGCGAGCAGGACGTTTTGGTTCATCATCCGTTTACAAGCTTCAACTCGGTCACTGATTTTATCAACGCGGCGGCTGAAGACCCCGATGTGCAGGCGATCAAAATCTGTCTTTACCGCGCCGGAAAAGATTCTCCCATCGTCAATGCTTTGATGCGCGCGAGCGAAAACGATAAACAGGTTGCAGCTTTGATCGAATTAAAAGCGCGTTTTGACGAAGAAAACAATATCGAATGGGCGCGAAGGCTGGAAGCGGCGGGCGTTCACGTCGTTTACGGCTTGCGCGGTCTGAAAACGCACAGCAAGCTCGCTCTCGTCGTCCGGCGCGAAGGCGGGAAACTCCGGCGCTACGTTCACGTTGCGACCGGAAACTACAATCCTTCGACTGCCAAAATTTACACCGACATCGGCTTATTAACAGCCAACGAAGAAATCGGCGCGGACGTTACCGACATTTTTAATTATTTAACCGGCTATTCAAATCAAAAAGAATTTCGCACGCTCCTTGTCGCGCCTGTCAGCCTGCGCGCCCGGATGCTGGAATTGATTCGGCGCGAAGCCGCTCACGCGCAGGCGGGAAAACCCGGCAGAATCATCGCGAAAATGAACAGCCTGACCGACATAGAAATGACGCAGGCGCTTTACGAAGCGGCGCAAGCCGGAGTTTCGATTGATTTGATTATTCGCGGCATTTGCGTTCTGCGTCCCGGCGTCGAAGGCTTATCTGAAAACATCCGCGTCCGCTCGATTGTCGGTCGCCTGCTCGAACACAGCCGCGTATTTTATTTTGAAAACGCGGGCGAGGAAGAGATTTACATCGGCAGCGCCGATTGGATGCAGCGCAACTTAAACCGCCGCGTCGAAGTCGTCGCGCCCGTCCAGGCGCCGAAATTAAAGCGTTATTTAAAGGAAGAGCTGCTTGTAACTTATCTGCGCGACACGGCAAAAGCGCGAATCCTTAAATCCGACGGCAGCTATGAACGCATCCTGCCCGGCGACGGCGCAGAGCCTTTCAGCGCGCAGGATTTCTTTGCCAACAGGGCGATTTGAATCAGATCAGAACCGGGAGCGACCGGCTTTCGTGTATCAATTAGCCGGTCGCTCCCGGTTCTGACTTCCTGTCATCAGATACCAAATCAAAAGCGCAGTCGAGCCGCCGCAAACATCAATCAAAACGTCCCATATCGAACTGGTGCGCGACGCCAGAAAACTCTGATTCAATTCATCGAGCGAAGCGACAGCGACAATCAGCGCAAACGAAATCGGCAGCCAGTTTCGCCTCAATAAATTTTTCAGCGAAGAAGAAAAAGCGCGCGCCGCGAGCGCGCCGAGAATGAAATAAAAAGCGAGATGAGCGGCTTTGCGCGTATAACCGTGAATCGCCGTTAATTGAATTTCGCTGATGTTCGGAAATAAAAATTCGAGCAAGGGGCTAATAATACGCGAGGTGTTCGACATCGAGCCGGTTTCGCTTGACGCAATGAAAATTACGATGATCCAAAAAATCAAAGGCGCGTAACGCCCAAAGCGTCCGCGCCAAAAACGAGTAAATTCAATTTGAATCATCGCCCCATCTGATTTTGTAAGTTCATCATCATTGAATAATTCCCGATGCTGCTTAAAATAGCTCCGAGAATCATAAGCCCGACCGGAGCCCAAGGAACTTTCTTTAAAAATGCAGAAACAATTCCGATTATCGGTTGAATACAGGGAATTATATTAAGAACTCCCCATAATGTATCGCCGGATTTAAATGCCGAAACGATTGTCCAAATCCATCCGACGAGAAATAAAATCCCGCCAATAACGCCTAAAATCGCCATTCTGTAGCCTCCTGATTTTACTTTATTTTTTGAAGTTTCCGGGGACGTGTACTGCTGTCCTCAGGATTTTGTGCGCGTATTTTACAACGCGGCGGCTCCAGATACAACTTCAATAATTTCTTTTGTAATGGCGGCTTGGCGAATCCGGTTCATATTGAGCGTTAACGTATCAATCAGCTCGCCCGCGTTTTTCGACGCGCTGTCCATCGCAGTCATTCGCGCGCCTTGTTCCGAAGCGACCGATTCGAGCATTCCGCGATAAATCTGCGTTTCGATCAGACGCGGCAGCAGACGGCTGAATAATTCGCCCGGCTCCTGCTCGTAAATATAATCAATGTCGGGCGCGGTTTCGCCTTCTCCTTCTTCGGATTTCCCGACGACCGGCAAAAGCTGTTCGACGACGACGCGCTGAGACAAAACAGATTTGAATTCGCTGAAAATCAGGAAAACTTTGTCAATCGTTTCATCTTCGGTAAACGTGCGAATAATGTTTTGCGCGATTTCTTTGGCGTCGTTGATATTAACTTGCCCGCCGCCGGTCAAACCGACGTATTCGGCGGCGAAAGTAATACTGCGGCGACGGAAAAAGTCGCGCCCTTTTCGTCCGACCGGCATCATTTCCACGGTTTTCCCTGTGTTGTCGCGCAAAAACTGCTGCCCGGCTTTGATTAAATTGGCGTTAAACGCGCCCGCCAAACCTTTATCGGCAGTCATCAAAATGACCAGATAACGCTCGTCGCCGCGCGCGTCCATCAGCGGGTGCGAAAATTCGTCGCCGATGCGCGCGCTCAAATTGCCTAAAACGTCGTTCATTTTCACGGCAAACGGTCGCGCCGCCGTGACGCGATCCGTCGCGCGTTTTAATTTCGCCGCCGCCACCATTTTCATCGCTTTGGTGATCTGGCGCGTGTTTTTAACCGATTTAATTCGCCGACGTAAATCTAATAAACTTGGCATATTATCTTGTTCAAAGTTCAAGGTTCAAAGTTCAAAGTTGGAAATGTATCCAAACTTTGAACTTTGAACCTTGAACTTTGAACTAACTAAGCTGCAACTGCGGCGGTTTTCGTAGCGCCGCCGATTTCAGACCAGCGAGCCGTTTTAAAATCGTCAACGGCTTGTCCCAATTGGGTTTTCAACTCGTCGGAAATCGCTTTTTTCTCACGAATCGTGTTTAAAATGCCGGGATGCGTGTTCCGAACGTAATTCAACAATTCGTCTTCAAAGCGCCGCAAGTCTTCGACCGCCACATCGTCCAAATAACCGTTGGTCGCCGTCCAAATCACGAAAATCTGTTCTTCGACCGGCATCGGCTGATATTGCGGCTGTTTCAAAACTTCGGTCAAACGCTGACCGCGCGATAACTGAGCTTGTGTGGCTTTGTCCAAATCCGAACCGAACTGCGCGAACGCCGCCAATTCACGATACTGGGCAAGGTCAATCCTGAGCGTTCCGGCGACTTGTTTCATCGCTTTGATTTGCGCCGAACCGCCTACGCGCGAAACCGAGTTTCCGACGTTGATCGCCGGGCGCACGCCGGAGTTGAAAAGATCGGATTCAAGGAAAATCTGCCCGTCTGTAATCGAAATCACGTTGGTCGGGATGTATGCCGAAATATCGCCCGCCTGCGTTTCGATCAGCGGAAGGCTCGTTAAAGAACCGCCGCCGCGCGCATCGGACATTTTCGCCGCTCTTTCAAGAAGGCGCGAGTGCAGATAGAAAACGTCACCCGGATACGCTTCGCGTCCCGGCGGTCGTCTCAAAAGCAGAGAAATTTCGCGGTAAGCGGCGGCTTGTTTCGACAAATCGTCGTAAATCGTCAAAGCGTGACGCCCCGAATCGCGGAAATATTCGCCGATAGCAACCGCCGTGTAAGGCGCGAGATACTGCATCGCCGCCGGATCGGAAGCGGTTGCCGAAACGATAATCGTGTATTCCATCGCGCCGTGTTCTTCAAGTCTCTGGCGCACCTGCGCGACCGTCGAAGCCTTTTGACCGATGGCTGCGTAAATACAAATTACACCGCTGCCTTTTTGGTTGATAATCGTGTCAACCGCAACGGTGGTTTTTCCGGTCTGGCGGTCGCCGATGATCAATTCGCGCTGTCCGCGTCCAATCGGAACCATCGAGTCAATCGCTTTCAAACCGGTTTGCATCGGTTCTTTTACCGGCTGACGATCAATGATTCCGGGCGCGATGCGTTCGACCGGATTAAATTGATTTGAAGCGATTGCGCCTTTGCCGTCAATCGGCTCGCCGAGCGCGTTAACGACGCGACCGATGATCGCTTCGCCGACCGGCACGGACATAATTTGTCCGGTGCGTTTTGCCATATCGCCTTCTTTGATTTTTTGGAAATCGCCGAACAGCACCGCGCCGACTTTGTCTTCTTCGAGGTTAAGCGCGAGACCGCGAACTTCGTGCGGAAATTCGATCAGCTCGCCCGCCATAACTTTGTCGAGACCGTGAATTTCGGCAATTCCGTCGCCGACTTTAATCACCGTGCCGACTTCTTCGATTGTCACGCCGGCGTCAAAATTCTCGATTTGCTGTCTAATAATATCGCTGATTTCTGTCGCTCTAATAGCTTCCATATAATTTTGTTCGTTGTTCGTTGTTCGTCGTTCGTTGTAAAGATAAACAACGAACTAACTGCGAATCATTTGTTCTTTTAAGTGCTGTAATTGATTTTTCACCGAGCCGTCGTACACGGTCGAACCGATGCGCGTGACGACTCCGCCGATAATTTCCGGGTCAATTTTAAAATTCAGATTAACTCGCTTGCCGGTCATTTGCTGCAATCTCGTTTGCAAAGCGGTTTGCTGCGCGGCTGCGAGCGGCTGCGCCGTTGTCACTTCGGCTGTCACGAGACCGGCACGTACTTCCAAAACCGCGTTAAAACGCTCATTCACGACGGGCAAATCCGCGAGACGATGATTGCGCTGCAAAACGCGGAGAAAATTCGCCGTCGTTTTTGTCGGGCGCGTTTTGGCGATTAACGATTCGAGAACGTTTTTCTTGTTGTCGAAAGCGACCGCCGGACTGCGAAAAACTTCCGATAGCTGAGGGTTTTCGGTCATTAAAACGGCAAATTGTCCCAGTTCGTTTCTAACAATATCGGTTTCGCCGTTTTTCGTAACGACATCGGCAAGCGCGGCGGCGTAACGTCGGGCAATAGTTTCAATGCTCATTGTTTGACGCCTCCCAGACCTTCGATGCTCGCGTTGACGAGGCGCGCGGCGTCCGTGCCGCTTTGCAGATTTTGCCGCACCATATCTTCCGCCAGACGAATACTTTCTTCCGCTGAAAATTGCTTTAATTCGCGTCTAGCGTTGGCTGAGGCGGCGGCGATTTCGCGGCGCGCGTTTTCGCGTATTTTTTCAATATCTGCCGCAGTTTGTTCGGCGATTCTCGTCGCTTCCGCCTCGGCTTCGCGCACCGACTGTTCGCGGATGCGCGCGGTTTCGGCGTCCAGATTTTGCAGGCGCTCTTCGACCTGCCGCAATTTTGCCAGCGCCGCGTCGCGTTCCTGCTGCGCTTTGATCAATTCGGCGCGAATCGCTTCGCGGCGCGCTTTGAAAGCGTTGCTGACCGGACGGCGCAAAAGATAAACTAGCGCACCGACGAAAATAAAAAGATTTAAAAACTTCCAGGCTTCAAAGCCCGGATAGTTTAAATATTTATCGTAAAAGCTCGCTCCGCCGCCGTGCGATTCGGCTTCGGCGGCGAGAAAAAGTAAAAAATTAATAAACGCAAACATTGATATAAAAATCTCAAATTTGAAATTCGAATTAATTTAAGCTGCTGTGCGTTGCCGCAAAACCTGCGCGGTAATTCTTTCGGCTAAACCGCGCGCGTCGCTTGCCAGAGTTTGTCTGGCTTGCGCGACTTGCCGGTTTAAATCCGCTTTCTCGCGCTCGATTTGATTCACCACATCGGCTTTTACTTCGTCAATCTGCAATTGACGCTGCGCCAAAGATTCGCGGCGCGTGTTTTCGACGACCGCATAACCTGCCGCGCGCGCTTCGCGGAGAGTCGTTTCGTAATTGGCAAGTTTTTCGTCGGCTTGCCGCAAAGTGTCCGTCGTTTCGGCAAAGCTGCCGCCGGTCATCCGCTCGCGAGCTTCGAGAATGCGATTGATCGGTTTGAACAAAGTGCGGTTCAAAATCCAGATCATCAGCAGAATTAGAAAAATATGAAAAAAGATTGTGCCGTCTGGCACAAGCTGAATCGAATTTTCGGCAAAAGCCAGAAAAACCATAATCAAAAAATTCTTAAAAATACTTTGGATTACTGTGATTTACTAGCGCAAAAATCACTTACTAACAAAGATTCTGAGAATATCACGCCGCACAAACACGGTCAAGGAACACGCTTTTACGGCAGTGTCCTAATGGTGTGGTGCTAACAGCTAAGTATTTTCGGCGGATAGAAAAGGTCATTAAAGGTGTCTCATAAGTCGAAAATGTTGAAGAGTTTTGGGATTTTGGTTATGAGATGACTGATGAGACAAAATGCTAAAATGGCTATACCCTAAAAATCAGGATTAAACATAATTGAATCAACAAATAAACTGTCTCAAAAAGGTATGACTTATGAGAAACTTTTTAGTTTGTTTTTACTGTGTCATAAACGGGCGTTTTTGAGATTCAAACAGGCTATGATTTACCGTAGATTTTGTAGGATTCTTCTTGGTTAATTTTTCTAGCCCGGATTAAACCGTCCTTTAATTTTTCTCCGTTAACAGGGTCAATGTAATCTCTGCCGGTATAACTTTGTTTAGGGTTTAATATATAAACGCCGATATTGAATATAAAGACCTTCTCGGTTGTTGCCTTAAACCAATGAATGTTGTCTTTCTCGTCGGAAATCGTTGAAACAGCACCGGCTGTCAATAACTTGTCTGAAGTAGGTTTGATAATCAAGTGATTTGGCTCGTCAGCAATCCGGTCATAGTGCCAGCCGTGCGCCTCACCGCTTAAAACCATGTGCATTGTCGTCATATTCTGATGTCCGTGCGGTACGATGGCGACATCTTTTTTCATGGCGAAAAAATAAGGGTTAAAACTGAGTTCTTCGCTCAAGCCTTTAATTTTGGGAAAGGTGATGTCCTCCATAGACTCATGGTTTTCAGGAAAAACCACAGTTTTCGCTAGTCGGTCATAATCAATTGCACGAAATAAGTCTTTCAAATCGACTTCTGACAAAAGCGACTCAATCTGCTGCTGCCATTCGATTTGTCTAATTTTATGTTTTCTTAGAGACTTTGTTATTTGCTCCATCTCGATTACCCATTTGTGAGCAATTGTTTTGACGCTTCCCGTCAATGCCTGAGCATCACATAAAGAGTTGACAAGCGAAAAGGCAAGTATTGAACCGAGAGAGTTTTGAAAAAAATCCCGACGCGATAATTTTTCCATGATAAATATTTTTATCTAACGAGTTTTACGAGCATTTAATTTGAAAAATAATGGAGTTGGTTACTGCAACCAGTTTCAGTGATACTACTTAGGTTCGAGTTTGCTTGCAATATATTTTTGAAGTTGTCTCAAAAAGGGTCTTTTTTGAGACAACTGATAGTGTAGCACCATAAGATTAGGACACTACCACCACTTTTACACCAAATCGTACAGACGACAAACCATATCGGTCACACCACGCTGACAACCGCCTTGCAAACTTGTTGGAAACATTCAACAAACGACCGTTATACTCATTTTTATAGATTGTTTTTATTGCTATTTTTCATTTTTATTCCAATTTTTCTTTAACAGCTACTTTTTCGTGCGGCACGGGCATTTGACTTGCTAAAGCGAGGCAACGATTTTTCTAAACTATACCGAGGAGACAATTTTATGCAGAAAGCCGGAATGCTGCCATGGATCGGGTTATTGGCTTTTGCTTTATGCGCCAGCGTCGTGGCGTTTGCCAATCCTGCTGATGACGAGCGTGATTTTTACGAAAACCGCCGCGTGGCGAGAATTACCGTGACAAGAGGCGACGTGCAGATTCGCCGCGCCGGAAATCAGGAATGGGAAGAAGCCGCTCCGAACGTGCCGCTTTTAGAAGGCGACCGTTTGGCGACCGGCGACAATTCGCATCTCGAAATTCAATTTAACAATCGAAACTATTTGCGCGTTGACGAATATTCGCTTTTGCAAATCGTCACGCTGCGCAACGAAGGCATCGCTTTGAGCTTACCCGAAGGCTCGGTTTCACTGCGTCTTTCCGATTTCAAGCGCGAGAAAGAATATTTTGAGATTGACGCGCCGAACACGACCGTTGCCGCCCGCAAAGAAGGTGTTTACCGCATTGACGCGCCGCGCGAAAATCGTTCCGAGCGCGAAGTTTTAGTCACCGTGACGAGCGGCGGCGAAGCCCGCGTTTACACCGAAAGCTCGGGGTTTTCGATTCGCGACGGGCGACAGGCTCGCGTCTTTTTAGACGGCAATTACGCCGGAGAATTTGAGCTGACGGCGGCGCGCTCGTATTCGGACGATTTCGACCGCTGGGTTGCCGAACGCGAAGATAAACTGTCGCGCCGCCGCTCGGATTACGCTTATTACGACCCGCAAATTTACGGCGCGGACGAGCTTTACGATTACGGCGATTGGATTTACACGGACAATTACGGTTATGTCTGGCGTCCGAATCGAAATGTTATCGCGTCTTATCGCGATTGGTCGCCGTATCGCTACGGTCATTGGCGTCATTTACCCGGTTACGGCTGGACCTGGATCGCCGACGAGCCTTGGGGCTGGGCGACTTCGCATTATGGTCGCTGGGTTTACATCAACGGCTACTGGAATTGGTGTCCGTACGATTCGTGGCGCAGCCGCCGGATTTACTGGCAGCCGTCGCTGGCGATTTTCGTCAACATCGGTCGCAATGTGTGTTGGTATCCGATGCCTTATCACGCCGGATATAGATATGTAAATAGATCAAGAACAGTTATTTACAACACCACAGTTATCAACAATCCGCCCGCACAACAGCCCGTGAAGCCTAAAGTTGATGTTCTCGTTCCGCCCAAACAGGGGTCTAAACAGGACGTTGAATTGGTTTATGCCAAAGCCGTAACGGGAGTTCCGATTGATGAATTCGGAAAAGGACGCGGTTTTATTCGACCGATAGCCCTCGACCAAGGCAAAGGCGTGCTGGACGCTCAGCCGATTGTTGACGACCGCAGATTGCCTCCTCCTTCTCGCGGCAAAACGGAAATAACCGTCGCAAAAGAACGGGAAATCGTCGGCAAACGCCAGAGCTTTGAAAAAGCGGAGCAGACGCTGGAAACCGGAAAAATCGGAGCGGCAGTCAGAGAAAAAGGCGTTCAGCTTGACGAAAGATTAAGCACCGAGCGCATTTTCAGAGGCAGAACTCCGGTCGTTCGGGATGAGCAACAACCGGATGCAAACAACAATTTGCCGACCGAAAAACGCGGCACCGGAGTTTTCAACCGCCGCGCCGAATCGCCGGTTTATCGTCCCGAAGACCGAACCCCGGACAGCAAAGGCGAAGTCGAACGCCCTGCGCCTCGTCAGTCACGACCGTCGCAAAAATCTGATGAAGACCGCCCGGTTTATCGTCCCGAAAAACGCGACGAGAGCGAAGCGCCCGTTAATCGCCCCGAACCGCAACGCCCGAACAGGCGCGGCGATGACAACGACAATCGCCGACCGCCGGTTTATTCGCCGCCGCAGCGCGACGAGCAGCCGCGTTATGAACCGCCTCCGCGTCGTGAGCAACCTCGTAATGATCCGCCGCCGAAACGCGAAGAACCGCGTTACGAACCGCCACAGAAACGCGAAGAGCCTAGGAACGATCCGCCTCCGAAACAGCGTGACGAACCGCGCCCGGAGCCGACCAAAAAAGAAGAGTCGCGCCCGGAACCGCCGGTCAGATCGAAAAAAGACAATCGCCGCTAATAAGAAAAAAGGCAGGAACGAATCCTGCCTTTTTTCTTTTACCTTAATTTCTTATTTTACTTTGCGGGCGAAAAAGTCAATCCCTCGACAGCTTGGCGGGTGAAGATTCGTTTATCAACCGACCCGGGATTTCCCAAAACGACAAAGCGCAGATTTCGCATATATTTTCGGGAAACACGCTGAACGTCTTCGGGTTTGACGGCGCGGATTTTGTCCAAAAACGAAAGTGAATTGCGCCAGCCGCCGCCGATCAATTCATAAGTTGCCAGATTCGTCGCCTGAGCGACGTTTGTTTCCTGCCCGATGTAATAAGTCGTCAGATATTGCCCGACGACGCCGGAAATGTCCGAATCGTCAACGCGCTCGTCCTGCATTTTTCGGATTTCGTCGAGCATCACTCCGGTTGCTTGATTTGCGTCAACCGCCGAAACGTAAATGCCGCCGGTGTTTACCCCGCGCGTGTTTAAAAATGCGTTCGGCGCGTAAGATAAATTTCTTCTGACGCGCACTTCCTCAAAAACACGGTCGCGCAAAATCGTCGTCGCAACTTGGAGCGGATAATAATCCGGGTCAGCCAAAGACGGAGCGCCGAAAACGCCTTGAATATAATTTGTCGGCAAAGCGCGAGCCGAAATTTCTACTGTCGGTGTCGTAAACGCCAGCCCGGTCAAAGATTTTTCCTGATAATTTCCGCGCGGGAGCGCGCCGAAAGTCGCTGCGATTTTCGGTCTAATTTCCGCCACGTCAATGTCTCCGACAACGACGAGCAAAAGTCTGGAAGTTTGCATCGCGTCTTTGTGGTAACGCTTTAAATCTTCGGTTTTAAACCGGGCGATTGTTTCGAGCGTGCCGCTCGGATTGTTGGCGTAAGGCTGACCGGCATAAGCCGCGCGTTCCGAAAGCTCGGTCAGATAGGAATCCGCGTCGCTCGTTTTCTCGCGCAATCCGGTTAAAATCTGCTGCCGCACACGTTCAACATCTTCGGGAGCAAAGCTCGGATTTAACGCAACGTCGGTAAAAACCGCCCACGAGCTATCAAAGGCGGCGCGCGTGGAGGCAAGCGATAAAGACGAAAAATCGTAATTCGAGCCGGAGCCGATTTGCGTTCCGGTGCGAGCCAATTCGCGGCGCAAAGCTTCGCGGGGAAATTTGGCGCTCGCTTCGGTCGCCGCGCCGAGCATAAGACTTTCGATCCCGGTGTTTTCCGCAGTCAGATTGCGCGAACCGCCGCGCAAAAATAAACCGATTGCAACCGTCGGGCTGTTGCTGCGCCGCTTGACCAAAACTTTCAGCCCATTCACCTCAAACTCTGAAATTTGCGGCGCTGCTGTTTGCGACGGCGTTTTCGCCGTTCCCGCGTTTTGCGCCAAAACGGGCGCAAACAGCAACAGAATCAAACCGCTGAAACGCAAAGAAGCAGCAAGTTTTTTTGAAAAACGAAAAAATGAAAACATATTTTTATTATTTACCAATCAATTCCTCCGGCGTCAGCTTCGCCTGCGTTTGCGCGTCCGCCGACATCAAAGCCAAACCGACGTGCGGTTTGTTTTGAATATAATTTGTTACGTAGCGATTGATGTCGGCGCGCGACGTGGCGCGCAGGTTTTTTTGATAGCCGCGAAAATAATCAATTCCGGTCGAACTCCACCAGAAACTCAAAGTGTGCGCGTATTCGCTCGTCTGTTCGCGTTCAAACAAATCTCGCGAGGCGAGAATGTTTTTCGCGCTTTCCAATTCTTCGTCCGTAAAATAACCGGGCGAATTAAAAGCGGCGATTTCCTCGTAAATCGCTTTTGCAGCGGCGCGCGCTCTGTCCGGCGTGGTAATGGCTGAAACCATAATCGGACCGACATTACGCTGCGTGTAATAACCGATGCCAACCGAGCTTGCCAAATCTTTATCTACAATATTGCGTTGAAAACGCGAATTCGGCTGCCCCAGAATATAAGAAAAAACGTCTGCCGCATAAGTCGCCGCGTCGTCTTTGCCGATTGAAGGTCCGTGCCAGCCGATCATCAAAAAGACGTTTTCGACGGGCTGTTGAATAACTTCGCCTTCGCTTTTTCCGAGCGGCGGATGCTCGACGAGCGGAAATTCTTTAAACGGCTCGACCGCGCGCGGCTTCCAATCGCCGAATAATCTTTCGGCTTCGGCGAAAACCCGATCAGGCGCGACATCGCCGGTGACGACAATTGCCGAATTATTCGGGACGTAATAACGCGATTGAATCGTCCGCATTTTCGACGTTGTCGCGGTCGAAACCGTTTCGCGCGTTCCGCCGGGATTTTTTCTGGTCGGATATTTATAGAAAAGCTTATCGTTGATGGCGCGGTTTAAATAGAAAAACGGGCTTGATTCCTGCCGGTCAATCTCGCCGATGACGACTTGTTTTTCGCGCGCAAATTCGTTTTCCTCAAAAACCGGATAGCGAACCGAATCTTTGATAAACCGCATCGCGGTTTGCCAGAAAGGGCTGGTCGTCGTGAAATAGTAATTAACGACTTCCTCGCGCGTCGTGCCGTTGTAAGTGATTCCGAGCTTTCCGATTTCGGTCAAATAATCGGCGTTTCCGATTTCGTTTTTGTATCTTAAATGCTCGCCGCATTGATTTTGCCGGTAAGCCCGGATGTTCCCATAGCTTTCATACTGCTGGCAGCGATAAAGCATTATCGCGCCGTTGGTTTTGAAGAACATATGCTCGTAAAGATGCGACAAGCCGTTTAATTCGGGCGGCTCGGTGAAAGAACCGTTGCGCACCGCCAGCTCGACCGTCACGAGCGGGACGCTCGAATCCGGCAGCACGATAACTTCCAAACCGTTCGGCAAAACTTTGTTAACAAAAGGCACTTCGGCGGTTTGAGTTGAAACTGCCGCCGGTTTTGTCGCCGCTTGCGGCGTCTGCTTCGTTTGCGCCGCCGCAGGCGCGATGAATGACAGCGCGAGCGGCAAAATGAGAAAATAAGCTCGCACTGAAACGGAAAAATTATTTCTAAGATTCATTTGCAAAAAATCTATCACAAGGAGAATTCAAAATGGAACGCGACAATCTGATGCACGGAGCGCGCACGGCGTTGAACAGAAACGAAGAAATACGCGAATGGGCGGAAAATTATTTAAAAGAAAAAACTCGCGCGGAAAAACCCGAAATGAGCGAGGAAGAATTTAACAAATACTGGCGCTATCATCGCCCGGAAATTATGCACGAAGGCGCTTCGGAAGCAATGCAGGCTTACAAAGAAAGAAACAAAGAGTAAAAAGTTTCACGCAAAGTTAAAATAAAGAATTGTTTTTCGCATCTCTGACTTTTCTTTGCGTCTTTGCGTGAAACTTATTTTTTTAACAAAGAGGACGGACAAATCGGCTCTAAACCGCATTCGGCGCATTTCGGTTTTCTCGCCTGACAGATTGCCCGCCCGTGCGAGATCAGAAGATGCGAGAAGAGAACCCAATCTTCTTCTGGAATTAGCTGCATTAAATCACGCTCGATTTTTTCCGGCACGGTTTCTTCGGTCAACGCCAATCGCTGCGAAACGCGCGAAACGTGAGTGTCAACCACAACGCCCGAAGCAATTCCGAAAGCATTTCCCAAAACGACATTCGCCGTTTTGCGCGCCACGCCCGGCAAAGCGAGCAATTTTTCCATATCGGGCGGAATTTCCCCGCCGTATTCCTGCAAAATCATTTCGCACGCCGAGCGAATATTTTTGGCTTTGTTGCGGAAAAATCCGGTTGAATGAATATCTGCTTCCAGCTCTTCCTGCGCGACGGCGGCAAAATCTTCGGCGCTGCGATATTTGCGGAAAAGCTTTTCGGTGACAATGTTAACGCGCTCGTCGGTGCATTGAGCCGATAGAATCGTCGCCACGAGCAATTCGAGCGCATTCGAGTGGTTCAGAGCGCAATGAGCGTCTGGATATGCGCTCTTAAGCCAATCCAAAATTATCATTGCACGCTCTTTTTGAATTTCGACAACGGCTGACATTATTTTTTCGGCGGACGGCTCGGACGCAATTCGACGCGCGAAGGCAAAGCTCGCTCATCCATTTGCAGCAAATTTAAAACAACCTGCGCGATGTCGGCGGGCTGTAATTGCCAACTCTTCTCCGGCGATACTTCTTCGCCGCCAAACTCGGTGTTGACCGAACCGGGCATAATGTAGCTGACTTTGATATTGTCGTGCCTGACTTCCTGCATCAAGGCTTCGGAAAATCCGTTTAAGCCGAACTTCGAGGCGTTATAAGCCGCCATTCGCGGATGCGCGTTCGCTCCTGCAAGCGACGAGATGTTGATGATGTAACCGCCGCCTCGCCGCTTCATCATCGGAATCGCGGCGTGACAACTGTAAAACACGCCGAACAGATTTGTTTCCAAAACGGCTTGAAACTCTTCCGCAGCAAGCTCTTCGACCGGCTTAAAAATACCGATTCCGGCGTTATTGACCAACACATCAACGCCGCCGAATTTTCTTTCGCATTCGTCGAGCATCATTTTGACTTGCTCAAACGACCGCATATCGCACAATTCGCCTTCGATTTGTCCAAGCCCGGACATTTCCGCAACGGCGCGTTTTAATTCGTCCCGGTTTCGAGCGCAAACGAAAACTTTCGCGCCGGTTTTTAATAATTCTTCGGCGATTGCGCGACCGATGCCTTTTGTACCGCCCGTGACGACGGCAATTTTGTTTTCAATTTTCATTTTCTGTTTTAATTTTCGGTGCTGTTTTACTTTTTAGCTTACGCCAAATCAATGTCACATTCCCTTCAATGTCACGACTGATAACTTTGAAAACTAAAATTGTGTCTTCACGTTTATCTAAAGTTTTCGCTTTTGAGCGATAAGCAATCGAACGCATTGCATAGACGTTGTTCACTTTTACCTGAGCAATACGATTATAACTAAACTCGTCCTTTTTAATTCCATCTTCGATTTGCTTCCTTTGTTTGTCAGCCTCATCAGGACTTTCCGCAGGCGTGAATTGATTCAAAAAATTTACGCCGGGACTTATCAAAGAGATATTTTCAAAATCAACTTCGCCTAAAGATACAATAATGCCCTGCGTCAAAAACCCTGCTGTGACAAACCAATCTTTAGAAAGCTGTAAATCTGACATTGACGGATAAAGATATCGTCTGTCACGAAATGAATAATAGCTCCCAAAACCCGGAATGCTGTTTTTACAGGCATTATCTAATTTAACTTGTCCAGCCTTCAGACAAGAAATGTTAAGGAGTTTAACGATTTCGACGTTCGACAAACGCGAAAAATCCGCAATCTTCTTTTTGTCTTCCTCACTCGGAGCAGTTAATTGTTTATCTTCATTTGAAAGCTTGAAAAAAGATAAGTTAATGCCTTCAACCTCGACGCCTTTTAAATTGTCGAGCTTTCTTTTATGTTGCCGTTGCTCAAATACCTCTCTCCGAATTTGTTCGCGTTGCTGATCCGATTGCCCAAAAATTGAAAGTGAGAATAGAATGAAAAAAAGGTGTGAGAATAAAATAACTCTGTTCATTTTAATTCAATAAACTTATTCTTTTAATTTAGTTTGCAGGATTTAATTGACAACAGTTGAATTCATTTCTCAAACCGTCTTCAGTTGCCGGCAGCAGATACCGAAAAATCGTTTTTTGTCTGCCGCTCCTGCTTTTCTTTATCTTTCTTTTCTTCGAGAACGATTTTAGGAGAAGGTTTTCTATCGAGTTCTTTCCAAAGTAAGGTTACGCTGCCGTCATCGTGTTTTCTGACGATTCGAAAAACGACCGTTACATCATTTCTCGGGTCATTTGCCAGAATGTTAATTTTGCCGACGCCCGTTCCTTGAAAAACTTTTCCTTTATAGGCAATCGTTCGCAAAACAAACGAGCTGTTTTCCTTTGCCTCGACTTCTCTTTTGTAAATATAATCGCCGATTTGGACGCCCGTCGTTAAAGTCACGTACTGTTTTTCAACTTCGGCTTTGTCTAATGCGGGTTGAAACTCGGCTAATTGCTTAATGCCGTTCGATGCGAGCGTTAAATCCTCAATCGGCACGTTTCCGAGATTCGCAAAAACGCCGAGAGTAAAGACTCCGGGCGAAGAAAATTTATTCTCCGAGAAAAAAATGTCGGAAAGCGCTTTCGCGCGATAATCGTTTTCCCTGAAAGAATACAAAGTCGCTTTGCCGATAATATTGTTCGGACAAGTGCTGTACGCTTGAATAACAAGCCGATTCGATATGCAAACATCGCCGCTTTGGAGGCGAACAATTCCGGTGTCGGGCTGTTTAAGAAAAGCGGCAAATTGTCTTGTATCAGCCGGATGCACCGAAATTGCCGCCAGGTCAGCTTCCGTCAAGTTCGGTTTATATTTTATATAAACTCCGTTTTTGTCACGCACCACCGTAGCAGACGGATCGCCGTAAACAGCGCCTCTGCGAAGTGATTCGGAAACTCTCCTGTTATGCGCAATTTGAGTCGCCCTCTCTCTGGTTCTCTGCTCGCGCATATTTCTATCGTTTTCCGTTTCGACTTGGGCAAATGCGGAAAACTGAACGATTGAGAAAACCATTGCAAGAAAAACAAGCCTGAATTTCATTTTTATTTACTCTCCTCTAAAAGCGGAAAGAGACAACTTTAATAATTGTCAATCGGAATTTAACTTTTTCCTTAAAACGTCATTAACAATTTTCGGATTCGCCTTGCCGCTCGACGCCTTCATCGTTTGTCCGACGAAAAAGCCGAACAATTTTTCATTGCCGCTTTTGTAAGCCGCTACTTGATTCTGATTAGCCGCGATAATCTCGTCAACGATTTTTTCAATCGCCGAACTGTCGGAAATTTGCTCGAAGCCTTTTTCTTTAATTACTTCGGCGGCGTTTTTGCCGCTCGCAAACATTTCGATTAAAACTTCTTTCGCCTGATTGTTGTTGATTTTTCCGGCGTCGAGCGTTTTGATTAATTCAGCCAGATTTTCCGGCGTGACGGGCGATTCGCTCGCGTTTTTGCCCGAATTGTTCAGCTCGCGCTGCAACTCCGACAAAATAAAATTCGCCGACACGCGCGGATTTCCCGACGCTTTCGCAGTCGTTTCGTAAAACTGCGCCAAATCTTTGTCCGAAACAAGTTGCGAAGCGTCCGCGAAAGAAACCTCGTATTCGCGCATAAAACGGTCGCGCATCGCATCGGGCAATTCCGGCATCTCGCTGCGAACCTGCTCGATAAACTCGGCGGAAACAACCAGAGGCTGCAAATCGGGTTCGGGAAAATAACGATAATCGTGCGCGTCTTCTTTTGAGCGCATTACGCGAGTGCGATTGTTTTTCTCGTCCCAAAGTCTTGTTTCCTGATTCACGGATTCGCCCGCTTCGTGCGCGGCAATCTGGCGCTCGATTTCGTATTCAATCGCTTTTTGCATAAATCGAACCGAGTTTAAATTCTTCAATTCGACTTTGTTGCGGAAATTTTCTTCGCCGATTTTGCGCACCGAAACGTTCGCTTCGCACCGAAGATTTCCCTTTTCCATATCGGCGTCCGAAGCGCCAACCCACGAAAGCGCGCGCCGGACGTGATTAACATAATCGTAAGCCTGCCACGATGAGCGAAAATCAGGAGCGGTGACGATTTCGGCAAGCGGAGTTCCGGCGCGGTTCAAATCAATGTAAGAAAAACGGTCAACTTCCGGCAGCCCTTCGTGGACGTTTTTGCCGGCGTCTTCTTCGAGATGCAGCCGCACAATTCCGATTTGCATCGGGCGAAAATCCTGCGCGCGCCCGTGTTCGTCGCGCTCTGCGGTCATAATCGTCAAAGTTCCGTGTTCGGAAAAAGGCTTGTCGTATTGCGATATTTGATAACCTTTCGGCAAATCAGGGTAAAAATAATTTTTGCGCGCAAAAATCGAAGTCTCATTAATCTGCAAACCTAAAGCGAGCGCAGCCCGCGCACCCAAATCAACGACTCTTTGATTCAAAACCGGCAGCGCGCCCGGCAATCCCAAACAAACCGGGCAAGTATTTGAATTAGGCTCGCTACCGAATTCAATCCGGCAACCGCAGAAAATCTTCGTATTCGTGGAGAGCTGCGCGTGAATCTCCATTCCAATAATTGCTTCCCAACCATTTTTCATAAAGTGTCAGATATTTTTAATCTATTTTAACTCCCGCTTTGCGCGCTTCGTCTTCCAAAACGGCAAAACGAGCATAAAGTCCGGCGCGCGCTTGTTCAAGTGCGCGAAGCTGCGCCAGCAATTCTTCGCGCGTCAGATTTTCATAAGTCGGCAGAGTAAAAGGCACGACCAGTGTGCCGTTATAACCGAATCGCGGACGATGCGCCCGTGTGTTTCCGATTAAATTACCCCGGACAAACGAATTTTGATTGATTGTGATTCCACCCGATTGTTTAATGACGCCGCGCGAATAATTTGCGCCGACTGCGATTTGCGGGCGTTTGCCGAAGGCAATTCCGGCGCCGATTTGAACTCTCTTTGACACGCCGCGAGAGTTATAAGAACCGCAGCAATTTGGAGAATAAAAATAAGGATTGTAGCCGACGGCGTAATAAGTCTGCGGCGGCGGAACTTCGCCGATTCGCGCGCGGACGTAATTTATTTCGGCTTCGGCGGCGGCAATCTCGGAGCGCAGTTGAAAGGCTTGCGCTTGCCAGTAATTTTCGGCTTCAGCCTCCTGTTCTCTGATTCTCGCGGCAATTTCGCTTAATTCGGCGGCGCGATGTTCTCTGGCTTGTTTTTCAGCGACGCGCGAAGGCAAACCAAGACGCTCTCGTTCGCGTTCGTCGTCGGGATCGTTTTTGAGACGCTCGCGGCGGTATTTTTCCAAATCGGCGTTGGTGATTGTTTTGGTTTGCGCCGCCGCGATGGTAGAAAAACACAAACTTGCGAGCAGGAACGTGAAAACTTTTTTCATAATTCACCTCGAACAAATTCTTTCGTTTGATGCCTTGATTATAGAGCAGATTTAAAGATTTTGGTGAATATCGAGCGTGCGGAGTCGCATTTAACCGTATCAATATGTTAAAAGAAAACTTATCGGAAGCGCATCTCACCGCAAAATATTGTGTTGATAGTCTTTTTCTCGTAGAATTTTGAACAGTTTACAAGTTTATTTATTATAGTTTTTTTATCGGAGTCAGATTTTGCGTAAGTATTTTAAATTTTTTGTTTTATCAGCCCTCGCTGTTCTTATTTTGTGGTATTTCGGGCGAAGTCTCGATTGGAATGAGGTTTGGAGCAGTTTGCGCCGCGCCGACGCGCTGCAATTGACAATTGCGACGGCAATTATCTGTTTTGGCTATCTCTTGCGCGCGTTTCGCTGGCGCACTTTGCTTGCGCCGATTTCCGAGAGCAATTTGCGTGACCTTTTTGCCACGACGACAATCGGTTTTGCCGCCGTGTTTCTGTTCGGTCGCGCGGGCGAAGTCGTCCGCCCGTTGTGGCTGCCGATGCGCGATAAACGAATTCGCCCGTCTGCTGCGTTGGTGACAATCGGTTTGGAGCGAATCTGCGATTTGATTGCGATTGTGCTGCTTTTTGCCTTGAATTTATTGTGGTTTCAAGCTCCGCCGGGGCGCGAAGCCGAATATGTGATGGTTAATCGCGTTGGTTTGTTGATGCTTATCTGCGTCGTCGCGGGACTCGTAGCGCTGGCGGTTTTCACTTATTTCAGTCAACCGATTGTCGTTTGGTTTGAAAATTTGTTTGAAGGTTTGCGGTTTGTGCCGAAAAACTTGAAACGGATTTTCTTGAGTTTGCTTAAGAATCTGGCGGCTTCGCTCCAAATTCTGCGCGATCCGAAAGAATTGGCGTTAATCGTTTTTTGGACTGGTGTACTCTGGTTTACGATTTCGCTTCCGACTTATCTCGTGCTGACGGCTTTCGGTTTGCCGCTTTCGTTTAGCGACGCGCTGTTTATTATGGGCTGGGCTGTGGTCGGCTCGCTCGTTCCGACGCCCGGCGGCGCGGCGGGCGCGTTTCACGCGACGACTGCGGCGGCGTTGATTTTTATGAACGTCAATCGTTCGGACGCGGCGGCAACCGCAATCGTGATGCATCTAGTTTATTTCGCGCCCGCAGTTGCGTTCGGTTTTTATTATTTCCTGCACGGCGACATCAGTTGGACGCGCTTCCGCACGATGATCGTCGCCGACGAAGAATCACCGGAATTAAGAATTGAGAATGCAGAATTTAGAAACGCATCGTCATAACGCTTTCTAATTCGTAATTCGTAATTCGTAATTCGTAATTAATTATGAAGTGTCCTTTTTGCGGTTATTTGGAAGACAAAGTGGTTGATTCGCGCGAGGCGCGCGACGGTCATTCGATTCGCCGTCGGCGCGAATGTCTGCATTGCAGCCGTCGTTTTACGTCATATGAGCGGATTGACGAAATTCCGTATATGGTCGTCAAAAAAGACGGGCGGCGCGAGCCTTTCGACAGGCAAAAAGTGATGTCCGGCATTATGCGCGCCTGCGAAAAACGCCCGGTTCCGGCGGCAAAGCTAGAAGCAATCGTCAACTCGGTCGAAAAATACGTGCAGGAATCGCCCGAACGCGAGCGCCCGACGACCCGCGTCGGCGAAATGATTATGAAACGCCTCAAAGAACTCGATAAAGTCGCTTATGTGCGTTTCGCCTCGGTTTATTTGGAATTTGAGGACGTGACGGAATTTATGTCCGAGTTGAAAAATCTGGTCAAAGCGCGCGAAACTGTTGCGCCCGCCGCTAAACCGAAACCGGAGCCGCGACGGAAAAAATCAATTATCAAAAATTAAAAACACATCGCAAATATCCCGCGAATCGAACCGACTTGATTCGTTTTGCAGTTTAAACAACGGCGCTTGCTCAATCATTTAACCGCGTCCGCAGTCTATTTCTGTTTTCCGCCTTTTCCCTGTAACATAATTTGATATGGAAGAGTTTAACTCCGAATTTGCAGAAAGATTAGAAGCGGCTGAGTTGTCCGAGCCGCAAATTAACATCCCGAACGAGCTGCCCGTGCTGCCTCTGCGCGACATCGTGATTTATCCGTTTATGATTGTCCCGCTTTTCGTCTCGCGCGACCGCTCGGTTCGCGCCGTTGACGAAGCATTGACTGACAATCGTTTGATTCTGCTCGTTTCGCAAAAAGATTTGGACAAAGAAGAGCCGCGCGACGAAGATTTGTATCGGATCGGCACGGTCGCCGTAATTATGCGAATGCTCAAGTTGCCCGACGGTCGGATTCGCATTCTGGTGCAGGGCTTGACGCGCGCCGAAGTCAAATCCGTCCGCAACGCCGGAGATTTTCTCAAAGCCAAAATCAACGTCATTCCAGAACCGCAGACGCTGCAAAATTCGCTCGAAGTCGAAGCTCTGATTCGCAACGTCCGCTCGAATATGGAAAAAGCGGCGACGATGGGCAAAAACATCTCGCCCGAAGTTTTGGCGATTATCACAAATCTCGATGACGCAGGTCGTTTAGCGGATTTATCGGCTTCAAATCTCGAATTAAAAGTCGAAGACGCGCAAAGCGTGTTGAATTTATCCGATCCGACAGCGCGACTTCGCCGCGTCAACGAGCTTTTGAACAAAGAAGTCGAAGTCTTGACCGTGCAGCAGGAAATCAATACGCAGGCGCGCGCCGATATGGACAGAACGCAGCGCGAATTTTATCTGCGGCAGCAGCTCAAAGCGATCCAGGGCGAGCTTGGCGAAGGCAACGAATTAGCGGAAGAAATCGCAATGTACCGCGAAAAAATCGAAGCCTCTAAAATGCCCGAACAAGCTGAAACCGAGAGTTTGCGCCAGCTTAAAAAGCTCGAAAGAATGCACCCGGACGCGGCTGAAACCGCGACTTTGAGAAATTGGCTCGATATTATGACCGAGCTGCCGTGGTCGAAATCTTCAAAAGACAATTTAAATCTCAAACACGCGCAAAAAGTTTTGGACGAAGACCATTACGGTCTGGATCGAATCAAAGAAAGAATCATCGAAGCGCTCGCGGTCAGAAAATTAAAAGAAAAACCGAAGGGAACGATTTTGTGTCTCGTCGGACCGCCGGGAGTCGGAAAAACCAGTTTGGGGCGCTCGATTGCGCGCGCTTTGGACAGAAAATTTATGCGTCTTTCTTTGGGCGGACTTCACGACGAAGCCGAGATTCGCGGTCACAGAAGAACTTACGTCGGCGCGATGCCGGGCAGAATCGTCCAAGCCGTCCAGCAAGCCGGAACGAATAACCCACTGATTTTGCTCGATGAAGTTGATAAAGTCGGCGCAGATTTTCGCGGCGATCCGTCGTCGGCGCTGTTGGAGGTTTTAGACCCGGAGCAAAACAACACTTTCCGCGACAATTACTTGGGCGTCCCGTTCGATTTGTCGCACGTCATGTTTATGACGACGGCAAACATTCTGGACACGATTCAACCCGCTTTACGCGACCGGATGGAAATTATTCAGCTTGCCGGTTACACCGAAGAAGAAAAGCTGGAAATCGCGCGTCGCCACCTTTTGCCGAAGCAAATGGACGAAAACGGAATCAGCGCCGCCGATATTTCAATCGCTAAATCGGCGATTCTGTCTATTATTCAGCAATACACGCAGGAAGCGGGCTTGCGGCAGCTCGAACGCGAAATCGGCAAAATCTGTCGCAAAGTCGCCCGCCGCAAAGCCGAAGCGGAAGATGGAAAATTCGAGCCGGTTAAAGTTACGACTAAAACTATCCACGAATTTTTACGCGCTCCGAAAGTTTTCATCGAAGCCGCGCTCAAAAAAGACCAAATCGGCGTCGCAACGGGACTTGCATGGACGGCGGTCGGCGGCGACGTTCTTTTTATCGAAGCTCTGAGAATGCGCGGCAAAGGCAATTTGGTTTTAACCGGACAGCTCGGCGACGTGATGAAAGAATCGGCGCAAGCCGCTCTTTCATACGCCAAATCGCGTCACAAAGAACTTGAAATTGACGAAGACGATTTCGATAAATACGATATTCACATCCACATTCCCGAAGGCGCGATTCCGAAAGACGGACCGAGCGCCGGAATCACTCTGGCGACGGCGATGGTTTCGGTTTTGTCGCGCCGCGCTATCAGAAAAGAGGTGGCGATGACCGGCGAAATCACTTTGCGGGGCAACGTGCTGCCCGTCGGCGGAGTCAAAGAAAAGGTTCTCGCAGCGAGACGCGCGCGGATAAAAACGGTGATTCTCCCGGCGCAAAACAAACGCGATACGGAAGAGCTACCGGCGGAAGTTTTAGAAGATTTAAAGTTTGTTTTTGTTGATGACGCGCGCCAGGTTTTCCGCGAGGCTTTGTTTGAAAAAGAAAAAACCGCAGCCATTGGCACGGGTTCAACTCCGCGCCAGCCAAAGCAGCCGCCCCAGCCGGTTGCCGGACACTAAAAGCGGAAATTTAAAGGTTTTACTTGTTTTATTAAAAGTGCGGGCATTTACACTCGCACCTTTTTTATGTTAAATTTTCAGCCTTAATTTGATTTTAAACGTCTTGAAGAAGCCTTGAGCAAGAAATAATGCAACTTTTTCCTTGCGTCGGGCGTTAAAGTAAGCGAAACTAAAGTTCAGTTATAATGCCTGCGGGCAAACTTCTAAAGCCCGCTTCAAAGTTTCGCCGCCAAATAAATAATTCTGGATTAATAAAAGAGATACGGATGAAGAATATTTTTAAAAACACAGTTTCGACCGCTTTATTATTTTCTATTTTCGCCCCGATTTTGAGTGTTCAGGCGCAAATCCAAACGGGAACGTCGAGCCTGCGCGACACGCCGACTCAGGTCGGCGAGCAGGACGCGCGCGTTGACGCCGTAATTTCAAAAGCCGAAACCTTTTTCCGCGAAGCGGAAGTTCACCTGCGCGACCGCGAATTAATAAAAGCGCGCGAGAAATTCGATAAATCGGTTGAAACGATTTTGATGTCGGGTTTGCCCGTTCGTTCGTTTCCGAAACTGCAAAAATATTACGCCGAATTAGTCGAGCGCGTTTATCGCCTCGAAGTTCCGAATCAAGTTCCGCAATCGCAAATCGCGCAAACCACACAAACGACGACTGCGACACCGGGCGAGACGGTTGTTTCATCTGCTACGGAAACAGCGAAAACCGACATTCCGCAAATCGGATTCTCCGAGCAAAGATTTGAAGCCTCGCCGCTTGATGAACTCGCCAAACTCGAATTAACGCCGGTCGAACAGGATGTGACGACGCCGGAAGCGCAGCAATCAATCGCTTCGATTGAGCAGGCTGTGGAGCGCGGCTCGCTTGGTTTGAAATTCCAGGTGCATCCGATGATTCAGCAGTTTATCAACTATTACCAGGCTCGCGGACGCTCGACAATGGAAATCGGCTTGAATCGTTCGGGACAATTTACCAGAATGGCTCGCCGCATTTTCCGCGAAGAAGGCGTGCCGGAAAATCTCGTTTGGCTCGGACAAGTTGAATCTGCCTGGAAACCCTGGGCGCGTTCGTGGGCTGCGGCTTCCGGTTTGTGGCAGTTTATTCCCGGAACCGGAACTCGCTACGGTTTGCGTCAAACCGCTTATCTGGACGAGCGACATAATTACGAAAAAGCTACGCGCGCTTCGGCTCGATATTTGAAATTTCTGGCGAATCGTTACAACGGCAACTGGGAATTGGCGATGGCTGGCTACAATTCCGGCGAAGGAAACGTTGACAAAGCGATCAGACGCGCCGGTGTCGCAAATTTCTGGGCGGCTTATCAGTATCTGCCGCGCGAAACCCGCAATTACGTGCCGAATATTTTGGCGACGATTTTGGTCGCCAACAATCCCGCCAAATACGGTTTCACCCACGTTCGCCCGATGCCGCCGCTTATTTACGACAAAGTTCGCGTTCCGACCGCGACCAGCTTAAATTTGGTTGCGCAGGCAACGGATACGAACGTCGAAGTTTTGCGATATTTGAATCCTGATTTGCGCCAGAATATGACGCCGCCTGAACCGTATGTGATACTCGTTCCGGCTGGCACGGCGAATCAGCTTGTCGCCACTCTGCGCCGCATTCCGGCGAACTCGCGCAACGCCGCTACTTTAGCGACGGTTGTCAAAGGCGAAGATATTCAATCGGTCGCCAACCGAACAGGCGTTTCGGTCGAACAGCTTCAAGCGATGAACGGCGGAGTTGATTTGAGCAAAACCAACAAAGTCGTTGTTCCGAACACCAACTCGGTCGAACGCATCAATTATGTTCGCCCGCGCGGCAACACGTCTTCGGCGCCGAGCGGCTTGATGAAAATCAAAGCCAATGCGGGCGATACAATTACCAAAATCGCTTCGCGCTATGGATATTCCGCCGCGGATTTAGCGCGCCTGAACGGTGTTTTGCCGGACGCGCCGCTCAATGCGGGACGCGAAATCAGAGTTCCGACCAAATAGGTTTCGGCAACTTTAAACGAAAAGACGACGGGCAAATTGCTCGTCGTCTTTTTCATCATAATAGGGCAATGCGATTTGATTTTTAGTTGTATAAATTTGTAGAATCACGGTTTGCCCGTCAGACAAAATTTCGGACAAGGAAGGTTAAATAAAAAAAATGAAACAAGGAATTCATCCTAATTATCACGATATTAGCGTTCAGTGCGCTTGCGGAAACAGTTTTACGACTCGCTCGACGATGAAGGGCGACGATTTGCACGTCGAAATCTGCTCGGCTTGCCACCCGTTTTTTACCGGCAAACAAAAACTGGTTGACACCGCCGGGCGCGTTGACCGTTTTAACAGACGTTACGCTCGCGGCGCGGCAGCAACCGCGACTCCGGCTGCCGAATAAGTTTGTGACGAAACTGCAACGCAGACATTAGCTTTAATAAAATCCGACGCCGACCGAATTTTCGCGCGCCGTTTCTCTCTTCGTGTAAAATTTACCGTGAGAAGAAATGCGAAAAAAGAGTCGGCGTCGGTCTTTTTATTTCGGATTTTAGAGTTGCGATTTTGGATTTTCGCTCAATTTAGTTGTCTTATTTATGTGCGATTTCCTTTAATCTCAAATCTCGAATCCAGAATCTAAAATTCAAATTATGAAAAAGCTGCTGAGTTTATATTTTATGCTTGAACGCGACCTGATAGTCGGCGGGCAAGCCGTGATGGAAGGCGTGATGATGCGAACGCCGTCGGCGTATGCGATTGCGGTGCGGCGCAAAGACGGCTCGATTGTTCATACGTCGGAAAGCCTGCCGCGACTGAGCGATAAATATCCGCTTTTAAAGCTGCCGATTTTACGCGGCGGCGCAACGCTCGTGCAATCAATGGCGCTCGGCGTCAAAGCTCTAAATTACTCAGCCAACATTGCCGAGGAAGATGCGGAAACGGAAAAAGCGCGCGTCAAAGCGGCAGAGTTTGAATTGAAATCCGCGTTTGCCGAAGGCACTGAAAATTTTGAACAGTTTCGCAAAGCTCCGGCTAAAGTCGTTTTGCCGGAAAAAAGCGAAACGAAAAAACCGAAACAATCCGCCTCGACAATCGGCTCGATCATTTTCGCGCTCGGTTTCAACATCTTGCTTTTTATCGTCGCGCCGCTGCTTTTAACAAACGTTTTGTTTATCGCGGCAGGCTGGGCGGAAGCGCCGCTGCTGGCGGCTGACGCAAACTGGTGGCAAACGATTCGCGCTTATTTGTACGAAATCAAACCGCATTCGTGGCTGGCGTTTAATTTAATTGACGGTTTGATTCGGATGCTGTTTTTCGTCACGATGATTTTCAGCTTTTCGTATTTGAAAGACATCCGGCGAGTTTTTGAATATCACGGCGCGGAACACAAAACCGTATTCGCGTGGGAAAACGGTTTGGCGCTGACGGTCAAAAACGCAAAAACGCAAAAACGCCAGCATCCGCGCTGCGGCACGTCGTTTTTGATGGTCGTTATGCTCGTCGCCATCGTTTTGTTTTCGGCGATTAATTTCGACGCAATGATTTTGAACTTGGTGGTCAGAATCTTATTACTGCCGGTCGTCGCGGGGCTTTCGTATGAAATTATCCGCTTCGCGGCGAAAAAAGAGTCGGGTTTTATTTTCAAATTTATGACGCTTCCGGGCTTGTGGCTGCAAAATATTACAACGCAGGAACCGGATGAAGAACAGCTCGAAGTTGCGCTCGAAGCCTTGAACGAATCGCTCAAGCTCGAACCGCAGACGGCTTGAAAGAAAGTTTTATGTTAGATCAATTAGAACAGATCGAGAAAAATTACGAAGAATTGACCGCGCTGATTTCCTCGCCCGAAATCACTGACGATATGTCAACGTACGCGAAAACGATGAAACAGCATCGAGCGCTCGGCGAAATCGTGGAAAAATTTCGCGAGGTGAGAAAGCTGCAAGCAGATTTGGAAGGGGCGCGCGAATTGGCGGAAATGGCTGACGATGACGAAATGCGCGAAATGGCGAATCTCGAAATCGCCGAAATTGAAGAAAAACTGCCGAAAGCAGAGGAAGAATTAAAAGTTTTGCTGCTCCCGAAAGACCCGAACGACGAGAAAAATGTGATTCTCGAAATTCGCGCGGGAACGGGCGGCGACGAAGCCACGCTTTTTGCGGCGGAAGTTCTCAGAATGTACGCGCGTTACGCCGAACGCCAGCGCTGGAAATTCGAGGTTCTGGAAATGACCGAAACCGGCGTCGGCGGAATGAAAGACGCTGTGGTCGTTATCGAAGGCGACCACGTTTATTCAAAAATGCGTTACGAATCAGGCGTCCATCGCGTTCAGCGAGTTCCGGCGACCGAAACGCAGGGGCGAGTTCACACTTCGGCAATTACAGTCGCCGTTTTGCCCGAAGCCGAAGAAGTTGATATTAAAATTAACCAAAACGATTTGCGGATTGACACTTTTTGCTCTTCCGGTCCGGGCGGTCAATCGGTAAACACAACTTATTCAGCCGTCAGAATTACGCATATGCCGAGCGGACTTGTCGTTTCGATGCAGGACGAAAAATCGCAGATCAAGAACCGCGAAAAAGCGATGCGCGTTTTGCGTTCGCGCTTGCAGGAAATGGAAGAACAAAAGCAGCACGATGCAATGGCTTCGGAGCGCAAATCAATGGTCGGCAGCGGTGATCGTTCCGAGAAAATCCGCACTTATAATTTTAAAGAAAATCGCGTTTCCGACCACCGTATCGGTTTGACTTTGCACCAGCTTGATTTGGTAATGGAAGGCGCTCTGGACGAAATCATCAATGCTGTCGTCGCGCATTTCCAAACCGAAAAACTGCAAGCGCAAGCCGAAGCAGCCGCTGTCGCGTAAAATGTTAATAGCTAATCCTTAACCGAAGAGCAGTCTCGCCAATTTATAAAAAAAGCTGGGGTTTTTAAAAACCCCAGCCGTAAAAGTCATTTTCGACTAATTTAGAAAGAGTAGCGCAAGCCGAACTGCATCCGGCGCGGAGCGCCTTGAATATCCGTAAACACGCCGGTTCCAGAAGTTAGTTGGCTGTTTGAAAGCGGAATGTCCGGCGTAATGCTAAACGCTGAAATCGAAGCGTTCGAGAAATATTGGCGGTTAAATACGTTAAATACTTCCCAACGGAATTGCATCCTGTGGTTTTCGCTCCAAGGCATCGTGAAAACCTTCGACAAGCTCATATCGAGAGCTGAGAATCCGGGACCTCGGAAAACGTTGCGGTCACCGGTTTCGCCCGGACGCGGCGGGCGCACAGAGTTTATTAGATCGTCGAGATTCGAGAAGGCATTCGGCGGCTGACCGTTTTCTCCGCGCGTGATCGAAGTTTGAATCGGTCTGGTTCTGACGGCTCTCGAACGAATCTGCCAATTCGTCGCCCATCCCGCCAGGTCAATCAAGTTTGAGAACGGCAAGCCGGTATTCCAACGATAAATTCCGGCAAGCTGCCAACCGCCGACTACTGCATCAGCCCATCTGTTCATACCGCCGAAAAATCTGCGGTCTCTGCCAATCGGAATTTGCCAGATAGCGTTGGCGTTGATCGTGTGACGTACATCAAAATCCGACGGTGCGTAGCTGTCCTGCTGACGAAGCGGATTTAAAATCAACGCCGAGCCATATGTGCCGCTGGTTTGCAGACCTGAAGCGTCGTCCATTGATTTGGCGAAGGTGTAATTAAAATCCAGAGTTAAGGCTGTACCCAAACGCTGGCGAACAGTTAGATTTCCGCCGTGATAATTAGACTTAGCGATTGTGCTGAACGCTGAAAAAGCGGCGTATTGCGGGTGAATGAAACGGTTCGCCCAACGATTTTGACCGCTAAAATCGTCATCGAGCAACTGTTGTAAGTACGTCCAATCGCCGAATGTTTCGTCACGGGTTAATAGCAGAGCCGTTTGAGTGGCTGATAAAGTTGGATCGTCATAAAACACGGCTCCAATACCGGGGAAAAGATTTTCAAAATACGGAATCGGCGCAACCGAATTCGGATTTGCGTTCGAGTAGTACAAATCATAAATCTTTCCGGCGGCGGTGTACCAGTCTTGACCCGAACCCGGATCAACCAGATTGTTAAACGCCATTATGTCGCGCGTTGCCAGCAGATTGCGTGCGCGGCGACCGACATACGACGCTTCGACATACAAACCGGCGGGAAGTCTGCGACCGTAGGTCAGGCTCCAGTTGTAGTGAGTCGGCGAAACGAGCGTCGAATCAAGCGACGATTCGATGCGAGTTGTTTCGTCAGCCGGAGTTTGGAAACGATTCGCTAAAGGCTGGATTCCGGGGAAATTGTTGATGCGTTGTCCCAATCCTGTGAAGCGCGGTCCGAGACTGCTTGTAGCGTTGTAAGTGTTCGGACCGATTTCCGAGGCAGTCGTAAATCCGAGTGTGCTTAAAGCATTGAAGGTAACGGCAAGCTGTTGACCGAAATAGTCATTTAAGACCGAGAATCCGCCGCGGAAAACCGATTCATTGTCCGTGCCGAACAGTTTGCCCAAGAAGCCGGATTTAAAGCCGGGAGACCAGGCGGCTGAAATGCGCGGCTGGAGATTGTTTTTGTCCCAGTTGTAAAAGCCCGGTTTGCCGTGCTTCGGACCGGCAAGCTCGAATTGAATCAGCTCGTTAAAAGCCTTTCCGTTCTGTGAGCTTTCGACTCGCTGCTCAAAATAATCGCCGAGCGGAATCGTCGGACGAATTTGGTAGCCCTGCGTTTCGTAAACCGGACGGCTTAAGGAATAACGCAAACCTAAGTTTAAGGTTAAATCCTGTCGTATTTTCCACGAATCCTGCGCGTACAGTTCATACTCTTCGCTGGCAAAGGTTCTTTCGATGGCTGTTCCGGTCGGCAGAACGTTCCCGCTAAGATCGTAATTGTAATTCGCGTTGTATTGCGAAAAACGTCCGATCAGCGCCGCAATAGCAGCTTGCGCGTCCAAATTCGTCGCAACAATATTAAAACCGGCGCTGCGGAGCGGATTAATCAGCGAACGCCCCGATCCGGAGTAGTACGAGGGATTAATAACGGCGGTGTCGAAAGCCGGACCCGAATCGCTGCGTTTGTTGCGAATGATTCTGAAATTGCCGCCGAACTGCACGGTGTGGTTTCCGGTCGTCCACGTAAAATCATCGGTGAAATTATGCACCGGCGTGACGCGGCTCAAGGTGTAAGTGTAATTGAAAGGCGTATAAACAAAGCGGAAACTCACAAGGTTTTCGTTGGCGTCGCCGCCCGACGTGAAAGCCTGTCTCGTTAAACCATAGCGGAAGCTGTTGACTTTGTTATTGCCGATTGTCCAGTTGTGTCCGACGGCAAGCCCCGTATTGTGAGACCAGAGTTCGGGCGAGGGCGTATCTGGAAAAGCCTGCGCCAGCACGGTGCTGTCGTTCTGGTAATTTGCGCGAGCAAAAAATGTTTGATTGGCATTGATGTTGTAATCGAAACGCGCGATATGCGTGTTCAAATCTTCCGGCGTTTTGGCATTAAAACGAAAACCTCCGGTATTTAGCTGGTCGCCTTGACTCGCATCGTTTGCCGGATAACGGCTTGCGGCGGCGGATAAAATGGCAAGTGCTGCGGGGTTTATTCCGGCGGCGGCGTAAATTGTGTTGAGCTGCGCCAGATTTAGCGAAACGACGTTGCCGTTTGCGTCGCGCGCTCGAAACTCGCCGCGTCCCAAACTTGCGAGCGGGACGATTTGCGTCACGGACGTTTCGGAACGTTCGCGCTGTCCTTCAAATGAATAAAAGAAAAACGCTTTATTTTTAACAATCGGTCCGCCGATTGCGCCGCCAAAAACGTGGCGCGCCAGACTCGGACGCGGTACGTTATCGCGATTATTGAAAAACGTATTGGCTGAACCGAATGTCGGACGATAAAATTCAAACAGCGCGCCGCGAAATTCGTTCGTTCCACCTTTGGTCGAAAGCGAAATCTGCGCGCCCGAAGAACGTCCTTGAGCCGCGTTCGGGTTTGAAGTCGTCACGCGGAATTCTTCGATTGACTCGGCGGTGATGCGAAGAACCGAAGAGAAAGCAGCTCCGGTTTGCTGTTCGTTGGTATCAATGCCGTCAAGAGTGATGTTTGCCTGGTCTGAGCGTCCGCCATTAACGTAACCTTGACGAGTGACGCCCGGCTGAAGGCTGAGCAGGCTCGGAATGTTGCGCAAATCAGTGGGTAATTCTTGAATCTGCCTGGCTTGAAAAGTATTGCCGAGGCTTGCGTCCTGCGTGTTGATGATTGATTCGATGGCATCGGCGGTAATGCTAACGGTTTCGGTAACGCTGCCGACTTCAAGAACGACGTTGGCTTCCGTTGGTTTATCAATCAATGCTCCAATATTTGTTAAAACCGAGCGTTTGAAGCCGGAAGCCTCCACTTCCACTCGATAAGTATCTGGCGGAATCGAAGCAAAATTAAAAGTCCCATCTGCGCTTGTAGTTAAAGTTCTCGAAAAACCTTTTTCATCGTTGATAAGCCGCACTGTTGCATTGGCGATGGCGTTGCCTTGAGGGTCTTGAACCGTTCCCGAAACGCCTGAAGCGCCGGTTTGTCCTGATACTTGCAACGTCAAAAAAGACGATAAAATCACAGCGACAACCAGCCAAATTCCGTTGGAAACAAGCTTTTTGATTTTCATAATTCTCTCCTGATTTCCTGAGTTGTAAAATAGCGCGGACGATTTTGTTTTATTAAACAAACCGCAATGAGAATGTCCGAAATTATTTACGCATTTTTCATACCAGCCTGAGGGCGCACGTATTCCAATGTCTAAATCTTTTCAATTTAAGAAATTAGTTCCTCAAAACAACGCTTTCAGTAGAGACGCAGCTTGCGAAATATTCAAATTTTCAGATTTTTTCCAAATAAATTTTGAGGATTAAAAGCAGCGATTGAAAATATTTGTAATTCAGAATTTGTCAAAAATAACTTTGGCGGCAGTCGCTCCCATTCCGACGGAACTGCTAATGGTTGGCGCAATCGGATTTGCGACATCGCCGACCGCAAAAACGTTCTCCAGATTCGTTTCGCAGCGGCTGTTTATTTTTATGTAATTGTCGTTATCAAGTCCGATCTGTCCGCGAAAAAGCTCTGTATTCGGCTCGACTCCGATGCGAATCACGATTGCCTCGACCGCAATTTGAAAAGCTTTGCCCGCTTGATTTTGCAATTCGATTCTTTCAACCGCTTCGCCGCCGAGAATTTTATTTACGCGAGCTTCCGTCAAGGTTTCGATTTTCGTATTTTCTTTGATTTTGTCTAAAAACTCAGTCCGGGCGCGAAACTCGCCGCTGCGATGAATGAGATAAACTTTCGCCGCCCATTCAGCCAAAATCAAAGCGTTTTCCGCCGCCGCGTCTCCGCCGCCGACGACGCAAACCGTTTTCCCTTCCGTCAGAAAAGCGTCGCGTTTTCCAGATTCCAAAATTCCGCGTCCGCGAAATTCGGTTTCGCCGGCAACGTTCAATGTCCGCCGGCGAACGCCTGTTGCTAAAACCAGAGCGCGAGCCGACAGGCGTTCGCCACTCGCAAGAGAAATCGTTTTTGCCGATAAATCAACCGAATTAATGTTCACATTGAGCCGCAATTGAAAATTTCGTCGCTCAATCTGCTCGGCGATGCTGTCGCGTAAGTCGCGCCCGTTTTGCGCTCGCGGAGCACCTAGATGGTTTTCAATCGGATTAAAAACTCGCAAAAGCTGTCCGCCGATTTCTGACGAGCGCTCCAAAACCGAAGTTTTCAACCCAAGCTCGTCGCACCACAAAGCGGCTGACAATCCGGCTGCGCCCGCGCCCAAAACGATTACATCCTGCATAATGTGATGAATTACCGATTATTAATTTAGAACTAAGTCGCAGATTCCGCGTTTTATCGCTGATGATATTCCGGTCGGCAAAACTGCGTCGGTTCTTCGCCTATTCGGAAGGTTTTCGCTCTGGTTGTCGGACACGAAGAAGCGGCGATAAAGCCGGTTTTCGAGCAAATCTGCAAAAGAATTGTGTTTGAACGCTGCGCCGGCGGAGGCGGCTGTTCGTCGTACTGCGGCGAATTGCTTTGTCTGCGGAGCGGCGTTGATCGCGGCAAGGTCGGCTGTGGATAAATCATTTCCGGCGGAGCGGTTTCAAACGGCGTCGGCGATTCAAGCGGAGTCGGAAAAGTTTCTGGCTCGTCAATTAAAGTAGTTTCGTCCGTATCGGAAAGACTTGCCCGATTAGGCACGGTTCCGGTGATGAATAATTCCATCCGCCGATTTTCAGCCGGGACTCCGGTTTGAGCCGCTTCTGAGTTTTCGGAAGTTTCCGACGGATTTGAATCCGGCGTCGGTGAAGGCTCGACTGAAACTGTATTTTCTCCGGCGGCAACGGCTTTTCCAGTTGTAATGTCAATCTCGGCTCGTTCGATTCCGGCGGGCATCGTCCAATCCGCATTCCATTCCGGGTGCGCGTCGAGCGCGGCGCGCATAAAATCAGCCCAAATCGGCATCGCCGAATCCGAGCCTTTCATTCCGAGATCGTCGCCGTCGTCAAACCCGACGTAAACCGCGCAGACGAGTTCGGGCGTAAAACCGACAAACCAGCCGTCGCGCGAAGTTCCGGTTTTTCCGGCAATACCGACTTTGTTTGTGACGTTTCTAAACCCCCACGCGCGCAGCTCGGCGGCGGTTCCCCGGTTGACGACATCTTTCATCATATCAACCATTATGTACCCGACATCCGGGCGCAAAACGTCCGTTTTTTGCGGCGAGGGCGCGGCAACCGTCGTTCCGTCACCGGTCGTCACGCGGGCGATTGTATTCGGCGCGGCGCGCTGTCCTAGATTGGCGAACGCCGTGTAAGCCGAAGCCATTTGCAAAGGCGTCGCTTCCGCAGTTCCGAGCGCCATCGAAGGATATGCTTTGGGCACTTTCGGCAGACCGGCTTTCGCCGCCAGATTCATCACTTTGCCGACGTTTAATTCCATCGCCAAATCAACGGTGATCGTGTTTTTGCTTTTGACGAGCGCGTCGCGCACCGTCACAGGTTTGTTCGAGAAAAAATCGCCGTAATTATTCGGTTTGTAAGTTTCGCTGCCATAAGTAAAAACTTTCGGCTCGTCTTTGAAAACCGTTGCGGCGGTGACAACGCGCGGCGTCGGGTCATAAGCCGTGTTAATGGCGGTTGCATAAACAAACGGTTTGAAAACAGAACCGGGCTGACGCTGCGCGTCAGTCGCGCGGTTAAATTGGTTTTGCAGATAATCGCGCCCGCCGATCATCGCAACGACTTCGCCGGTTTTCGGTCGAATTGCAACCAGCGCGGCGTTTAAACCGGCTTTGTTTTTAAAAGCTTTGTCGAGTCTGTCGAGCCGTTTTGTTACAGCCTCGTGCGCCGCTTTTTGCAATTCCAGATCGAGCGTCGTGTAAACGCGCAAATGCTGAACGGCTTCCGGGTCGGCGACGACGTTTCCAAGCTGCGATTGCGCGAACTCGGTAAAATACGGCGTGTCCGTTAATTCTTCGCGTTTTTGCGGCGGATTTAAAGTCAAAGGCGAGGCTTTCGCCACGTCAGCTTCAGCGCGTGAAACGACGCCCGCTTCAACCATCGAATCCAAAACCTGATTGCGGCGCTCTTTAACTTTGTCTGGATTTTTATACGGATTGTAACGATTCGGGCTGCGGATAATTCCGGCTAAAAACGCCGATTCGGACAAATTCAGCGCCGTTACGTCTTTGCCGAAATAAGCATTGGCGGCTTCGCCGACTCCGTTGATGGAAAATCCGGCTTGCTGCCCCAAATAAATTTGATTGGCGTACAGCTCAAAGATTTTTTCTTTCGGCAATCTCGTCTCCAAAATCACCGACATTAATGCTTCCTGCGCTTTCCGCGTAGGGCTTTTTTCCGGCGAAAGTAACAAATTTTTAACCAACTGCTGCGTGATTGACGAGCCGCCTTGATTGGCAAGCGGGGAATTCTCGGCTTCCCTGTCAACGCGCCTCCAAAGCGCTCGCAAAATGCCTCGCACATTGATGCCGTAATGCTCAAAAAACGCGCGGTCTTCGGTCGTCGTAATCGCTTTGATAAGGACAGACGGCAAATCGTTAAAAGCGACGGTTTTTCGTCTTTCGCGGTCTTCGCCGAGTATGGACGAAAGCAAACGCGGTTCGAGCTGCGCGGATTTTAGTTTTTCCTGCGTTGTCAGGTTTTCGATTTGAGCGACTGTTTTTCCGTCTTTTGAAAATCGCACTCTGACGGGCGCGAAAGCCTGTTTTCCGTCAATGCCCGAATCTTCGCCCGGTTCGATTTCGAGCGCGTTGTTTACTAATCGAAACCGCCCGCGATTTTCGCTTGCCGACTGAGATTTATCAACATAATTGGCGCTTTTCAAATAAGCCGTCAACTCATTCGGGTTGATGCTTTCGCCATCGCGCAATGTTTTCGGCGCGGCGTAAATTCCGGCTGAGCGTGTAAAAACCTCGCCGTTTAGAAGCCGGTCAACTCGCTCGGAATATTCCATCCAAAAATAAGCAAGCATCAAAATTGTTCCGACCGCGAGAACGATGACCGGGACATAAAAGCCCGGATGCGTCAGAAAATTTCTGATTTTGCGCGTCGCACGTTTCCAGCGCGGCTCGTCAGGCTGAATGAATTTTACGGCGCGCCGCTGATTTGAGCGGCTCGAAGAACGAGTTCTGCTCGTTTTAGTCGGCGGTTGAACCGGAATGCGTGTTGCCATTCGAGATATTTAACTTTTTATTTTTACTTCCATAGCGGAATAAACCGCTTGAAAACTTATAAACCTTTGTTTTGCGAGTGTCTAGCCGAAATTTGACAGCCGCTCGATGTAAATTGAGATTTAGAATTCCAATGTTAAATCCTCAATTCAATTCCGACTTCTTTTGATGCGTCGTTCTCGATTAACCGTTCGATTTTTTACGTATGACAAAACAGGGTTGACTGTTACAAGAAAAGTTGCGGAAATTGATAGAATTGGCTCGATGAAAGTTTTAGTCACGGGCGGCAACGGTTTTTTGGGAACTCACGTGCGGCGGTTTTTCAACGCTGACGATTTTTCGCGGCGTTCGGGTTTTGACGTTTTAAATCTCAATGACGCGCAGGCGGTTTCCGAATACGATGTCGTCATTCATCTCGCCGCGTATCTCGACAAATCGCCCGAAGCCGCAGAGCAATGCTTTCTCGTCAATGTTGAAGGGACTGTTAATTTACTGCGCGCAATGTCGCCGAATTCGGTATTTATTTTCGCTTCGACCAAAGACGTTTACGGGCATTTTGCCGATGATTACGCGGAAGTGCCGGAAAGCTGCCGAACTGATTTTCACGGGCAAAACGCGCTCGAATGGTCAAAGCTGATTGCCGAAAAATACGTCGAGTTTTATGCCAACGAACGAAATTTCCGTTCGTGCATTTTTCGGCTTTCGACCGTTTACGCGCCTTTGAGCGAAGGCAACGAGCCGAATTTCGTGACGTTTTACGCCGAAGCCGTCAAATTCGGCGTTCCGGTTCGCCTTCCGCTTGCGGGCGAGCCGATTCGGGACATTTTGAGTGTCGAAGATTTCGCTCGCGCGTGCCGCGCTTTTGTTGATTCGGAAATCGTTCACGGTTTTTACAACCTTGGCGGCGGGCGCGAAAACGCTTTGTCATTGCGCGAGCTTTTGGCGAAATTCGAGGAAATAATGGGCGCGCAAGCCGTGATTTCAAGCGAATCTTTGCCCGCGCCGGTGCCGCTCAACTACGTCACGGATTTGACGAAAATCAAAGACGAACTCGATTGGCAGCCCGCCGTTTCACTCGAAGAGGGTTTGAGAACTCTGTTGTGAAAATCGAAGAAATAAAACGGGTCGTCGTGCGCGGAACAAATTGGGTCGGCGACGCCGCAATGTCGGTTCCGGCTTTGCGTGAATTGCGCCGCGTTTTGCCCGAAGCACGAATTACGCTTTGCACTCGAAAAAATCTTGCCGGGCTTTTTGAAGATGCGGATTTTCTCGACGACGTTTTGATTTACGAACGCGGAAAAAACGCTTTTCAAACTGTTCGCCGCAATGCGCAAAATTGGCGCGAGCGAGAATTTGATTTAGCCGTATTGCTGCCCAATTCTTTTGAGTCGGCGCTCGCGGCAAAGTTTGGCAAAGCGAAAAACCGAATCGGTTATAAAACCGACAATCGCGGTTTTCTGCTGACGCACGCTTTAAACATTCCCGAATGGAAAAGCGAGCGCCACGAAGTTTTTTATTATTTGAACATCATCGCCGAACTCGAAAAAATCCTTTCCGGGAAAACCAATGTTTTCGAGCGCGAACCGGACATTTCGCTTTCGGTTTCGGAACAAAGAAAATCGGCGGCGCGTCGTTTTTTGCTGGAAAACGGAATTGATTTCAATCGAAAAATCATCGCGCTTTGCCCCGGTTCGACAAACAGCCGCGCCAAACGCTGGGGCGCGGAAAAATACGCCGCGCTTGCAGATTTGCTCACCGAGACGGCAAACGTCGTTTTAGTCGGCGCGCCCGACGAGTTGGAAGTTTCCGCAGAAGTCGTCAAAAACGCCAAGTCAAAATTAATTTTGTTGACCGGAAAAACAACTCTCGCCGAATTAACGGCAATTTTAAGTTTGGCGGATTTGCTGATCACAAACGACACCGGACCCGCGCACATCGCTCCTGCTGTCGGAACAAAAACCGTCGTCGTTTTCGGTCCGACAATTCCCGCTACGACTCGCCCGTTTTCGGATTTAGCGGAAATCGTCCGCAAACCGCCAGCCTGCGCGCCTTGTATGCTGCGCGACTGCCCGATTGACCATCGCTGTATGACCGCAATTATGCCGGAAGAAGTTTTTGGATTGTTAACGGAGAACGGAGAACGGAGAACGGAGAACCGAATGTAAGATTCGCGGTATTACAGCGTTATCTCAGCATTTGAGCTATTTTCTGCTTTTTGCAGTTTTTATCGAAGCCGTTAAAAGACTTTGAATTTCATAACAATCGTTCAGCAACGATTCCGCTTGTTTTTCGCTTAATAGCTCACTATCACGCAACAATCGTAACCAATAATGCGTTTCAAACGCTTCCTTGTTTGCGACCGAAAGTTTGTGAACAAAATCAGATTTTGATTCTGCTTGTTTTGCTTCTTCAATATTTGCTCCTATTGACGTAGCTGAACGCAGAACCTGCTTAGACAAAACAAACTCTCTTTTTTCTTCAGCGAGATAGCGGTACATCTTCACAATTCGCAAAGCAAAATCATAAGATTTACTTTTCAAAATATCCTCTTTCATTTCATTCTCAATTCTCCATTCTCAGTTCTCCATTCTCCCAAAGTCGTCTTCGAGTCTAATGATGTCGTCTTCGCCGAGATAATCGCCGCGTTGGATTTCGATAAAAATTAAGTCTTCGGTTTCGGACGGATTTTCTACGCGGTGAGCGTCTCCGATTTTTATATCAATCGTCTTGTCGGTTTCGACGAAAATCGTTTCGTCGTTGAGCGTGACCTTTGCCGTTCCCGCAACGATGAACCAGTGTTCGTTGCGGTGACGGTGTTTTTGGTAGCTTAAACGCTTGCCCGGCAGAACTTCGATGCGCTTGACTTTGTAGCCCGCGCCTTCGTCCAAAACGGTAAAGTTGCCCCACGGGCGGCGGTCAAATTTGGGTGAATTATCAACTTGTTCTTTGTTCATTTTTTTAAAGCTAGCATTTCAAACCGTTTTTCGGTTAAAATTTGTTTGCCGACATTGTTCGCAATCGTTAGATTGCGATTATAAGCCTCAAGTTAAAGTTTCTTTTTGCTCGATTGTCAACAGGATGTCATACGAAAACTCGCATTATTCTGCTTTAAAGTCGCTGGATGAAAAGGCTCGAAAATTAGCTATCGGGCGAATTTGCGCGGTTTTTCTGCTGATGGCGGCAAGCTGGTTTTGGAACGGCGAAGCGTTTCCTAATTCTTTAAACGAATTTACGCACCCGCCGCTGCTGATTTTCATCGTGGCTTTGCTGCTCGCCGCAGGATTTTGGGCATCGCTCTGTTTGTGGAAAGTCGAATCAAAAACCAATTTATTAGCGCAGCTTACCGCTCAGTTTATTACCGACACCGTTTTAATCACGTGGCTCGTTTGGACGACCGGGGACGTTAAATCGCCGTACATTACGCTTTACACGGTTCTCATCTGTTTGACGAGCATCTTTTTCAATGCTCGCGGAACGATGTTGACGGCAATTAGCTGCACGTTGATTTTCACGGCGACTTCGACCGCCGTTATTTACGAGTTTATCCCGCGTTTGTCGGAAGTCGGCGCGGCATCGTTAACAATGCGGCGCGCGTGGCAAATCGTCGGTTTCCACGATGCGGCGTTTCTTTTTGTCGGATTGCTCGCCGCACAATTAGCCCAGCGTCACACGCATTCAAACGTCCGATTGCTCGAAACCGAGCAAAATCTGGCGAATTTGCAGCGCCTGCACGAACGAATCGTCCAGTCAATCCGTTCGGGTTTGGTAACCACCGATCTCGAAGGCAGAATTTATCTTTTCAATTCGGCGGCGGAAGAAATCACGGGCTATAAATCCGAAGAAGTGCGCGGCTGGAAAATTTTCGATCTGCTCGGAAATATCGAACAGCCGATTGCCGTCGCTCTGGAATCAGTGGAAAAAGGCGAGCAGCCGCCGCGTTTTGAGGCGGATTTCAGCACGCCGGACGGTTTTGGAATCCGGCTCGGCTACGGCATCTCGCCGCTGTTCTCCGAATCGGGCGAAACTACGGGTTTGATTTTAACTTTTCAGGATTTAACCGATATGCGCGCAATGGAAGAAAGCATTCGGCGCAAAGACCGGCTCGCCGCCGTCGGTCGAGTCGCCGCCGGACTCGCGCACGAAATCCGCAATCCTCTAGGCGCGATGCGCGGGGCGATTCAGGTTTTAAAACCGGCGATGCAGGAAAATTCTTCGCAAGCTCAATTGATGGACATCGTAATGCGCGAATCCGACCGTTTGAACACGATTATCACCAATTTTTTGACTTACGCGCGCCCGAAAAAAGGCGAGATTACCGAAACGGACGTTTGCGAAACATTGCGCGAGTCAATTACCTTGCTCCGACACAGCCCGGATTTGCGCTCGGTACACAATTTAATCGAAGATTTGCCGGACGAATCGGTTTTAGCGACGGCGGACGCCGCCGGTCTCAAACAAGTTTTCTGGAATCTGGCGCGCAACGCCGTGCAGGCGATGCCCGACGGCGGCGAATTGGCGATTAAGCTGAAATGTTTGAACAACAACCGCCTGCAAATTCTCTTCAGCGACACCGGCTGCGGAATGCCCGCCGCGCAGGTCGAGCGCCTGTTTGAGCCGTTTTCGCAATCAACCACGGGCGGAACCGGCTTAGGATTATCAATCGTTTATCAAATCATCCGCGACCACAACGGCACAATCAACGTTCGCAGTCAGGAACACAAAGGCACCACGATTACGGTTGAATTGCCGATTGAAGCCAAAGCGAACTCGGCGCAGCAAACGGATAAACAAGCGCACCAGGCATTTAAGCTTCCCCCGGTTCCGCTTGACGGGGTAAAAGTTTTCGACGATACGAAAGTCATCTCCGATTCGACCGCAAAAAATTACATATAAGATGCGAACCGGATTCGCATTTAAAGCAAGTTTTCTCTCTGTATTTCCTCTGTGTCTTCTCAGTGTCCTCTGCGGTGAAGAAAAGATTTAACACAGAGATCATGGAGAAGACACAAAAAACACAGAGAAAAATCAATTCAAATTCTTTACCAATGGCAAACTTACTGATTGTTGACGACGAACAAAGCTACCGGCAACTTCTCTCCCTCGTTTTTCAAGGCGAAGGTCACAACGTGCGAACGGCGCGCGACGGGCGCGAAGGCGTGCGGATGCTCGCCGAAGAGCAGACCGATCTAATCATCTCGGACGTAAAAATGCCGGATATGGACGGCATCGCGCTTCTGCGGGCGGCGCACGAAACCGCGCCGGACATCGGTTTTGTTTTGATGACCGCTTTCGCCAACGTCGAAACAGCGCGCGAGGCTTTTAAACTGGGCGCGGACGATTTTGTGCAAAAGCCGTTTGACGTTGACGAATTAAAGCTCATCGTCAAAAAGACTCTGGAAAAACAATCGCTCGTCCGCGAAAACCACGCTTTTCGGCGCGCTCAGCGCGACCGGGGAAATCTGTCGAACATCATCGGGCGTTCGGACAAAATGCAGGCGGTTTTCCAGATGATTGAAACCGTCGCGGAAGTCCAGTCAACTATTTTAATCACCGGCGAAAGCGGCACGGGTAAAGAATTGGTGGCTCGCGCGATTCACGATTGCAGCCCGCGCGCCGAAAAGCCTTTTATCTCGATCAACTGCGGCGCATTTACCGAAACTCTGCTCGAATCGGAGCTTTTCGGCTACGTCAAAGGCGCTTTTACCGGAGCGACCGCAAATCGCAAAGGCTTGTTTGAAGCCGCTAACAAAGGCACGATTTTTCTCGATGAAATCGGCGAGATGTCGCCGACGATGCAGGTCAAATTATTGCGCGTCTTGCAGGAAAAACGTGTGCGCCCGGTCGGAGCGCACGAAGAAACTCTATTCGATACGCGCGTCATTGCGGCGACCAACCGAGATTTGGGGGCGATGACCAAAGACGGCAGCTTCCGCGAAGATTTATTTTACCGAATCTCGGTGATTCCGATTCACCTACCGCCGCTTAGAGAAAGGCGCGAAGACATCCGCGATCTGGCAAATCATTTCGTCGGCAAATTCTGCCAGCAAACCGGGCGCAATTGCGGCATTTCCGAGCGCGCGATGCAGCTTCTGGAAAACTACGCCTGGCACGGCAACGTCCGCGAGCTTGAACACACCATCGAACGCGCCGTCGCGCTCGAACGCACGCCCGAAATTCAGCCCGAACGGCTTCCCGACCACGTTACAAATTACAGCCCGGCGCGTATCAGCTCGGAATTTACGCTTCCCGACGACGGAATTGATTTGACCGTTCACCTCGACCAGCTTGAAAAAACCTACGTTCTCGAATCGCTCCGGCTCACCGGCGGCAATCAAACAAAAGCCGCCGAGCTGCTCAAAATGAGCGTTCGCTCGCTGCGCCATCTTCTCGATAAACACAACATCCGCACCGTTTCAGCGCAGATGCGAATGCAATGAGTTTAAAGCGAATTTAAACCGGCATTATAAAGAAAAGTAAAAAAGAGGCTCGACTAAAGCCTCTTTTTTAAATTGCCGGAGCATTACACCCTCAATTAAATCAGTTTGTCTGCACTCCAACCAAAGATGACATATTTCGTCACCGCTCGAATGCCGAAAACTGTTAAATAACAATTTGGGGATTAATTTATAAAACTGTGTGTATATTTTTTCTTTTTACAAAACATAGGTTTTATCGGCATTTCAGCAATTATTTGAAAATTTATTCCGTTGTGGCACGGGGTTTGTAAATAGACGGGCAGCAACCCTGCGAGCGGGAAGGCGAAAAGCTTCAAACCTCGCTGCCGCAGTAAAAATTCAAAACAATCTGCTCAAGTAAAAACCAAGGAGAAAAAAGAAAACACAATGAAAAAGAATCAACAAGGCTTCTCGCTCATCGAATTACTCATCGTCGTCGTTATCATCGGCATCATCGCCGCCATCGCCATCCCGAACCTGCTTGCCGCTCGTCGTTCAGCTAACGAAGGCTCGGCAATCTCTTCGCTTCGCACCATTCACGGCGCGCAAATGACTTACCAAGCCACCAGCGGCGGCGGCAATTATGGCACTATGACCAACTTAAAAGATGGTAATTTAGTTGACAGCGTTCTCGGCAGCGGACAAAAGAGCGGCTACAACTTTACTGTTGATGATAAGGATGCAGCATCAGGAAGTCCGGCTACTTTCGCGGCTGTCGCCAAACCCGTTACCAGCACAGGCGTTACCGCAACCGGAACTCGTGAATTCGGTATTATGACTGAAGGCGTTCTTCACAGCGCCGCCGTCAGCGCTCTGACTTTAGGTTCAGGTACCGGAGCATTCACCGGAACCAGTACACCTTTGAACAACTAAAATTCTACTCTCTGCCAAGAGTTTAACAATAGGGAAAATGTTCACCAACATTTTCCCTACTCACGAATCTAAAAAATGAAAAAGAGAAACATTACTAAATGTTTCTCTTTTTCCATTCAAAAATTTTCAAAGTAAAAATTGATTTCTTATCTTTCGCTCCTAGAAAAATATTTCTATGTCTTTAGCCGCTTTACCTTCCTTTTATTATGTCTGAACAAAACGACCGAAAAGAAACATTTCCGGCAAAATCAAACGGGGCATATTCTTTTCTGAAATTGATTTGCGCAATTTGGGCGTTTGCCCTTGCGGTTCCGCTGATCCCGTTTCCGACTCCGGCGGCGCTCGTAGGGCATCCGTGGAAGGTAGAATTAGCAGCCTCGACAATTCTTTCCCTTTTATTATTCTGCTTTTTAATTCAAACGCGAAAAAACGAACGCCAATTTTCAATCTCAAAACAAGTTTTCACCTTAATATTTCTTCCCTGCTGCGCTTTGATTCTCTGGAGCGCGGCTTCGGCTTTTTGGGCTGGCTCGATTTCATCGGTCGTCCATCATACTCTGATTTGGGCTGGATACCTGATTTTTTTCCTTTTCGCCGCCCGAATCGTTTCCGATAAAAATTTATTTAAAACCAGCGTCGCGTCGCTCGGCGCAGTAATCGCAATCATTTCCGCATCGTGCATTCTCGAATTTACATTCTCGGAAGCAGTAATCGAGCAATTCGGATTTCGTTACAGCAGATACGCCGAAATATTTGCGGTCTTACTGCCTTTATTTTTCTCTTTCATTCTCAGATTAAAAGGTAAACGGTTAATCGGTGCGATTTCAATTACATTCGCCCTGTGGCTCGCAATTTTATTTACCACGAGCCGCAGCGCTCTGCTGGCATCGCTGGTTGGATTGTTTGTTTTCGTTTCGCTAAGAGTTTTCACCGGAAAAACTTTTGTCGAAAAAAAGCGGCTCGTATTAGCCGTCTTTGGGATTGTTTTGCTAGCCGCCTCGGTTCAATTTTCAATCTTTAGCTCGACCGAAAACAAAGCCACGACGCTTAGCCGGTTCGCTTCGCAAGTTGATAAAAGCGCGGACAACAGCGTTTCGCAAAACATCCGGCTTCTGTTTTATCAAGTCGGATTGGAAATGTTTTCGCAAAACCGTTTATTGGGAGTCGGCGCGGATAATTTCGGTCTGGAATTTAATAAATACCGCCAATCATTTTCGGCTAACCCGGAAAATAAATCGCTCGCGGCGCAGCAGGATTGGCGGCTACCCGAACGGGCGCACAACGAATATTTACAAATTCTGACCGAGCTTGGTGTTATCGGCGGAATATTTTTTTCGTGTTTTATTTTCGGCATTTTCAAGCTCGGCTTCGGTGAAATCAAAAAACTTAAAAACGACCGGTATAATATCCTGACTCATGCCGCCGCCGCCGGAATCGCCGCTTTTTTGGTCAGCTCGTTTTTTAGCTCATTCTCGTTCCGGTTGATGCAAAACGGGTTGGTATTTTTCTTTCTGCTGGCAATTTTACTGAGAAAACACTTTCAGAAAAAAGCCCCGAAAAAAGCCCCCGAAAAAAGCGTTCAACTTTATCTTCCGCGACAAGCAAAGCTCGCTTTTGCTTCAATTGCGCTCGCGTTGTGTTTGTCATTAACATTCTTTTCCGCGCTGAAAGCTGCGAGCCAATTTTATGTTTATCAAGGCGAACGACAAACGGATTTTGAAACGGCTCAAATTTACTTTGAAAATGCCGCAATGCTCGATCCGGCAAATGCCTCAACTAACCTTTCCTACGGACTTCGATTGCTGAACGAAAATCGTTATCGGGAATCAGCCGCGCAACTGCGCGAAGCCGTTGATAAAGGGATTAACACAACCGTTTCTTATTCGTATCTGATTTCGGCTCAAACTTTATCGAACGAACTCGAACAAGCTGAAAAAACAAACGCCGAAGCGGTTCGGATTTTTCCTTATTCGGTATTTATGCGAGTCCGCTATGCATCTTTGCTCGAAAAACTTCACTTAAAAGACGAATCTGTGAAACAATACGAATCGGCTCGGCAGCTTGACAAAAAACAAGCTGAAACTTGGCGGCTGTTAATAAACGACGGAGCATTTGCGGCAAGCCAAAGAGCCAAAACCGACAAAGAAATTCTAAATTTAATGGAGCTTTATCCGTCGCCTGCGCTTTACGCGGTTTTGACCGAGCGCGAAATTCTCTATCCCGAGGAAAAATCTAAATTTAATTTTGGTAAATAAAGATTTGTTTTCCGAAGAGGCAACAGATGATTGAACAAACCGCTATTCAAGAAAATCTGTCAATTGCAGCACAAAACAAAAGACCTTTCGACAGTTTAACGAAAATCGCCATTATCGCCCGCAACGCTTTCCGCGAAGCCGTCCGCGACCGCGTGCTTTACAATCTCGTTTTGTTCGTACTGCTGATAACGGCGGCAGCAATTTTTCTCGGCGAGATAACAGCCGGACAGGAAGCCCGCGTCATTACCAATCTGGGTTTAACGGCGATGCTGGTGTTCGGCGCTTTTATCTCGATTTTCGTCGGCATCGGGCTGGTTTCCAAAGAAATCGAAAAACGAACCGTCTTTGCGATTTTCGCAAAACCCGTCGGGCGCGGCGAATTTCTGGTTGGAAAATATCTCGGATTATGCTTAACGCTCGCCGTCAACATCGTCGTAATGGGCGCGGGACTTTCGCTGGCGCTCTTTTATGTCGGCGGCGCATCGCTCGCGGTTTTGATTTGGAGCGCCGTTTTTTTGATTTTCCTCGAATTGACGATTTTAACCGCCGTTGCAATTCTCTTCTCTTCTTTCTCGTCGCCCGCGCTTTCGGCTCTGCTCACGTTTTTTGTTTTCGTCATCGGACATTCGAGCGCCGCGCTCAAAGATATGGCGGAAAATCTCGGCACGGCTTCGGCGCAATTTTTCTTTAGCGCGCTCTACTACGTCCTGCCGAATCTCGCGCATTTTAGCTTTGTCACCGCCGCCGCAAACGGCAAAACGCCGACGGCAAATCACGTTTTCGGAGCAACGCTTTACGCCGTCGTTTACGTTTCGATTCTGCTAGCCGCCTCGGGTTTGATTTTCAGCCGCAGAAATTTTAAGTGAATTTGTTCGTTGTTCGTCGTTCGTTGCAGAAAACAATCAACAACGAACGACGAACAACGAACGACGAACAATGAAAAAGCAATTCTGGCTTTTCGCAATTTTGATTTTAGGTTTTCCGACGATTTTCGGTCTCAGCCGTTTTCTGGAAGCGAATAAACCTGAGCTTCCCGCCGAAATGCTCGAACAGGATTTGGCTTTTAGCGGCGCGACTTTGAAAAAGGCTTCGCTCGGTTTTGAAGGTCTAATTGCCGATTATTACTGGATGAACGCTTTGCAGTACGTCGGCGGCAAGTTGGTCGAAAGCAAAGGCAAAGTCCAGCTCGACGATTTGCGCCCGCTCAATCCGCGCCTGCTTTACCCGTACATTGACACGGCGACGACTCTCGACCCGGAATTTTCAGCGGTTTATGCTTACGGCTCGGCGGTTCTGCCCGCCGTTGATTCGGAACAAGCCGTTAGAATCAGCGAAAAAGGCATCGCCGCCCAGCCCGAAAATTGGCGGATGTATCACAATCTCGGATTTATTTACTGGCAGCTTGGAGATTACAAAAAAGCCGCCGAAATCTACGACTCAGGCTCGACTAAATCAGACGCGCCCGTGTGGATGCGGCAGATGAGCGCGAGATTGCAAGCCGAAGGCGGCAGCCGCAATACGGCGCGCGAGATTTATCTGCAAATTTACGAATCGGCAGAAGATGAACAAACGCGCGAACTTGCGGTCAAGCGCTTGCAGCAGCTCGAATCTCTCGATGACCGCGACGCGATTCGCGCCGGGCTTGCCGAATTTCAAAACAAAACGAATCGTTGCCCGAACAACTGGCGCGAAGTTTTTCCGGTTTTGAAAAACGTTAAATTTGCCAACGGCGGCGGGCTTCGTTTTGCGCCGGACAATTCGCCGGTTGATTCTTCGGGCGCGGCATATTTGCTCGTTCAAAATAAAGGCAAATGCGAAGTTGATTTGGATCAAAAAAATTCCAAAATTCCTTACAAGTAAAAAAATATGGCTGTAATTGAAATCGAAAATTTGACGAAAGATTACGAAGTCGGCTTTTGGAAGAAAAAGAAAGTACGCGCTCTGGACGGTTTGAATTTATCGGTCGAGCGCGGCGAGATTTTCGGTTTTCTGGGCGGCAACGGCGCGGGCAAAACCACGACGATCAAACTGTTAATGCGCCTGATGTTTCCGACCGCCGGAAGCGCAAAAATTTTGGGGCGCGACATTTCGGATGTAAAAATGCACGCGCGAATCGGTTATTTGCCGGAAAATCCTTATTTTTATGACTATTTAACGGCGCGCGAGCTTTTAAATTATTTCGCCGAGCTTTTCGGAATCGAAAAAACGGAAAGAAAACGTCGCGTTGAAGATTTGCTCGATAAAGTCGGGCTGGAAGAAAGCGGGCGCGGCAAACAGCTTCGCAAATTTTCAAAAGGAATGCTCCAGCGCGTCGGGCTGGCGCAAAGTTTAATTAACGAGCCGGAAATTGTTTTTCTCGATGAACCGATGAGCGGACTCGATCCGGTCGGACGACGCGAAATCCGCGAATTGATTGCCAATTTAAGAGAAAAAGGCGTCACGGTTTTTATGTCAACGCACATTTTGTCCGACATCGAAGCTCTCTGCGACCGCGTGGCGATTTTGCGAAAAGGAAAATTGGCGGCAACCGGCAAGCTCGATGAATTACTGACGCAATCCGGCGAAACTCAATCGTTTGAAATCACTTTAAACGGAATCTCGCCCGAAGCTCTCGCGCCGGTTTTGCAAAATTTAAATCCGGTTTCGCTCGTTTCCACAACGAGCGGCGCGCGCATTCAAATCGAGGAAGAAAGCCAAATCGAAAGTGTTTTAGCCGCTTCGCGCAATCTCGGCGGCAAGCTCGTTTCCGTCCAGCCGGTTCGCCAATCGCTCGAAGAGCTTTTTGTCCGCGAGACCAAATAGAAAAGGGAAGCTAGTTCAGCTTCCCTTTTTCTTTTACTCTATTTTCAAACCCGTTATCTGCCATTTAAAATTTGCGCGGTCGTCGGTTTTCTCAAAACCGCTCACGACAACCGCAATCGGCATTGTTTTGTTCGGATCGAGCTTTGGATAATCCGCATTCGGCAAAACAATTGCCGTTTTTTCCCGGACGACTTTTCCATCTTTATCAACAACCGAACCTACGACTTCCAACCCGGTCAGAGTTTTCCCGGTAAAATTCCGCACGACGCCGATCAGCTTCATTGATAAATCGCCGGATATTGAACGCTGCTCGGTCGTAAAATCTTCGTTTCTATCAACCACAATTTTGCGTTTTAACTCTTCAAACTGCGGTCCTTCACGCAGCGCGCCTTCGAGTCTGGGCGTAGAATTCTGCGTAGGCGTCGGAGTCAATAAAAGCCAGACGAGAAGCCCGGCGACAATCAGCGTGCCGATGCCCATCACCGCCAGAAACACCGGATTTTTTTTGTTTTCTTTTAAATTGCCCTGCGTAATCGAATCCATTTCTAAAACCCTCTTTTTCCAAGTTTAGACACAAAATATGCGGTTAAAGTTCCCTGCAAAATTAACATAATAATTGAAATTAATGCCAATCAAGATTAAAAATTCTCCGCGTCCTTTGCGATTATCCTTTGCGTTCTTTGCGGTTTAATTCCGAGAAAAATTAACCGCAAAGAACGCGAAGGTTTTTCGCAAAGGACACAGAGAAGAATTTGATTCTTTACTGTGAATCTCAGCTCTCGATCTGCATAACTGATAATTCGCTGAACTTTCGGTTTGATTAAGCGGCGGTTGAAAACATAAAATTTTTGGAATGAATCAACCTGAAATTCTCAAAACCGAAGAAATTTATCGCGGGCGCATTTTCAATGTGTCGCTCGCCACCGTCCGCGAAGAAGAAAAAACTTACACGCGCGAGATTATTTCGCATCCGGGCAGCGCCGTCATTGTTCCGGTTTTTGCGGATGAAACGGTCGCGCTCGTGCGGCAATATCGGCATCCGGCGCGAAAATATTTGCTGGAAATTCCGGCAGGCTCGCTCGCGCCTGGCGAAGACCCGAAAGTCGGAGCGGAACGCGAATTGGAAGAGGAAATCGGCGTGCGAGCGGCGCGTGTGGAAAAATTAACCGAATTTTACGTTTCGCCCGGTTTTCTGGGCGAAAAAATGCACGTTTATTTGGCGACGGATTTTACCGAATCCCGCCAAAATCTCGAAGACGACGAGCTTCTGCGAGTCGAGCGCATTCCGCTTCGCGGTTGCGTTGAGCTAATCAAAAACGGCGAGATTGAAGATGCTAAAACGATGATTGGCTTGACGTTTGCCGCCGCGCGTCTCGGAATTCAGTTTTTTTGATTTTTTCTGCTAAACTTGCGCCAATTAAATTCGATTCTTCCGCAAAAACATTATGAAAAAATTTGTTTTCCTATTTCTCCTGATCGCTTTTTCCGCTTTGCTCGCCGACGCGCAAACTATGCCCGCCGGAGTTGACGCAAATTTGTGGCAGCGCGCTCTGAAAATTCACAAACAGGCGATTATCGTTGACGGACACAACGATATTCCCAGTCCGATGGTTGACGAAGATTTCGACATCGGTTCGGATTCGCGCGGAAAAATTCACAAACAAGGCGGAGACCCGTTTCATACCGACATCGCACGCCTCAAACAATCGGGCTTGACCGGATTTTTCTTTTCGATTTACGTTGACCGGCGCTTTGCCGAACAGCCGGAAAAAGGCTCTGCGCGCCGCGCGCTCGATATGATAGACGCCACTTATCGCGCGGTCGAGCGTTATCCCGACACTTTTCTTTTCTCCACTTCGACCGCAGACATTCGGCGCGCGAAAAGAGAAAACAAAATCGCGGCTCTGATGGGAATCGAAGGCGGTCACGCGATTGAAAATTCGCTCTTTGCGCTGAGAAATTTTTACCGCCTCGGCGTGCGCTATATGACGCTGACGCATAACAACACAAACGATTGGGCTGATTCCAACTGGGTTGATCAGGGACGCGAAAAATCGCGTCACAACGGTTTGTCGGATTTCGGCAAAGAAGTCGTCCGCGAGATGAACCGTCTGGGAATGCTCGTTGATGTTTCGCACGTCTCGAACAAAACAATGTCTGACGTTTTGGACATCACGACCGCTCCCGTTATCGCTTCACACTCTTCGGCACAGGCGCTCGCAATGCATTCGCGTAACATCAACGATGATTTGCTTCGACGCATCGGCAAAAACGGCGGCGTTGTGATGGTTAATTTTTATTCGGCTTTTATCAGCCAGAAATATATGGACGACACGCGCGCGCGAGACCAGCGTCTGAAACCGGAGCTTGACCGTTTAGACGCGCAATACAAAGACAATCCGCAAACTCTGGCAACCGAGCGCGAAAAAGTTCTCGCCGCCAATCCCGTACGTCCGCCTTCATACACGGTGATTGTTGACCATATTGATCACATCAAAAAGACAGCGGGAATTGATTCGGTCGGAATCGGTTCGGATTTCGATGGAGTTGACAGCTTGCCCGAAGGAATCACGGGAGTCGAAAGTCTGCCATTGATCACTTACGAAATGCTGCGGCGCGGTTATTCGGAACAGGATATTCGCAAAGTTTTGGGCGAGAATCTTCTCCGCGCATTCGCTCAGGCGGAACGAGTCGCCAACATTTCAACCCGCAAAATCAGTGGCGACGGCAGTTTGAAACGAATCGGCAAATAAAAAATACTCCGCCAGCCAAGCTGACGGAGTATTAAAGCCAAACGTGAATAAAACTCAGGCTGTTACTGCGGGAGCTAATTCGCTCGCGCCTTCCGGATAAACGCTGATGAATTTGCCGCGCGCGCCTTTGTCTTCAAATTTCACCAAGCCGTCAATCAGCGTGAACAGAGTATCGTCTTTGCCGCGTCCGACGTTTTTGCCCGGTTTCCATTTCGTCCCGCGCTGACGCGCCAGAATGTTTCCGGCAATCACGCGCTCGCCGCCAAATTTTTTGAGTCCGAGACGCTGCGAATGCGAATCGCGTCCGTTTCGTGATGAACCTACACCTTTTTTATGTGCCATTTCTTAAAACTCCTAAATTTCTAACCGATAGAATCAATTTTAATTTTAGTATAACCCTGGCGGTGACCTTTGGTGCGTTTGTATTGCTTGCGGCGTTTGAATTTAAAAACGATGATTTTTTCGCCGCGTCCATGGTCGAGAACCGTCGCCGTTACTTTCGCGCCGCCGATGTCTGCGCCCGTTTTCACCGAGTCGCCGTCGGCAACCAGTAAAGCTTCAAGCTCGATTTGCTCGCTTTGATTTTTCCCGATTGACGGAACTCTTAAAATTTCGCCCGGTTCGACGCGGAACTGTTTGCCGCCTGTTCTGACTATTGCGTAACTCATTATTGTTTGATTTCCTCCACACGGTGGCAAATTGCTTGCCAGTCGAAAAACTTAGATTTTACGTTCTCAAAGCGTTTGTGTCAAATCACTTGACGCGGAAGACCAGGAAATACTCGATTCCCTCGGATTTGACGAAATCGTAAGTTTCATTCAAGGCAAAACCTGCCTGCTCCATTTCTTTAACGACTTGTGCGCTGTCAATTCCGTGGTCATCGCCTTTTCCGCTGCGATCAATAATGCCGACGAGCGCGCCTTTTCTTAAAGATTTTTTCAAGTTTTTCATCAATCGAATCGGCGCTCCGATTTCGTGATAAGTTTTCAAAATCAAAACCGCGTCAATTGATTTTTCCGGCAGCAGCGGATCGTCCTCTTTGCCCAAAACGGTTTTAATGTTCGGCAGATTCTCTTTTTTTGCGCGCTCGTTGATGTAGTTTATGTAATCCTGATTGATTTCAACCGCGTAAACCGCGCCTTTGGTTCGTTTTGCAGCGCGCGTCGTAAACCAGCCCGAACCTGCGCCGATGTCTGCCACGTTCGCCGAATCTTTGATTTTCAAAATGTCCATTACGCGCGAGATTTGCAGATTTTCTTCGCGTTTCGGGTCTTCAAAAATCGAAAGCTCGCCTGTGTAAGGCTCGCTTCGCGGGCGATTTATTTCATCGTTCAGCGTCGGAGCCGCAGCGTTGGCATTTTGATTTTGCTCGGCGCGTTTGACCTGCAAGCTCGCCACCGAAGCGCAGCCAACCAGCAGCAAAAAAGACAATTCGAGAGCCAGAAGCCGAACAAAATTTGATTTCTTAATTTTCATAGCCGGTCATACAAAGTAAGTAGCGCGACAAAATCAATTAATAACTGGGAGCGCGGATGTCCACATCCGCGCTCCCAGCGTAATCATTCTTTTATAAAAATATTCTGTCCGATTACTTAGTTTTGATATATTTTGGCATGAATCATTAAAATTTGCTTGACGCTCTTTGCCGAACGATTAATCGCCTGTCTCAAATCAAGGCAGGAGCCTTTGTAATGCTTGAGGCGGATTCGGTTTATAAACCGACGGCACGGGCAAATCCGTGTTCGCTCCCCATTGAACTCCACGCACCAAACTATTTGAAGAATTCAGAACGTACCAAACGCCTTGTCGGAAAACGGCGACATCCGTTTTCCCGTCGCCGTCATAATCGCCCGGTGCGGGAGCGTCGTTGGCTGTGCCCCAAAATTGTTCGCCGAAATTGGTTGCCGGGTCTTGCGAACGATACCAAGCTCCCGCACTCGGTCGGAAAACGGCTATATTGGCGCGACCGTCGCCGTCATAGTCAGCCGAAACCGGCAAGTCTTCGCCGTTTCCGAATTGCAAAACCAGCGAGCGATTGTTGCTGCTGTAACGAATAAAATAAATGCTGGGTTCGGTCGGCAAAGGTCCGGCGCGGTAGAGAGCGAAATCCGTTTTTCCGTCACCATCGTAATCCGCCGGAACGGGCGCGTCGGAAGCAGTGCCGAATTGCTGCGCGATAATGCCGCCCGACGAGTTTTGCAGCACGTACCAGGTCGCCTGCGAAGGTCGGAAAACGGCGAAATCTGCCAGCCCGTCACCATCGTAATCTCCGGGCGCGGCAACGTCGCCCGCAGTTCCCCAATTCACGGCTCGCATAGTATTCGTCGTGCTGTTTAAAACAAACCAAAAACCTTGTCGAAACACGGCGATGTCGGTTTTGCGGTCGCCGTCGTAATCGGCTGCGACAAGCCGGTCTGTGCCGAGACCGAATTGAACTCCGGTTGCTGCGTTATCAGAGCTGCGAAGAATGTACCAGGCAGCGTTTGACGGGCGAAAAACGGAAAAATCCGTTTTTCCGTCGCCGTCAAAATCAAATGGCGTGTTTATCGGACTACGCGCTTGAAGAATCGTCACCGTTTGATTGCCGACGGTAATCGTTCCGGTGCGCGAAGCGTTTGTGTTGTTCGCCGCAACCGTATAAGCGATGTTGCCGTTTCCGCTGCCGCCAGTTGAATTTATCGTAATCCAACCGACGCTGCTGTTCGCCGTCCAATTGCACGAGGCACCCGCCAAAACAGCAATGTTGTTGGCTGCGCCGCCAAACGAAGCGTACTGAGAATCGGCGCTTAAAGCATAAGGGCAGCCCGCGCCAGCCGCTTGCGTAACGGTTAAAGTTCTGCCCCCGATGGTGATAACTCCGGTTCTGGAGACATTTGTGCCGTTTGGCGCAACCGCAAAAGTTACGACGCTTGCTCCGAAAACGCCGTTCGGATGCGAAGTTACTCTGAGCCAATCGGCGTTGCTCGAAACAGTCCAATAACAAGCGTCGGTTGCCGTCACATTAACGCTGCCCAAGCCGCCAGTTGCGGAAAAAGATTGGGTTTCCTGTCCAAGCGCAAAGGGACAGCCCGAAATCTGCTGAATCGTAAACGTCTGCGTGACATTGTTGTTTGAAACGGTGATCGAGCCGGTGCGCGGGTCGCTCGTGTTTGGCAAAACCGTAAAATTAACTGTTCCGCTCCCCGCGCCGCTGCTCGTTTCCGAAGCGACAGTCACAACATTCGCGGCTTGCGATCTCGCCGTCCAATCGCACCCGGCGGGAGTCGAAACCGTAAAGCTCCCGATGCCGCCGGTTTGCGGAAAACTTTGAATTGTCGGGTTGATTGTCAACGGGCAGGCAGTCGTCGAAGTGTTAATCGCCAGGCTCCATCCGCCCGCTAAAACGCCCGCGTTTCCAGCGGAATCGTCAACCAGATACAAGCTCCAAGCACCATTCGGGTTAATTCCGTTAAAAGCCGACAGATTTGCGCCAGTCGGATTGCCGGATGGCGCGGGAAGCGGGAAAGAATCCCCGCCGCCGATGTTTGTCGGCTTAAACGCGCCGGAAACGATCTGTCCTTCGTCGGGTAAAAGGCTCGCCGCCGCATCATCGAAAATCAAAGATACGTTATTAACCGCATTGTTCCCGCCGACATCCGACATTAAAACGACGCTGCGACCGCCGGGAGCGACGAGCAGCAAATCCAAATCGTCCGGCGCAGTGTGAGTTAAATTATTAATCAGAACTCTGACGCCCGTGATCGTTCCGATTTGTCCCGCAACGTTGATGCTCGACGGATAAACGGACGCCGCGCCGGAATTTGGGATGTTGATTGGAGTTGTATTTTGCGCCGTGACGCCGTTGCTGATTGTCAGACTCCAGCCGCTGAAGATGATTCCCGCGTCCTGTCCCGAATCGTCAACCACGAACAAATTCCACGTTCCGTTTGGATTTGAGACGGTAAAATGCGACAAAGCATTTCCGGAAGGCTGCGCGGGCGCGGGAAGCGGGAAATTATCGTTCGTCCCAAAATTTGTCGTTTTATAAGTCCCAGATTCTATTAATCCCGAATCCGGCAACTCGGACGCAGCCCAATCATCAAAAGTCAGCACAGCTCCGGTAATGTTAAATCCGCCGCCGACATCGGACATCAAAACAACGCTTCGCCCGTCCGGCGCGACGAGCAAAACATCAACGTCATCGGGAAAGCTGTGACCGTAATTGTTGAGAGTGACGGTCAGCTTTTCGATTCTTCCGGGCACGCCGGAAACGTTGATGCTCGATGGATAAGGATTGGCAATCGTCGCGTCGTTAATGGCGATGGGCGTCGAATTTGAAAATGTAAACGCGCCGTCGGAAGCCGTTGAATCGCTTTGTTCGGCTGTAGTTCGATTATAATTTTCGGCTGCCGCGCCGCTTATCAAAACGGTTGTTGCAAACAGAGTTAGAATAAATGCGCTTTTGTAAAATAAACCTTTGAACATAATTACCTTTTTTCGAGACGCGAGCGTTATCGGATAGTGAAGGCGAGATATATTTCAACGCGAAATGACGGTGAATGTCAAAATTTGAAACCGGTAATTTTAGGAAATTATTGCTACTCGGAGTTTTATCCATTTCAAATTTGTTTTTGCCTTAAAGAAAGTGGTTAAGCTGCTCGAATATTTTGATTTGAATGACATCTTTGAGTTTTGGACTTTCGGAATGCTATTTTTAACGAACGATGAATGAAATTGCTTATCCCTGGTGGGCTTGGATCGGTTTTGCAACGGTAATTTTCGCGGCGCTGGCAATTGATTTGGGTTTGTTTAACCGAAAATCTCACGCGCCGTCCTACAAAGAAACTCTCGGTTGGAGCGTGGCTTGGGTTTCGATGGCATTGATTTTTAATGCCGTCATCTTTTGGCAATTTGGCTCAATTAAGGGTTACGAATTTTTAACCGGCTATTTAATCGAGCTGTCGCTTTCGATTGATAATCTGTTTGTTTTCCTGTTGATTTTCACTTATTTTCAAACGCCGAAAAAATACCAGCACCGCGCGCTTTTCTGGGGCGTTTTCGCCGCGCTCGTAATGCGGCTCGTCGCCATTTTCGTCGGCACCACGCTGGTCGAAATGTTTAATCCGGTTCTTTACATTTTCGGCGCGTTTTTGATTTACACCGGAATTAAAATGTTCCGCGAAGACGAAGCCGAGATCGAACCTGACAAAAATCCGTTTGTTCGGCTGGTAACGCGTTTTATACCAATAGTCAAACGTTACGAAGGCGATAAGTTTCTCATCAAGGAAAACGGCAAAACCTACGGAACGCTCCTGCTTCTCGTTTTAATCGTAATCAACGTTATTGACCTTGTGTTTGCGGTTGATTCGATTCCGGCGATTTTGGGAATTACGACCGACCGTTTCATAGTCTATACCTCGAATGTGTTTGCGATTATGGGATTGCGGACGTTTTTCTTTTTGCTTTTAACAGTGGTGGAAAAATTCCATTTCCTGCGTTACGGCTTGGCGTTTGTCTTAACGTTTATCGGAGTGAAAATGGTTTTGCCGCTTATCGGCGACAGCGCCGCGTATCTTCTGAATCGAAGCGGAAATACATCGCTTGCCGAAACCGTCCATCATTACGAGCATATTCCAATCAACGTTTCACTCGGTGTCGTCATTATTTCAATTGCATTGTCAATCGTCCTGTCACTCGTATTTCCGCAAGAGCGAAAAGAAAAGATCGGCGATTATGAAACCGACATCGAAGAAGATTACGATTTTAGCGATTACAACAACGACGCGCCGAATCAAAAATAACGTTTTCGATCTTTTAAATGCACGACCATCCGCACCATCATCATTCGGAAAGAGACACCCGGCGAGTTAAATTGGCGCTGTTGCTGACGTGCATTTATATGATTGCCGAAGCCGTCGGCGGTTATCTGACCAATTCGCTCGCGCTAACCGCCGACGCTGGTCATATGTTAACCGACGCCGCCGCTTTAACGCTGACGCTGACGGCGTTCTGGTTCGCCTCGCGCCCGGCGAATCCGCGTAAAACTTACGGTTATTATCGCCTCGAAATTCTCGCCGCGTTTATCAACGGCATCGCGCTGGTTTTAATCTCGCTCTGGATTTTTTATGAAGCTTATGAACGCTTTTTCGCGCCCGCCGAGATCAAAAGCGCTCAAATGATTGCCGTCGCCACGGGCGGTCTGGCGACAAATCTGATTTGCGCTTATCTCTTGCACGGTGCGCACGAACACGATTTGAATATGCGCGGAGCTTGGCTGCACGTCGTCTCGGACGCGCTCGGCTCGGTCGCGGCAATCGCGGCGGGCGTGCTGATTTTAGTTTTCGGCTGGTCGCCGGCGGATTCTATTTCAAGCGCGCTGATCGCTTTAATAATCATTTTCGGTTCGTGGCGGTTGATTCGGGAATCGGTCAACGTCCTGCTCGAAGGCACGCCGTCGCACATCAATCTCACCGCGCTCGAAGCCGCAATGCTCGAAACCGAAGGCGTTCAAGCCGTCCACGATTTGCACGTCTGGACGATTACTTCCGGGCGCGAAGCCTTAAGCGCCCACGTCGTTCACAACGAAATCGCATCAGCAAACGCGGTTTTACGCAGCTTGCAGCGCGAAATCACAGACCGTTTCGGAATCTCGCATCTGACAATTCAAATGGAAACGCCGGAAACCGAGCAAAATCCCTGCCCGGAGGATACGGATTGTTTTCAATCGGATGTTTCCCAAGCGGTGAAAGCCAAAGTCGCTTTTAATCGCTAATGATTATAACGGTCTCGCCGCCCATTGTGAGATTGGTTTTCGCCCGGCTGGACTAGCCTTTCGATTGCGGCGTTGAATTTTCCCTGCTCATCGAAAAGCGGGTAAAGCTGCAAATCCGGCGCGAGAAAAGCCGCGCGTAATTCGACGGGACGCGCGCCGGGGCGCGAAACTACTCGCACTTTTGAACCGCGCACTTCTTCGATCCACGAAGCAAATTCTTCGGCGTTGCCGATTGTCGCCGAGAGCAGCAGCAGGCGGATGCGCGGAGGGCTGAGAATAATCGCTTCTTCCCAGACGTGACCGCGTTCTTCGTCCGCCAGATAATGCGCTTCGTCCAGAATCACCAAATCCGTGCGAACCGTTTCGCCGCGACGCAATGCGTCGAACAATTGATTGCGATAAATTTCGGTCGTCCCGACAATCAACGGCGCTTCCGCATTTTCTTTGCGGTCGCCGGTTAAAATTCCGACTGTTTCCGCGCCGAACTCCTGGGAAAATTCTTCGTATTTTGAATTGGTGAGTGCTTTGAGCGGAGTCGTGTACCAGGTTCTTTTTCCGGCTTCGAGAAGGCGGCGGATTTCTTCGCGCGCAATCCAGGTTTTTCCGCTGCCGGTCGGCGCGGTAACCAAAACGTCTTCGGTTTCGATTGCCGCGAGAGCTTCGAGCTGAAACGGGTCAGGCACAAACGGTTTTCGGTCGGGCGTGCCGATTCCGGCGAGAAGTCGTTCGACCGCGCGGGCGTTTGAAACGGTTTGCGAGCCGGATTGTTGATAAGTTTGTGAGCTGTTTGCCGCAAGTTTCGGCTTCGCGGTTCGTTCAGTTCGACGGTTGCGAAAACGCGAAACGTCTTTTGTTTTCCCTTTTTGCTCCGAATTTCGTTTGTCGCGGCTGTAACGTGGCATACGATCTATGATAACTGAGAATGGAGAACTGAGAACTGATAACCGAAGATTATTTATTTTTTGCAATGAAATCAACATTTCATAATTCTCCGTTCTCAGTTCTCCATTCTCAATTAAAAATGCTATCCTGTGTAATTTGAGTCGCAACTTGCGAGCGCGACTGTGCGTCTAAAGAGCGGCGATTCAAGCATTAATATTTATATTCATTTTTATGACTGAGCAACAACTTTTTGCCAATTACGAATTAGATAACAGCAAGTGGCTGGCAATTATTTTAAAATTTTTGGGTGGCTCGCTCGTTCTGCATCTTGTTTTTCTTTTATCGGCGGTTTACGTTCCGGTAGTGCGCGATGCTTTTTATGTGGCGATGCTGTTTTCCAACTCCGATTTGAAAACGGCAAATAAAGATTACACGCTCGATGAGATTGGCGATGTAACGATGATCAATCTCGCCGACCCTAATCGTTTTCGTTATCCCGAAGGTTATTTCAACACCGGCGAATATGTCGAAAACCCGATGGATCCGACCATTATGGCTGTCAACGGAGATCCGTCGTTGAGCGGCACGATAACTGCTCCGCCGATTTTTGATCCGGCTGTGCCTGCGCCGACTCCGTTTCCGACTCCTTTCCCGACTCCGGCAGCTTCGGTTTCCGGTTTTCCTTCGATAGTGAATTCGCCCCCGGTTGCCCGTAATAGAAATCGTAAGCGCGGAAATTTGCCGCCCGCGCCGACGCCGATTCCGGGCGCGAAAATGGATTCTTTAACGGCTGATGTTGATGAGAACGCCGTGCCGAAGAAACAACCTGACGCCAATGCGCAAGCGAAAGCGACGCCGAACAAAGACCCCCAAACTTTGTTGAGCGAGGACGAAATTAACAAAAAACCTTTGATTGATTTCGGCGTCAAAGTTGACCAATTGCAAAAGGAAAAGAAAATTGATTTAAATCAGCCGTTTGCCATGACGGTCGAAGGCGAGCTTGAAAAGGGCGGCAAATTGAGTAATGCGAACGTCACGAAAAAAGAAGGCGATCAGCAGTTGGTCGAACTAACCAAGGAATTAATTACGGTTTTAAACACCAGCAAGGTTCTGAGAGTTTTCAGTGACGTAGCGTTGAAAAACAGCCCGCAGAGTAAGCATAAAATTAAATTTGATATTATCGGAGACCAAAAGAACTTAACAGTTAATATTCCGGTTGAGTTTGCAAGTGCCGCCGCTGCGTTTGAAATGCAGAGCGGCATAAACACACTCATCGCGTTTAATAAAAGATTTCAGAATAAAGATAAAATTGAATCCCAACTTCTACAGTATGTTAGAGTAGAAACTGACGGAAAACTTGTTGTTTTCAAGAGCGAGATTCCGCAATTAACTGCACAAAAGCTGATTCAAGACCAATTGGCTGCGGCTGTTAAAGGACAGCAGGACACAACTAAGCAATAACTTTTTTATTAGATCGAGAATGACTAACAAACTGCACAATCGAACGTTTTTCGTCGCCGCACTCTCGGTCTATCTCGGCTTGCTGATTGTCGGCGCGCCGCCGCAGGTTTTAGCGCAAACTTCAAAAACGATTAATAATTCGGAACGAGTTGTCGTTGCGCAAAAGGATTTTCAATCTTTAAATCACGTCAACAAAAACGGTGATTCTTCGGGGCGCAGTTTAGGCGAAGCCTTTGAACAGTTTTTCAAAGGTATAGAAAACGATGCGGTTATAAAATCACTTTTATCGAACCCTGATCTTGAGCTTCAATCCAGAGCTTCGCGCGCGTACTACATTGAAGATTTTCCGCTGCCGATTTATTTATCAGTAAATTCCAAAAATATCGAGAAATTCGACGAAGCCCTAATAGCAGGTCTCGTTCGCAACTCATTTCATTTCAATTTAGCAGAAAGCGCAGATAAGTTAGTTTTAATTTCCGTTAACGAAGTTGACTTTCGTATCACCCAGGATGAAATTGTTTTAAAAACATCCACAATCTGGGGAATTGAAAATCAACCTAAAGTCGGCGGATTTGCAAACAATTTGCGAAGCCTTTACCAGCGCAAAGCAAATTCGGAATCGGAGATTGAGCGTTTAGTTTATTCAAACACGGAAATTTCCGTCAGCAAAGATCAAATTTTCGTCGTCACTCGTTTGCCGCGCGCGGCTCTCGATTCGCTCCTTAAGGCGGACGAGAAGGCAAATTGAGTTTGGGCTTTTCTGCGAAAAATTCCATTCAACAAAAGCCGCGCATCTTTCATCTAATTTACTTCCCGTAAAGCCAAATTTTTAATAATGTCGCATTTCAAGCAATGCTGTGTGCGCCGGCGCGTTTTATTTTTCGCGTTTTTAATAAAAATAACGCACAGATTTTCAGAGGATTTATATGAGTTCAATTGACAAAGTTTTAACTAAAATATTCGGCAGCAGCAACGAACGCTTTTTGAAAGGCATTCAGCCGACCATTCAACAAATCAACGCTCTTGAGCCTTCGATCAAAGCGTTGTCGGGCGAGGAATTACAGGCGAAAACCGCCGATTTTAAAGAGCGCGTCGCCCGCGCCGTCGAAGGAATCGAGGACAAAGACAAACGCAGAGCGCGCGAGCAGGAAATTTTAAACGAGATTTTGCCCGAAGCGTTTGCCGTCGTCCGCGAAGCTTCGGTGCGAACAATCGGTTTGCGGCATTTCGACGTGCAGCTTATTGGCGGACTCGTTTTGCATCAGGGCAAAATCGCCGAGATGAAAACCGGCGAAGGTAAAACGCTCGTTTCGACTTTGCCCGCATATCTTAATGCTCTGACGGGGCGCGGCGTTCACATCGTGACCGTCAACGATTACCTCGCTTCGCGCGACGCCGAATGGATGGGCAGAATTCACAAGTTTTTGGGTTTGACGGTCGGCGTGATTCAAAACGATTTGAACGATTTCGAGCGCAAAGAAGCCTACAATTCCGACATCACTTACGGTACGAACAACGAATTCGGCTTCGATTATCTGCGCGACAATATGAAATTCGACATCGCTTCATGCGTTCAGCGCGATTATTATTACGCGATTGTTGACGAAGTTGATTCGATTTTGATTGACGAAGCGCGTACGCCTTTGATTATTTCGGGCGCTTCGGACGAAGCGACCGACAAATATTATTTGGCGAATGAAATTATTCCGCGTCTCGTCAAAGGCGAAAAGAACGAAGAAACCAAAGAAACGACCGGCGATTATCTCGTTGACGAGAAAAATCACACAGCCGTTTTGACCGAACAGGGCGTCAACAAAGCCGAAAAACTTTTGGCTGTCGGAAATCTTTACGATCCGAACAATATCGAAATGCTCCACTGCGTCGAACAGGCACTGAAAGCGCACACGCTTTATCGCAACGATCATCATTACATCGTCAAAGAAGGCGAAGTCGTGATCGTTGACGAATTTACCGGACGTTTGATGAACGGTCGGCGCTGGTCTGACGGTTTGCACCAGGCGGTCGAAGCAAAGGAAGGCGTCAAAATCGAGCGCGAAAACCAGACTTTGGCGACGGTTACGCTGCAAAATTATTTCCGTATGTACGAGAAATTGAGCGGAATGACCGGAACGGCGAAAACCGAAGAAGCCGAATTTCTGGCGACTTACAAAATTGATGTCGTCACGGTTCCGACGCACCGCAATATGATTCGCAAAGATATGTCCGACTTGATTTATCGCACTCTGCCCGAAAAATGGGAAGCGATTGCCGAAGAAGTTAAGGCGCGGCACGAAAAAGGTCAGCCGGTTTTGGTCGGTACGGTTTCGGTTGAAAACTCCGAGCGGATTTCAGCCCAGCTAACCAAAATGGGAATCAAGCACAACGTCTTGAACGCCAAATATCACGACCGCGAAGCGGAAATCGTCGCCCAAGCCGGGCGAAAAGGCGCTGTCACGATTGCGACCAATATGGCTGGGCGCGGAACTGACATTCTTTTGGGCGGAAACCTCGAATTCTTGGCGAAAGAATCTCTGAAACATCAGGAAATCAATCCCGACGAAGCGACGCCGGAACAGCTCAAAGCCGAAGAGGAGAAAATCAAACCTGTTGTCCAAGCCGAACACGAAGAAGTTGTTGCGCTAGGCGGTTTGCACATCATCGGTACGGAGCGGCACGAATCGCGCCGGATTGACAATCAGCTTCGCGGACGCGCCGGACGCCAGGGCGATCCGGGTTCATCGCAGTTTATTATCTCGCTCGAAGACGATTTGATGCGTATTTTTGCGGGCGACAAAGTGCGCGCGATGATGGAATGGCTCGGAATGGAAAAAGGCGTCGCCATCGAATCGAAAACCGTCACGAAACGAATCGAAGCCGCGCAAAAGAACGTCGAAGGTCGTAACTTTGAAACGCGAAAGCACGTTCTCCAATACGACGACGTGATGAACAAGCAGCGCTCTACGATTTACGGTCTGCGCCGCCAGCTTCTCGAACAACCCGATAACCGCGCGTTTCTCGTCGGCGAAACGGGAGTTGCGCGCGATTTGCTGCACGACATTACCGCGCAGCATCTCAACGGTCGCCCGGACGAATGGGACATCACCGGTTATGCGGTCGAAATGCAGGACGTTTACGATTTCGATCCGATTGAACAGGGTATTGATATTGAAGGCAGATCGCCCGAAGACATCGAAGCAGAGATTTGGGAAATCTTAAAAACCAGATACGCTGAAAAAGAAGAGCAGGTCGGACCCGAATCAATGCGCGCTTACGAGCGTTACATAATGCTCGAAATCATTGACAATCAATGGAAAGATCACCTGCTTTCGATTGACCATCTGAAACAAGGTATCGGGCTGGTCGGCTACGGGCAAAAAGACCCGGTTGTCGAATACAAAAAAGAGAGCTTCGATATGTTTCAGGCGATGCTCGACCGCATTGACACGCTGACCGTTCGCGCCCTCTTCCACCTGCAAATCGTCACGCAACAGGAGGCGGAGGAAGTCGAAGCCGAACGCCAGCGCCGCCGCGAACGCGCTCGCCGCCGCAACGCTACGGCAATGACTTTCACCGGAGCAAACGCGACGGCAACCGTAGCGGGCGAAGAAGCCGCCAAAGCGACGCCTTTCCGCCGCAGTCAACCGAAGGTCAAACCCAACGATCCGTGTTATTGCGGTTCGGGCAAGAAATTCAAAAAATGCCACGGCGTCGGCGTTTAGTTGTTTGTGTTAACTTGTAATTTGCGCAAACGGGCAGAGTGAGCTTATCATTCTGCCCGTTTTGCTTTTGTCTTCAAAAATTATTAGGCTTGGCGATTTCAAATCAAAATTTGCTGAAATAAATTTTAATTAAATTCGGCGATTTTGACTTTTTTGTTCGCAGCTTGACAACCGAGTTGTTTGCGACAAGCATCAACCAAAACGGGAACTTTAAAAACGGTAAACGTTTTTTTACGTTTCAATTGCCGAAAGTCGTTTATTTTCGAGTTTTTCGCGCGCCCTTGTTCTCCCCGAAAAAAGCGGCGAAAAATTTTTATAACCGTTCATTTTCGTCGTACACTTATTAACAGCTTTTTTGTTTGACAGGAGAAAGACCTTTGTTTGAAGCGCTGCTCGAATCGCTTAACCGCATCGTCACGCTGCGAAGTCTGATAGATTTCGCGGTGGTCTTTCTGCTGGTTTATGTTTTGCTGCGGCTGGTGCGCGGAACTCGCGCTGCGCCGATGGCAGCCGGGATGGTTTCGCTCGGATTGCTTTACTGGATTGCGGCGACGCAGGATTTGCCGACGCTTGAATTCGTTTTGCGTGGAGCTGTATTTTACGTCGGCGTCGCCGTGATTGTTCTTTTTCAATCGGAAATCCGGCAGGCGCTGATTTATTTCGGCAACCGCATTCAATCGCCGATCAAACGCCGCCAGCAAGGACAATTGGGCGAAACGATTTACGACGAAATCGTACTCGCCGCAGCTTCGCTCGCTTCGACGAAAACCGGCGCATTGATGGTTTTGGAGCGCGGCGTCGGGTTGAGAAATTTTATTGACGCCGGAGTGCAGCTAGACGCCCGGCTTGGCTATGACATTCTGGTCACGATTTTTAATACGAACACGCCGCTGCACGACGGCGCGGCGATTATTCAAAACGAGCGAATCGCCGCCGCAGCCTGCTTTTTGCCCTTGACGCAAAATCCGCGTCTCTCGAAAGATACGGGAACGCGACATCGCGCGGCTATCGGAATCACCGAAGACACCGACGCCGTAGCCGTCGTCGTTTCGGAAGAAACCGGAATCATCTCGTTTGTCGAAGGCGGCGCGATCAAACGCAATTTGGATACGACGCTTTTGCGGCGTTTGCTGCTCGCCGCAATGGACATTCAAGTCGTCGAACGCCGCCGCGAGCGCACCAAGACGATGAAAGAAACCGAAACGGAAATTACCCTTGGGTAATTTGATCGTTGTTCGCCGTTCGTTGTTCGTTGTTTTTTCTTTTAAGGAGCGTGTTCAATGAACAGGACAACGCTTTTTAGCGATTTGCAACGATCAACGATCAACGAACCACGAACAAATGATGAGAGAAAGATTTTTTCCAACTGAAGAACGCCAGCAAATTTTAAAAGGCTGGCTGCGCACCATTTTTCTGGAAGATTGGATGACAAAGCTGATCGCCTTGTTTATCACGCTCGTGATTTGGTACGGCGTGACGGGCAGGCGAGCGCCGACAACGGTGCGGATGCGGAGCGTGCATCTCAGTTTTCGCGTTCCATCCGATACGGAAATCAGCAACGAGCCTGTGGATGAAGTTGAAATCACCGTGACCGGCGACAAAACCCGATTAGACCGTCTTAATCCGCGCGATTTATCCGTTGTCGTGGATTTGAGCGGTTATAAAACGGGCGATCTGGTAGTTCAATTAAGACCTGAAACGGTTAATCTGGAACTGCCGACCGGCGTTAAATTAGAAGAAATAGAGCCGAATAAAATTGCGCTGAGGCTTGAGACCCGGATAGAAAAAACGGTAGAAGTGCGCCCGGTTTTCAGCAATCAACCGCCCGAAGGCTACGAGCTTTACAGCACGATTGTTACCCCGATGCGCGTTCGAGTGCGCGGCGCGGCGTCGCACGTCGAGGCGCTCGACCGTATTTCGACCGAGAAAATAAATCTCGAAAACTTAACCGGCGATGCCGTTATGCGGCAAGTCACGGTTGACCTTCTCGACCCGAAAGTAACCGTTCTTGACGCGGTGGTTGACGTTGCTTTAAAAATCGGCGAGCAGCGCGAAGAAAAAAGTTTTGCCGGAGTTGCGGTCAGAGAAACAAATGGCTCTCGCGCTTTGCCCGAAACCGCAACCGTCACGCTCTACGGCGCGCGCTCGGCGCTGGAGCAAATCAGACCCGAAGATTTGTTAATTCAATTAACAATCGAGCAGGACGGCTCGATCACGCCGAATCTCGTTTTGCCGTCGGAAATGACGGGCAAAGTCGAGACTCGCTCGATCAAACCCGCCGGTTTTTCCATTGCTAAATAGAGAAACTGAGCGCAAAAGATAAAAACAGCCGCTTACGGATTGACGGCTCCGCCGGTTGTGTAAGGCGAAATCGCTGCGAAAAATAGCGCCGCCGTTAATGCAATAAGCACCAAAATCGTGACCACAATCATTGCCAATACGGTCAGGTTCCAATCTCTTTGCAATTGCCTCGCGCTTCTATGTCCCTCGGGTTGTCTTAAAGTAACTTCTTTCGCCATTTCAAACTCCTTTTTAGTTCTGAAATTTTAAAACAATTTACTCGGCTTTGTCCGCACGACATTTAAACTTTTGATAAGAAAATAAAAAACGCGCGTAACGAAGGCTAAAAAACCAGTGTTACGCGCATTTTTTTATCTAACTGAGTTTTCTTAACTTTGCAAAGACAGACGCTTGATTGTTTCAAGCAAAAGCGTGTCCTGATACGGTTTTGTGATGTATTCGGCGACGCCCATTTCGAGAGCTTTGCGGCGGTGTTTTTCGCCCGCGCGCGAAGTTATCATTACCACCGGAATTTGCCTGAGCGCGTTTTGCTGCGCCAGCGCGGCGACAAATTCGTAGCCGTCCATTCTCGGCATTTCAACGTCTGACAAAATAACATCCGGCATTTGCGCCGAGTTTTGCAGCATTTCGAGAGCTTCGATTCCGTCTTTCGCGGCAATCGCCTGCCAGCCGGTTTTCGCAATCAAATTTGTCATCACGCGCCGCACGCTCGTGCTGTCGTCAACAATCATCACGCTCAGACGCTCGGATTTTGCGATGACTTTTTCTGCGGCTGCTTTCTGGACGGCGATTTGTTTGGCGCTGCGATTGATCAAACCGAACAAATCCAGAATCGGAATCACCGTTCCGTCGCCCAGCACCGTTGCGCCGAGCAGACCGCGCACGCGCCGCAACAAACTGTCGAACGGTTTGATCACGATTTCTCGCGCGTCAAGCGTTCTGTCGAAAGTTAAAGCAACGGCGTTTTCATCACTATTGAGAACGATGGTCGGAATCCGCTCCGATTCTCTTTCAATCGGTTCAGGTAAATTGAGCAAACGGTTAAGCGAATAATGTTGATACGATTTTCCGTTGAAATTGAGAATTTTGCCCGTAGCGTTTTCTTCAAACTCTTCAGCAGTCGTTTCGGTTAATTGCCGAATCGCCCCGACCGGAACGGCAAACGTCGAACCCGAAGATTTAACGAGCAGTGCGCGAGTGACGGCGAGCGAAATCGGCAGCCGAATTGTTACGGTCGTTCCTGCGCCCGGTTTTGATTTGATTGCGATTGTGCCCTGCTGACGCTCAACGGATTCGCGCACCGCGTCCATTCCGACGCCGCGACCGGAAACTTCGCTCACCTTTTTCGCGGTCGAAAGACCCGGCAGAAAGACGAGCGCAGCCGTTTCATTGTCGCTTAACTCTTTTGCCGCTGCTGCGTCGAGAAAATTGTTTTCCACGGCTTTTTTCCGCAACTCTGCGAAATCCAGTCCGCGTCCGTCGTCCGCGACCGTGAAAACAACGTGCATTCCTTCGTGCGCGACCGCAAGTCGAATCGAGCCGCGAGTTTGCTTGCCGAGAGCGGCGCGTTCTTCCAGCGATTCGATGCCGTGCGCGATTGAATTGCGGAGCAGGTGAAGCAGCGGTTCGGCGAGCGAATCGAGAACCTGCGTGTCAAGCTCTGTTTCGCCGCCTTCGAGCAGAAAATCGGCGAGCTTGTTTTCCTGTTCGGCTGTCACGCGAACTGTTCGTTCGAGGCGGGCGGCGAGCGTGTTGAGCGGAACCATTCTGAGTCGCATTAAACGTTCCTGAATTTCTTCGGTCGTTCGACGCTGGCGCGAAAGTACGAGTTCGGCGTTTCCGATTAAATCTTCGAGTTCCGAATTGATCCCGGAAGCGTCGCTCGCGGTTTCCGCCAGCTCGCGCGTTAATTGATGAAACTCCGTGTAGCGGTCGAATTCGAGCGAGTCGAAACCGTGTTTCGTTTCGTCTTCAAAATCAGAACCGGAAACCGCCGGAGCGGGAAGGAAGTTTGACGAAAAGTTGTTCGGCGAATTGCCGCCGCGCGAAAAAGCGTTGATTTCGTAATCGGTTTCGAGTTTGCCGGAAATGCGTTTGAGGCGGCGGGTGTTGCGGTTCATTTCCGCAAGCTGCGATTCGATTTGGGAGAGCCGCTGTTCGAGCGCGTTGCGGCTGATGATCGTTTCGCCGACGAGCTTGACTAGCTCGTCGAGGCGGTCAAGCCCAACGCGCACGACGGCTTTTTTTAACGCTGAAGAATTATTGCCGAAGGCTGAAGCGTCTTCGTGTCCAGCTTCGTTTTCAATTGCTGCGCCGTGTTCCGCAGGCGTTGTCGGCATTGTTTCCGGCGGCGCGAGATGTTTGTTTTCAAATTCGAGATTGTTTGATTTTTCATATTCTTGTTCATAGCTTTTTGCGGGGAGCAGATTTCGAGTTTGAGCGTCCGGCGCTTGTCGGGAGAGAGTTTGATTAAAGCGCGCGAAAAGACGTTCGATTTCAGTTTTTTGTGAAAATTCGCTCGCGCCTCGTGTCAGGCTTTCGAGCAAATCACTCGTTTGTAGGATGAGCGCAGTTGTTTCGTGGTTGCTGTCAACGCGATTTTCGGCGAGAGAATCGAGCAAATCTTCGAGCCGGTGAGCGACGCGCGCAACCGTGCGGAAACCGCAAACGGCTGCTGCGCCTTTTAAAGTATGCGAGCTGCGGCGGATTTCGCCGAGCGCGTCGGCGTTTTGCGGATTTTGTTCGAGAGCTTTGACGTTTTCGCCGATGTTTTGCAGCAAATCTGCGGCTTCGTCCGAAAAAACTTCGAGCATTTCCGGATCAAGTTCGGCATTGTCAAATTCGTCGGAAATTTCTTCGGCGTTGCGGATTGATTCGCGCGCCATTTCTTCCTCAAGCGCGGCTAGATCGCCGAACGAATTGATAATCTGCTTGTTTGTTTCGGCGACGAGCGCCGACACGGTTTCTCCGAGCGCAATTTCAAGCGCGTCAACATCCCAGGCAAGCCGGTTGGCAGCAACTTCGTCAAGACTCGTTTCCCCGCCCGCGCAGGATTCCAAAACCGACTCGATTTTCCCCGCTAGATCGCTTATTTCGTGCATTCCGACCATCAAAGCCGCGCCTTTTATCGTGTGCGTGTGGCGAAAAGCGAGCTGCAAATCTTCCGCGCTGGCGTCCGGCGAGACGCCGCGACGGATGTCGGGCAAATACGATTGCGCTTCTTCGGTAAAAGCAAACAAAATTGAGCTGTCGAGCGATTCGAGCATAATCCCCTGATCAAAATTTAATTAATTAACGAAATGACCGTTGCCGTTCGCAGATACGGCTGGAACGAGATTTTTAGCGTTTTCCGGCAAGAGTTTTTTATCCAGGTTTTCTTTCGTCCGTTGGAGTTTAAAGCTGGAAACCGAGTTGCGTAAGCGTTCGGTCGAATTTATCAATCCGCGCACGGAACCGGCATTTGCGCGAGATTCGGCGGAAACGAGTTCTGTAATCGAAGAAATTCGAGTCATCGCGCTCGAAACTTCCTTTGAGCTTTCGGCTTGTTTGACGGCGGTTTGCGTGATGTCGTCAATCAAATCGGCGAGGTGAACCGAAACGCGCTCGATTTCCTGCAAAGTTGCTCCGGCTTCGTTCGCCATTTGCGAGCCTTGGACGACTTCTTGAATCGTTTCTTCCATTGCCGCAACGGCTTCGCGCGTTTCGTTTTGAATTGATTTCGTCAACGCCGCGATGTTTGACAAGGCTTCCGCCGAACGTTCCGAGAGCCGTTCGACTTCTTCGGCGACGTTGGCGAAGCCGCGTCCCTGCTCGCCTGCGGCTGCTGCCTGCAAGCTCGCATTCAAAGCCAAAATACTCGTGCGGTCGGCGAGATCATCAATCAAGCGAACGATTTCGTCAATTTCCTGCGAGCGCTCGCCGAGGCGTTTGATTCGTTTGGCGGTTTCCTGAACCTGCGAGCGGACGCGGTTCATCGCTTCAATGTTGTTGCCGACTGCGCGCGCGCCGTAGCGGGCGTTTTCGAGCGCGTTGTTTGAGACTTCGAGCGATTCGGTTGCCGCGAGCGAAACCTGTTGAATCGAAGCGGCGATTTTTTCCATTGCCGTCGAAGTAGCGGCTATTTGCTCGGCTTGCATTTCGCTGCCTTCGGAGAGGCGTTCGGTCGTGGCGCGAATTTCTACCGCCGTGTTTCCGACTTCCGCCGTTGCAGCTTGCACCCGACTGACAATCGAGCGCAGCTCGGAAATCATATAATTAAACGCATCGGCAATCGCGCCCGTAGCTTCCGCCGTAACTTCCGCCTCGACGGTCAAATCACCGTCCGCAACATCAGAAACTTCTTCGAGCAGCTTCATAATCGAAAACTGAAGTCGGTCGCGTTCGGATTTCGTCTGGGCGCCTTCGCGCAAACTGTCGAGCATATTTTTCAGCGCCGCTGCAAAAAGGTCGTTTTCCGAACGCGGAGTTGGTGAAACCAGCAAATTTCCGGCGGCAATCTGGTCGGCGGCGTTTGTCGCGTGGCGCAAATAGCTGACGGTGTGATTAAGCGCCGCTTCAAGTTCGCCGATTTCGTCTTTTTTGCGCGCCGCAAGCTCGAACGAAAAGTCTCCTTTGGCTAAACGCTGCGCGTCCGAGACCGTTTGTTTCAGCCGCTGTAAATTGTTAAATGCGGAGCGGACGCCCAACAGGCAAAACAAAACGCTCAGCATTATTCCGCTGAAAATTACGATGTTCGGCTCGGCAAAATCTCTCACTAAAAGCTGCGCCGGAGGCAGCAGCAAAACCACGGCAGTCGCCAGTAAAACAAAGACTGCGAAAACCATCGGCAAGGCAATTTTGAATGCTAGTTTGTTGGTCATATTCGAGGATTTATCGAAAAATTTAATTAAGCGAAGGCATTGTCGAAGTGTAAGTGTCAACGCCGATTTCTTCCGGCAGCTTGAACGATGCGAGCGAAGTTCTCAGCTCGCGCGCCGAAACGGCGAGGCTCGTCACGGTTGAAGCCGATTGACGCATTCCGTCGGCGGTTTGTTCGGCGATGCGAGCGATTTCGCCGATTGCGCGGTGAATTGATTCGCTGCCTTCGGCTTGCTGCTGCGAAGCCTCCAAAACAACGTGCGAAAGCTCGGAAAGACGATTTGAAACCGTTTCGATTTCAGCGACAGCGCCCGCGACTTCCGAAGCGATGCGCTCACCGATGCTGACTTCGCGCAGAGTGTCTTCGATGGCGGCGACGGCTTCGCTGGTTTCGCCCTGAATCGCCTGCGTCAAAGCGGTAATTGCGCGCGTCGCGTCCATAGAACGTTCGGCGAGCCGTTCAACTTCACGGGCGACCACGACAAAGCCGCGTCCTTTTTCGCCTGCGGCGGAAGCCTGAATCGTCGCGTTGAGAGCGAGAATGTTGGCGCGCCGCGCCACGTCGTCAATCAATTTAACGATTGATGTGATTTCTTCCGAACGCTCACCCAGCTTGCGAATTCGCGCGGCGGTTTCGCTGGCGTGATCACGAAGGCGATTCATCGCCGAGATGTTAGTTTGCACAGCGCCGGTTCCGCGCCGGGCGTTTTCGAGCGCATTGTCGGCGACTTTTGCCGAAACAGTGACGCTTTCGGCGATTCTTTGAACGGAAGCAACCATTTGTTCGATTGAATTTGAAACTTCCGCGAGTTGAGCGGATTGCATTTCGCTGCGCGTCACCAAATCTTCGGTCGCGGTTTGCACTCTCTCGGCGGATGAATCAACTTCGCGCGTCGTCGTTTGAACCTGACTGATAATGCTCCGCAACTCTTCAATCATAAAATTAAAAGCGTCGGCGATAGCTCCGGTCATATCGGGCGTGACTTCGGCTTGCGCCCGCAAATCGCCGCTCGCCACTTCCGAAACGTCGCGCAGCAGTTTCATAATCGAATTCTGCAAACGGTCGCGCTCCTCCTGCGACTGCACGAGCCGCAAAGTGCGCGTAATCATATTTTGAAACGAATTGCCGAAACGATCTGCGGCGGATTTTGGCTCAACTTCGACCGACAAATTGCCGTCCGCAATCTGGTCGGAAGTTTCCGCCATTTCCTGCAAATATGCGGTCATCCGCGCCATCGCATCCATCAATTTGCCAACTTCGTCGCCGCGCGTTCCTGCAATGACCGTGACGATTTCGCCGCGTGAAACGCGGTCGGAAATTTCCACTGCTTCGTCGAGCGAACGGGTGAATTTCTTGACTGTCAACCAGGCAAATAATCCGGCTAACAAACCGACGAGCAAAACCGCTCCGAGCGCGGCGTATTTTTCAAATGTCGAAAAACTAATGCGTCTGGCGAGCAAAATTTCATTCGATTCTGCAATGTCGCGCCACAGATTTGCGCCGGAAGTCATCGCGTTTCCGGCTGTCGTATTAAAATGTGAAGTCGAAATGTATTGAAAATCCTCAGCGCTTGCCTGCAAAATCTTTTGCCGCAACATTCCGGCGAAAATTTCGAGCGTCGCCGAGTGTTTTTTGAGCGTCGCTTCAAAAGCGCGCAGCTCTTCGGCGTTTCCGCGCCGAACCGCTTGCTCGTAATCGGCACGAATATCGGCGGCGTTTGCTTCGAGCAAATTGAGCCAGATGTTCATTTGCAGCTTTTCGTCGGGCGTCGCGGCTTTATTCATTACGATTCGGTCGCCGAGCTGCGTTATCTCCGACATCAATTTGACTTGTTCGGGCAGCCGGACGAGCATCGCATCAGCCATATAAAAACCCGCAACATCCTGATCCAAAACCAGATGCGACGAATAACCGACGAGCGAAAACATTTCAAGCGCGTTTTGCATCGCACGGCGATAAAGCTCCTGATGCGCTTCCGGCGTGGCGGTTGGACGATTAATTTTCAATTCCTGCCATGATTTACGCAGTTCGTTAAATTTTTCGGTAGTGCCGAAATTCTCTCCGTTTTGCTCGGTTTGAGCATTCAATTCGGCAAACGCTTCGTCAACGCGCGCCGCGGTGTCCGCCAAACCGCCGCGCTCAAACTGCGGAATTGTTTCCAAAATTTTTCTCAGCGGGCGCGAGTAATAATTACCGGCGCGCTCCTGCTGTGCGAAAGCGATTGATTTGTCTTTTTCCCGCACGAAAAAGAACAAAAGAATAAAAGCCGGAAGGCTCAGCAAAGCTCCCAGCAAAACGAGTTTGTGACGGATTTTAAAATTTCGGAACATAACCGGAAAAAATTGGCGAATTGAGAAGGCAGTTTCGTTTTGTAAAGGCGAAGCGCCTCGGTTTATTTGCGCCGACGAAGATTAGAGCTGGCGGAGTTTCGGCGAAGCGAAAAGTCGTTCGACATCGAGAATATGCAAAAACGTTTCATTCATTCGGCTTGCGCCTTGCACGCAAAATGCGAACGGTTGATCGGAAAAATCTTGAGCGGAGTTGATTTCACTTTCGCCCAAATATCGGATTTCGCTCACCGCATCAATGAGCAATCCGACGGTCAGATTTTCTTTTTCCGAACGGACGACGAGCATTTTTCGGCGCGCGTCCGGCGCGGTTGCGCTTTTTTCCCACAAACCGCGTAAATCCAAAACGGCAATCACATCGCCGCGCAAATTGGTGATGCCGGAAAACCAGGAAGGCACAAACGGCAAAGCGGAAAACTGCGGTTCGTGACCGATTTCGACGACCGCCGAAGCCGGAAAAGCGAAATATTCCGCGTCGAGCTTGAAAACTACAAACGGGCTGCGGTCTTCGTTCGTTTGGGCGGTTTCGTCCGCAAACGAAGGTTCGGGCAGAATTTCAAACGAGGTTTCGGTCGCTTTAAACTGCGGAAACTCCGGCTGTCGGTCAAGCTCGCTTAAAAAATCTCTCTGCGGCTCAGGCAGAAACTCTGAAAAATCTTCGGTTTCGGCGGCAAAATTTTCCGGTTCAAAATTCGAGATTGTTTCGTTCGATAAAGTTTCCTGGGACGAAAAATCTTCGCTCGAAAATTCCTCCGCTTGTTCTTCGTCGTGCAAAATTTCCGGGAATTCGGTTTCTTCAAAGCTCGGAACAAAAGCAAAGTCGTTTTGATTTGCTTCTTCGTCAGCTTCAACCGGAAAATCGAAGTTTGAAGGAGATTCAGCTGCTGAATTTTCTTCAATAGCGGATTCGACGAAAAGCTCTTGCGGTGAAAATTCAAATGAAGATTCTTCCGTTTGAGAACAAAACAGGTCATTCAAACGTTCAACGTCGGTTGTTTGCGGCTCATCGCTAAATTGCTGTGTTGAGAGAAATTCTTCGAGCGGTAAAGAATCCGCTTCCCCGGTTACATCATTTAAAAATGCGCCGTCTGTTTCGTCGCCGGAAAAATCAAAGCCGGCGTTTTCGGGCAGCAGCTCAAGCTCGTTTTCAAATTCCGGCGCATTTGCCGCAATTTCCTGCACGGCGTCGAGTTCGAGGATGTTTTGCGGATCGCTGAAAGACGTTTCCGGCTCCACCGGCGGCTCATCGGGTTCGCCGAGCGCCTCGCGTAAATCCTGCAAAATGGATAAATAATCTTCGCCGCCCGCGGACGGCGGCAAAGGCAGTTCGGGATTTACGTCGAGAAATTCTTCTTTCTCAAGACGTTCGAGCGTTCTGAGGAGTTCCGGTTCGGTCATAATTTTAAAGAATTAAAAGCGGGAAATTACAGCAATCGTTCAATTGTGTTGACCAGAGTCTGGTCGTCAAACGGTTTGGCGAGATATTCGTCCGCGCCTTGTTTCAAGCCCCAAAAACGGTCGCTGTCCTGATTTTTGCTGCTGATTAATAAAATCTTGATGTCGCGCGTGTCGTCGGCGTTTTTTAGCTGGCGGGCGACTTGAAAGCCGTTTTTCTTAGGCATAATCACGTCGCAAACGACGAGCGAAGGTTGTTCGCTGCGGGCTATTTCCACGGCTTCTTCGCCGTTAACGGCTGAGATTGTTTGATAACCGCGCCGTTCGAGAGCTTTGACGAAAAGCGTCATCTCGGTCGGGCTGTCGTCGGCAATTAGAATTGTTTTGTTCATAATTTAGGGAAAACTTCGGGGAAAGTTTATTTGCAGTAATTTTCTACGGTTTGCAGAAGCGTTTCGGGACCGAAAGGTTTTGTGATGTAAGCGGTCGAGCCAGCCATTCGCCCGCGCACTTTGTCGAAAAATCCGTCTTTGCCGGAAATCATCACGACCGGAACTTGTTTCGTAGCCGGGTTTTGCCTGATGAGCTTGCAGAGTTGGAAACCGTCGAGTCGCGGCATCGTCACGTCGAGCAAAATCAGATCGGGTTTTTCCTCATTGATTTTCGCCAGCGCATCCATTCCATCAACGGCGACAACAACGTGATGACCGTGTTTTTCGAGCTTTCCGGTAATCAGCTTTCTCACAGTGGGGCTGTCGTCAACGACCATAATCGTCTTGCCCGAAACTGCCGTCTCGTTGTTCAATTCGGGCGCAATTTGGTTGAGTTTTTCAATCCAGCGAGCGACGCGGCGCTGCAAAGTGGCGTCATCGGCGGCAACTTCAGCGGCGTGTTCCAGATGAATCGAGCCTTTTTTGAAGTTTTTTAAATTCAGATAAGCGAAACCCAAATTTAAATGTTCTCCGCCCGATAATTCGCGGAAATTTTGTTCGGCGTGCAGACGCTCGATAAAATTGCGCACAGCATTGTCGTCAACTCCCTCGTGAACGAGCAAATTGTCCGTGTCTTCAAACGAAATAAACGCTTTGCAGGAATTGCAGCGCGCCGCGCCGACCGGATTTGACCAGTCGCAAAACGGACATGCATCAGTTTCTTCGGCGACGAATTTTTCGCGTTCAACGTTTGACTCCGGCATCGCCTGGAGCGAAGCCAATCCTGAAGCCGCTTGCGAGTTATCGGGATTGATTTCGAGCGCGCGTCGAAAACAACGGGCTTTTTCTTCGACGGTTTCGCTCAAAAACGCTTTCAGCAGCCAGGCTTCTTCAAATTCGGCGTCGTATTCCATAATCTCGCCCAAAAAACGAATCGCCCCGGCGCGGTCGCCGGAAACCGCCGCCAGACTTCCTTTTCTCAGCAGACTTCGCGCCATTTGCCGTTTCGCCGAATGAAGCATCGTCTGAGCTTTTTCGTTGTTCGGGTTAAGCAGCAAAATGCGTTGGAGAAAAGCCAGCTTGTCCTCGATGTCGTCAGTAGCTGAAGCGAGCCACAGCCAGGCGATTTCGTTGTTGGGTTCATATTCGGTGGCGCGGCGAAAACATTCGGCGGCGTCACGGCGGTTGTTTTCCTGTATGAGCGCCGCGCCTTCGGTGATTGATTGATTGACGAGCAAGGTGCGGGTTGCTTTTTGCCATTCGAGAGCGCGCTCGTTTTCGGGGTTGAGCGCCAAAACTTTGAGGAGGAAACCGTAAAGCTCGGCGGGCTGCTCGCTGATTGAGGCGAGCCAGAGCCAAACGGTTTCGTTTGTTTCATCGAGGCGGGCGGATTCGAGCAGTAAATTTCTGGCTTCGGCGCGATTTCCGGCTTTCGCCGCAGAGATTCCGCCGCGCAGCGATTTCATCGCCGCCATGCGGTTTTCGACGCCGGATTTTTGCCAAACGGCTTGATTGTCTTGTTCGGCAGAGTCAACGTTGACCGCATTTTCGGCGGCGGGGGCAGACGTTGCTTCCAGATTTGAGTTCATAACGTTTTCGAGCGTGCGAGAAGATTAAAAATACAAAAGCGGCAATTCGATTTGCCTTTGCGAAAAAATCGAATCACCAGTTTTTGTTAAAGCACGACGATTGAGCAAAAACGGAGCGAGGAGCGGCGAGGGTAAGTGTGAGTCGGTGAGATGAGAAGGTGACAAAAAAAGTGAGACGTGTGATGGCAGAAAGTGTCACCTCAGCGGCTAAGCGTTTGGGAAAATATCCGTTTTTGCTAATCGTCATGCTGATTTGAAAGTCATTCGCGGCGACTTTCACTGAATCGTTCTGCAACTGGCAGACCACAACGGAAATCGAGAATTTAAAATTAAGAATTTAAAAACAGAAAGCCTCAAAACGGTTACAGAAACGCTCATCTGACCCCGGTTAAAATGTGTCCGCAAACGTACTGAAACGCGCGGCGGATGATTGAGACAATTTTGCTGTATCGAAAAGGGGTTTTGTCATGGAAAGAGGCTATTTTTTGAAGGCTTTGGTCATTTTATCAATCATCTGGCTCGCCGGATGCGCAGGTGGCGGAAGCGGTATTTCGTCAATGAAGCCGAGCGATTTTCTGACGGAAGCTGCCGAAGGCAGTATCGCGGAGATTCAATTGGCAAGTCTGGCGCTGACGCGGACGCAAAACCCGGAAATACGCGCTTTTGCCCAGCAAATGATTACCGACCACGGGAAAGCGAGCGATGAGATAAAACCGATTGCCGCGAAAAAAAGCGTAACGCTGCCTCTTCAACTGAACTCCACGCACAAATCTCTCTCCGACAGATTAAGTAAATTGTCGGGCGCGGAATTTGAGCGCGAATACGTCAAGGCGATGGTTGAAGATCACGAAAAAGACGTGAAAGCCTTTCAAACGCAGGCGCAAGCCGGGACGGACGCGGATGTAAAGGAATTTGCGACGAAAACTTTGCCGACGCTCGAACACCATTTGCAAATGGCGCGCGAGATGCAGAACAAAATGAAATAGAGGAGAAATCGAATGGCTCAATGCGAGGTTTGCGGCAACGATTATTATTTGTCGTTTGAAGTAATAACGGCGGGCGAGAGCCATACGTTTGATTGTTTCGAATGCGCGATTCACCGCCTCGCGCCGGTTTGCGTAAATTGCGGTTGCAAAGTTATCGGTCACGGAATCGAGGCGAACGCCAAATTTTTCTGTTGCGCCAATTGCGCGCGGGCATCGGGCGAAACCGGAATCGTTGACCACGTTTGGGGAAAAGAAAGAGAAACAGCGGAGCAAAATAATGCCGGAAAATAAAACCAAAAAAGAAAAATCGCAGGAAGCCGATTCTTCGGGCAGCGGCGCGAGCGGCAAAACTCAGAGCGGCAACAAAAAACAAGACGGCGGCGGACGCCCATCTTCGAGCGGCGGCGCGACCAAAGGCAGCGGAACAAAGAAAGGTTCATAAAAATGGCTGAACAAGACAACAATCAGGAATTAAGAGTTAAACCGGGCGGCGGCGCGGAAATAGGCGTTGACGCCGGAACAGACCAAAAACAGACAAACCGAAAACCGAGCAGCGGCGTTTCATCTGCGAGCGGCACCAACACGGACGATCTGCCAAGCGCGAGCGACAGAACAGGTCAAGGCGCTGACGACGCGGAAAGTATGAGCAAAACCGGCAATGCTTTTGCCGGCGAAGTAGGAATGGGAACGGGCGAAAGCACTGGCGCGACCAGAGATTTCGTCACCGCGAACGAAGAAACCCAAAGAAAACGCAGTGAAGGAAAATGACGCTGAGTTGCTCAATCGAATTACGAAAAAAAGTCATAGAAAAGTAAAGAAAGGATAAAAGAAACGAAATCAAATTTGTTACTTCTAAATATTATGGAAAACGAATCTGCAAAAAAGTTGAATGTTGATGTGACGAACGAAGAAACGGGCGAGCGCAAAAAACGCGGCGACGCGGGCGGAAGCGACGGGGATGACACGAACGCCAAAGAAAGTCGAAATTCGCCGGAACTCGGAACGGTTGCAATCTCCGACAATCTGCCGAAAGGCGATCCGTCGAAGGGAAGCCATAATCTTGGATAACGATTGAAAAGCGCAGCAAATTTTAAAACGAAAGGAGTTTGAAAATTATGCGTCAGGATAGTTACGAAAGATTACAGGAGCAAAGCCGGAGAGAATTCGGCGAGCGCCGTAATTTTCGCGGCGAATCGAATCAACGCGATTTAAATCGCCCGCAAAATCTGATGAGCGGCTCGCGTTCGGATTATGATGACAACGCTCGCGGCGACGAAGAGCGCGGTTGGTTTGACAGAGCGTCGGATGAAGTTTCTTCGTGGTTCGGCGGCGATGAACGCGGCAATCGTAATCAAACGAGAGATGCGAGAGACAGAAATATCAACGAATACGACGGCAACTCTTATCACAGTAATCCGGCGGGATATAAGCCGAAAGAGGCAAACCCGTTTTATCCTACGACCAATCGGATTTACGAGCGCGACGACCGTTCCGAACCGGACGATTTTTCAAACCGGAATTTCCAATCGAATCAAAACCGCAATTTCAATCAATCGCGCGGATTTTCCTCGATGGAAAATCAAAACAACCGGCAACCGCAACAAAGTCGCTGGCGCGATTGGCACGACACGCGCGCCGGAGATTTGATGACCAGAAACGTGGCGTCCGTACATCCAAACGAAACGGTTCAGCGCGCGGCTCGTCTGATGCGCGACGAAGATTGCGGCGCGCTGCCAGTCGTTGACAATCAGGGGCGAATGATTGGAATGATTACCGACCGCGACATTACGGTCAGACTTGTTGCGGACGGAGCCGACCCGCGTTTCGCGCAGGTGCAGGATTGTATGACCGACGAAGTTTTCGCCTGTCACGCCAATGACCCGATTGAAGGCTGCATCCGCTTGATGAAACAGCATCAGGTGCGCCGAATGCCGGTGGTCAATGACCGCAATCAGCTTCTCGGAATCATCAGCCAGGGCGATTTGGTGCGGCACGCCGATATGAACAAATATCAGGGCGAGCGTCACGCTCTGACCGATATGATTGCCGGAGTTTCCGAGCCTTCAAACAGCGCTTATCGCTGATTTTCTTCTCAACCCGGCGACACAAAAATCCCGATTAGAGCTTTACAGCTTCAATCGGGATTTTTGTATGCTAAGACCGAATAAAGAATCAAAGCAATTGCTTTTTATTTCTCTACTACTTAAAGAGATTTTAAAAGCCAGCCGTTCGGGTCAATCGTATATTGCGCGTCTTGGGGCAAAGCTACCGTCGCCGAGTTGTTTGTCATTTCAACTCGCTTTGTTTCGCCGCCGATTTTGACTTCAACGGGCATCGGAAACGGCATATTGTTCGGAGTTTCCCAGCGCAAAACAAGACTGTTTGGTTTTGTCTCCGCGACAAGACGCGGCAAAGCCGGTTGGCGCACATAAAGTTCAAAAAACCAATCCAATTTTTTGCCCGATTGCTGCTCGGCAATTCGGATAAACTCGTCGGTTGTAACGAGTCTGGTTTGTTTGCCGTTCGTCACTTTTTCCATTTCAGGCGTCAGGTAAGCCATTCGCCGCAGAGATTTGAAAAATGCCGCGTCGCCGATTAAGGATCGCAGAGAATTTAAAACCAGCGCGCCTTTGCCGTAAATGTCGTTGTCGCTGCGGGTATAATCCGGCGGGAGCATATACATTTCGACGGTCGTGCGCGGTTCGCGCGGCGCGACCGGTTTGACGTTTTTCAAAGATTTAATGCGCGACGGAAGGCTTTTGACGAACGATTCTCTGCCTTTCAGCCGTTCTTTATAAAGCGCGTCCATAAAAGACTGGAAACTTTCGTGAATCCAGAAATCGTTCCAATCTTTCGCCGTCACGAGATTTGCCCACCATTCGTGACCAAGCTCGTGAAACATCAAAGTGTCAACGCCGTCCGGGTCGTATTTAAATTCGTTTCCGTAAGCCGTAATTGATTGATGTTCCATTCCGAGATGCGGCGTTTCGGCGATTCCCAATTTATCGGCGCGAAACGGATAAGGTCCGAGATATTCTTCAAAAAACCTGACGTAATCTTTGGTTTTATTAATCAAATCCTGCGCTTTGCCGGCGTGTTCGGGCAAAACGTAAAACGCAATCGGAATCGTGTCGCCCGCGATTGACTGCATTTTGTCTTCGACCAATTTGTAAGGCGCGACGTTCAAAGCGATGTTGTAATTGCTGATCGGCTGCGAGACAAACCAGTTAAAAGTCTGCGTTCCGTCAGAGTTTTTCACAACAGATTGCAATTTACCGTTCGATGCTGCAACCAAATTGTTCGGAACGGTAAAATGCAGCGAAGTCGTTTCCGGTTTGTCCGAAGGATGATCTTTGACCGGAAACCACAAATCCGAGCCGTCATTTTGAACTGCCGTTGCAAACCAAGGCTGCCCGTCGGCAGTTTTCGACCAGACAAAACCGCCGACCCACGGCGGACGCGGCGCGACTCGCGGTTTTCCGCCGTAAACGACGCGGACATTTACGGTTTCGCCCGCTTTTTGCGTTTTCGGAAAAGCAATCCAGATTTTTCCTTCTCTCCGTTCAAAAGTAAGCGGCTGCTGTTTCGCGCCGTTGACAAGCGAAATTGATTCGACTGTAAACGGCGTGTCCAGATCAAGCACGAATTTATCAATCGGATTAACGATTTTCGCAGTTGCCGTTAAAACGCCTTTGATTGATTGTTCCTCAATGTTCGGGCGCAATTCCAAATCGTAAGACTTGATGTCGTAAGCTGCCTGCTCCGGCATCAAAACGCCGCCGGAACTCGTCGGGCGGACGCCCAAATCTCTTTGTGCAAAATATTTGGTTGGATTTGCCAAAACAAAAAGAGCAAACAATAAAATGAAAATAACTTTGTTTTTCATAAAGATTTACCTTGCCTCTTCAGCTACAAAAGATTTTTCAGCCGCGTGAATTTCCTGCAATGAACGAGCGACAAATTTCTCGTCTCGCTGTTTTGCGGCAATCGCCTCGACGAGTGCTTCCGCGCCTGTGATTGTCGTCACGCACGGTACATTGTAACGCAAAGCGGCTTGGCGAATCGCCTGTTCGTCGAAATGCGAAGTTCTGCCCAGAGGCGTGTTGATAATCAGAGCGATGTCGTCGCGTTTGATGTAATCAACAATGTTCGGGCGACCTTCGTTGACTTTGAAAACCGATTCGGCGTCGAGTCCGACTTCTTTCAGACGCTGCGCAGTGCCGTAAGTCGCAATCAAATCGAAGCCTAATTTTTTCAATCTGCGTGCGAGTACAACCGCTTGTCCTTTATCCGAATCGTTGACCGACAAAAACGCCGTTCCGCTGACGGGCAATTTAACGTTCGCGCCGCTCATCGCTTTGCCGTAAGCCTCGCCGAAAGTTGCGCCGACGCCCATTACTTCACCAGTCGAGTGCATTTCAGGTCCTAAAACCGGATCAACGCCGGGAAATTTGGAAAACGGAAAAACCGGAGATTTGACGAAACACAGATTGACGGGCAGAACTTCGGGCAAACCTAGCTCCGCCACAGTTTTGACGCCCGCCATCACGAGCGAAGCGATTGCCGGAAGCGGCACGTTCGTCGCTTTGGAAACAAACGGAACAGTGCGCGACGCGCGCGGATTTACTTCGAGAACGTAAACGCGGTCGTCTTTGATGGCAAACTGAATGTTCATCAAACCGACGACGTTTAAAGCGCGCGCCAGAATTCGGGTGTAATGCCGGATTGTTTCGAGATGTTCTTCGGCGATTTTTTGCGGCGGAAGAACACTTGAAGAATCGCCCGAATGAATTCCGGCTTCTTCGATGTGTTCCTGAATTCCGGCAATCACTACCGCAGTTTCGTCCGCGAGCGCGTCAACATCGAATTCTGCCGCGCGTTCGAGGAATTTATCAATCAAAATCGGTCTTTGGGGCGAAGCGTCAACTGCCGTCCGCATATATTCGTCCAAAGATTGTTCGTCATAAACAATTGCCATCGCGCGCCCGCCCAAAACATAGCTCGGACGCACAAGAACCGGATAACCGATTTGCTCGGCAATTTTGCGCGCTTCTTCGGGCGAAACGGCTGTTCCGTTCGGCGGCGCGGGGATTTTTAATTCGTCGAGCAGAGCGCCGAAACGCTTTCTGTCCTCAGCCAAATCAATCGAATCGGGCGAAGTTCCGATTATCGGAACGCCCGCTTCGTGCAAGCGGTTGGCGAGGTTCAAAGGCGTTTGCCCGCCGAATTGGACGATCACGCCGGTCGGCTTCTCGTTCTCAACGATGTTCATCACGTCTTCAAACGTCAGCGGCTCGAAATACAATCTGTCCGAAGTGTCGTAATCGGTCGAGACGGTTTCCGGGTTGCAGTTGACCATAATCGTCTCGAAATCCGCTTTTCGCAAAGCAAACGAAGCGTGGCAGCAACAATAATCAAATTCGATTCCCTGCCCGATGCGATTAGGTCCCGAACCTAAAATCATAATTTTCGGTCGGTCAACCGGATTCGATTCGTCCTCTTCTTCATAAGTGGAATAAAGATACGGCGTAAACGATTCAAACTCCGCGCCGCAGGTGTCAACTCGTTTGTAAACCGGAACAATTCCCAGACTTTTGCGTCGTTCGCGCACCGCAAGCTCGTCGCTTTCGGTTAAAAAAGCGATGCGGCGGTCGGACAAACCGTATTCTTTCGCCGTCCGCAAAACTTCAGCAGGAATATCTTCGAGCTTGCGGTCTTCGATTCTGTCCTGAACGCGCATCACGTCTTGAAGCTGTGCCAGAAACCAATGATCAACTTTGGTTAAACGAAAGACCTCTTCAATCGAGTAACCGTGCTGCAAAGCGTAGGTGATATAAGAAAATCGCTGCGAATTCGGACGCGCGAGCTTTCGCTGCAAAACGTGATCGGGAACGCCTTTTAAACGCAAAGGCTTGGTCGCTTCGAGCGAGCGCAAGCCTTTGAACAGCGCTTCTTTAAACGTCCGACCGATTGCCATCACTTCGCCGACCGATTTCATCTGCGTTCCAAGCGAGTCTTCCGCTTTAGGGAATTTTTCAAATGCCCATTTCGGAATTTTTGCGACGACGTAATCAATCGTCGGCTCAAAACTGGCGGGAGTTTTTTTCGTAATGTCGTTCGGAATTTCGTCCAGAGTATAACCAACCGCTAATTTCGCGGCGATTTTCGCAATCGGAAAGCCCGTCGCTTTTGAAGCCAGAGCCGATGAACGCGAAACGCGCGGATTCATTTCGATGATTCGCACATCGCCGTTTTCGGGGTTGACGGCAAATTGAATGTTAGAGCCGCCGGTTTCGACACCGACTTTGCGGATGCAGGCGATGGACATATCGCGCAGGCGCTGATATTCGACATCCGTCAATGTCTGCGCGGGCGCGACCGTAATCGAATCGCCGGTGTGAACGCCCATCGGATCGAAATTTTCAATCGAGCAAATGATGACGACGTTATCCGCCAAATCGCGCATCACTTCCAGCTCGTATTCTTTCCAACCCAAAATTGATTCTTCAATCAAAACCTGCGAAATCGGGGAAGCCGCCAAACCGCTGCGGACAATTTCCTCAAATTCTTCCGGGTTAAAAGCGACTCCGCCGCCGGTTCCGCCAAGTGTAAAGCTCGGTCGAATGATTGCCGGATAATCGGTCGTTTCGACAATTCTTTCGGCTTCTTCCCAATTATGCGCGAAACCGCCTTTCGGGACGGGAATCCCGATTTCTTCCATCGCGGCTTTAAAAAGCTCGCGGTCTTCACCGACTTTGATGGCTGCGGGATTTGCGCCGATAAGCTGGACGCCGAATCGCTCCAAAACGCCTTGTTCGTAAAGCTCGATTGATAAATTCAAAGCCGTCTGTCCGCCGACGGTCGGCAGCAAAGCGTCCGGGCGTTCTTTTTCAATAATCGCGGCGGCAGATTCGATTGTCAGCGGCTCGACGTAAGTTCGATCAGCCATTTCCGGGTCGGTCATAATCGTCGCCGGATTTGAGTTGATCAAAACGACTTCGTAACCTTCCTCCTTGAGCGCGCGACAGGCTTGCGTGCCGGAATAATCGAACTCCGAAGCCTGACCGATGACAATCGGACCTGAGCCGATAATTAATATTTTCTTTATATCCGTTCTTTTTGGCATTTAATAATTTGGTTTGATAAACTTATAAATCTTGCGGAGATTATACCGAAAGAGATTCTTAAATCACCAACCGAAACAATTTATGAAAAAAATCCTCAACTTTATTTTCATTGCGTTTGCCTGCGCGTCGCCTATCCTTGCTCAAAACATTTCAAAAGCCGGCGAAGTTTATAACCGCGCGCTCGAATTGCAGCAAAGCGGAAACACGGACGCGGCTTTAATCGAATACGAACGCGCTCTTGCGCTCAACCCGAAAATGGCGAACGCCTATAACAACCGCGCCAATATTAGGCTCTCGCGCAACGATTTCGCGGGCGCGCTCGCCGATTACAACAAAGTCATCGAACTTAATCCCAAACACGGTTTGAGCTATTTTAATCGCGGCAACATTCATTTACAGCAAAACAATACGGATGCTGCGATTGCTGATTTTTCCAAAGCGATTGAGATTTTTTCCGGCATAACGACCGGAGATACTTACGACCGCTCGGCGCACGCGATGTCTTACAACAATCGCGGAAACGCCCTGCAAACAAAAGGCGATTACAAAGCTGCTCTCGCCGATTATGACAAAGCTTTCGAGCTTGCGCCAAAGAGTTTTGAAGTTTTGCTTAATCGCGGCGTCGTCAAACAAGAATTAAAAGACGCAAAAGGCGCGATTGCCGATTACACCAAAGCCCTCGAAATCTTTCCCTCGCATCCTACCGCTTATCTAAATCGCGCCATCGCGCTCGAAGCAGTTAATAAATCCGCCGCTTTTACCGATTACAACAAAACTATCGAGCTTGACCCAGCGCAGGCGCAAGCGTTTGCGCGACGCGGTTTGCTGCTGCTCGAACAAGGCAGAAAAGCGGAAGCCGCGCGCGATTTGGAAAAAGCTATTCAATTGGACGCGAGCTTGCAGGAATATTACGGCGCGTTTTTAAAAGACGCTCGCAAACGATAAAACTTTTGTCTTACAAAAATCTCGCCCGCTTTTTTGTAGAAGAAGCGGGCGAGATTTTTTCTATCGTATTTATCCAAACTTGCTTTAAAACGGCAGCCGGATTTTATTTTTTATTTCGTCAATCTTATTTTTGCCCGGAATTTTATTAATCGCGCGACGTTTTAATTGTTCGGGCGAAACGCTGCCGAGAAATATATTCAAAGCGACAGCCATTGCCGGATTCAGACGTTTTACCGCGTCCTGATGTTTTTTAGCTTCGCGTTTGTTGCCGCGTCCGGTTTCGACAATCGCCATATTCAAATGCGCGTCGGCGAAATCGTTGTTGAGCCGCAGAGCCTGATTAAAAGCGCTCGCCGCATTGTCCAAATCGCCCGATAAGCGATAAGCCACGCCGAGTCCGTTGTAGCCTTCAACCCAATCGGAGCGCATTACGGTTGCCTGCCGGAAATTTTCGATTGCCGAATCGTATTCGCCGAGCTGTGCCTGTGCGTTGCCGAGATTAAATTTCGCGGCTTCGTTTCTCGAATCGAGTTCGGCGGCTTTTTGCGCCGCTGTTTTCGATTCTTCGAGCTTGCGTCGGGCTTCCTCTTCGTTTTTGTTTTTCGCGTCCTGTTTCGCCGAATTGCTGTAAGTCCAGCTCAAATTCGCGTAAGTGACGGAATCGGGATTTAACTCGGAAGTTTCTTTGAGCGCGTTGACCGAATCGTCCCAGCGATTCGCTTTGCCCAAACAATAGCCGTATTTTTCAAACACTTCGGCGCGTTCTTCGGCAGGCGCTCCGGTGTTTTGAGCGATTGCTTTTTCGTAAGCGCCGTTGGCGTTGTCGAATTGTTTAAGCTGCCGGTAAGAATCGGCGAGCGCGACATTGGTTTCAACATCGCCGTTTAAAGCGGCGGCTTGTTTATAAGCTTCGGCAGATTCGGCATAACGCTCGCGGTTGTAATATGCGACGCCCAAGTTGTGCCAGGCGTTGGCATAACTCTGATTGATTTCGATAGCTTTGCGATAAGCTCCAATCGCTTCATCCAACTGATTCAAACGGTCGTAAGATTCGCCCAGATTAAAATACGCTTCGGCGTAATCCGGTTTTAGCTGCGCCGCAAATTTGAACGCATTGACGGCTTCCGCGTCGCGTTTTGAATTGGCATAAATCAGCCCCACGTAATTTCTCGTTTCGGCGTCATCGGCGCGCGCCGGTAGAGCTTTGTTCAAATATTCTTCGGCTTTCGGGTAATTTTTCGTTTCGTAATAAAGCACGCCGAGCGGGTAATAAACGTCAACGAGCGAAACGTCGAGTTGCAAAGCCTTTTCAAAATTTGCGACGGCTTTTTCGCGCTCGTCCATTGTGTCGTAAACCGCGCCGAGTCCGGCGTAAGCCGCAGTGTTCTGGCGGTCGTGTTTGAGAGCTTCTTCGTAATTGGCGATGGCTTGCGCGGAGTTTCCGGCTTCCGTTGCGCGGTCGCCTTTTGCCGCCAAAGCGTCGCTCAAACCGGCTGCAGCGTGCGTATTTTTCGGGCTGACGGCGAGCGCTTTTGTGTAAGACTGAATCGCGCCTGCCAAATCGCCTTGCGCGAGCGCGGCATCGGCTTTCGTCAGCAAAGGTTCGACGTTTTTAAGCGACGGCGGAGCAGTGCGACGATTGGAATTTCTCGTTGCGGCGGTTGTTCCCGAATTGTTTGCGCCGCGCGTTTTAGCTCGGTTTTTCGCCAATGCGGTTTTCAGCCGCCATTTAATTGCGGCGTATTGAGCCGCTTTTTGTCGCCGATTTCTGGCGGAAACATTGTTTTTCCCGAAGGTCTTTCTCGCGTGCGGCGCTTTTCTGCCTTTTCGGAAAACGAAAACACTGGCGTTGCCGGAAATATCTTCAGCCGTGCCGCCGACCAAATCACCGTCAGCCCGCACGGGCAAAACTCCGCCGAAAGCCAAAACAAAGATCAAGGGAAAAATTATAACGCTTTTTAAATTTGGCTTTTTCATCTTGCAAATCTCCAGAACATCTCAAAAATGGAATAAAATATTATCAAATTCAACTGATTAGACCGAACCGAAAACGATTTATTGCCTAAAAAGATAAAAGCCGCTGTGAAATCAGCGGCTTTTATCTTTTTTCGTTCAAACTAAATTTAAACGGTGATTGTCGTTCCGTCGAATTTAGTCAAAGTAAATCCGCTGAAAGGCTCATTGTAGCAGGCTTTTTGGTCACGCAAAACGCTGAGGGCGATTGCTTCGCCGAGCTTTAAAGATTCGGTCGCGTCCGAGCGCCAGTGAACGCCAGCCATATTTCGTCCGAGGGCGACGTTTGAAGCGATTTTATTCAGCTCGCCTCCGACCCTTAAATTTTCCGTTCCGACGTAAGGAACTAAAACGGTTCCTGTCGCATCCGGCACGACCGGATTTTGAATCACGGTTGATTCGTCGAACCAGGCTTTTAAGATTGTCGTGCAAGCGCCCGCGACCGTTGCGTGTCCCGCACCGTAAGCCGGATGCGTCGGCGAGCCTTCTGGAAAAGCCTGCGGAAGCAGAGCGTTTCCGGCTGGCATATATTTTCCGAGTCTTGCACCGCTCAAAATCGAATTGAGAATCTCCGAATGCACCGGATAATTTGCGCTGTGATAAAGCGTTCTGTCAATGCGCCCGGCAAAGGCTTCGGGTCGCAAACGCCGATGAACAAACCATTTTTGATTCCAGACGGCTTTCAGAGCGCGCGTCGAAATTTCGCACAACATCGTGGCAATATGCGGTCCGCCGAACGTGCCGAAACCGGCTTGCGTCGCCGAATCGCGGTAAGGATTTCCGGCGTCAAACGGCGCGTTCATTCCGGCGAGGCACAAAAACGCCTGGAAATAACCTTGAAACAAAACGTCAACATGAACCCACGCGCCAAGATCGCGCCCATTACGGATGTATCGCGGTGTCGAATCATAATTCAGAATTTCCGACGGGGAGATTCCGTTTTGCGCTGAGAGCCACGAATTAAAATCCGTCAGATAATTGCGCCCGCCATCGGCGATTCCGCGCACTGTGCGAATGCGTTGATTGACTTCATTAGAACCGAAATTACAAGGCAAATACCAGAATTGTGACATCAGCGGACCAGCTTTATCGCCCGGCGTCAAACCGCGAAACAAAAGGCTCGTCGTAACATCTCCGGCTTTGTCTTTAGGCGCTTTGAAATCCGCGCCGAAAAGCGTCAAATCTTCCGCCGCAGCATTCGCAATCGGATCGTTCGCGTAATCTGTGAAAGGCACGTCGCGAAGCAGCGCCATCCAGTAATTTTCGGCGATTTCCGCCGCAATTTCCCTGCTCGCAAACGCAGGCGGCGGCGGCATTGCGCAGCTATACGGGTCGGAGCCTTCCAGATCAAAAGCCAGACCGGATTGCGGATTGGTCAGCTTGCGATCGCCGCCCATCGGAATCGCCTCAAAATCCGAGTGTTTTTTGCTGTTAACGGCAGCGATAAAAGCGTCGTACGCGGAAGGAGAAACTTCGCCGTTTGACTGATGCGGCAAGCCTTTCGAGTAATTGCCGATTCGGTTCGGGTAAAGTGATTCGTCTTTGTTGTCGGAACGCGAGCCGCTTAATTGCGCGTTTTTCAGATTCCACTGCGCCGCGCCGACGCGCAATTGATAACAGGCTATCGAACGCAAGCTAAATGCGGCAGGCGCGAGATTTTCGATATGTTCCTGCGCGTCGCCTTTCGAT
>DASVRD010000024.1:0-8996 GCA_036388775.1 Pyrinomonadaceae bacterium | reverse complement strand
TCCCCGTATTTAATGCCTTTTATCCGGATCACGATGATTTGTTTCTTTGCAATATTCACACTTTTCGTAACCTTATCGCTGCCGCCGTCGATACCCTGGACGAGCATATTTGACAAGATCGCTTTGGAATTCGGTCCAAAGAGGTCGAGGTAAGCTCCGGCATTTGTGCCATTCGCGACGACCTCCATCGTTACAGTTAGTTTTCCTGGACCTGCTAAAACTTTGTAAAAGTATTCGTCGTCGCTGCCGTCCAGATCATCAGATATGTCCGGCGTTGTCATAAAACCAGTATCAATTAAGCCCTCGACAGTTTCAGACCTTCTTGTTTCAACATCCTTCGTTTTAATGGGCGGATCACCCTGTCCAAAACTGGGTGTTACCGAAATAAACAGCAGCATCCCTAAGGCAGCCGTCATTAATACAAATGATCGTATTGCGGTTGTGTTAGTTGATTTTTTTTTCATATTTCTCCTCTATAGGTTAGTTAAATTAATTTCTTAGAGCACGGACCGTTCAATTTACTTGGGGGCATTGATCTTCACGTAAACCATTTCAAAATTAACAGTTACAGGTTCGACCCTTGGGTTTGGGTTTCTCTTTACGACTACGACTCGTCCCCCCGTGAATCCCCGCATTTCTCCTTTAATCGGACTTGATTCGGTGCCCCCGATCCAAGGGGCGTTGACATAAATAGGCGATGAAGTATCGAGTTCCGGCAGACGCCGGGCGTTGCCAAAGCCTGCCACTATATTCACCTTCTGACCGTATGGAATTCCGATAATGTATTTGCAGACGTAATTGTCACCTTCATCTGGCGCCAATGTCGGTTTGTTGGCTAGCTTTACAAGCTTACCGGTGCCGTCGGTTGCCGCAATAAAATAGCGTCCGCACGGATTGGGGGATTGTTTGTCACTCGATTCGCTGATCGGAATAGTGCCCATGGCTTTTTTCCACGTTATTTTACCTACGACCGTCGCCAGCCGTACTTGTGCGCGGGTGTTGACTGATGCTCCGGCAACGATCAAATACATACAGACCACCGTGAATACGATATGAGTGATCTTCTTTTTCATGATTCAATAATCTCCAAGATTTTTATGTGCTAAAGGACGTTACGAGGTGTGACCGCATCTGTAATTCAGCTACGGTTTAGGCGGTGGTTTCACCTTTAATTTATTTATGGGCTTAAATTCTTCGTTGGGGTTGAGCAGAATCGGCGGCTTGTAGTATTTGCTGCCGGTAGCCTGCAGGTAACCTTCGTTTGAATTATAGACCCGAAAAATCCAATAGTGTGATGAGGAACTAAGGTAATCGGGAACATTGATTGCGTCCGGTGTGACCTCGGCTTGGGTTGGCGAGCTCGATGCGGGCGTGCCGTGGAGTACCTGTTTTAGCTGACCGTTCGCAACCAACTCAAGACGGATCTGTGTAGGCTCGCCTTTTCTTAGTGTCCTATCGACCCACGAACATTGACCCGGCTCCAGATTTTTTGAATTGTTGGCGGGCTTAGATGCGGCGTTAAAGTTCATCGTAACATTCATCATCTGTTCACCTGTCGGCAGGTTTCTGCCGGGTGTGGTGCTAAACCGCAAACCTCTGCCGCCGCGACAGCGCATCTCATACGCCGTTTGTAACGCCGGTCTATCTGTAATATTGATTGCGCCGGCAGCGTCAGTGCCGACCGCAACGCAAGCGAATAAGAGCAAGAGTATTGCCACCGGTAATAGTTTATCGAGCACATTTTTATAGCTCATTTTCATTTCCTCCTGAGATCTGCTTATTTGTTTGTCCTTATTTTCTCAATTCCTTCGGAGGATCGACGCTGACAAAATCAGACGAAAGGAATCTGGTTTCGCCGCAGCGCGCTGATACAAAAAAGCTCTTAACGTTTCGAGCGTCCACCTCATTCATTGCGTAATACGGGATAAAGAGCTGCATGTCCGCGTAATCCATATCGTCTTTGGTGGGGCTAAATGATTTCACGACGATGACGTTTCCCTCGGCACTCCTATATGGCTTTGCTTTAGACCCAGCCGGCGAGATCATTCGTTTTGAGGCGTGATTGAAAAAGGATGCGACCATTTTGCAATCATCATTGATTGCCCTTTTCACGTTAAATTTAACGTGTATGCGGAGCCCCAGAATTTCCCCATTCCCGACGAATGCCCTTCCTTCCGCCCACACTTTATCGAGCGTTCCCACAGCTCCATCAACCAAAGGAAAGAACAATCGCTCTGACCCCGGCAGATCCGATACGTTGACAGTTTCGGAAAACGAAGCTGGTACTGCCTTTCCAAATGCTCTGAATTGCGCGGATGCCATCGAGGCAAACGAAAATATCAGTGTCACCATTACCGCGACTTGAATAGATTTATGCAGTGATATATGGTTCATGGTTATTTCAGATCTCCTTAAAAAGGTTTTTCCTTCAACTAAATCTGGCAAAAACAGAAAGAACGTATCAAGAAAATTTATTTCGCTTTTCCGAGCGGAAGAGAAAACGGTATCCAGTCGGACTCGGCAACTTTTTCATTGCGGCAGCGAACAGCTACAAAAAACTTCATCTTGTTCTCGTTGTTCTCCCTTAAATTCAAAACCCAATAGGGCATGGCGAGTTTCGTGTCGAGATAGTCCGACGTCTCGTATGGAGGTTTAAAATCTTTTGTAACGACCGCGTGACCGCCTTTATCCTTATACTTATTCGCACCGGGAGATGGAACGATTGCGTTACCGTCCTCGGTGTAAAAGTTGGCTCGTATTCGACACTCTTCGCCAACGGCATTTTTTACCTTAAATTTGACGTGAATGCGGATGCCGTTATCCGTACCGACCTTAACTCTTTCCTCGATCCATACCTTGTCAATCCTGCCCGTGATCGGTAGCTGGCTCATTACGGCGGAGGCGGCAATCAATAATAGTGTGAGAATGCCTAATGCCGACCGTAGCTCTCTCCGAATTAGAATATGTGTAAAAATTTTCATAATGCTAAACTCCCTGTAAGAGAACTTCTTTAGGTGGTTCAGATCCTTACCCCAGAGAAACGCAACAGTATATTTTGAGTCAGGGAATAGGACCGATCAGCGTGCGTTTTCCACATTTACTTTGTGGGGACACATGCGACAGGTAATACTCCCAGTTTCTTCTAGTGCCTTTGTGAGCCTGAAAAAAGACGGTGATGTCCTCCTGGCATGTCCACTCACCCATATTTTTGTCATTTTCGTTCTGATATGAGACACGACAACTTACTTGGTGATTGTGTTCTTTAAATATAGCTTTGCAACTCGTCCTAGAATAGATATACCCGTTTCTACCATCGTTAAGAACCTCCCGGGCATATGCACGGACCTTTGCCTTTGCCTGTTCCACATCAATATCGTGTGCGGAGACGCTTAACGTAAAGACGAAACCTATAGACAGGACCAGGACTGCAGTCCCAGCTAACACGCTTCCAGTCACCATAAAACCCAATCTAGTTCCTAACAGGTTCTTTCTCATTTATTCTTCAATCCTCCTAACCTTGTTATTCGTTGTTTCTCTCGTTCCTATTATTTTCAATCCTTCATCTACTGTTCATCTTGAATTAACTTCAACGTAATTCATTGCTAAAAATCCTATTGTTTAAGACTCTTCTCTTAGTGGCGTCGCCTGTCTTGATTCAAGTAAATAAATTAACTGGCAAAATGTTTTTGGATTTTAGGCTATAAGAAAAACCGGATGTAACTGTGTAGATAGGTAGGTAGCGCGAACAAATTTTTAGATAATTTTCTCACGCAAGGCTTTAGCGACGGCTTCGGTTTTCGAGTGAACTTGAAGTTTTTCGTAGATGTTTTTCAGGTGAAACGAAACAGTGCTTCTGGAAATGCCGAGTTCGTAAGCGGCAGTTTTGTAATGGTGTCCTTCGACGAGCATTTTCAGAATGCGTCGTTCTTGTTCGGTCAGATGATAATCGACTTCCACAGACGGCGTGAACGTGCGAAACAAATGAACGACGCGGCGAGCGACATCAGGCGACATCGGCGCGCCGCCGTCCAAAACTTCTTTTATCGCCTCGACAATGCGCGCCGGAGCGGTGTTCTTTAAAAGATAACCATTCGCACCGGCGCACAGGGCTTGAAAAATTTTATCGTCTTCGTCGTGAACAGTCAGCACGATAATCGGCAGAGACGGAAACTTTTCTCTTAAAGCGCGCGTGCCTTCGATGCCGTCCAAACGCGGCAGCCCGATATCGGTTAAAATCAAATCAGCCGTGTCCGCCTCAATGTTTGCGAGCGCCTCTTCCATCGAGCCGAAACTTCGCACGCAGCGAAAATTCGGCGTGAAATCGAGCAGGATTTTTAAGCCTTCGCGCAGCTCGCGCTGGTCTTCGATGACGATAACGCGAACAGTCGCAAATTCGGTTTTGTTTGAAGCGAGCGCGGGCATCTGTTTCTAAAATAATCTTTCGCTCGAATTTTTGAAACCTGTGTATTCAGCTAGGTTCTGCTGAAATTTTACTTTTGTAAATTATCACTAATGTCAACAAACCCGGCTAAATCCGTCGGTAATTGTTTGGTTCAAATAAATTTAATTGTGCGGAAATCGAATTTTCAAAATCGTTCCGCTTTCCGCATTCGATTCTATTGAACAATCGCCGCCGTTTTTCACTGCGCGGCTTCGCATATTTTCCAAGCCGTTGCCGTCGGTTTTCTTTGAAGTTTCAAAGCCTTTACCGTCGTCGGCGACGCGCAGGAAAACCGAGCCGCTTTCCAAACGGAAATCAACTTCGATGTTTTTACAATTCGAATGACGGGCGGCGTTGCTGACGGCTTCTTTGAAAATTAAGTAAAGCTCGCGGCGCACGTCCATCGAAAGCTTAATTGACGCGCCGTCGGTTGGCGCGTTAAAACGAACGTTAACATTTTTATCGAGGAAAATTTCTTCGACGTGCAAACGCATTCTTCTGACGAGTTCCAACGCTGAATCGCGTTTCGGATTGATCGCCCAAACGATGTCCGACATCGAACTGACCGACTCACGCGAGATTTCCGCAATCGAATTAAGCAGGCGATTGCTTTCTACGTTCCGATTGGCAAGCTGGAGATTGACGACTTCGCTCAAAAGAGAAATTTTCGATAAATTCGTGCCTATGTCGTCGTGCAAATCCGACGCAATGCGCGTTCGTGTTCGCTCGATTTCCAGTAATTTGTTCAGGCGGTAACGATAAACGCCGAAAACGGTTAAACCGATTAAAGCAACTGCCAGAGCGACAAACCACGGGCGCTGCCAAACGGGAGCGGCTATACGGAAGGAAACACTCGCCGATTTTGCGCTGTAAATTCTATCAGCGGTCTCGGCGCGAATTTCCAGACGATTTTCGCCATTTCCAAGATTGGCAAAATTCAGCGTGCGTTCGCCGGTCGGAGTCCAATCCGAATCGTTCAGACGGTATTCATAGCGCAATTTCTCGCCGAGCGTTGCGCCCAAACCGAGAAATTCAACTGTTATCTGTCGCTGGTCTGAACCAAGATCAAGCGCGGGAATCGCCACCTCGCCCAAAACCGAAACTGCTTGTGAAATTCCGTTAACGCGAAAGCCGGTGATTAAAATGTTCGGCGGCTTGCGCACGCGCGGCGGTTCAGGAATAAAGCGCGCCAAACCGTTTTCGCCGGCAAACCAGAGATTGTTGTTGCGGTCGCGGTAAGCATTTTCGACGAAACTCGCGGGCAAACCGTCGGCGGTCGTAAAATTTTCGATTTGTCCGGTGTCGGGCGTCAGGCGGTCAATGCCGCGCCACGTTCCGATGTAAATTCGTCCGAACTGGTCTTCGGTGACGCAGGCGGTCGCAATGCTCGTCAAGCCGTTTTCGGGGGCGTATTTGACGAATTCAAAAGCGTCGGAGTTCGTCTCGTCTAACCGCCACGCGCCGTCGCCCGTCGAGGCGATCCAAAGCCGCCCGCGAGAGTCGAGAAATAAATCCCGAATCCAGTCCGAAGGCGCGCCTTCCCTTTCGGTGAGAACGCGAAATTCTCCGCTTGGGCGATAGCGAATTAACGCGCTATCGCCGTGATCGCTGCTCGCCCCGATCCAGACGTTGCCGTGTTTGTCTTCAACTAAAGCCGAACCAGCGCGGGTCGCCGAAAAACCGGCTTGCAGTGTGTGATCGTGCCAGATTTTTTTGGCTCGCTCCCAGCGCAAAAGTTCGTTGGTAAACCCGGTCGTAACGATCCAAACGTCGCCGCGCGAATCTTCAAAGATACGGAAAACTTCTTCGCCTTTCGCGCCCGTTTTTTGTTTTTCGAGCGGGACTGAGGCGAGATTCTCAAAGTTCGTGTTGTCGGGCGAGCGAAAAAGTCCCTGACCCGTCGGAATCCACCACGCGCCGCGGCTGTCCTGCCAGACGGTTTGCTGCCAGCCCCAGCCGTAGTGATAGTCCGCAAAAACGGGAAGGCGCGGTTCAACGGTAGTAAATTTGTTTCCGTCAAAACGGCTGATGAAACGCTTGTTTCTGGGAAAGGTGATGGCGAAAAATTCGCCCGTCGAATTTTCGAAAATCGAATTAATATGGTCGGAGTCCAGCCCGTCAGCCGCGCCGTAAGTTATAAAACCGTACCGTGCTATTTTCTTCGCGCCACAGGAGGAACCCGTCCAGAGATTTCCGTCTTTGTCTTCGGCAAGGGCAAAAATGTCGCCGCACAAATTGTTCTCAACCGAATAAGTCTTGCAGACGGGCGTTTCCCCTTCAGGCTGAAACCGGCACAGACCGGGAACTGTTGCCAGCCACAAACCGCCGTCGCTCGTTTCAAATATATCCCTAACCCAATTTGAGCCGAGACCGTCTTTCATCGAGTAGCATTTTCTGACCGACTGCTCACTCGCCTCTGCATTGAGCCGGCACACGCCCCCAGAAACGTCGCTTCGTTTACTGACCCAAAGATTACCGCTACGGTCTTCGAGCAAATCGGTTATTTTGTTGTCGCCGAGTCCGTCCGACGCGGCGACACGCCGAACGCCGCCGTTCTCGGACAAGCGAAACAAGCCGCTTCCGAACGTGCCGACCCAAAGAACACCGTTTTTCGTTTCGAGAATCGAGGTGACGGAAACGGCGTTTGGATCAGGCTCGCTCAGTGCCCCGCCAAACCCCGGCAGCGGCTCGCCCAGCGCTACGCTTTCAAACGCAATTCTTCCGTCCGCCTCGATCAACTTATAAAGCCCGTCGCTCGTTCCGACCCAGACTTGATTATTTCTGTCCTCGTACAACGTCTGAATCTTTTCAGCGCGCTTGTTATCCGGCAGAAAAACCGAGAAAAGCGGATTTTCCGCCGAGCCGCGCATCCCGTCCGGGTTGAGTCGCGCCAAGCCTTTGTTCGTAGCAAGGTAGATCACCCCATTCTTCGTTTCAAAAAAATCCGCGACGGTGCGGTCAGGCAAACCGTCCTCAGTGGTAAAATTCGTAAAAGAGTAGCCGTCAAACCGCGAAACGCCTTCCAACGTGCAGAACCATAAAAAACCGCGCGAATCCTGTTTGATGCGATGAATGCCGTCGCGTAAAAGCCCATTGGCGACGGTGTAAGTTTTTACCGGCAGCCGTTCGGCGTAGGCGGCTGAAACGCACAAAAAAACGATTGCGAGGCTCAAACCGCGCAAAATGTGGAGCTGCTCGACGATGTTTCGCCAAACTGCTGAAGTTTCTTGACACGATAACTTCATCTTTCTACCTGGAAATTGATGAGCGCATTATGACACTCGCCTTTTTTTTTGGCAAGAATTTGGCTGTCTAATCCTTCAAATTTCAAAACTGTAACACGAATTAAGGTTCAAACAATTCATGTGTTTACTACTGTTTTTGCATCTAAAGCAATATACTATTTTGTTTGCGGCTGTTCGCAATTTTTAACAGCAGGTAATTTTATGAAAATAGCAGTAGCAATGAGCGGTGGCGTGGATTCTTCTTCGGCAGCCGCGCTTTTAAAGGAACGAGGACACGAGCTCGTCGGTTTTACGATGCAGCTTTGGAATCAGCGGCGACACATCAATGTTGACGAAAACGGCGATCCACTACCGTCGCGTTGCTGTTCGCTCGACGACGTTTACGACGCGCGCCGCGTCGCTGAAAGTCTGGGCATTCCGTTTTACGTCTTAAATCTCGAAAGGGACTTTGAAGAAGCGGTCGTCGAACCGTTCGTTCAAAGCTATCTTTCGGGCGAAACGCCGATTCCGTGCGTTGCGTGTAATTCGCGTCTGAAATTCGCGTCTTTGGACAAGCTCGCGCAAAGTCTCGGCTGCGATAAAGTAGCGACCGGACATTACGCGCGCGTAGAATACGACGAAAAGGCTGATCGTTATCGCCTTTTTCGCGGGAAAAATCACTGGAAAGATCAAACTTATTTCTTGTGGGAATTAACGCAGGATCAGCTTTCGCGCGCCTTTTTTCCGCTCGGCGATATGATGAAATCCGAAGTTCGCGACATCGCGCGCGAAGCGAATTTATATGTCGCCGAAAAACAGGAATCGCAGGAAATCTGCTTCGTTCCCGACGGCAAATACGCCGAATTCATTGACCGTTATCTCGAACACGAAAACCGTTCGGACGAGCTGCCGAAGAGCGGCGACATCGTAAACACGAAAGGCGAAAAACTCAATGAACATTCAGGCATTCACCGTTACACAATCGGTCAGCGTCGCGGGCTCGGCATCGCGCACGAAAAACCGCTTTATGTCGTGCAAATCGAACGAGCCAGAAATCAAATAATCGTCGGCGAGAAAGAAGAACTCGACGCTTACGAATTCACCGCAAAAGGCGTAAATTGGGTGGCATTTGACGAACCGTCCGAACCCGTCCGCGCTGAAGTAAAAGTGCGATACCGCCACGATCCCGCGCCCGCGATGATTCACGCTCTGCCGGACAACCGCGCGCGAATCGTTTTCGACGAACCGCAAGCCGCCATCACGCCCGGACAAGCCACCGTTTTCTACAACGGCGAAGAATGCGTCGGCGGAGGTTGGATTGTTAAGAATAA
>DASVRD010000023.1:0-37823 GCA_036388775.1 Pyrinomonadaceae bacterium | reverse complement strand
CGTGTCGTTTGCTTCCGGGTTTGCCGAAGGAGTTCCCGACGCAAGGTTTTCCGAATGACCGCCGCCGACCATTTTAAAGAGTCCGCCGTAAGTGCCGGTTTCATACGCGCACAAATAGCCTTTAAGTCATCAATAATCTTGCGCCCAAGTATGTGCCGCCGTCGCCGAATTGAGAAACCAGTTTGATTGACGCCTTTGTGTTTAGCAGCTCATCCGGGCGAAAAATCATTCCTTGTGGATTCTGTTCATAAACGAGCGCGTTTGATGTAATGGTTGGCTGCTTGCCCGCGAGCGCTCCCGTTGTTGCAGCTTCCCAGTCATTAGGAGCTGCCGAGCCGTAAGGATTGCCGTTTGCGTGGTTAAAGTTGTCGGCAAAGGTTAATTTAGGCGTCTCTCCGCCTTAACTTTCGCCGGCAGTCAACTGTGTAGGAAAACCAAGCGCGGAAAGCTCAGGTGAAGCCGAAACTATGACAGACGAATCACCGTCTTATTCGTTCGCGTCCGATGAGTTCGCCTGTCACGAATCGGTTAATCACCATAAAGGCGAATACGTGCGTGGCAATGCCCACGTTAACACTTGCGAATCGGTTCACGCTTTGATGAAACGCGGCGTTATCGGTGTTTATCATCATTGGAGCAAAAAGCATCTTCATCGCTATTTGAGCGAATTTGATTTCAGATTCAACGCGCGGAAAATTACTGATACGGAACGAGCGGAAAAAGCCATTGAAGGCGTTAGCGGCAAACGTTTGATGCATAAACAACCTATCGGCAAAACAAAAGAGTAGCGGAAATTTCCGCTACTCTTTTGGGTTCAAAAGTGAGAAATTCTCACTTTTTTTCTTTGGTCAATTCTGCTGGCGTCAATCCGAGTTTGAGGATTCCTTCAAAAACGGGTTCGGCGGTTTTTGTTACTGCAAAAACCTTTTCAGCATTGATGCCTTGTTCATAAAGATTATCGGCAAGGCTCATACAGCAAGCTACAGGTAAATTCGTTGCTCTGACAACTGCTTTTCCCGAACTTCGGTCTTTTGATTTCAAGCCCTTATCTTTTGCCTCACGCATCAACTGAGAAGGCGTTTTACCTGTATGAGCAACGCTGTTAGCGATATTGTATTGCATCGTTGCATCCACACCGCCAAGCTGATAATTGAAGGCATTAACTGATTTGCTCATATCTTTTTGCACTTCGATACTTGTATGTGATGCGAGCGGCAAAACGCCCTGATGTTTTGGCGTGTACCGTCCGGTTTTGCGAATTTCCGGTATAACTTCACCAGCTACCCAATCCGTAAATTTTTCCGCTTCTGGTTTGTTTGACCGAAATGCGAGTTTGTAAACTCCCGCTTCACTAATAACGGTCATATCTCTAGGTCTACCGATAGCGTCGGTCGCGGCGACGGTACGCTTCATTTTATCGGAAATACTTGAGACTGCATCTCTGCTGTTAGCGATTTCCAATATGTCGCAAACATCTTTGGCAACAAACCAAATTTGTCCTTCAAGTGTGACGGTTCTTCGCACTTCAGAAAGTAAACGAAACAAAAAAGAGATAATACCGTTTTGAGAAAAAAGATTTTGAGAGCAAAAAAGCAGATTTTAGTACAAAAGCCCATAAAGAAAGGTGTACTGTTTTTAGCCCGCTTTATTAGTAAACCGTCCTACTCTTTTGTACTGTTTTCAGCAAATAAATTATTGACTGTTTCTCTAAAGTCTGAAAGATTTTTTCGGTTAAGTAAAAACTGTTTTATTTCAGCGTTTATTTGTTCAGGAGGAGTGCTTTTTAAGGATTAAGTGTTGAACAAAAACATTGAAAATATGCGGAGGCAGAGGTGGATTTTAAAAGTGTGTTTTTCGAGCGCCTGCTGCTAGCATTTAAAAGATATGTTTTAAAATCTTCGACAAAATGTTGATTTAGATTTTCAAAGGTACATTGCCCGTTTGTAAAATCCGTTAGATAAAGAATCGAGCTTTTCCAAATTTGTCGAACTGATTGATTCTTGCTTCGCTTGTCTGCCAAATCGCGGGAATATTTTAGAAAGTCTGCGTTCTGCCGTTTTTTGACTAGAAAACCATAATTCCCTGCTTGCAGCTCGAGCTGGCGTTTTGCCCTGACGTTTTCAGCTAGGATACGCGTTTCTTTATTATGTTCTCTTTCAGTTTCGGTTTTCGGCTTATCGAAGACGTAGAGGCTTAAAAATTCGCGCCTGGTCTGCTTGCCCGTGTCAGGTCTGGTAATCGGCGGGTAGAAGTCTAAATAAAGGCTTCTCTTTGCACCCTTTAACTTCTTTTCACGGAGCGTAACTTTCATCTTTGTACCTTTCTGCAGCTTATTCAAAAAACGGCTTTGAAAATACGTCAAAGATACAAGGGAATCTAAATAAAGCAAAAAACAACGAAACAAAACTAAATCTCAAATGAACACAATACAAGGAAATACGACTTTATCAATGAATCTTCTATCAATAATTGTGGTTGGTTTGTATTTAATAGTTTTAGAGTTCGAATCTTTACCGGTACATCTAAGATAAAATAAGAAACCGCTCGAAAGGGCGGTTTCTTATTTAGGAATTTGAAATAACTTTTCGATATTACGCATTGAGCTTTTGTTTTAATTTTAGTTGCGTCAGCTCTTTAAAATAACGATTAAATACAATTAGATTCGGATTTCTCCTTCCATTTTGCCGAACTGAATCTTCGTTCCGACCGTAAGCGTCACGTTGCGAGTCGGTTCGACATCTTTGATAGAGCCGTCGGCTGCTCCAATTACCCATTTGTTTTGAGAAACGTTTTTCAGCCCCCAAACATTGGGATTCGTCGGATGAACAGCGACGGCGGCAACGGGCGCGGAAAAATCATAAAGCCGCGTATCGTCAACGTGATGCGGGAAAAGCTGCGAGTCGTGATTGAGCATCACAACCGATTTTCCGATGCGGATGCGCGGCGGCAAACGCAATGCGGCGGCGCACGCCCAGCACAAACCCGGATTTCCGCCCGCCGCTTTCAACGCTTCGCCGTCATAAAAATTTTCGAGCGAGCAATGCGGGCAATAAAAAATCGTGTCGCGCAGTCGCACCATTGTCCCGCGCCATTCGCTTTCGCGGACTCGCGCGTGCGGATCGTTTAAGCCTGCGGTAAACGTACGAATAAAAATATCGCGTAAAAATTGCGGGTAAATTCGCCAGAACGCGAGCGCGTTGTCGTGGATTCCCGCGACCGGGCGATTCGATTCGTCGTTCGGGTCATAGATAAAAACCGGCTCTTTTCCGTAGAGCTTGGTCATCGCCGGTAAATCGAGAGCTTTGATGGCGGCTTCTTTTTTGCCTTCGAGCGGGTGCGCGACCATCAGCATATAAAAAATCAAAACCGACAGCGAAAACAAATCGGTCTGCGTGCTCGGCATCGCTTCGCCCCTGACAACTTCAGGCGCCATAAAACGCGGCGTTCCCAAAACGCCCAAAACCGGCGCGCCGTCAACCGAAACGTTGTCGTTGTCGGCAATCAGAATGTCGCCGTTGTCCGGATCGAAAAAGGCATTGCCGAACGAAATATCGCGGTAACACAAACCTTGCGCGTGAAGCAGCAAATAATTGTGCGCGAGATTAAACGAAGCGGTCGCCAAAGCCCGGAAACTAGGCTCAATCCGCCGCGTCATCAAATCCACAATGTTTTTAAAACGCTTCGGTCTGAGCGGCATCACATAACCGAAGCCGGGAACGCCCGATGCGGTCGTGATTTCTAGCGGATAAAGAAAATGCTCGCTCGGCGCGCCTTTGCGAATTAAAAGCTCCATTGAAGCGCGCTGTTCGGGCGTCGCCATTTGCGGAAAAAACCATTTCACAGCGACTTTTTCGCCGCCAAGCTCTGCTTTATAAACTTCGCCCTGTCCGCCCGCGCCGAGCAATTCTTCAATCGTACAATTCATCCCCGAAGGCTCGCAGCGGATAACTTGAGCGGGTTTTAAAATTTCATCCATTCGTCGCTTTTTCTCTTTCGCTTTAATATTCCCGATTATTCTTGTTTTCGACAAAAACTCCGGTTTCGGTTTCCCAAGTCGCCAATTCATTGCCGGTTAAATCCGAGTTTTCAACACGCACCGAACTGTCGCCTTTGACTCTGACGGCGACGCTTCCATTTCGGTTAATTTGGCAGTTGCTCGCGGAAGCTATGCTCCTGCCGTCAACGCTGATTCCGGCGTCCGCGTTTTCATAAACGCTGCAATTTTCGAGCAAAGCGCTGCCGTTGTTTTGCACAAAAACGCCCGATTCGTTTGAGTTATGAATCTTGCAGCCGCGCAAAACCGGACTGCCGCCAGACGCGACGATTTCCCCCGCGCGATGTCCGAAAATGTCCGAATTGTCAATCGTCCCCAAACCGTTTTCGTAAACCCAAAAGCCTGCGTTTCCGCCCGCCGAGACGCGGCATTTTTTAAAATGCGGATTTGCGTTTTGCGCGATGACGACGCTCGCATTTCGATTTTGATAAATCTCGCATTCTTCAACCGTACCGCCCGCCGAGTCGAAAAAATAAATTCCGCCGTCCGCGCCGTCTGCGATGCGGCAATTTTGAATCAAAGGATTTGTATCCGCCCCGCGAACGGCAATACAGGCGAGCGAATCAGAAGTCACGTCGCAGTTTTCCAGAAGCAGCTCGCCGCTTTGTATATCAATTCCGAAAACCTGTTTGCCCGATTCTCCCGCCGCGCACTGCAAAGTCAGATTTCTCACCGCCGCCTTTTCCGCCTGCATCGAAACGCAACTGGAATCGGGGCTTCTGACAACAATGTCTTTCACCGCGCCGCCGTCGCCGATAATTTCGATTTGTTTGCTGATCGTCAAACTTTCCTCATACAAGCCCGGACGAACTAAAATTTTCGCGCCGCTTTCGGCAGCTTTAATCGCTTCGCTTATCGAAACAAAATCGCCGGAATTATCGGCGGAAACAATGAAACCGCCTTTTGAAATTCCCTGCTCTCGCCCTGTTTGATTTTGAATAACAGGCGAGTTTGGAACAGGAACAATATTTGTTTGCGATTTTTCCGCGTTTTGCGTTTCAGGCGTTTTCAAATCGCTGTTTGAAACGACGCCCAAAGCCAGCGCCCACGAATCAACCGCCCATTGTGCCGCGTCTTCGGACAATGCGAGATTGTCAACCAGCCTTTGCGTCAAACGCGCCAGCAAACTTGCGGACGGCGCGTTTTGTTGTGCGGCAGCCAAATCACGCGCCACGCCTTCTTCGAGCGCCATCGTCAAAACCGCGATTTCGCGGTTGAAACCGCCGAAATTATCGCGGAAAAGTCCTTCGGCGCGGCGCGTGTCATCAACAATTGATTTCCCGTGTCGCTCGACGATTTCGATCAATTTTTGGCGCGCTAAATCGTTCATTTGGTTTTCTGATTATCGGTATTGCCGCCCGCGTTTTTTGCTTTTTCCTGCTCGGTTTTTTTGACCGTCACGACGGGCTTATTGGCAGATTTATTTTTATCTTTTTTAATCGTGATTGTGACCGTCACGTCGTCCGGGTCTTCCGGTTGATTTTCAGTTAAAGAAGGCAAAAGCGCTTCGGGGATTTCCACTGTTTTCTCTCCGGTTTGCGGGTCGCTCGAAATTGATTCGGCGCTGACGGTTTCCGATTTTGCGGCGTTTTCCGGTTTTTTCAGCGCGTCAGGGCGATAAATAATTCCGACCGTGCAATCGTCGCCGCTGCCCATTTGCGTCGCTTCTTCGAGCCACGCTTTGAGATTGTCGTTAACCGCTTCAAAGCCTTTTTCCTCCGCGAGCATTTGCAGAATATCGGTTCCGGCTTGGAAAAATCCGGCTTCGCTCGAAAACGAATTGAGATAACCGTCGGTCGAAAGCAAAATCATCGCCGGAATTTCTTTTCCGTCGAATTTTTGCACGAGAAATCGCATATCTTTTTCCGCTTTCGGCAAACACAGCGAAGTCGTTTCGTTTGCCAAAAGCCGGTCGTCTTCGGGCAAAGGTTTCATCACTTCGCCCGAAGAGGAAACGTTCAAAATATCGCCGTCGCCGAGTTGCATATAAATCGCAAAATCTTCTTCCAAAGCAATGGTCAAAGACGTTGCGCCGTAAGCCAAAAGCGGATTTTCTTCGACCAGTTTTCTGGCTTTCGCGTCCGATTTTTTTTCGAGATTTTTAAATTCTTCTTCGGAAAATGGCTCTTTTTTCAAATCGGCTTCGACCGCTTCGCGCCAGCGTTTAAGAAATTCGCCCGCCAGATAATCTTTGTTTGATTCGATTTCCGACAAATCGAACTTGCCGCGCCGTTCGCCAAGAAATTCCCCAAACAAAACAGCGGCTTTTTTGACCGCGTAATTGGAGCCGCGGTGGCTGCGAAAACATTTCGGGCTGCCGTGACCGTCAGACATTGACATTATAATCGGCAGACTGCGGCTTGATTCGCGCAGGAAAAGAATCGCATCCTGATTCGGAATCCCGGCGCGCAAATGCGTCGCGCCGGGAACGGTTTCGCCGATTACACGCCATTCGGCGCTTAGTTTATCATTCGCCATAAATGCTTTTTACCAAACGTCGTCAATCTCGTCCTGGCTGTCGGCAGGTAGAGCCATGTTCGGCGTCCCGGTTTGCGGCGCGGTGCCTCCGGCAGTTTGCGCATTTGTCGCAGCGGGTGCGGCGGTCGGAATCGGGACGCTTGCCACTGGTTCGTCAGATTTCGGCGCGTCGGCGGCGGCGGCAGGCGACGAAGCGGCTTTCAACACGGCGGTCGAAGCCCATTTGATATGTTTGACGAGAGCTTCCGGGCTGTTCGCGTTGAGCGGCTTTAATTCGGAATGTCCGATATACTTTTGCAGCACGTCATTGTCTGCGTCACGCCCGATTGAAATCGCAATGCGAACGGCTTTTTTGCCCCACGGCTCGTTCATCAAAGCCTTCAAACCGGCTTCAAAATCATCGGTCGGCTGACCGTCGGAAACCAAAACCAAAACCGGCGGCAACGCGCGGTCAGACATCGGCGGCATTTTTAATTGTTCGGCGACAAGTTGCAAAGCCTTGCCCATATCGGTTTCGCCATCGGCGGTCAAATCCGTCCAGGCGAAATCCGCAACGGGCGTCGGCTGAGAGATATGCCATTGCGCGCCGTTTGAAAATTTGACGGCGCGAACTAAAACCTGCGCGTTCGGGTTGTCTTCGGCGACTTTTTTCATATGCGGAATCGCCTCGCGAATCGCCGTGTTGAGCGATTGAATTTTCCCATCCTGTTCCATCGAACCCGATGAATCGGCAATCCAGATAAAATGCAGCGGTCTCGAAGCAAGCTCGCCGCCCGGTCTTTTAATCATAAAAATCTCTCCTTTTGAAACAAAAATTTAATCGAAGCTTGTAATCAAGCAATAGCTTTGCCAGATGCGTTTTTTCGATAAAATAAGGGTTTTAAAAATCAAGGCTCGCGCAGCGTGTATGAATTCGATATGAAAACTGTTCTTTTAAAAAGCAGTTTTTATTGCTGCGGCACGCGCGACGGCGGAATTGATTCCTGAGCTTCGCGCATAACTCTAAAAGTATATGGAACGCCGACCGTCAAAATGCCTAACAGAACGAGCAGCAAAAAACATCCGATAAAACATCCGCGAAGTTTTCGCCCGCGCTTTTTCGGGAAAATTTGCGGGATCGGGGTTTGAGCCTGATTCTGTTGCGGCGCTGTTTGTCCTCTCGGCGCCGGGTGTGTCGGCACTTGCGCGGGCTGATTCTGGTTTGGAATGTTTATTCGCGGCGACGGATTCGGTGGCGGCGCGAACGGCGGCGGTTGATGCTGTTTTAGCGGCGGCTGTTTCTGCGGTGCTGGTTTGGGAGGAAAGTTTTTCTCGTCGTTTTCCCGGATTCGGATTTCAGAATCGAAATCCGAATCTTTCGCCTGATTTTTAGCTCGCTCGTTTTCCCTTTCCGCAACTTCGCGGTCTGTAATCAGGTTGAGTGCCAGCGCCCACGATTCGACAGCCCACACAGCCGCGTTTTGAGTTAGAGCCAGATTATCTTCCAGACGTTTTGCGAGGCGATTTAAAAGCAGCTCGCGCGGAGCGGCATTTCCGCCAGCCATTAAATCCAAAGGCACACGCTCGTCGAGCGCATTGATTAAAATGCTGATTTCCCGGCGATATGAACCACAGTTATCCTTTAGCAATCCTTCGCAGCGCCTGCTGTCGCTGCAAATTTCCTTGCCGTATTTGGCGATAATATCTCGGAGGGCTTGACGCGGTTCGTTATTCATAAAAGACGCTCTGTTATAAAAGCATATTTTAAACCTCCGTTAAAAATATGAATACTTCAACTTGAAACTTCCGACATATCTTTATTTATTCAGCTTGGTTGAAGCCTTTTATGATAATTATTATTCAAACCGTCTTTTCGAGCCGAACAATTCGATTGATAACGCAACAATTTCCGAGCATTTTTCAATGGCATTAATAAATATTTTGCCTCTTTCATTTTCATCGGAACTTTTGTTTTGCTTCGGCGTGTCAGGGAAAGTTATCCGCTCGCATTCAACCAATAAGGATTTTTATGCCCTATTTAAAAAATGCCCTGCTTCTTTCCGCTTTTATCTGTGCTTTGATCGTAGCTTCTCCCGGTCAAACCGGAAACGCCGGAATTGTTGCGACCGTCAAAGACCAGTTTGGAGGTGCGATTTCCGATGCCGAAGTTACGCTCGGCAAATCCGATGAAAAAGAAAAACAGATGAAGACAAACCTTTCGGGCATCGCTCAATTTTTAAAGTTGTCGCCGGGAAAATATCAGATAAAGGTGTCCGCCGCAGGTTTTAAGGAATACACCGGCGACGAGATCATAGTTAATAATAATGAAACTCAAAAAGTTGAAATCGTTCTCGAAGTAGCGCTGGTCGAATCAAAGGTCGAGATCGGAGAAAGCGATGCGACCGAAGCGGAAAAGACCGGAGTAACTACGGTTTTAAACGAGAGGGAAATCGAAAATTTGCCGGACGATCAAGAAGAGCTGGAAAGAGTTATCAGGCGTCTCGGTGAAGCGGTGGCTGGCGAAGAATTGCCGGTCAGCGTCAACGGTGTTCAAGGCGGGAAAATCCCGCCCAAGCAGGCAATCCAGCAGATCAGGATTAATCAGAATGTATTTTCCGCTCAATACGACGGTCCATTCGGCGGCGGAATCGAAATCTTCACCCGGTCTAATGTGGATAAATTCAAAGGATATGTGAGCTTCAGCTTTGCCGATTCGCGTTTAAATGCGGCTGATCCTTTTTTGGGAAGGCGCGTGCCCTATCAATCGAGAAATTACTTTTTTAATCTCTCAGGTCCGCTCTTCGGCAAAAAAGCCAATTTCTTCGTTTATGGAAGTCACACTGAAAGCGATGTGAGCGCGGTGATCAACGCCGTCGTTTTAGATGCGAATCTACAGCCCGTCGAATTCAAACAGTCTTTCGCCGCGCCGAGTCGCTCGGACAGTATCAACCTCACAATCAATGCCGACCCGAACAAAAAGCATAAACTTTATCTCAATTATTATTTCGCAACCAGTCGCGGAAAAGGACAAAATGTCGGCGGTTTTTCGCTTCCGAGCCGCGCCAGCGAGAGTAAATCTCAAAACCATTATTTACAGTTTTCCGATACTAATTTGATAAACGAAAACGTCGTCAATCAAACCCGTTTGCTCATCTCTCATTCTACAAACAACAGTTTCGGTGGAAGCAACGAAGCTGCGATCAATGTTCTGGACGCTTTTTTTGGCGGCGGTTCGCAACAGAACATTTCAAACAAAAACTTTCGCTTCGACGCGACAAATGAAACAACCTGGCAAATGGGAAGATATGCTCTGGGTTTCGGCTGGAGATTGCGCGGCGAACGAATAAATCAAAATTCAACGGCGAATTTCGGCGGCACTTATACTTTCAGCGGCAGACTCGCTCCCGTTTTGGACGCAAATAACAATCCGGTCACTGACGGTGCGGGAAATGTTTTGACGACGCAAATCAACAGTTTGGAAAATTATCGTCGAACTTTACTTTTCCGGCAGTTGGGTTTTTCAAATCAAAGAATCAGAGAACTCGGCGGCGGCGCGAGCCAGTTTACGATTTCCGGCGGCGATCCCGAAATCAAAGTCTCACAATATGATGTCGGATTTTATGTGCAGAACAGTTACAAATTAACCGAAACGATTGCCGCCAGCTTCGGCGTCCGTTACGAAAATCAGACGAACATCGGCAGCCCTTTAAACCTCGCGCCGCGCTTCGGATTAATCTGGGCGCCGAAAGCGAAGGAAAAACAAAATCCGCTTTACACTCTGCCGAGAATCAGCGTCGGCTACGGACTGTTTTATAACAGATTTGCGCTTAATAACACGCTCGCCATTATGCAGGCGAACGATTCGGATAGATTGCAGTATTTGGCGACCGAAACTAACGTTCTGGATTTCTATCCGAATGTTCCGACAATTGATCTGCTTCAGCAATTTGCTCTGCCGCGCACTCAAAGATTTCTCGATGACGAATTTGAAACGCCGTATCAATCGCTGCTCAACATTACCGCTACAAAGAAAATGCCGAAAGGCTATACCTTGAATTTTACATTTTCGCGCGGCGCGACTTTCAGGCAGGCTTTGATTAAAAATATCAACGCGCCGCTCGCCGGAACTTTCAGCCCGCTGAATCCCTCAACGGCGGTTCGACCGCTCGGAAACGTCGGAAACGTATATGAAACGCAGTCAATCGGAAAAACCGTAACCGACCGTTTCTCGATTATGCTTAATTTTCCGCAATCGCAAAAATTATTCGGCAACATCCGTTATTCTTATCTTAAATCAAAAGGCAACGTCGCCAGCGGCAGCGGTTCGCCTTTCGACCCGTATGATTTTAGTCAGGAACTCGCGCCGACTCCTTATGACGGCGTGCACAGTCTCAGCGGTTATTTTTTTTATAATCTGCCTTCGAGAATTTCCGTCGGCGGAGATTTTTATGTCAGCACAGGCACCAGATTCAACATTTTTACCGGGCGCGACACCAACGGTGACGGATTTTTCAACGAGCGACCTTCGTTTGCGACAGATTTAAGCAAACCGAATCTAATCAGAACGCCTTACGGTATTCTCGACCCGAATCCTTCGCCGAACGACGAGCTGATTCCGCGCAATATCGGCAGAGGACCGAAAAACATTAATTTTAATTCATCCATCTCAAAGAGCTTCGCTTTTAATGAAGATAAAAAGAATAAAAAACCGCCGAAACAAACTCTCAATTTTAGTCTTCGCGTCAATAACGTTTTCAATATCATCAACAAAGGAAATCCAATCGGAAATATGTCGTCGCCAAATTTTCTGCGCACGTTATCAGGCTTTTCGGATGGCGGAGTTACCTTTAGCAACGGAGCGCAGCAAATTAATTTTCCGGGAAGAAGTATGTCTTTCAGCGTCGGTTTCGGATTTTGACGGCTGGCTCTCGAGAAAGTCGGTAACTTTTCAATTGTTCGATTCTTCAGGTAAAAGTCCGAATCAGGAGTTAACTACAGGATTACATTTAATGCACTTACAGCCTTTTGGTTTGATGAATTGGTTGAAATAACTTTTTCCGTAATTGATTGTGACCTCTTCGAAAGCCTTTATTTTGCGTTTGGCAACGATCCAGATTTCTTTGTCTATGACATCCGAATCTGCATTCGGACGGCAGGAATGGTTGATGTATCGCGCCAGATTTTCCCGGCTGCTGCCGTCAATTGTCTGCTCGGAATCAAGGGTAAATAAATATCTTCCGCGATGCCTGTCGGCTTCTTCATTGGAGATTAATTTTCCGGTGTATTGAATGATTCTCGCACCTTTGGGAATGTCTGCGGCGGCGAACAAACCGAGACCGGTTTTTGAACGTTTTACTATTGTTATTCCGCTTGTTTTGCTCATTTAAATATTTCAATGAGAAGATATTGCTATTGAGCGTAATACCCTTTTCGCGTGCGAATCGCTAGATTCGGGTATTTTTTTATATTAACTTTGACCGTGCGCCAGCCGCCGTCGCGCTCGGCGTTCGACGGCGAATAACCGATGCTGTAAACCTTGCTTAAATCATTGACGACTTGCGGGTAAATGCCCTCAAGGTCGTCAATGTCTTCGGCTTCGTAAAACAAACCGCCGCTTTCGTCAGCCAACAGATTCAAAGCTCGTCTCGTCCCTTTATAAAGCTTTTCGCTGAGTCCGTAGCTTTCGCGCGTGTCGAGGTGAATCGGGACAATCAATGCAGAGCTGTGCCGGACTTTCTCAAGCAAATCGGCGAAAATGATGTTGGAAGATTCAATATTGTTTTGTTCGATAAACGTATTGTCTTCGCCGTCGGTCATAAAAACAATCGCGCTTCGCCGCTCGCGGTTTTGTTGATTCGCATTTTGGATTTCAGTGCTTTGATTGAGCGCAAAAGCAAGAGCGTCCCAGACTTTGGAGCCGCCTCTGCTTTTGATTTTGTCAACGCTGTCGAGCAGCTTATTCCGATCTTGCGTGAGCGGCGAGATAACGGTCACTTCTTCATCAAAAACAATGATTGAAATGCGATCCGAAGGTCGAGCGGCTTTGATAAAATTTCGCGTCGTTTTCCGAATCAATTTGATTTTGTTTGAAGTCGAGCCGGAAATATCAACCAATAGAGTAATATCAAAAGGAACCTGCGTTGCCGCAAACCAATCAATGGCTTGCTCGCGCCCGTTTTCAACAACCGTAAAATCATCTTTATTGAGAGACGGCAAAATCGCACCCGGTTTTTCGGGCATCACGGTCACATTTAAATTGACCAAATTCGTTTCGACGCGTAAAACATCTTCTTTTTCTCCGTCTGAGTTTTTTGGCGCAGTTTTGATTTCTTCTTGATTTTGTTGAGCCGAAAGCTGCGGCGAAGACAGCGACTTAATAACCACGGCTTTATATTTTTGTTCGAGCCTGCGGATTTGGTCAGCCAGCGGCGGCAATTCATATTCACGACGAAGCTCTTCGAGCTTTGCTTCATTTTCAACGGGGTACAAAACAAGCAAATCCTTCGATATTCCGACCATAGTACCGAATACCTGTTTTTTACCCGAACGAACGCGAATCTGATCCACGATTTTCGCATAATTGCCTTTCGAGATTTCGCCAGCCTCGAAAGCCGCCTGCATAATGGGAATTAACTGCTGCTGGAATTCCAAAGAAAGACCGTCCGTAAAGATTACGGGCGCGACTTCAGCCGCTTCTGCGCCGACCAGAGCTTTGCTCGTCCAACCGTGTTCTTTTAGAATTTGGCAGAATTGAGCGGCATTCGCAGCCTGTTGTCGTTTCAAACGCTCGTCAAATGATTTTGATTCGGATGCAGACCTGGATAATTCTTCATAAATCTGCGCTGTGCTCTGCTTTATTTGTAACAGCTCAAGCTGCAATTTCTTATTAAATGCAGCGCTTTGTTGAGAGCTAATCCCGCCGATAATCTTTTTAACTTCATCCTCCGACAAACACTTCGATTGCCCGAAGCTATCTAAAACAGTCACTAAGAATATAAAGGTCGGAAATAAAATTTTAAAAACAATCTTGTTTCTGTAAACAGCCATAAACTCAAGATGATTCTCTTAATCAGGATAATTATTTACCTTTAGTTTCGATAATTACCCAAAATGCTGCAAGAAAAAACAAAAAAGCGGATTTCGCACCCGCTTTTTTGTTTTTAACTTTGAATTCAAAGCTTTTGAGCCGTCCCGCAAAATTATCAATCTCTGGACGAAGTAAAAATTCGCAAAATATACCAGAAGAGCAATGCCACGCTGGCAAACAGCGAAAGCGATGCCGCGACGTGCTGGTCGGTGCGATAACGATGCAGAATGTTGGAAGTATCGTATAAAATCGCGCCTGCCGCAAAAGCCACCATCACTAATGCGAATACCGAACCCAGACTAAATCCGAAAAGCAGGCTCGTTGCGATAAAACCAAGCGCCAGAAATCCGCCGATCATCAGAATCGGACCTAAAAACGAAAAATCTCTTCGCGAGAGAAACACGATTGCCGTCAAAGCGGCGAAAAGCGCCATCGTGTAGATTCCGGCTTCTAAAATCACGCCGCCACCGGCTGTATAATTGGCGACATAAAGCAGAGGCAAAAAGATGACTGCATTGGCAACAATGTAAAGCCCCAATCCGAGATACTGCATCGGACGCGAAGCCGATGAATTTGCCCACCAGTTTGCCAGAAATGAAATGCCCATAAATCCGCCCAAAACCAGAAGCCAGGAGACGCTCAGCATCGTTTGGGCGATTACGGCTCCGACGCCCGAAGCGATCAAGAAAAATTCCAGCCCGACGAATGCCAGAATTGCTCCCGCCAGATGAATGTAAGTGCGACGAATAAATGCCGCGCGGTCTGCCGGAGCAGATTCGGCAACTGTTAATCCGTTTGCGTTTTCGTAATATGTGTTCATTTTCTTTTTTTTTATCTCTTTTTTCTCAAGAGTAACTATTTGATGTAGCAATCCGAATTATCGTTGAATGTGCCTGCTTAAACAAGTTTCGTATGACTTGATCAGCAATAGGGCTTGCAAAGCAAAATAAAGCGGCTGAGGTTGAATTCAACCTCAGCCGCTTTATTTTTAAATTCAATTTCCTTCAACTTTTTCTAAGTTCCGTCAAAACCTGTTTTGCAACCGCCTTCAAAGTGTCGAAAACTCCGTCGCCTTTGGCAGCAACGGCTTCAAAAACCGGCTCGCCTTTGCGCTGCAATTCGGAAGTTAATTCTTCGACCGGCGTCACGTTCGGCAAATCGCGTTTGTTGAGCTGTAAAACGTAAGGAATCTGCATCAAGTCGTAGCCCTGCGCCTGCAAATTTTCTTCGAGATTATAAAGCGATTCAATGTTGGCGTCCATTCGCTCGTCCTGCGAATCGGCGACGAAAACTACGCCGTCAACGCCTTTTAAAATCAGCTTGCGCGAGGCGTCGTAAAAAACCTGTCCCGGAACGGTGTAAAGGTGAAAACGGGTTTTAAAACCGCGCACCGTGCCGAGTTCAAGCGGCATAAAATCGAAAAACAGAGTGCGCTCGGTTTCGGTCGCCAGAGAGATGAGCTTGCCTTTTGATTGTGGTGCGGTCGTATCGTAAATATATTGCAAATTCGTCGTCTTGCCGCACAAACCCGGACCGTAATAAACGATTTTGCAGTTGATTTCGCGCGATGCGTAATTAATGAAAGTCATAATTTCAGTTATCAGCTATCAGTTATCAGTTATCAGTTATCAGTCTTTTTGTTCACTGTTGACTGATAACTGTTAACTGAAAAGGCTGTCAATGTCTTCGTCGGTGATTTCGGCGAATAAAGCGACTTCTTGAGCGCGCTGTTCTTCGGTGTGTTTCTTAACTTCTTCGAGAATCAGACCGATTTCCTGCGTGGCGCGTTTGACGCGCAATTTGACTAAGCCGAGCGTCGAGCGTTCGTCGAAAACGACGACCAGCAGCGTTTGTCCGACAACGGAAATATAAATGCTTTCGCGCTCGCCTTCGTGCGACAGAGCCGGAAAAGCGTTTTCGCCGATCAGCCGCGCCATACTCGATGTCGCCGCCACGTTTCCCGCCGCCAGCGAAGAAAAGCTCGTCGTGTCAACCGCCTGAAAATCGCCGTGAAAAGCAATCGGTTGCCCGTCGCGGTGAATCAGCAAAACCATTCTGGCAGCGGTTTCAAGGCTCAATCGCGCGATCACAGTTTTCAATCGTTGAAACTGCTGTTCGTGTAAAATAATTTGAGTTTCCTTCATCGGAAAAAGCTCTCTTTTTTGATAGAAATGCGAAAAATGCTTGCTTTATGCAGTGTAGCGTGCGGGGCGCGTCGGAAGCAAAAATATTCGCTGGGATTTTTGCAGCCGTCCTCAAAGAAGAAGAACGGCGGTGCGGAATTCCGCCCACGTTCAAATCTAGCACATTATAAATTTTGACTTCAAGTGTTTTATGAAATTTAACATTTTTTACCAATATTAGATTAATAATGCGATCAACCGATTGCCGGTTGATAAATTTTTCTTGTAGCTCACACGAATAATGTTTATAAAGAACGACAGCACAAAAGAATTTTGGTATTATTTGCCCATTGCGCTGTCGCTCTCCCGCGCCTTTTAATGCAGCAATGATTTACCGAAATTTCCCAGCCACTAACAATCGCTTAAACGTCGTTTCCATCGGTGGCGGCACAGGTTTGGCAACTCTCTTGAGCGGCTTAAAACATTTTGTCCGAGATTCTCACGACGATTTCCCTGAGATTCAATCGCTGTCGGCAATCGTCGCCGTGACGGACGACGGCGGAAGCTCCGGGCGTCTGCGCGACGAATTGCAAATGCTGCCGCCGGGCGACATTCGCAACTGTATGGTCGCGCTGTCGGAAGATTCGACGCTGCTTTCCAGACTTTTCAAATATCGTTTTCGGGGCGAAGGCGAGCTTGGCGGACACAGTTTCGGCAATCTTTTCCTCGCCGCTTTAACCGAGATTTCCGGCGGCGATTTTGCCGAAGCCGTGCGTCACGCTTCGGAAGTTCTGGCAATCAAAGGCGAGATTTTTCCCGCCACCGACTGCGATGTGCGGCTCGTGGCGGAAATGGTTGACGGCTCGCTGGTGCGCGGCGAATCGAACATCACTGCGGCAAATTCAATCGTCAAAAATATGTGGCTCGAACCCGAACGCTGCTCGCCGCTGCCCGAAGCGCTCGAAGCAATCGCTTCGGCTGATGTGATTACGCTCGGACCGGGTTCGCTTTTTACGAGCTTGCTGCCGCCGCTGCTGGTTGAGGGAATGGCGGAAGCGATTGCCGTTTCGAGCGCCACGAAAATTTTTATCTGCAATTTAATGACTCAGCCGGGCGAAACCGACAATTTCACTTCGGCGCAGCATCTCGAAAAAGTCAAAGAATATGCTCCGGTAATTGATTTTGATTACGTTGTAGTCAATAACCGCGAGATTTCCGCAGAACAAACCGCCGCTTACGCCGCCGAAGGCGCGCATCAAATTGGGCTTGGCGATTCGCTCTCGCCCGTTTTGCGCGGGCGTTCGGTTGAATTGATTCGAGCCAATTTATTGGACGCAGGTGAAAAAGTGCGTCACAATCCTGAAAAGCTGGCGCAAGTTGTCTTAGATTGTGCCGTAAAAGCGCAGTTTGAACAGCTTGCGGCATTCTAATTTTTCAAAGAACGAGCAAATGGAAGGTTCAACACAAGAAACGACGCAGCCGCAATTAGACATTCTTATTCTCGCCGCCGGATTAGGAACGAGAATGAAATCCGAAACGGCGAAGGTTTTACACAAATTGGGCGGCAGACCCGTAATAGCGCACGTTGTTCGCACGGCGGCTGCGCTCGACCCGCGCAAAATCGTCGTCGTCGTCGGGCATCAAGCACAAGCAGTCGAACAATCAGTCAAAACCGAAATCAACGACGACCGCGTTTCTTTTGCTCTACAGGAGGAACAACTCGGCACGGGACACGCCGTTTTGTCCGCACGCCGTTTTTTTGAAAATGAAAACTCGACGCTGCTGATTTTGTCGGGCGACGTGCCGATGATTCGAGTCGAAACGCTCGCCAAGCTCGTCCAGCAGCATCGCACACATCGCGGACGCGGCGCGGCTTGCACGATTTTAACCGTTAAGCTCGACGAACCGTCTGGTTACGGGCGAATCGTGCGCGATCAATTCGGGCTTTTCCAGAGAATTGTCGAACAAAAAGACGCTTCGGAAGAAGAAAGAAAAATACGGGAAATCAATTCGGGAATTTATTGTTTTAATTCCCGATTGCTTTTCGATTCTCTCGCCAAAGTGCGAAACGACAATAAACAAAACGAATATTATTTAACCGACGCGCCGCTAATTTTATCCGAAGCGGGTGAGCCGGTTTCGCTTTATCTGCACAATGATTTCCGCGAAGTTTCGGGCATCAACAACCGCGAAGAGCTTGCCGAAATGGAAAAAATCCTACGCCGCCGAATCAATTCGCGTTTAATGCGCGATTACGGCGTGACTTTGATTGACCCGAAACACACCTACGTTTCCGAAGATGCGGAAATCGGGCGCGACACCATAATTCATCCGAACGTCACAATCGAAGGCAAAACGCACGTCGGCGACGGCTGCGAGATTCGTTCCGGCTCGCGCCTGACAAACGCTTACGTCGGAAAATCGGTCACGATTTTGGAAAACTGCGTCATTGACACTTCTTCAATCGGCGAAAACTGCACCATCGGACCGTTCGCGCACATTCGCAACAACGCGCAAATCGAACAGGACGCGAAAATCGGCAATTTCGTCGAAGTCAAAAAATCAATCGTCGGCAGAAAAACCAAAGCGAGTCATTTAACTTATCTCGGCGACGCGCAAATCGGCGAAAACACCAACATCGGCGCGGGAACAATCACCTGCAATTACGACGGCAAAAACAAAAATCGAACCACAATCGGCTCAAACGTCAAAATCGGTTCGGATACAATGCTCGTCGCGCCTGTCTCGGTCGGAGACGGCGCTGTAACCGGCGCCGGTTCGGTCGTCACAAAAGACATCCCGCCAAACAAACTGGCGGTCGGCGCGCCCGCGCGAGTCATTAAATCTCTAAACACTGAAGAAGAAAAGAAAGAAACCGAAGCGTGAACAGGTTCTGTGTTAAAATTGCTAAGGCTGCGAGGCTAAAAAGATGAAACGGAATTTGAAGATTGTTAAAGAAGTAAAAATTGAGCGTCCCGAACCGGCGAAACTCTCAGAGGAAGAATCAATCAAGAGGGTGAAGGAATTTTCCAAGCGAAAGGAGAAATTCATTGCCACTGTTCGCAAAGGGAAGAATTGAAGTTTATCTACCTGATTTGCTCAAGCCTTCTTACCGGAATTTGATTCAAGCCCTTGATGAAGAATTCACTTACGCTTTCGGCGGCTGTACAATAATTCGCGGGCTTGACGGTAGTTACCTTTCAAACTTCGGAAGCAAAATTCAAGACCGAATCAATTTAATTTACACGGACACGCCTTTTTCTTTTCAGGAACATCTGGAATTGCTTTCAAATTACACCGACGAAATCAGAAAATCAGCGTTTAACGCTCTGGAAGAAGAGGCGGTTCTAATTGTTATTTGGCAGGTCTATCACTCATCTGAATAAGATTTAATTTATGTGCGGAATAGTTGGTTACGTTGGAAATAAACAAGTTGTGCCGGTCATTATTGACGGGCTGCGAAAGCTGGAATATCGCGGTTACGATTCGGCTGGAATCGCGGTCGTTGACGACCATCACAAATTGGAGATTCGCCGCGCCGAGGGCAAATTGCGCAATCTCGAAGAATGTATCAGGCTCAGTCCTCTGGACGGAAACTACGGCATCGGTCACACGCGCTGGGCTACGCACGGACGCCCGACCGAAGAAAACGCGCATCCGCACCGCGACTGCACCGGGCGCATTGTCGTCGTGCATAACGGAATTATCGAAAATTATTCGCAGTTAAAAGATCGCCTGCGCGCCTCCGACCATCGTTTCGTGACCGAAACCGATACGGAAGTCGTCGCGCATTTAATCGAAGAAAAAATGCGCGACGGCGCAGCAAATCTCGAACTTGCGGTGCGCCAAACCGTCAAAGAACTGCGGGGGATTTTCGCCCTTTCGATTATCTCTTCAGATGAACCCGATACGATTATCGCCGTCCGCGAAGGTCCGCCGGTTGTTATCGGTTTAGGCGACGGCGAATTTTTCGTCGCGTCGGATGTTCCGCCGATTTTACAGCACACGCGCGACGTTTTCTTTCTGGGAGACCGCGAGATTGCGGTTTTAAATCGTGATTCCGTTCGCGTCACCGATTTTGACGGCAACATTGTCGAACCCGTACAGCAGCGAATTACTTGGGACCCGATTGCGGCGGAAAAAGGCGGCTTTAAGCATTTTATGCTCAAGGAAATCTACGAGCAGCCGCGCGCTGTCCGCGATACGGTTCAGGGCAGAATTTCTTTGGACACTGGGCGGGTTTATCTCGATCCGATGCAGATTACGGACGAAGATTTTCGGCAGGTGACTTCAATCAAAATCGCCGCTTGCGGAACGAGCTGGCACGCCGGGCTTGCCGGGAAATATATGATTGAACAGCTTGCGCGCGTTCCCGTCGAAGTTGATTACGCATCGGAATTTCGCTATCGCTCGCCGGTTCTGGACGAAAATACTTTGCTGATTGTCATTTCGCAATCCGGGGAAACCGCCGATACGATTGCCGCCTTGAGAGAAGCCAAACAGCAAGGCTGTAAAATTCTGGCGATTTGCAACGTGCAAGGCTCGATGATTACGCGCGAATCGGACGGTACGATTTTAACGCACGCCGGACCGGAAATCGGTGTCGCTTCGACCAAAGCGTTCACTTCGCAAATGGTCGCACTTTATTTGTTCGCGCTTTATCTCGGTCAACTGCGCGGCAAGCTCGACGGCGAAAAAGCGAAATATCACGCGCAGCAATTGGCTGAACTGCCCGTCAAAATCGAAAATCTCTTAAACGATTCGGACGACATCGAAGAACTTTCAAAAGAGTTTTTCCGCTGCACGGATTTTCTTTATCTGGGACGCGGAATTAATTTCCCGGTCGCACTCGAAGGCGCTTTGAAATTAAAAGAAATCTCTTACATCCATGCTGAAGGCTATCCGGCGGGTGAAATGAAACACGGTCCAAACGCGCTGATTGACGAACGCCTGCCGGTCGTCATCGTCAATCCGCGCGAAACCGGCAACGCGCAGAGCGAGCTGCGTTATGAAAAAACGCATTCAAATATCGTCGAAGTCAAGGCGCGCGACGGAATCGTGATTTCGATTTTGACCGAAGGCGATGAAATGTCTTCAAAAGTTTCGGATCACGTCGTTTCGATACCGGAAGCAAGTGATTTGCTGATGCCGATTTTGGCGGTTGTTCCGTTGCAGCTTCTTTCTTATCACATTGCAGTCAGGCGCGGATGTGATGTTGATCAGCCGCGAAATCTGGCAAAATCCGTGACGGTTGAGTAATTTCACAAAATAAAAAAGGCGCAGTTGAGCGCCTTTTTTATTTTGAGATTATGCAGTCTTTTTTGCTTTTTAACTTGAGTATTCGACTCGCGTCGGAACGGCTCGCAACCCGCTCGCTGAAGATTGGTCGCCCGCGTTTCCTTCTTCGTGATATTCGGCATCTTGATTAACCTGCCATACATCGTAAAGCCGTTTTTCCGCTAAAATATTTTCCGCGCAAAGCATCGCCGTCATCATCGCGTGATCCTGGTTGTTATATTTATGCATGCCGTTGCGACCGACGACGTGCATTGTCGGAAAGTTTGTTTCGATTTCGGTTTTGAGTGTTTCGACGTGACTCGCATATTCATCGTCATAAATCGGATAGGCTTTCGGCTGTCTGACGACGCAGCCGTCCACAACATCGCCCGCTTTGACCAAACCGATCTTTTCGATTTCGGTTTTGGCTAATTCAATCAGATTTTCATCCGAAGAAGTCCATAACCCGTCGCCTTCAAAACAAAAATATTCCAGACCGTAGCAGCACATCTCCGGGTCGGGAACCATTTCGGGCGACCAGGATTTGAAGTTTTGAATTCTGCCGACTTTAACTTTCGGGTCGTGAATATAAATCCAGTTATCGGAAAATTGCTCGCGGTCTTTGACGATGAGCGCGACGGTTATAAAATCACGATATTTTAAAGAATTGGCAGCATTTATTGCCGAATCAGAAAGTTTCGGCGCGAGCGACAAACCCAATTGTCTCATCGGAGCCGAGGAAACAACGTGCTCGGCTTGAATTTGGCTTTCTTCCCCGTTTGCATCCCGAACCTTGATCGCCCAGAGATTGCGGTTTTCATCCCAATCACAGCCGACGACTCTGCGTCCCATCAAAACGTTTCCGCCCATTTCCTTTATTTTCTCGGCGCAGGCTTCCCACATCATTCCCGGTCCGAGTCGCGGGTAACGGAAAGTATCAATTAATGTTTTTATAACTTCCTTGCGGTTTTTCGGCTGTCTTTTGGGCAAAAGAGCGTTTTTGACGGCTGAAGCCAGCGAAAGACCTTTGATTCGCTGCGCCGCCCAATCTGCTGAAATGTCTTTGCAGTTCATTCCCCAAACTTTTTCCGTATAAGTTTTGAAAAAGATCGAGAACAGCCGTTTTCCGAATTTATTGCTCACCCAATCTTCAAAATTTTTCGGATTATCAATTGGCGCAGCCTGAGCTTTAAAGTAAGAAAGCAAGCAAGCCGTAGATTCAAATACGCCGAGCTTGAACAGAGCTTCAAACGCTTTGAGCGGATATGAAAAGAATTTGCCGCGATAGAAAATGCGTGAAGAACGCGGTCGGTCGAGCATATCGTGCGGAAGAATCTCCGTCCAAAAATCTTCGACTTCTTTCGATTTTGAGAAAAAGCGGTGACCGCCGATGTCGAAGCGGAAATCTTTATATTTAACGGTTCTCGAAATGCCGCCGACATATTCCGGGTCGGCTTCAAAAACCGTTACGTCAACCTCTTTATCTTTTTTGAGCAGAGTATAAGCCGCCGTTAGTCCCGCGGGACCGGCTCCGATAATTGCAACCCTTCGAGGGCGCAGTTCAGTTTTATTCATTCGTATATAATTCTCAGATGCCAATTTTTTCGCTGATTTAAAAAGGTAATTGAATATTTTATCGGTTAATAATTACTTTTACCGTAGTCTTTCAAACATAATACCGCCAAATTACACTATTTACCGTAATTAACAACGAAACGACAACCGTTAGATAAACAATTTTGTGCGCGTAATCGTCAAAAAGATTCCATTCTACTTTCTTGTTATAAAAAAGCAAGAAAAAGAGCGGGGCAACCGGTATAAAATACCTTCCTTGAATTCCTTCGATGCCGCTTCCGCGAATCGGCGACCACGTCATATACAACAGCGTAGCGACGATAAACGCCGTGCCGATGAATATCACCGAGAAAATCGCTTTGCTCCAACGCGGCAAAACGTAATTGGAATCTTTATCAAACAAGGCAAAAGCAATCAGAACGGCAAATACGACGACCGGAAGAAAACCCGGAACGTATAAATCCCACCAGGTTAATTGCCCGGAAAACGATTTAAAATAAAACCAGAAATTAAAGGTATATTCTCTAATCACCATCCAGACGAAATAAAACGGCGCGCTTATGATAAAGCGCAACTGTTCTTCGGGACTTATCGGCTGGTCAATTCTGTACGGCAGAAAAATCGGTTTAACAGCCGCCGACCAGGCAGCCACGCTGCCGACACAAACCGCTATCAGCGCGAGAAATGTAATCAAACGGTTTCGGATTGATGTAAATTTCCAACCGGGAATTATCAGAAAAAGCAGCGGAAGCAATACGTAAGCCTGCTTGCTCAAAACCGCCGGTACAGAAAGAATAAAGATTTTGACAATGTCAACGGCTTTTAATTTCCGCTCTTCGTCCAATGCGAGAGATAAAAAACAAGCAATCGTCAGAAAACAAATTCCGTATGTAAAAGCGTCAGCCGAGACGGAGGCGACCTGAAAGACGTTTGTCGGCGTCAGGCAAAGCAGGCAAAAAACCCATTTGTGAATCGGAGTCGTCGCGATTGCCAGATAAGCCAAAATTAAGAAAAAAAGTAAATTAACGATTCTCGCCAAATAAATCAAAACAAGCGGCGAGGCATTAAAAAATTTTCCGATTAAAATCCCGGCGACCTGCGGCGCGTAAGGAATCGGGTTGTAAATAACCGTGTTCGGAAAACGTTCGAAGACTTTATCTTCGTCATTGAGCGGAAGATAGAGGAATTCGGAAATGAGCCGGGTGTCGAATTTGACCTCCGGTTTCATCTCAATATCGCCGACCAGTTTGCGGTTGACCAGCAAAACGCTTTTCGGAATCCAGCCGCCGCTCAAATGCTCTCGTTTTTCGCCGATAATTACGCCTTCGGAAATTTGGTAAGCGCGAAAAAAATGATGCGGCTCATCGCCGACCAGAGCCGGCGGCGTTAAGAATACAAACAACAGCCCGAATATTCCGCCTAAAAGCAGCAGCACATTTTGAGGTTTGCCGAACGGGCGCGCTTTGCCCCGTATTTCTTTTTTCGCAATCATTTTTGATTAATAAAATTAGGTGAACAGGATAATCAATTTGTTAGAACGCTTAAATCCTGAAACCTTACGCAATCTTCCCGAATAATATGCATTTCGGAATCAATCTGTTTTCCCGAAAAGCTCGCCTGCAAACTTTCGCGGCGATGAAATGATGCGTATATTGATTACTTTATGCCGATCATCAATTCATTTTGGTCTAACTTTTATAAAACCGAAACTCTCAAAAGTAAATATTGGATATTGATTTTTGCCGCTTACATAATTTTGCTCGCAATCACGGTTTTTAATCACGAGCCGTGGATGGACGAAGCGCAGCCGTGGCTGCACGTTAACGATTTCAGCCTAGCGGAGATTTTAACCAGAAATCTTCGTTACGACGGGCATCCCGCACTTTGGTATTTGCTGGTGCTGATTCCGGCAAAGCTCGGTTTGCCGTATTTTTCGGTTAATGTTTTATCAGCCGTTTTTGCGGCGGCGGGCGTCTTTTTGTTTTTGCGTTATTCGCCGTTTCCGTTAATAATCAAAACGCTTTTTCCTTTTACCTATTTCACTTTTTTCCAGTACGGCGTTGTATCGAGAAGTTATTGTTTAATTCCGTTTTTTTTGTTTCTGATTGCAATTAAATACGAGAAAAGAATTGAGAAGCCGATTCTTTATGCCCTGCTGCTTTCGCTTTTCGCCAACGTCAGCGCTCATACATGGCTGGTCGCCTGCGCTCTTTTTGCGATTTATCTTTTCGATCTCGTAAAAGCGCGAAAGCTGCTCGACAGCGCCTTGAAAATTCGACACGCAGCCGCTATTTTGATTTTCGCGCTGGGCGCAGGTTTTGTTGTTTTAACGCTAATGCCGCCGCCGGATCAAACTTTCGCGCGAGAGAATAATTACAGTTTGCTCAATTTCCTGGATTCCAGCAAATTGATGATTTCCGGCTCGCTCGTGATGGATGAAACAAGCAGGTTTATTGATTTACAAATTATCTGTTCGCTGCTGATTCTAGCCGCAACCTTTTTCTGGCTGCGCCGGAAAAAGTTAACGCTTCTCTACTTGCTTCCGCTGCTGCTAAACCTGATTTTTCTCGCCGTCAAATACCGCAATTTATGGCACGAAGGCATTTTGTTTTTTCTCTGGATTTTCGTTCTCTGGCTCAGTTTCGCTAAAGACGAAAACGAGAATCAAACGATTTACGCGCGAACTGTTCTGGCGATGATTACGATTGTTCTCGCGGTTCAAGTTTACTGGGCGGCTTACTCGATTCGGTATGATTTATTTCAACCTTATTCGGGCGGCTACGCGACGACAAAGTATATTAAAGAAAATGGTTTGGAGAACAAAAGAATATTCGTCAGCGGATGGAAATCAATCGCAATTTTGCCGTATTTTAATGAGAATATTTTTTATAATTTCAACAACGGCTCAAAAGAGCGAATCTGGTTCTGGTCACACGCCAATCGAACGCCGGTCGGCTTTTACCCGCAGCTCGTTGACACGATACAAACTGAGAAACCCGACGCGGTAATCATCGCTTCCGATCATCTTGAGCCGAACGCGAAAATCGAACTTGAGGGTTATCGCCCGATAGTTTTTGCGGGAAATATTTGCTGGAAAACGGGAATTTTCGAACCGGATTCATTTTACGTTTTTCGCAAAGCGGATTAAATCAACTTGGCAATAATTCTGAAAGAATTTGCGATTAAACAAAAGGGGCGTGAAAAAGTTTGCGCCACTGTTATTAGCACTTAAGCTGCAACTGCAATTTCGCAAGAATCTTCGCTAGCGGCATCGCATGAATCTAAAACTTCTATCTCAGTTTCAACCAGCCCGTCACCGTAAATTTTTCCGCTTTGCAGAGTTTCGAAATAATTGCCAATATTATCCAAAACTTCCCCGACCGAATGCGAATGATAAAGCGTCTGGCGAAACTGCGCGCCACCAACCAAACCTTTCGTAAACTGCCCGGCAAGCTGTTTCATTTTGCCGAGAGCCGGAATCTCCGGCATATCTTCTAGCAGCATCTCGAAATATTCGAGCAGACAATCCTGTTTATCCTGCAAAGTCGGCTGAAACGGTTCGCGCCCAGCCAAAACATCTTCGATTTGGCGAAAAATCCAGGGGTTTTGCATCGCGCCGCGACCTATTAAAATTCCGTCGCAATTCGTTTCGCGCCATTTTTGCAAAGCGCCTTCAATTGAAACCACATCGCCGCTCCCGGAAACCGGAATCGAAACGGCTTCTTTCACTTCGCGGACGTAATCCCAATTCGCCAAGCCTTTGTAGCCTTGCTCTTTCGTTCGCCCGTGCAACTGTAAATGCTCGATGCCGCAATCTTCGGCAAGGCGCGCGACCTCCAGATAATTTAAAGAAGCGTCCGAATAGCCGGCGCGAAATTTTAAAGTCAGCGGAATCGAAATCGCTTTTTTGATTTCTTTCAAAATCGTTTCAAGGCGCGGCAAATCCCTAAGCAAACCGCTGCCGCCACCGTTTTTGACGACTTTCGGCGCGGGGCAGCCGCAGTTTATATCCAAAATATCGGCACCGATTTCTTCAGCCATTTGCGCCGCCATCATCATTCGTTCGGGCTGCCCGCCGAAAATCTGCACGGCAAATGGGCGTTCTTCCGCCCAAAAACGCATCTGCCGTTTCGATTTCGGGTTGTTGCGCGTCAAGCCTTCGACCGAAATAAACTCGGAAACGGTCAAACCGATTCCGCCGCGCCGCTTTGCCATTCGGCGAAAAGAATAATCCGTGACGCCAGCCATCGGCGAGAGGACAAGCGGCGGATTGATTTCGATATTGCGAATTTTGAAAGATTTCATTTCTAAAAAGCAAAAGACAAAAAAGATTGATGCAAATTACATAACCGATTTTGCTTCCACCTCTTTATTTTTGTTTATTCGGCGCTCTACCAACCAAAAGAATTTCAGTTACGTTTTAGTTCCGTTTTCGATTGTCAAACTTTGTATCGTTTTTGATTAAGCCGCAATTTTTTCAGCCGGTTTGTGACGCAAGAGCATCACTTGGTCTGCTTTTAAAGCCAGTAAACCGTAAGTACACCCGCTTGAATCAACGAACTCTACTTCGAATGCTTCGCCACTACTGTAAACCTCGACAACTGCGCCGACTTGTCCGCGCCATAAATTCTCTTCCGGCAAATCTTCCAAAAGAGCGACAGTATCGAAAAGTTTAATTTCATTCATTTTTTTAAATCGGCAGGCAAGTTACTAAAGTCGGTGCTTCTGAATCTGTTTTGATAATCCAACCGCTTCTAATAATGCCGTGTTTCCCTTTCCATTCAAAATTGAAATCAATGGTGTAACGCTGTCCATATTCATCAAGCCTACCGATTTCCGCGTCTATATTTTTGATGGCTTCGAGCAGAGCGGTCTGTAATTCGGAAGCGTCTGCCGAGATTAAACCAAAAGCCGCTGCGAATATTCGCGCTTTGTGCTTTCCGACCTCGTGATTTGGATTCAACAATAATCACGAAGTTTGCGAATATTAACAACGGCTTTTTCAGCGTTCGGAACGCGCATTAAGATTTGCTTTTCGTCAATTCAACGCCAGTGGCGACGAAAGTAATTTCATTGGCGGTTCCGTCCGCATTGCGCTCGATTTTCGCGCCGTCATCATTAACCATATGATCAACTTTTTCTTTGCTCAAAACTTTAACTTCAAACACTCCTTCCGCCTTGGCGTTTAAACCGGCGGCGTTCAGCGGAATAAAAAAAGCGTGGTCGCCGAATGTGACGCGCACCGGCTTGGCGTCTTTGTTTGCCGCAAGCTCCATCCAGCAGCCTTCTTTTTTGCACGAGCGAACAATCACGCCTTCGACCGCAACAGTTTTTCCGGCGTATTTCTGCGGATTTTTCATAACATCGGCGAGCGCCGCCCGTTCCGCTTTCGCCGCGCCGAGCGCCGCGCCGCGTTTGATTGTCTCGCCCGTTTTTAATTCAACCGGCGCGTTGTCATTGCTTTTCACAACGGGCTGACCTTTGCTGTTTAATTCCTGAGCCGCGCCGGAAACGGCGAAAGCGGCGGTTAAAATTGCCAAACCAAGTATTTTTTTCATTTCAAATTTGTCTCCTTTTAATTTATTTTACAGATTATCGCTTGTATTTGACTTTTGAGAAAGTCAAAGATGTGTTTATTTGCTTTGATAAACGATTTTGCCGTCCATCACAGTCGTCAAAACTTTTACTCTTTCGATTTCAATTGGATTGATCGAAAAAATATCATCGGACAAAACGATGAAATCGGCTAATTTGCCGACCGAGATTGTGCCTTTATGCGCTTCCTGAAATTCGGCGAAAGCCGAGCCGACGGTGTAAGCGCGAACGGCTTCTTCGACCGTGATTTTTTGTTCTGGAATCCAGCCATTCGGATTTTTACCGTCCAAAGTGCGCCGCGTCGTCGCCGCGTAAATGCTCAGAATCGGATTAAGCGGCGCGACGTACCAATCCGTGCCGAAAGCCAGTGTCGCGCCCGCATCGAGCAGCGAGCGGAAAGCGTAAGTCCCGCGCAGACGTTTTTCGTCCAGCCGTTTGTGCGCCCAGCGCCCGTCGTCAATCGCGTGATACGGCTGCATCGAGGCGACGACTTTGTTGGAAGCGAAACGTTTGATCAAACCTTCATTTAAATGCTGCGCGTGTTCGATGCGGACGCGCCGATCTCGCGCGCCGTTCTCTTTTGCGACGCTCTCAAAAATTTTCAAGACTTCATCGTTTCCCCGGTCGCCGATGGCGTGGATCATAATCTGCAAACCGGCTTTATCGGCGTCGTGCACGAATTGATGAGCCGTTGCGGTTTCTACGAGCGGCAATCCGGTCGTGTTCGGCGCGTCCAGATAAGGCTCGTAAAACCATGCGGTCGTCGAACCGAGCGAACCGTCAATAAAACCTTTCAAACCGCCGACGCGGAGCATCGGATCGCCAAAGGCGTAGCGCACGCCGGCTTTTTGCCAACGCTGCCAATCGGAAATCGGCGAAACGGCGTAAACGCGCGTTTTCAGTTTTCCCTGACGAATCATTTCCTGATAAATGCCGACATCCGTTCCGGCGGACATATCCTGCACGCTCGTGACGCCCAAAGAAGCGGCATAATCGGTCGCGGCTTGCAGGTATTCCATTTTTTGCTCAAAACTCGCTTCGGGAATGACCTTGTAAACATAATCCATCGCCGCGTCTTTCAAAACGCCGGTCGGATTGCCATTCGAATCACGAACTATTTCACCGCCCGCAACGTCCTTTGTGCTTTTATCAACTCCGGCTAGCTTCAATGCGAGCGAATTTGCCAGCGACATATGCCCGTCGAGACGATTAATAAAAACCGGATTATTCGGCGTTACGGCATCAATCATCGCGGCGGTCGGCAGATTGTTCGGCGTCCAGTTTTCGTGATCCCAATTGCCGTTTAAAATCCAGCGACCTTTCGGCAGTTTGGCGGCAAAATTCTTGATGCGTTCGACAAATTCCTGCGGCGTTTTCGCGTCGCGCAAATCAACGCTCGAAAGCCCCGCGCCGCCATCCAGAAAATGAACGTGCGAGTCGTTAAAACCCGGAATCACCAATTTTCCGCCCGCGTCAATCGTTTTCGTCGTGCTTCCTGTAAATTGGCGAATTTCCGCGTTTGTGCCGACGGCGACGATGCGATTTCCCAAAACCGCAAACGCTTCGGCGGTCGGTTTATTTGCCTCCATTGTTCGGACTTTAGCGTTGATGACGATTAAATCAACCGACATTTTTTGCGCGTTGGCTGCGAAACCGAAAAGGCAGAAACAAATTAAAAGCAATAGTTTTTGATTAAAATTCATAAGAATTTAGTACATAGTGAATCTGTATTCGACAACTTTCGTAACTGAAATCGGCTTTCCATTTTTTTCAGCCGGAAGAAATTTGATTCGCAGCGCGGCGAAAACGGCTTGTCGGGTTAATCCTTCGGGCAAGAACGAGACGATTCCTAATTTTGAAACTCTCCCGCTTTCGGAAAAGGTTACTCGCAACCGCAGTATTCCGGTAATGCCTTTCATTCTTGCAGACGTTGTATATCCCGGTCGGGTTTGACTCGCAATTATTAAAGGACTTGAATCCGAATTCGGCGGCTTGATGTTGCCTGGAGTTGCGTTTTGATTTTGGTTGTTTCCGCCGGATTTGGTTTCGTCCATTAAAGCAAAAGGGCTATTCCTTAATTCGGAGAATTTGATAGTTTTAACATTGTCGGCGGGCAATGCGGGCTTGAAATTCGCGGAAGCAAGAAAACGTCGTATTGCCAGGCTGTTTTCCTCACGCGAAACGGCAGAAATGACGTATAAGTTTGTTTTAGTGGCGAAAAACTGCACGATTGAATAGGCTTTATCTCCGGGAGAGACGATTTGCTTTCCGCGCATTCCGTCCCGCGAAATGTTTTCTTCATTTCCCTGTGTGTATTCAATTATTGAATTCAATCCTTTTTTTGGATTTTCTAGGTGGTAAGATTCAATGCTCAATAAAGTTTTTTCATGATAAGCGGTTAATAATTTTACTTCTTTAAACTCCAATTCACCGCCTCCCCGCGTCCCCAAAACAAATCCGTCTTTTTCCGAAAAAAACTCGTAATTCCGGGGCATTTCGATTGAAAATCCGTCGTTGTCGCTTTGCAGACGTACCCATTCGGCAGCTTGAGAATCGGCTGTCGCTTTATTCGCGTCTTGAGCCAACAGAATTTGCGAACAAATAATAAGAATAATTGTGAGAACCGAATATCTTGTAAGAGCTAAATTCGTCATAACTATTTCAATTTCGGATTTTAATTTTTAATGCTGCGGTTATTCTGCTTAAATTGTTGACATCAAAGCCTGTGTCTTTTAGTTTCAACTTGAGGCTGGGTTTCATTATAGCGATGCAAATGAGAATCATTCAAACCGCCGGAATTTTATTATCAATTGTTTACGCCTTTTTCATCGTCTGGCTTTACTGGACTGAGCCGAAAACGGTAGCCGAGATTTCGACCAAAGCGACCGTCACGGTCGGCGCTTACGAAATCAATCAGGCAAAATTCGATGAAGGCTTGCGGCTTTTCCGCGCGGAAAATTACCGCGCGGCGCGCGAAAACTTCAATCAAGCCGATTCGGAAAAACGGGACGCCAAAACTCAATTTTACACGGCTTACAGCTTTTACCGCGAAGGCTGGGGCAGAACCTGGAACGATGACAATCTTTTCCGGCAAGGCTTGGAAACGGCAAACCGCGTCGTCGCGCTTGACCCGAATTTCAAATCTGACGACGCGGATTTAAAATTAAAAACCGCCGTCGAACTAAAAACCGAGCTTGAACAAGGCATTGAACGAAGCTGGGACGATTTAAATCCGCTCAAAGTTTTGCGGGAGAGAAAGTAAATGAATACGCGCGAAAGAAATTTAGCAGTCTGGCGCTTTCTGCTGCTGCCGCTCATTTTTTTGACGGTCGCGCTGCTCGGCGGTTTGCGGGTCGGGGCGGAACGGCAGAATTTTATTTTTATTCCTCCGCCGCTCGTTTGTTTGATTTTGGCGAGCTTGCTGATGCTGCTTTTTCTGCGCGGGCGGCTCGTCTTCTTCGCCGATTGGATTTCACACGATTTTCCCATTCTGACCAACGCGGCTAACGCAATAACGCTGCTGACGCTTTTTTTCGCTTCGGCTCAAGCTCTAAATTCCGTGCTGCCGGAAAGCGGTTTTTTGTTCTGGCTGTTTTCGTTCTTTTTTTTGTGGACGCTGTGGAACAATCTGTTTTCCGAGTTTGACGCCAAACGGCTGCTCAGAAGTTTAGCCGTGCTTTTCGGGACGGCTTTTTTGCTCAAGCATTTGATTCTCGCCGCTTTTGCCGCGCCCGAAGAAAGCGGTTGGTACAAATTGATAAACTACATTTTTGAAGGTATTCCGCGCACGGTTTTAGGCATTCCGAATTTCGCTCCGGCAACCGGATATATTTCGTTTTTCGCCCTCGCACTTTATGTATTAGGTCTCGTTAGCCTTCCGTTTGCGGCAATCGAGCCGATTCAAGAAAACGAAAAAGTGCGGCGCATTGAAGGCGAAATCGTCAACCTTCCCGCGCCGCACGAACAACTTAACAATTTAGATTCCGGCGTCAAAAATCTGGAGTCAAAAGAAACAAATTCGACCCTCGATTCAAGACTCAAGATTCAAGACTAGCTTTTCTTATCGTCTTTATAAAGAATCGGCATTATCGCCGTTTCATAGCTTTTGGCAATTTTAATGTAAGCATCCGTGCGCAGTTTTGCCATATATTTTTTGCGCTCATCAGCCGAACGTTCCATTGTAATCGCCTGTCGAACCTGATTTTCGTTAAAGACGGGTGTGGCGGAATCGTTGACGCGCTGGTCAACGCGCAAAATCATCGCGCCTTCGTCCGTTACAATCGGGTCTGAATAACCTCCCGCTTTGACATTTTTAATCGCGTTGCCGATTTCCGGGGTTAGCTGAGGAACTTCAAAACTGCCGACTTTGCCTTTTTCTTTTTGCGAATCAGGGCGCTCGGAATGCTGCGCGACGAACGCTTCAAAATTGGCTCCGGCGCGAAGCTGTTTGACTAAATCGGCGGCTTTGGTTTTGATTTGATTTACGTCGCGTCCGGCAAAGCTCAGGAAAATTTCCGAAATCGTGACGGTTTCCGCTTTGCGGAATTTTTCCTTATTTTTTTCAAAATAATCTTTCAACTCTTTCTGCGTTAAACCGTTATAAAGCTTGCTCTCAACTTCGTATCGAAAGACCAGAGCGGGAATCAGCTCGCGCCGCCAGATGGCTTTCAAATCGTCCGGTTCGACGTTTTCGGCGCGAATTTGTTTGTGAAGCTCTTCAATCGTTTTGATGTTGTAACGCTGCATCAATTGAACAAAACGCTGGTTGATTTCCTGTTCGACTTCATTTTCAAGCGAAAGCTCTTTGCCCTGCTGCATAATCAGCTCTTCGTTGATCAAATCAACAATCAACTCGTTGCGCTTGGCGTTAAACTCGCTGACGAGCTGTTCGCGCGTTTTCCCATCGGTCTGACCGCGCGCCATAATCGCATCGGCGCGGCTGTTAATCTCGCGGTTGATGCGCGACAAAGTAATCACGCCTTCGTTTACCTGCGCGACGACTTCATCAACCACGCGCTGTTCGGTTTCCTGCGCGAAACCGGAAAAATTGAATAAAAAAACGGCGGCAAATAAAACTGACAACCGCACAAAAGCAGTTTTGGAAAATCTCACTTTGTAACTCCTATTTTTAGTAATTGGTAATTGGTAAAAAGTAATTAGTAATTAGTAATTAGTATGATTGCAGGAATTGATCTGCTCGATTTGCGAAATTTATTATTGCTTATTGCTGATTACTAATTACTGATTACTTTACCCGTTAGAACGAATTTCGTGCAAGATTTGACGCGCCAAATCGAGAATTTGTTGGCTTTCGTCTACGGAATTTATCGGAATTCTTAAAACGCCGTTCGGCGAAAAACCGATGCCTTCGGCGGAATTAACCAAATCCATCAATTTTTCCGGGTCAACCGTCGCGCGTTCCGATAATTTAAAAGCGATTCCCTGCGGAGTTTTATCAATCGAAAGGACGCGCATTTCTTCCGCAAGACGGCGCAGCTTGGCGTAATTAAAAAGATTTTCGACCGATTCCGGCGCGCGCCCGTAACGATCCTGGATTTCGGCAAAAAGTTTATTTAAAACGTCTTCCGAATTTGCCGATGAAATGCGCTTGTAAGTTCTCAGACGCTGCGACATATCGGCGATATATTCGGTCGGAATCGAAACGTCAACACCTAAGTTAATCGAAACGCTGGCTTCGTCCTCAATTTCGTCGCCGCGAATTTCCGCCACCGTGCGTTCAAGCATTCTGGTGTACAAATCAAAACCGAGCGCGTCCAAGTGTCCCGATTGCTCGCCGCCGAGCATATTTCCCGCGCCGCGCAATTCCAAATCGAGCGCGGCGATTCTGAAACCCGCGCCTAAATCTGAAAATTCACGAATTGCGGAAAGCCTGCGCCGCGCAATCGGCGTTAGCGTTAGCTCGCCCGGAATCAGCAAATAAGCGTAAGCGCGGCGATTTGAGCGCCCGACGCGACCGCGCAATTGATAAAGCTGCGATAAACCGTAATTATCGGCGCGATTGATGATGATTGTGTTCGCGCGCGGAATGTCAATCCCGTTTTCGATAATCGTCGTGGCAACCAGAACGTCGAATTTATAATCAACAAAATCGAGCATCGCCGTTTCCATTTCCTGCTCGTTCATTTGCCCGTGAGCGACGATAATTCGGGCTTCCGGCACGATTTTTTTTATCAAAGCGGCGATTGATTGGATTGTTTCGACGCGGTTGTGAATGAAAAAAACTTGTCCTTGTCGTGACATTTCCAATTCAATCGCCGATTTAATCACCGAATCTGAAAACTGCACGACCTGCGTGTTAATCGCCAGACGGTCTCGCGGCGCGGTTTCGATCACGGACATATCGCGCATTCCGGTCAAAGCCATATTCAAAGTGCGCGGAATCGGCGTTGCCGAAAGCGTCAAAACGTCAACTTTCTTTTTAAGCTGCTTCAAACGTTCTTTGTGAGCGACGCCGAAACGCTGTTCTTCGTCAACAACCACCAGCCCTAAATTCGGAATCACGACATCTTTCGACAAAATCCGGTGCGTCCCGATAATGATGTCAACCGCGCCGGATTCGAGTTTTTTGACGGCTTCTTTTTGCTCTTTAGGCGAGCGAAAACGCGATAAAAGCTCGACCGTAATCGGAAACGCCGCAAAGCGTTTTTTGAAAGTTTCGTAATGCTGATACGCCAAAACGGTGGTCGGCGTTAAAACTGCGACTTGTTTTGAATCCATCGCGGCTTTAAACGCGGCGCGCATCGCAACTTCCGTCTTGCCGAAACCGACATCGCCGCAGAGCAATCTGTCCATCGGCGTCGTCGCTTCCATATCTTTTTTGACATCTTCGACCGAAACCGCCTGATCAACGGTTAATTCGTACGGAAATGCGTTTTCAAATTCGTCCTGCCACGGCGAATCGGCGGCAAAAGCGTAGCCTTGCACGAGCTTTCTTTCGGCGTAAAGCCGCAAAAGCTCGTCCGCCATATCGCGCATCGCGCGTTTGGCTTTGGCTTTTTTGGCTTGCCAGCCGATTCCGCCCAATTTATCGAGATTCGGCGTCTGCGCTTCGGCGCTCGAAAAACGCGAAACCAGATCGAGCCGTTCAACCGGAACATACAACTTGGCGTTATCGGCATAAGTGACGAGCATAAACTCGCCGCTCTGATCGCCCATTTGCAGCGCATTCAGACCTTCAAAACGCCCGATTCCGTGATCAACGTGAACGACAAAATCGCCCGGTTTCAAATCACGGAAATCCGACAAAAACGCGCCGGTTCTGTCTTTTTGACTTTTGCCTTTCGACTTTTGTTTTTCAGCCTTGTTTCTCTGCTGCTGCGCTTGAAATTCGGGATGAACCTGATATTTTTCGATTTCGTCGAAAAGATCGGCTTCTGTGTGAACGATTAAATTGGCAACGGGAAGCTCAAAACCTGAACTTAGATTTCCGAGCGCAAAAGAATCGCTCGGCAAATTAACTTCAGATTCGCGCAAAAGCTCGCTGACGCGCTCGCGCATTCCGCTCGTTCGCAAAACAAAAATCGTTCGCTGTTCGCTGCTCGTCGTTCGCTGCTGACCGCGTTTTAAGTCGCTTGCCAATTCGCTGATTCGATTGTGATAACGACGCGTGGCGCGGGAAATGATTTCGATTTCGTTTGCTTTCTCGGCAGTTGAAAAAAGAAATAAAGGTTTTACAGTTTGAGATTTTATATTTGGAATTTGAATTTGCGGATTTTCATTTTCAAACGCCAGACTTTCATCGGTCGCGGCGGCTGCGCGTCCCAAAGCGCGAAGCTCTAATCGCTGTTTTTCGCCGATTCGCTCGCGCAATTCTTCCGGCGTCAAAAACAACTCATTCGGCGGCAAACCCAATTCGTCGGCTCGATTTGTTTCCTCAAAACTGTTTTCCAGATTTTGGTAAAACAAGCCGAGATATTTTTCGACGCTTGCCGGTTCGTCAAAAATTAAAACCGCATCTTTCGGTAAATAATCGAAAGCCGCGCCTTTGCGTTCGTGCAAAACCGGAAGCAGGAATTCCCAGCCGGAAAAAGATTCGCCTTCATCGGCAAACTGCGTGCGATCAGCCAAAGCGCGCGCAAAGCGTTCGTCCGAAAATCTTTCGCGCGCGAAAAACGCCCAATCTCGGAAATCCTGCGGCAAAGCGGCAAATTCGCGCATCGGCGCAAATGAGATTTCTTTTAGCTGTTGGGTTGAAAGCTGAGTTTCCGGGTCGAATTCTCGAATCGAATCAACCGTGTCGCCCCAAAATTCGACGCGCACGGGCAATTCACAATCGGGTGACCAAACGTCAACGATTCCGCCGCGCGAAGAAAATTGCCCGACGCCTGCGACGGGTTCTTCGCGGACATAGCCGCAAGCGACGAGCTTTTCTATTAATTCTTCGGGCGGAAAATCTTCTTCGCGCCGAAGATATGCGCCCAAATTTCTTAATTCTTCGGGCGCAACCGTTTTCGCAATAAGCGCGCGAGCCGTCAAAAGCAAAAAATCCGGCGCGTTTTGCGACATCCGCCAGAGCGTCAAAGCGCGCTGCTCCAAAGTTTCCGCGTGCGGCGAAACTCCGGCATACGGATCAGCGTCCGATGAAGGCAAAATTAAAATTTGCCCTTTGTCTGTTTGTCCTTCACTCGCCGCGTCGCTAAAAAAACACAGATCACCGTTCCAATCTTCCAAATCTTTGTTTGTTTCGGAAACGACGACAAAAGTTTTTCCGGTTTCTTTTTGCAATGCGGCTAAAACGCAGGCTTTTGCGGCTCCGCTCGTTAAACCGGCAAGCGAAACAATCGGCGAGCCGCGCCGGATTTCATCAAACAAACGGCGAAACTCATCGCTCGCGGCGATGCGCTCGAAAACGTCGGCTTGTCTGATTTCCGTCCCGCTGCTCATTTGCTTTTAAACAAAAGTTTGCCACAAAAAGACGGAAAATGAACAGCGCCGGGTAATTTCCTGCATTTTATTTAAGGAAGAATCATTACAACCGCTTCGCCTTTTAGAGTTGTTTCGCCGTTCTGATTGTTGCAAACCGTTTCGAGCGTGACAATGTTTTTATCTTTACGAATATTCGTTACGGTCGCGGTAGCCGTTACAGTATCGTCTATGAAAACGGGTGCGACAAATTTCATTGTTTGTGAAAGATAAACGACTCTTCGTTCTTTAAATTCATAACCTAAAACGGCGGAAATTAACGCGCCGGAAATCATTCCGTGCGCTATTCTTCGCCCGAAACGAGTAGTTTTCGCAAACTCCTCGTCAATGTGAATCGGGTTGTAATCGCCCGACAAATCGGCAAAAGCGCGCACGACGGAATCCGTAATTTGCTTACTCGTCGAAAATTTATCTCCAATTTTTAAATCCATTATTTTGTTCGTCGTTCGTTGTTCGTCGCTCGTCGTAGATTGCTTTTTGCAACGAACGACGAGCGACGAACAACGAACAAATCTATTTTTTTAGATTGTTAATTATTGTAAACGCCGTTGGGACGAGAGTTATTTTCTTGTTTTTGACTAAAAACAGCCGCGTTTCCGTCAAAAGCGAGCCGCCCGCCGCGAATGTTCAAATCTCTTTGCGGGAACGGAATTTCGATGTTGTTCGCTTTAAATTTATCCCAGATGGCGAAATTCAAATCGCTTAGCAAAAC
>DASVRD010000022.1:0-28797 GCA_036388775.1 Pyrinomonadaceae bacterium | reverse complement strand
GAGCAAACCGAACAAACTACTTTTGAAATCTGACCTTTTTTAGTTAAAGACGCAACCATATGGCTTTGTTCTTCGTTGCAATTCAAACATTGTTTGCTGACTAATTGACCGATTGTATATGTCGCTTTTTCCATAATTTGACTTTCTTATCGTTGTTTCGCCCGCGTTTTAAACGCCGAGCGAGAATGCTGTTTTTTGAAATAAAGAAGCGGCTCCGGCAAATCATACCGCCAAAGCCGCTTTGGTTATTAACATTTAAATATTTGAATTTTACCAGCGTGAACCGCCGCCACCGCCGCCTCCGTAGCCTCCGCGACCGCCACCGCCGCCACCGCCGCCACGGTTTCCGCCACGGTTTCCGCCACCGCCGCCGCCAAATCCGCCGCCGCGATTTCCGCCGCGACCACCGCCACCGCCGCCACCGCCGCGATCATCGCGCGGACGTGCCTCGTTAACGTTCAGAGCGCGACCGTCAATTTCAGTGCCGTTAAATTGGCTGATTGCAGCCTGCGCTTCTTCGTCGGAAGACATTTCGACGAATCCGAAGCCGCGTGAAAAACCCGAATCACGGTCAGTCACGACTTGCGCCGATTCGACAGTTCCGGCTTGTGAAAAAAGTTCTTGTAAATCATCGCCAGTAGTTTTGAACGAAAGATTTCCGACGTAAAGTTTTGTGGACATTAATAATTTCCTCTCTCCTGATTTTCTGGAGCGTCAACAGAAGTGTTTCTAACGATGTAACGTGCTTCAATGTAACGGTTGGCAACGAAGAACTTCAACGTTTGAATGCTCGCAAAGACCGAGCTGCTTCTTACAAATTTAAACCTACCTAACTCTCGTTCCTATCCAAACGCTTCCACAAAACACTGAAAGGGAGCGAACAACCGTTGATAAAAGAGAGAAAGAATGTACGGTTTTAATAATGCCTCAAAACAGGGGCGGATGCAAGTGGTAGCCGCATACCGTAAAATAGTTTACGGAAGCGACGCAATCGAATGATAAATTTACGCGGCGAGAAGCGGATCCGCCGCAACCAGCTTTTTCTGTTGTGAATTGACCGTCAGATTCAAGCCTTCGAGCGTGTGCGCGCCGAGCAGAAGCAAATCGCCTTTTTCGGCAAATACAACTTCATCAACCGTGAAATATTTATCGTAACGGACAATCGCAAAGCCGACGCTGCGTGTAATAATTTGCCCGTTCGCCATTTTAAACTGCAAGTCCTTTTTCTCGCGCTCAATGCCAAGCTCCTCCAACGTTTTAGCCGAAACCCAGGTGTACTCACTGCCGGTATCAACCAGCATTTTCGGCACGACGGCTGATTTTTCGCGTTTTGTGACATTCTCAATTTTACAGCGAATCGTAAAAGTTCCCATCGTGTTTTACTCCCATTCAATCGTCGCCGGCGGTTTCGATGAAATATCATAAACGACGCGGTTAATTCCGCGCACTTCCGATGTAATTCTCGCCGAAACTCTCGCCAAAAATTCATGCGGAAGACGCGCCCAATCAGCCGTCATTCCGTCGATTGAGGTTACGGCGCGGAGTGCAAGCGTTCGTTCGTAAGTGCGGAAATCGCCCATCACGCCGACGGTTTCTACCGGCAGCAAAACCGAAAACGCCTGCCACGTTTCGTTGTAAAGACCGGCAGATTTTAATTCCTGCTGGAAAATACGGTCGGCAGATTGCAGAAGCTGCACTTTTTCCGGCGTGATTTCGCCCAAGATTCTGACCGCCAAACCTGGACCGGGAAACGGGTGACGCTCTAAAATTTCCTGCGGCACGCCCAAATCTTTGCCGATCAAGCGCACTTCGTCTTTGAATAATTCGCGCAGCGGCTCAATCAATTTCAAATTCATTTTTTCGGGTAAACCGCCGACGTTGTGATGTGTTTTGATTGTCACGGATGCGCCGCGCAGACTGACGGATTCGATCACATCGGGATAAAGAGTTCCTTGCACCAGCCATCGAACATTGCCGATTTTGTGAGCTTCGCGGTCGAAAACTTCGATAAATGTCCGACCGATGTTTTTGCGTTTTTGTTCGGGGTCGGCAATGCCTTGCAAAACCGCATAAAATTCGGCGGAAGCGTCAACGCCGCGCACATTTAAATTCAGCTTTTCTTTGTAAAGCTGAAGAGTTTCTTCAAATTCATCGGCGCGCAGCAAGCCGTTGTTGACGAAAACGCAGGTTTGCCGCTCGCCGATTGCTTCGTGAACGAGCGTTGCCGCAACGGTCGAATCAACTCCGCCGCTCAAACCGCAAACGACCGAATCGTTTTCACCTACAGTTCGACGGATTTTTTCGATTTCCTCTTTGATAAACGTTCCGGCAGTCCAATCGCCTTTGCAATTGCAAATTTCAAATATGAAATTTCTTAAAATTTCTCTGCCGAGCGGCGTGTGCGCGACTTCCGGGTGAAACTGCAAACCGTAAATTTTCCTTTCGTCCGATTCGATTGCCGTAATCAATTCGCCGGTTGTAGCCGTCACTTCAAAACCTGAGGGAGCAGCAAAAACGTGGTCGCCGTGGCTCATCCAAACGTCCATTTCGCGCGGCAAATCGTGAAAAATTGCCGATTTGTCAGCCAAAACCTGCAAATGCGCCGCTCCGTATTCGCGTTTTGCGGAAGGCTCAACGTTTCCATCGAATTCGAGCGCGACAAGCTGCATTCCGTAGCATATTCCCAAAATCGGCTGCTTGATTTGCCGGAAAAAATCCGCCGCGACTTTGGGCGCATCCGAGTCATAAACCGAATTCGGTCCGCCGGAAAGAATCACGGCTTTCGGATTTCTTTCCACAATTTTTTCAAGCGAATAATGAAACGGCACGATTTCGCAGTAAACGCCAAGTTCGCGCACGCGGCGTGCGATTAGCTGCGTGTATTGCGAACCAAAATCAAGAATTAATACAAGCTCATGCCCGGATTTTGGATTTCGGATTTCGGATTTCGGACTTTCAGTTGAATTTAACAAGAGTGTCTCCACAGAAGATAGAAATAATAAAAAGTGATTATGACAAAATTTACTAGCCCAATCCAAAATCCAAAATTTAAAATCCAAAATTGACTTGACAGATTTAAAGTTTGGCGCGTAGTTTCATTTCTTGCCGAACAACGGAGGCGCATCTCGGCTGGTGTCGGGCGCGGTCTTCAAAACCGTTTGTGAGACTGTGAGAGCAGGCTCAGGTGGGTTCGATTCCCACACGCCTCCGCCAGAAATCAAGGATGAAGGATAAAAAATCTTTCATTCCGAATTTATGCGCGACTGGATAGCTTTAAATATGACGCCGGGAATCGGACCGAGAGCGGCAACAAAGCTGCTCGAAAGGTTCGGTTCTGGCGAAAGTGTGTTTAATGCGCGCAGACCGGAATTAGAAGGTCTTAGGCTGCGACCGGAAACAATCGAGAGCATCGTAAAAAACGAGTTTTACGAAAAAGCCGTTGAGGAAATCGAAAGGGTCAGGGAAATCGCCGGCGATGTTTTGGTTTTGGACGATGGCGTTTATCCGTCGCTTTTGAGAGAAATCGCCGATCCGCCGATTGTTTTGTATGTGCGCGGCGATTGGATGAATTGTTTTGAAGCGCCTTGCGTCGGGTTTGTCGGCTCGCGGCGGGCTTCGACTTACGGGCAGAACGCGGCGGAAATGCTGGCGCGCGATTTGGCGAGTCGCGGCATTTGCATTGTTTCCGGTCTGGCGCGCGGAATTGACGCGGCGGCGCATCGCGCGGCAATCGAATCGGGCGGGCGAACAATCGCCGTTTTGGGAACGGGAATCGGTGAAGTTTATCCGAAAGAGCATAAAAAACTGGTCGGGCAAATTTTGGAATCGGGCGGCGCGCTCTGTTCGCAGTTTCCGCTTGAAACGCCGCCGCTGCCGGAAAACTTTCCTTATCGCAACCGGGTGATTTCCGGTTTGAGTTTGGGTGTCGTCATCGTCGAGGCAACGGAGCGAAGCGGTTCGCTCATCACAGCGCGTCTTGCGATGGAACAAAACCGCGAAGTTTTCGCTGTGCCGGGAAACATTACTTCGCGCAACAGTTTTGGGACGAATTATTTGATTAAATCGGCGGGCGCTAAACTGGTGCAAACGTGGCAGGACATTGCCAGCGAGCTGCCGAAAGAAGTCGCCGCAAATTTATTGCCGCCGGAGATTGAAAAAAATGCATCAAAGAAAGGTGAAATTAACCGAATTCCGGCGGATTTGAGCACAGAAGAATCAGCAATTTGGACGATTCTTTCCGCTGATGAACCCACGCACATTGACGTTTTGCAAACCGGAAGTCAATTATCTTTCGGAGATTTAAACGCCGCTCTGCTGGGACTTGAAATGCGCGATTTGATTCGCGTTTTACCGGGTAGATGTTATGCCCGAAAAATTTAGCTTTAGCTTTTATAAAAATGAGTAAAAACCTCGTTATTGTCGAATCGCCGGCGAAGGCGAAAACAATTAATAAATATTTGGGAAGCGATTATAAAGTTCTCGCTTCGATTGGTCATATCAAAGATTTGCCGTCGAAAGGGCTTGGAGTTGATGTCGAACACGGTTTCGAGCCGACTTACGAGTTAATTCCCGACGCGAAAAAACGCAACAACAAAAAGACCGTTTCGGATTTGAAAAAAGCCGCGAAAGAAGCCGACGCGATTTATCTCGCCGCCGACCCCGACCGCGAAGGCGAAGCGATTTGTCAGCATCTAGCCGAAGAAATCGTGCCGAAACGCCCGGCGAAACCCGTCTTTCGCGTGATGTTTAATGAAATCACCAAAAATGCGATTAAAGACGCTTTTAAAGACCCGAAACAGGTCAACAAAAATCTGGTTGATTCGCAGCAGGCGCGGCGCATTTTGGATAGATTGGTCGGTTACAAAGTTTCGCCTTTGTTGTGGAAAAACATCGGCGGCAAATTGTCTGCCGGTCGCGTCCAAACCGTTGCTCTGCGGCTCGTTGTCGAGCGCGAGCGCGAAATCGAAAATTTCATCAAAACCGAATATTGGACGATTGCCGCCAATCTTTCCGGCAAATTGCCGCCCGCATTTGATGCGCGTCTTTATAAAATCGAGGACAAAACTGTCAAAACCGGCAGTTTCGGCGAAGATTTAAAGAAAAACGAAGTTCACATTAAAGACGAAAAAACGGCAAACTCGATTGTCGAAGAAGCAGGGAAAGAAAATTTTGTCGTTGATTCGGTGACCACAAAGGAACGCAAACGCAATCCCGTTCCGCCGTTTATAACTTCGAAATTACAACAGGAAGCGGCGCGCAAAATAGGTTTTTCGGTTAAGCGCACGATGACGACGGCGCAAAAATTATATGAAGGCGTTGAAGTCGGCGCGGAAGGCTCGGTCGGTTTGATCACTTATATGCGAACCGATTCGACGCGCGTTTCCGATGCGGCTTTAAACGATGTGCGCGGATTTATCGGCGGAAATTACGGCGACAAATATTTGCCCGAAAAGGCTGTCAATTATCGCTCGAAAAAAGGCGCGCAGGATGCGCACGAAGCCGTTCGCCCGACTGACGTTAATCGGACGCCCGAAGCTCTGGCAAAATTTTTGTCGGCTGACGAGTTGAAACTTTATCGTTTGATCTGGCAGCGTTTCGTCGCTTCGCAGATGATGCCCGCCGTTTTTGATCAGACGACGATTGACATCAAAGCCGGACGTTTTACATTCCGCGCGACAGGCTCGGTTTTAAAATTTGACGGTTTCCTGAAAGTTTATCAGGAAGGGCGCGACGAAAAACCGCAGGACGAGAGCGAAGACGAAGATGCCGAACGCAATCTGCCGCGCGTTGAGCAGGGCGAGCAGTTAAAATTAAATAAAATCACGCCCGAGCAGCATTTTACCGAACCGCCGCCGCGTTATACGGAAGCGACTCTCGTAAAAGCCCTTGAAGAAAAAGGAATCGGACGACCTTCGACTTACGCGGCGATTATGACGACAATTCAAGACCGCGAATATGTCGAAAAAGCCGAAGGCAAATTTCACCCGACGCCGCTCGGCACGACCGTCAACGACGTTTTAGTCACCAATTTCGACCGGATTTTTAACACCGCTTACACTGCGCGGATGGAAGAAGAGCTGGACGAAATCGAAGAAGGCAAACTCGGCTGGCGCGAGGCTTTGCAGGAATTTTACGAAAGATTTTCTCAAGAGCTGGTAAAAGCCGAAGCCAATTTAAAAAACGCAAAGCAGCAGGCGATTCCGACCGACGAAATCTGCGAGAAATGCGGCTCGAATATGGTCATCAAATTCGGGCGTTTCGGTCAATTTTTGGCTTGCGCTAATTATCCCGAATGCAAAACGACGCGCGAAGTTTCGACTATGAAATCGAAACAAGCGGAAAACGGACAATCGTCAGTAGCCAACGGTCAGACTAATGAACAAACAGCGGACGGCGAGCAACGGAAAACGGAGAGTGAAGTTGAGCCTTGCGAAAATTGCGGCAGGGAAATGGCTTTGAAAAAAGGTCGCTTCGGCTCGTTTTACGGCTGCACGGGGTATCCCGATTGCAAAAACATTCGGAAAATCGCTAAATCCGGTCAAGTCGAGCAAAAAGCGCCGCCAGTCGAATTGGACGAAATTTGCCCGCTTGACGGCGTAAAGCTGGTTCGGCGACAAGGGCGTTTCGGCGAATTTGTTTCCTGCTCGAACTACCCGAAATGCGAATACATCAAACGCGAAACAACCGGCGTTCCGTGTTCGCGCGCGGGCTGCAAAGGCGAGATCGTCGTCAAAAAATCGAAACGCGGCAAAACTTTTTACGGCTGCTTCGAGTATCCGAAATGCGATGTCGTGTTCTGGGACAAACCAATCGCCGTGCCTTGCCCGCAGTGCAATGCGCCGTTTTTGCTGGAAAAAAATACGAAACAGGGAACTTTCCACGTTTGCGCGAACGAAAAATGCGATTACAAATCCGCAGTTGAAAACGCCGCCGCGAAACTTGATAAAGCCGATGAGATAACTTCCGTGTTTTAAGATTTATCTTGCGCGAATCAAAAAATAAAAGGTGATAACAATTACGTTATCACCTTTTATTTTTTGAATTACAACTCTTTTTTTAATGCTTCACCGGCGGTAACTTGGCAATTGTCGTTTGCACCGATTTTTGAATTTGCAGATACATTTGCGTTTCACGCGGAATCAGATAACGCCAATTCGCGCCACCGCGCCGTAAGTAGCCCGGAAGTTTCGCCGGATTCGAGTTATAGCCAGCCGCCATCAGTTCGTAATCTTTCGCCAAATCATTTTCGAGCGCGTAAATCACGTCCTGGTTGGAGGACAAATCGTTCCAGGTGTCCTGCATATAAAGCAGCATCGCTTGTGCGGCGTTGATGTGATCGCGCATTCCGACGACAAAATCGGGCGTTAGCGGAACGGTCGGGTGCATCGTTCTGACCATTCTGTAAGTCGGAGGAATCATTTGCGCAAGCCCGCCCGCGCCGGCGCTGCTGACGGCGAAGCGATAAGTGTCGCCTTCGTTTAAAGCGAAAAGCGCGAGAATTTCATCATAAAGCACCGAACGCGATTCATTTAAAAAGCGGAAATGGTCAACGTGTTCGATAACGGCTAAATCTTCAGCCGCCGAGATAACCTGCGGCGAAATGAATTTGTTGCGGTCGCGCAATTTTTTCAAAGCCGTTTCAAAAACAGTCCGCAAATAAAGCTGTCCGGCTTTTGAAACTTCGGGCGAGATAAGCGCCGGATGCGCCGAAGTGTAGTAAGCGGTTTCGGCAAACTTCCCGCCGCGCTCGACCGGATATTGCACGACGAGCGGAACATAAGGCTGCCCGTAGCTATCAAAAACCGTGACTGCCGTGTTGACTCCGTTTGCGCGAACGGTTCGGACTCGGAGCAGTTTGCCGAGCGACGAGGTGTAATAAATTTCTGTTCCAAGTTTCAAAAACGTTTCTTTCGGAATTGCGATTGTGTGCAGCGCCTGAGTTTTTGGGTCAATGGCGGCGAGCGTTACAGTCCAACTCGAAAGCAAACCGAGCGGGTCTTCAATCGAAGCCGTTTGCACCGGGCGCGATTGCAAAAAACGTTTTGCTTCGGCAACTCGCGTGCGAAATTGTCCGAAGCTCATCAAAGCTCTGTTTGCATTCGGAAGCGCAGCCGCATACGGATTTGCCGAAGGAACTGCAATCGGCGATGGCGCGGGCGTCGGACGCGGAGCAGCCATTACCGGACTTGCTTGCGAAGTCGGCGATGGCGAAACGTTTGGCTGAACGCCGCCGACAACAATTACGCGCTGCGGCGTCGCGGTCGGCGAAGTTTGCGGCGTCGGTGTTTCAGTCGGACGTGCAAAAGGCGTCGGCGATGTTTGCGGCGTGGCGCTGGAAACAACGCGCGGGCGTCGCATAAGCGTCGCGTCTGTTTGACCGCCGGTTTGCGCCGCCGGCAGCAGCGTCGTCGAGAGCAGGATTAACGCGAAAAGAAAAACGGCTTTCATTGAAACTTTTACTAAAATGATGGAGATTACTGTTTGCGGGGAGAACCCGAAATCTAAGTTTTGCGACTAGCGCGATAAACAGATTCTCGCAAAAACCCAAAGGTTGTCAACTATTGCTAAACATTATCGAGAGTTTAAAATTGAATTATACAAAAGGCGAAAAAACTAGTTTTTAAAACAATTTTATGAAAAAGCTATTTGGAACGGACGGAATGCGCGGCGAAGCGGGACAATTTCCGCTCAACGCGGAAACCGTCAAAATTGTCGGAGCATCGCTGGCACGTCAGTTTTCGGAAAAAAACGGCGGGAAAACGCCGAAATTTGTCATTGGACGCGACACGCGCGAATCAGGCGCGTGGCTGGAAGCCGCTTTTTGCGAAGGTGCTGCGTCCGAAGGCGCGATGGTCGTTTCCGCCGGAGTAATCACGACGCCCGGCGTCGCTTTTTTAACGCGCGACCGACAGGCGGATGCGGGCGTCGTCGTCAGCGCGTCGCACAATCCGTTTCACGACAACGGAATCAAAATCTTTTCGGCTTCGGGCAAGAAAATTGACGAAAAGACTGAACGGCAAATCGAAGCTGACATTGAGACGCGGAGACGCGGAGATGCAGAGAACAACGAACAACAAACAACGAACAACGAACAACGAACAACCGACGAACTGCGAGAAAATTATCTGAATTATTTGGCTTCGGAGTTTCCGCGTTTGTCGCTCACGGGGTTGAAAATGGTCGTTGATTGCGCCAACGGCGCGGCATCCAATTTAGCGCCCAATTTGTTTGAAAGATTCGGCGCGAATGTAACGGCAATTTACAATCAGCCGGACGGCAAAAACATCAATGCTGATTGCGGTTCGCTGCATCTCGAAAAATTACAGGCAAAAGTCGTTGCGGAAAAAGCCGACTTCGGCGTCGCTTACGACGGCGACGCCGACCGCGCCTTGTTTGTTGATGAAAAGGGAAACGTAGTTGACGGCGACGCGACGCTGTGGGCGATGGCTCTACATCTTAGATCACGTGGCGCGCTGGCAAAAAATCTGGTTGTGGCGACCGTGATGAGCAATCTCGGTTTGGAAATAGCTTTGAAAGGCGAAAAAATCGAATTAATCAGAACCGCCGTAGGCGACAAATATGTTTTGGATAAATTGCTCGAAACCGGCGCGGCAATCGGCGGCGAGCAATCCGGTCACATTATTTTTCCCCAGAAAAGTCTAGTCGGCGACGGAATGCTGACGACTCTCGCCTTGCTTGATGCGATGCGGGAAAACCGCGCGACGCTTTCGGAATTAAACGGCGGCTTTGTTCGCTATCCGCAGATTTTAGTAAACGTTCGCGTCCGCGAAAAAGTCCCGTTTGAAGATGTGCCGGAAATTCGCGCCGAAGCTGAAAACATTGAAAACGCGCTCGGTGAGCGCGGCAGGCTTTTGCTGCGGTATTCGGGAACGGAGCCGCTTGCGCGCGTGATGATCGAAGGCGAAAAACAAGATGAAATTAACCGGCAAGCAAATGATTTGGCGAAAATAATTCGGGAAAAATTAGCGGATTAAAATATTTTGCAATTTTTGGTCTAGCCCGCTTGCATCTGAAAATAAAGATGTGTATATTGACACTCAACCGAGATGGTTGGTGAATCCTCCGTCTCAAGTGGTTGCTGGGGTGAGGACAGTAGCCACGAATTGATGGGCGAGGCGCACTCCCACGCTGCTTCGCCCATTTACTTTTTCCCTTAAAATCCCGCAAACTTTTCTTCGTGGCGGAAATCAATTCTAAAATTATAAATATCGAATTCGAGCGCGTTTCCGATGAATACGAAATTTGCGTCGGCGCTGGTTTGCTCGAAAATATCGGAGATTTTGCGAAAAATCTTTTGAGCGAAAAAACAAGCAGGATTTGTTTGTTTTCCAATCCGAAGGTTTGCGCGCTTTACGGCAAGCGCGCCGAGCAAAGTTTGAAAAACGCAGGTTTTGACGTTTCGGCGTTTTTGATGAAAGACGGCGAACGGCATAAAAATTGGCGTTCGCTCGAAGCGGCGCTCGCGTTTTTTTCGGAACAAAAATTAACGCGCGTTGATGCGGTCGTCGCTTTGGGCGGCGGCGTGGTCGGCGATTTGGCGGGATTTGCCTCGGCGATTTATCTGCGAGGAATTCCTTTTATCCAGGTTCCGACGACTTTGCTCGCGCAGATTGATTCATCGGTCGGCGGCAAAACCGGAATCAATTCCGCGACTGTGAAAAATTCAATCGGCGCGTTTTATCAACCGCGCGGCGTTTTGGTTGACATCAAAACTTTGCAAACCCTCGAACCGCGCGAGCTTGCCGCCGGTTTTTACGAAGTCGTCAAACACGCCGCGCTTTCGGGCGATGCGCTTTTCTCGCAAACTCAAAACTTTCTACGAAAATTTCCGCTCGGACAAGTCCCCGAATTATTTGCTCGGAAAAACGCCGATTTTCTGACTGCGTTACAAGATTTGATCGCGGCAAATATCGCTTTTAAAGCCGAAATTGTTGCCGGAGACGAGCGCGAAACGGTCGGTCGAAACGATAATCGCTCAAGAAAAATCTTGAATTTCGGTCACACAATCGGTCACGCTTTGGAGCAGTTGACCGGGTATAAACAGCTAAAACACGGCGAAGCGGTGGCTTATGGAATGCTGGCGGTAGCGGATTTGTCAAAAAGACTTGGCAAATTAAATGAAAATGATATAAATTTGTTAAACGAGGTTTTGCTCTCGGTTGGCAAACTTCCCGAACTCAAAAACACGGCGTCGGAACAAGTCATCGCGGCGCTCGCTCACGACAAAAAAGCGGTCGGCGATTCTTTCAAATGGATTTTGCTTGAGAGAATCGGTCGCGCCGCAATTGTAGATAACAAAGAAATTCCGTTTGAATTTGTGCGCGATTCATTGCGAGTGATTTTGCGCGATTAAAACCGCCCCGAATTGGAGAATTAAAATGAAAAATTCACCCACACAGCCTGCCCGCAATAGTTCCGAACACGGCGGTGCAGGAGTCAAATTTTTAATTATCGTTCTAGTTTTGTTTTTAATCGGTCACGCCGGCTACATTTACATTCCCTCTGCTTATCAGTCGGAAGATTACAAACAGCGAATGAACGAGCTGGTCACAAACGCTTTCGCGATGCCGAATTCGCCCCTCAACAGTCCCGAAGCGGTGAAGCAGCGTTTGCGAAGCTACGGCAACGATTACGGCGTTCCGCCGACTGCTTTGATAAAAGTTGACAAAATGGACAACGGCGCGCTCAGAGCGCAGGTGAAGTTTTCAAAAGAAATTGATATTTTGCCGTTTCATTTATACAAATATAATTACGAATTCGAACACGTTGCTACACCTAATGGTTTTCTCACCAAACAATAAAAGTTTATCGAGTTGATTGAGATAAAAACTCGATAAACTTTTAAACTGCTAAAGCAACAGGGCGCTGAGTTCTGATTTTTGTGATTTGAGTTAAAGCTTCGGGCGCATTGGCGAGCCAGGTTGAAGGGCAAACGCCGCAGGTCGTACATTTTTCCACCGCCGGACACGGATGGCTCGATTTCGCCGCTTGCGCTTTTTCGTGTTCGGTTTTTAAGAATTCAAATGAAAGCCCCGAATCCACAATTGACCAGGGTAGAAATTCTTCGTAGCTGCGGTCGCGCGAAGTATGAAACGCCGCATCAATTCCGGTCTCGCGCAAAGCGGCGTTTAAATCTCCTTTGAGACGCGCGGCAGATTCAATCACCGCGCCGATGCGCCGGTCGCCGGAAGAAAACAAAGCCTGTTCGTGCGCGATTCGCGCCGACATCGCCCGCACTTCGACATTCGGAATCCGCGACAGATTTTTAGAAACAAATTTCAATCGGCGTTTTAATTCTCGCTCGTCGCAAATTGCGTCCCATTGCAGCGGCGTATTCGGTTTCGGAACAAATCCGTTGAGCGATGGAATAATTTTTCCGGCGCGTCCGAACTTTTTCCCGGCTTGCAGCATTCGGTCTTTGATTCGGGTGACAAGCTCTGTCATCGCTTCCAAATCTTCATCGGTTTCGGTCGGCAGACCGACCATCATATAAAGCTTGACGGTCAACATTCCGCGGTCGAAAACCGCGCCGCAAATGTCAACAATTTCGTCGTTTGTCAGATTTTTATTAATCACGCGCCGTAATCTGTCCGAACCTGTTTCCGGCGCGACGGCGATTTGCTGATCGCGCGATTCGACGAGCGCGTCGAGCAATTCTTCGGAAATCTGGTCTAATCTCAAACTCGAAACCGAAATGCGATAATCCATCCGGCGCAATTCGCGCAAAATCGTCGAAATTTCCGGGTGATCGCAAACTGCGGTCGAAACCAAGCCGATTTTGTTGGTCTTGCCGCGCCATTCGACGGCTTTCGCCAGAATGTCTTTCGCCGGAACAACGCGCGGCGGATAATAATTGTAGCCAGCCCAGCAAAAACGACAGCCTTGCGAGCAGCCGCGCGAAATTTCAACCAAAAGACGGTCGCCCATTTCGGCTTCCGGCGACCAAACGGCGGTTGAAGGACAGAAAACTTCCTGATTCATCAAGAAGTCAGCAAGCTCGGTTTCGCCGCGTTTTAAAGCGCGACGTAAAGTTCCCTCTTTCGGATTTGTCGCCGCCAGAGCGCGCCCGACTCTGCGCGGAACTTTAGCGGTTTTCGGCAGATAATCTTTGACGGTTTCGTCGGCGTTGTAAACAACTTCGTAAAGCGACGGAACATAAAAACCTCTACCGATTTCGGCAAGATTTAAAAGAATTTCGTCTTTGTCGCCGCCTGCCAGAATTGTATCAACAAGCTGATAGGCGAGAATTTCGCCTTCGCCGACTGCGATTACATCGGTAAAATCGGCAATCGGTTCGGGATTTAAAAATGAAGCCGCGCCGCCCATTACGACGAGCGGATGAAAATGATTTCTATCTTTCGACCATACGGGAATGCCGCTCATTTGCAGCATTCGCGCCATATTTAAATAATCGGTTTCAAACGAAATCGAGAAAGCGACGACATCGAAATCTCTGACCGGAGTTTGCGTTTCTAGCGAAAGCAATGTTGTGCGCGATTTTTCATATTCGCGCATTTCCTGCTCATCCGGCAGAAACACGCGCTCGCACGAAACTTCCGGGATTTGATTGAAAAGCTCGTACATCGTGTGCAAACCGAGATTCGCCATTCCGATTGAATGCGTGTTCGGATAGCACAGAGCAATGCGAAGCCGGGCACCGCGCTTCAAGTGCCAGCCAGTTTCTTTTTCCAGCTTTCTTTTGTAACTTTCGATTATTCGTTTTGACATCAACAATTAAATTATAAACTGCAAAGCCTTTATTCTTGCAATCTTTCTTTGATTTCTTCGGCGAGCGTGTTTTTGTGTTTAATCTCAACGCGCAGACGCCGATACAAACTCATAAATTGGTTCGCCGTCCAAGCGATTGCGAAAAAAGCTAAAACGTAGCCGCGCCAATCGTCAATAAGCAATTTAAATCCCGTAAAAATTAAAAGTCCGATTGTCACCCAATGGCTAAAACAATACTCGCAAGTGAATACATAGAAGAACTTGCGCTGAAACAAATTAGGACAAGTTTTGCTTTTTTCGGCGCAATAATCGCGCGGCTCGCGGAAGATTTCTTCCTGTGTCACAGTCCAGGCAATCGAGCCTGCGACAAGCCCTAAAATAAAAATCCAGAAAATTTGTTCCGCAATCGTCATTGAAAGGGTTTTGATGCTTTATTCAAAGAGTTCGTCAACCGTCATTTTCCAGCCGGGCAAAACGGGTTCGGCGTCCGCCGCATCGCCGCGCCGAAATATGCGCGGCGTGTCCGCGCGTTCGCGGTGATAAGATTTGATAACTTCGTCTGATTGCAAATCAACGTCCCAGACAACTTCGGTTCCGGCGGCAAAATAATCGCGGCGTTTGGCGGCGATTTCCTGTTCGGCTTTTTTGCCGTAATCGTTTTCGCTGCGAACTTCAACCGCAAAAATGGGAGCGCCTTGCAAAAACTTCATTCCCGTTTTTTCACCAACATGGAAAGCTGCGTCGGGACTAAAGGATTTTCGGTGCGGCAAATCTACTAAAAATCCAACATTGTCCGGGACGGCAAAACCTCTTTCGATTTGTTTTTGATAATTTCTTAAACTAATTACAATAGCCAAAGCCGCCATTCCAGGTTCAAATCCGGTTGACATAAATTTAACAACCTTTCCGTTAATGATTTCAGCCTTTTCTTCGGTGCTATAAAGCTCTTCAATCAATTCTTCGGTTGTTTTCGGTCGTTTTCGAGGCGCGGCTGTTTCGATTAGCATCGTCATCGGTTTTTCTCCAGACGCAAAATTTGCGGCTGAAAACAATTGTAACTTGCTTTCAGCCGCAAACCCAATATTTACAGAACTAATTTATCGCTGATTGCCTTCGAGAAACGCTTTCAATTTGCGTGAACGCGAAGGATGCCGCAGCTTTCTGAGCGCTTTGGCTTCGATTTGGCGAATGCGCTCGCGCGTGACGGCGAAATGCTGCCCGACTTCTTCCAAAGTGTGTTCCGAACCGGAATTTCCCAGACCGAAACGCATTTTAATGACTTTTTCCTCGCGCGGCGTCAGTGTCGCCAAAACTTCGTCGGTTATTTCCCGCAGATTTGTCGTGACAACCGCGTCCGCCGGATTTGCAATCGAACGGTCTTCGATAAAATCGCCGAGATGCGAATCTTCTTCTTCGCCAATCGGAGTTTCGAGCGAAATCGGTTCTTGCGCGATTTTCAAAACTTTTCGCACTTTTGAAACCGGAATGTCCATTTTGCGTCCGATTTCTTCGCTCGTCGGTTCGCGTCCGAGTTCCTGAACAAGCGCGCGCGAAGTGCGAATGAGCTTGTTGATCGTTTCGATCATATGAACCGGAATACGAATCGTTCGGGCTTGGTCGGCAATGGCGCGCGTGATTGCCTGCCGGATCCACCACGTCGCATAAGTCGAAAACTTGTAGCCGCGCCGCCACTCAAATTTATCAACCGCTTTCATCAAACCGATATTGCCTTCCTGAATCAAATCAAGGAATTGCAAACCGCGATTGGTATATTTCTTGGCAATTGAAACAACGAGACGCAAGTTGGCTTCGACCAGCTCGCGTTTTGCCTGCCCGGTTTCGCGCTCGCCGATTTCGATTGTTTGCAACGCGCGTTTGACTTCGACAGTCGGAATCGCATAGCGCTCTTCCATAGCGTGCAGCTTGTCTTTAGCCGCTGCCTGACAGGCGCGCAAATCTTTTTCCAAATCGCCTTTGAGCGGGCGCTGTCCGAGACGTTCCTGGCAGCGGCGAATTTCGCGTTCCGCGCCTAAAATTTCCTGATTTACTTTGCGAATCGAATTGATCAAACGCGCTTTGGCGCGTTCGGTCATATTAAGGCGACCGATTTCCTGCGCGATTTCGATGCGAAGACGCGCTATCTGGCGTTTGATTCGCATCATTTTCTTGCTCGTTTTGCCTTTTTGAATTTTGGCTTCGGCGCGCAAATCTTCAAGCCTCTTTTGCGCTTGATCGTAAATCGAGCGGATGTTTTCGATGCCTTCAATCGTCCATCGCAAATATTCGTCGGCTTTGTCTTCTTCGCCCGTCAATTCTGCTTGTTCGCTAAAAGTCACGATGTCGCGAATGCTCGCTTTTCCGGCTTGAAGCTGTTCGCCGATGCGGAGCAGTTCTTCAACGGCAATCGGCGAGCGCGAAATTGCTTTATGCGTTTTGATTTGCCCGCGTTCAATTCGCTTGGCGATAGTGACTTCGCCTTCGCGCGTCAGCAGCGGCACGATGCCCATTTCGCGCAGATAAAGCCTGACGGGATCGTTTGTTTTGTCCAGAGCGCCGGCGGAAAGGTCTAAATCCAAATCGTCTTCGTCGTCCAGATCATCCTCGTCAACCGCCAGCTTCGCAGCTTTTTCGAGCAGCAGCGAATCTGTATCGCCGACGGCAATTCCGCCGCCCTCGATTTTTTGCAATACGTCTTCGAGGTCTTCCGGCGAAACCATTCCTTCCGGCAATTCACGGTTTAAATCGTCGTAAGTTAAAAAATTCTTTTTATCCCTGCCGAGTTCCAGCAGGCGTTCCATCATATCGTCGCGGTCTTTTTCGTCCATAATAATTGTATTAAAAGTACAAAACTTTGATTATAAAACAGAGAGGCGCGTTTACCGAAATCGAAAACGCGCTTTACTCTCCAAAATAGTTTACGCGCCTGAGAACATCGTTGTTTCAGCGCGAGAAAAACCGTCTAAATTACGCTATCGCCGTTTTAATGAATCTGAACGGGAAACGGCATAAACGAAAGAATGAAAACAATTAGTGTCAACAAAGCAATCGCCTTGCGTTTCCGGTCGAGAGGGTGATCGAAAAGCGGCTGCGGATGCGGGAAACGCAGCAAAATACCGAGCAAAATCGTAAAAACCAGCGTGCCGGGGCTGCCGTACAATTGCCAGCCGAGAGCCGTTAAAATCAACATTCCGGCAAACGCAACGCGCCCGACTCCAAAATGCACTCGCTCACCGAAAACCGAAAAAACAGCGTGTCCGCCGTCGAGCTGTCCGGCGGGCAGCAAATTTAAAGCCGTCACCAGCGAACCGACCCAAGCCGCCGCATAAAAAGGATTAATCACGCCCTGCGTTGGATCAACGCCCATCAGCGCGCCCAAAAATCTGGTCAAGAGCGGGTCTGCAAAAATTATACTGCCCTCGGTTACGGCTACAGGAGGCGCGATTTGCATTGTCGCCAAACCCATAATCGCCACCGGAATCAAAACCGCAAAACCGGCGAGCGGTCCGGCGACACCGATGTCGAAAGTCGCTCGCTGTGTCGGCATCGGCGATTGAATTTTAATCACCGCGCCGAGCGTTCCTGCGGGACTTAAAAACGGCAGCGGCAGGAAATAGGGAAGCGTTGATTTAACGCCGTAGATACGGCAAGCGATGTAGTGACCGAATTCATGCGCGGTCAAAATCGCCAGCAGAGAAGTCGAAAACAGCAAGCCGCTAATGATAACCGTCGGCTTCAATGCGACATCGTGAAAAACAATGGCAAAGCATTGCGAGAAAAAATATGGCGCGAAGAAAATGTAGTCAAAATAATTGGTCGGAACCGGAATTCTTTCCAGCACATTTATTTCACCGAACGGAAAAACCAGTCCGGCGATGGTCGCGGAAAAAAATGTAAGCAGAAACAAAAAGCCGTGCCGCAGCCAATCTTTAGGCGAAGGGCGCAATTCTTCCGCAGTGTAAAACGGCTCGAAATCGTAATCCGAATAAAAGCTGTCTGCCATTTAAAAATACCCTTTTGACAGAATAAGCGACTGCAAACGTTTGCTTACGGTTTGCAGTCGCTTTTCAACAAAATCAAAAAAGATTGCTTTTCGTCAGATGCTTATTTTTTTCTCTTCGCTGTCTTGCTGCCGTTTGAGGGCTGTAAATCTTTGCCGGGTTTAAAGCGGATGGTTTTGCCGATTGGAATCGCCACTTCTTCGCCGGTTCGCGGGTTGCGACCGACTCCGCGTTTGCGGGGCTTGACGGTAAAAACGCCGAAACCGCGCAATTCGATGCGCTCGCCGCGCACAAGAGAATCTTTCATCGCGCCGAAGAGCGCGTCAACAACTTGCTCGGCTTTTTGTTTCGGAACTCCGGTTTCATCAGCCAAACGATTAATTATATCGAGTTTTATCACTTTTGTTTTCTCCGATTAGAATATAACGCATCGCCGAATGTCGGGGAAATATAGTCCGGCTAAATGCTTTTAAGGATGATAGAAAGCCGTTGCGAATACTGTCAAGCCGGATGCATTTTTCCGCTCGCTAAAAAACGGGAACGACATTTGCCAACAATTGGATTAATATAAAATAAACGACCGGATTTAATACGAAGGAGCGCTTGCGATATGCTTTGGAAAGGCAGACAGGGAAGTTCAAATGTTGAAGATTTACGCGGAATCGGCGGTAAAGGTTTGGCGCTCGGCGGAGGCGGATGCGGCACCGTAATTGTAATCGTTCTGGCTCTTTTGTTCGGCGTTGACCCGCAGAGATTGTTAAATCAACTGCCGGGGCAGGAACAGCAGGCTCCGACGCAGACACAGCAACAGCGTTCGGGCGCGCCGGCTCAGCAGGACGACGAAATGAAACAATTTATTTCAGTCGTGCTTGCCGACACCGAAACCGTTTGGAACGATATTTTGCCCAAACAAGCGGGCGTGCGTTATCGCGTGCCGACATTGAGGTTGTTTACAGGCTCTGTGAGTTCGGCGTGCGGGCGCGCAAGCTCTGCGGTCGGACCGTTTTATTGCCCCGGCGATGAAAAGATTTATATTGATTTTGCGTTTTACCGCGAACTGAAAAATCAATTCAAAGCGCCCGGCGATTTCGCGCAGGCTTATGTTTTGGCGCACGAGGTCGGGCATCACATCCAAAATGTTTTGGGAACATCGGACAAAGTAACCGCCGCTCAGCAGCGTTCGCGCAGCGAAGCGCAATCGAATCAGCTTTCGGTCGCGCTCGAATTACAGGCGGATTGCTACGCCGGAGTTTTCGCGCATTACGAGCAGAATAAAGGCTATCTTGAAGCGGGCGACGTGCAGGAGGCTCAGACGGCGGCGGCGGCGGTCGGCGACGACAACATTCAAAAAATGAGTCAGGGCTACGTCGTGCCAGATTCATTTACGCACGGCTCGTCGCAGCAGCGCGCTTCGTGGTTTCAACGCGGTTTTCAAGCGGGCGATATGCGTCAGTGCAATACTTTTGGCACCAGCGGCGGACGCGGCGGCGGCTTTTAAAGTAAAATTTCTGTAATTTTCATTCTCGGCTGGCTTTAATCGCTCTTTCAAGGTACAAGAAAGAGTGAAATTCCTGTAAAGTACAAAAAGCTACAAAAAAAGAATGAAAATTTTACTCTATAATCCCGATAACGGTATCACTCGCAATTTTATGCCTCATCTTTGGATGTTTCTGCTGCAAGCTCTAACGCCCAAAGAACACGAAGTAATCTTGATTGACGGCAACGCGAAAGCGATGAACGAAGCCGAACTGGTCGAGTTTTGCCAAACAGAAAACATCGGTTTGGTTGGAATCGGAGCAATGACCAGAATGGTCGCGCGCGCTTATAAATTTGCGGACGCTCTGCGCGATGCCGGAATTAAAGTCGTGATGGGCGGTCCGCACGTTACAGAATGCCCGGATGAAGCGCTCGGAAAAGACGGCGGTAAACGCCACGCCGACGCGGTTGCTCTCGGCGAAGCCGACGAAACCTGGGGTTTAATCGTTGCTGATGCGGCAAACAATTGTCTGAAAGAAGTTTACCAGCCCGAAACTGACGCCAAAGGAGTTGATAAAAAACCTTCGCTCCAGCCTTATCCGCATATTCCCTGGGAAACACTGGATTTGGATCAGTTCAGTCTCGTGCCGCAATTTTTGCGCCCGCATTTGGCGAAAATGGGCGGGGGTTGGGGCAGCTTTCACGTTGTTCCCGTCGAAACCGGACGCGGCTGTCCTTACGGCTGTGAGTTTTGCACTGTGACCGGATTTTTCGGCGATTCGATTCGTTTTCGCACAAACGAATCGGTAGTTGAAGAATTGTTGCGTTTAAAAGCGCGTGCTCGCCGCGAAAAAGGTCAGATCGCGGTTTTCTTTATTGACGACAATCTCGCCATCAATATCAAACGTCTGAAATCCCTTTTGAAAGACGTTATCGCCGCCGAAGCTCAATTGCCTTGGGTGGCGCAAATCAGCGCGAATTTGCTGATGAAAGACGAGGAGTTAATTGATTTAATCGCCGAAGCGGGCGGCAAATGGATTTTTATCGGAATGGAATCAATTGATCCGGCGAATATGGCTGACGTTAACAAAAATTTCTCGCGCCCGTCGGATTACAAAACCGTTCTCGACCGGCTTGCCCAGCGCAATATTTACGCGATTACATCGTTTATTTTCGGAATGGACAACGATACGCCCGGAGTCGCGGCGCGAACGCTAGAACAAATCGAATCGTGGCAGCCCGGTCTGCCGGTTTTCGGACAATTAACGCCGTTTCCTTCGACGCCGCTTTACACTCGTCTGGAAAAAGCCGGACGTCTCGACCGACCGAAACACTGGCTCGATTTCGCGCCGTTCGTGATGGCGCACAATCCTTTGAAAATGACGATTGAAGAAGCCAAAGAGGAAACTTTTCAGGCTTGGGCGCGCTCGTACAGCCCTGAAAGAAACGCTGAAGTGATTGAATTCCTCAAAGACAAACCAATTGGTTATCGAATCAGTCATATCGTATCGCGGCTATTCTTTCGCGGAATTTATTTTCCGCAAATGAACAAACGCGATTGGGCGAAAGTGCTGTTTCAAAACCGCCGAACACTTTTTAGTTTGACGAAAGAAGGCGCGCAATTGTGGCGAGCGGCGCGAAAGCGGCAAAAGAACGAAACTCTTTCCGAAGCCGATTTAATTCGTGATTAACTAAGGCTGAAACGGTTTGCCGTAAAGTTGTTGATAAACCCAACCGAGAACGCGCGCTTCCGCCGTGCAAAGCGTGACGAGCCAGCAGGCGGTTAAATACAATCTCTGCTCGATTGTCGAAGGAATCAGCGCGGCTTCGTCGAGCGGCGATTCGTGCCGCTCGACGGAAAATTTATAATCCTGAATAATTTGATTGCGGGTTTCGTTCGCCTGCTGCAAAGCGCCGAGCAATTCCGAAACCCATTCGCGCAAATCCGCTTCCGTGTTGTTTTCGCCCAAAGCCTGAAAAATTCCGATTGCCATCCGATCTTCGGCGCTCGGAAACGGGTAAACTTCCTCGCCGAATTTCCGAGAATCTTCCTGTTTCCACTGGAAAAGCTGCTCGTTGTGCGGATGCCGAATCGCCGCGACGCGCTCGTCGTAATTCAAAAACCACTCAATCACGGCGGCGAGCGATTCATTTGTCGGCGAGCCGTCAGGCGCAATCACGAGCGCGGGCGGTTGATTTGTTGCGGCTTCGGGCATAATTGAGAAAAGTGTATGTTTTTATTGATTAAATTTCAAAGCGAAATTCGGCACGGCTTCGCCGACGAGCGTTTTTCGATGATTTCTCAATTCGATTCGGGCAAACGGTTTTAAAGATTCGTGTTCCGACGGTTCTAAAATTTCGAGCTGCCGCAAAACTTCCAAAACGGCGACCGGACGAGCGCGGCGGTCGCTGCCATCTTCGATTTTGAGCGCGATTCCAAGTCCGCGTTTCCAGCGCGGCGAAGGCAAAACACCCGCCGTATAAACGCCTTCCGCGCCGATTTTTGAGACGATTCGCCCGCGCAACGCGCACATCAAAAGCGTGTCGAGCCGTTTTGGTTCTTCGCCGCCGATCATTTCCGGGTGTGACATCATCGCTATAATCACGCGCCGGCAAGCCTCACGCAATTCTGCGTTGAAATTTTCGGGCGGCAAAACAATGTGCGCAAACATTCGCGCCATATTTACAATTGGCATAGCGAAATTCGGCGCGGAACAGCCGTCAATTCCGACGCCGATTTTATCGCGCGACAAACCGGAAAATTTTTCGACGATTTCTAAAATCTGCTGCTGAATCGGATTTTCGAGCGAATCGTAATTTTCGGTCGGCGCGTTGATTTGTCTGGCAAAAGCGAGCATCGCGGCGTGTTTGCCGGAACAATTGTTGTGAAACTGCAAAGGTTTTTCATTGCGGGAAATAAGCAAGCGCGCAATTTCGGTTGAAAAAGGCTCGTGCGCTCCGCAGCGCAAATCTTTTTCGGTAAAACCGCCTTTTTCCAGCATCAGCGCGGCTGTGGCGGTGTGAATCAATTCGCCGTTGTGGGAAGCGCAAGCCAGTGCGATTTCCTTTTCGGTAAAACCGAATCTTTCCGCCGCGCCGCTTAACAAAAATGGAATCGCCTGAAAAGGCTTTCCCGCCGAGCGCAGAAATGTAACGGTTTCGGGATTTCCGAGACTCGCAATCAAATTCCCGTCGCCGTCAACAACCGCCAAATGTCCGCGATGAATTGATTCGACAATTCCGCCGCGCGTAACTTCAACCAAAATTTCAGCGTCCATCATTAAAAAATAAAACGCTGACGATAATATCACGCCTTACGATTTGAAAATTGAGAATTCCTTGAAGTGCTTTTCCGCCTGTTCATTGCGGTGCAAATGAATAAATATGGCGACTAAGGAACCTGAAAAGAGATTAAATAATGCGAATCCAAGCAATACCCACCGCTGTCCGTAAGTATCGTCGCATCCCATACAACTATATTCCGGGTGAAGTTGATAGCGAGCGTCGTAAGCTGTTCCAAAAAAACAACTATCAAATGAAAGCGCAAAAGAAAAAACGGTCACGAACAGAATGTTTCGGAGAATCGGATTCATATTTGCCTCCGAAACATTTAGACACTTTGATTAAGAAATTGTTCCTTCTGCTTGAAAATCCCTAATGTCTTTAAAAGGATTTTCGCGGTCGGTAAAATCCGGGCGGTAATAATGCGAGGCTGATTCATATTCCTGAATCCAGCCGTTTTCCATTTCCAAATCTTCCAGAATCGAAACCGCCTTTTGCCATTCGCGCTCGGTAATGCGGCGCGAGAGCAGAATATAACGCGCGTCCGTCGCGGCTTTGTTGGTCGCATAATATTGCGCCATCAAAGAAATCGCGACGCGGGGCGACAACTCGTTTTTAATCCAGCGCAGATTTTCTTCGATGTCTGCTAAATCGTTCGGCAAAACGAGCAGGCGAATCACCAGACCTTTTTTGAGCAAACCGTTTTCGTCAAAAACAAGCTCGTCGCCGGTTTGCCGGAACATTTCTTTGATTGCGGCGCGCGCAAAACGCGGATATTCGCGAATCTTTGAATATTCAAATCCGGCGTCAGATGAAGCGTATTTCAAATCGGGCAGGTAAACGTCAACAATTCCGTCCAATAGGCGTAAAACTTCGACCGAATCATAAGCGTTCGTGTTATAGACAATCGGCAAATTCAAACCGTTTTCGGCGGCAATTAAAATCGCGCGCGCCATTTGCGGGACAAAATGCGTCGGCGAGACAAAGCCGATATTGTGACAGCCTTTTGCCTGCAATTCGAGCATCATTTCGGCGAGCCGTTCGTGCGTGGTTTCGTTCTTTTTCTGCTCGCGCCAGATTTGCGAGATTTGATAATTCTGGCAATAAACGCAGCGCAGATTACAGTTGCCGAAAAAGATGTTTCCCGCGCCGTTCGTTCCGCTCAAAGCGGGTTCTTCGCCGAAATGCGCGGTGTAACTGGAAACAACCGGAAGCCGCCCGGAATAACAAGCGGCGATTTCGTCTTTGAGACGATTGTTGCCGCAATCTTTCGGACAAACGGTGCAGGATTCGAGCAGCTTTTCGAGTTGTTCAACTCTTTTTCTCAGCTCGCCCGCCGCCAATAGTTTCGTGAATTTTGGTTTTAATTCTTCTTCCAAAAGCATTATGTCCGTATTTGCTGATCACAGCTTCGGGCGCGACCGTGCGCGCCAGTTCCCAGGTAAAATCCATTTCGGCATTAACAGTCGCCGTTGCCATTCGGGTTTCGAGCAGCATCAGCAGACTGCCGTAAAACAAAAAAATGATTCCGACAATTCCGATTGGAATCGGCAGCCAGCGATAAGTGTTGGCAAATCCGGCGACGGCGATAGAGACGCTGGTTAAAATAAAAAAGCCCAGACCGTAATAAAAAGCGCCCATCGCTTTTTGCAGAATCCGCGCGCGGCTCGTAACTTTGTCGAGCAGGCTGACGATTGTCTCCAAACGCCGGTCGTAAAGCGGAATCTCCGTTTTATCTTCGGTCATAATCAGTTCGCTCAAGCGTTGTTCCAAAACGCGCACGCGGTCAACCACGCGCCCCAATCTGGTCGAAGTCGAAAGCACGAGCGAGCCGGTCGCGGAAATCAACAACGCGGGCGTAATCATCGCCGTTAAAAATTCAATCGTCGAATTGAGCGCGTTCGGATTTACGTTAAATTGAGCGAACATAAAACTCGATGCCGATAAACAGCGGCAGCAAAAATCTCTTGCCAAACAGTTTACAGTTGACAGTTAATAGTTGATAGTTTTCGCAATCGAACTGTCAACTGTAAACTATCAACTGTTTTGCATTAAAACCGAATTTATGACCAAAGGAACCGTCAGAGTTTTACAACACGCGAGCGAAGTTTTAAAAAACAATCCGCTCAATGATCCTTTTGTCCGCGATTTATATGTTTATCTGCCGCCCGGTTACGACGAAACGCCCGAAAAACGCTATCCGTCTGTTTACGTTTTAACCGGGTTTACCGGGCGCGGGCGAATGTTTTTAAACGACAACGCTTTTCAGCCGAATTTTGCCGAGCGAATGGATAAATTAATCGGCGACGGAACAATCAAACCGATGATTGCCGTGATGCCGGATTGTTTTACGCGCTACGGCGGCGCGCAGTATATCAATTCGTCGGCGACCGGAGATTACGAAGATTATTTGACCGGAGAAATCATTTCGTTTGTTGATGAAAATTTACGCACCGTCAAAGACAAAAACTCGCGCGGCGTGATGGGCAAATCTTCGGGCGGCTATGGCGCGCTCGTGATCGCGATGCGTCACACGGACAAATTCGGTCTCGTTTGCTCGACGAGCGGTGATTGTTATTTCGAATATTCGTATCAACCGGGATTTGCCGATGCAGTTCGCGCAATCAAAGGCGAGCCGCTGAAAATCATCGAGAAATTCTGGGACGAAACCAAGCGCAAAGGCAAAGACGATTTTGCCGCTCTCAACACCATCGGAATGAGCGCGTGTTATTCGCCGAACGAAAGTTCTCCGTTCGGTTTTGATTTGCCGTTTGATTCGGAAAACGGCGAGATTTTGCCGGAAGTTTGGGAACGCTGGCGGGCGCACGATCCGGTTTTTATGGTTGAAAAATACGTCGAAAATCTAAAATCGCTCAAGCTTCTTTTCATTGACGCCGGAACGCGCGACGAATTCGGGCTGGATTTGGGAGCGCGTATTTTGTGCAGCCGTTTGAAAGAAAACAACGTGCCCCACATTCACGAAGAATTCGACGACGGGCATTTTAATATTTCTTATCGTCAAAACCGCTCGCTCGAAATGATTTCAAACGCGCTCGAATAAAGCTCGGGCTTTCAAAAATACAAAGAAATTCCTTTCAAGCGCTCGGCTCGTCAAATTCAAAAGTTTGATTTCCCGAATTCCGGCTGACTCGTTCGACTTCCGCAGACATTTTTCCTTGCAGCATCATCCGGAACATTTTCCAGTCTCCGGCAAACGACCAGAGCGGATATTTAAACGTCGCCGGGCGATTGTGTTCGACGAAAAAATGACTGATCCAGGCGAAGGCGTAGCCGGGAACGAGCGCGAGCGGAAACCAATACCAGGTTCCGCGCAAAACGAACCAAATCAAACAAGCGATGCCGACCGAAGTGCCGATAAAATGCAAAATGCGCGTCGTCGGATGGCTGTGTTCCGCGACATAAAAATCCCAAAACTCTCGAAAATTCTGCGGTTCGTTCATATTTTTAAACCTCGCCGGTAGCCGAATAAATTTATTGTCAAACAATTTACAGTTTAAAATGCAAAATTTACAATCGCAGCAAATCGAATTTCGTCCTGATTTTGTGGCAAACTGAAAATGAATGAACAACCCGAGAATTACAGGACGGTTTTCCGACGAGCTGGAAACTGCAATCAAGCTGGCTCATGAAGCGGGCGTCAAAATCATGAATTTTTACAACACCTCGTTTGTCATTGAGGAAAAGCTGGGGCTTGATAATTTCGTCGAGCCGGTGACGGAAGCCGACCGGCAGGCGAGCGAAATCATAGTCGCCGGACTCAGGGAAAATTTTCCCGACGACGGGATTCTTTCCGAAGAGTTGATTGACACGAGCGAGCGTCTGGCTTTGAAACGCGCCTGGATTATTGATCCGATTGACGGCACTTACGGATTCGTCAAGCGCGAAGGCGATTTTGCGGTGCAAATCGGTCTCGCGGTCGAAGGCGAAGCCGTATTAGGCGTGCTTTACGAACCGCTTAGCGAAAGATTGTTTTGGGCTGTCAAAGGCGAAGGCGCGTGGCTCGAATTGCCTGCGCAGGAACGGCAGCGTGTAACGGTTTCCGAAAAAACTCGTTTTTCCGAAATGATTGTCGCCGCGTCGCGCTCGCATTACAATCCGCGTCAGCAGCGTTTGAAAAAATATTTCGGGTTTAAAAAGGAAATACGGCGCGGCTCGGTCGGCGTCAAAGTCGGATTGCTGACGATGCGTGAATGCGATGTTTACATAACTTTCAGCGCCCGCACGAAACATTGGGACACTTGCGCGCCGCAAATCGTTTTGGAAGAAGCGGGCGGGAGGATGACCGACCTTTACGGCGAACGAATTCGCTACAATACGCTTGACGTGCAAAATCACAACGGAGTCGTTTCGACAAACGGCGCGGCGCACGACGAGATAATCAGTCGTCTCAAGCCTTTGTTGACCGAATTCGGCAAAGTCAGAGTAAAAACCGCGAAGTTGAGGAAATAAGCGGCAATTTCGATTCAGATTTGGTTAACTCGATTCGTTTTTCGAGCGGATGCACTGCATCCGCAGCAAGTCTTCGTCAATATGAACCGGAGGCTCATTGTTAATCGAAACGATAATTACCGTTTCGCCGTGCATCATCAAAACGTTAATCACGCGAAGCTGCGCGGTCTCGTTGTTGCCGTGCTTAAACAGTAATTCGTCTCCGGGCTTTATTTCACCTTCGAGCATTTCAATCATTCGGTTGTAAATCGTGTGGAAAAAATAACGGGCTGCCGCTCTTTCGCCCGCAGTCGGTTTTGAATGTATTAAACTAATAAAACGAAAAATTCACAAGACCGCAACATAAATTCATAAAAAATTAACACATTTCTTCTCCGGTTTGACTAAAGCCCGGTCGCTGCTTTAAATATCGAACTCTTGTAAATCCGAACTTCCTGAGGTTTTGTTTGCCGATAAATTCGGCTTTATGTTGTATAATAGCTTTACGGTTTTCAAACAATGGCGCTCAAATTTTTACATATTTCCGACGTTCACCTCGGCTGCACACGTTATCATCTCGAAGAAAGTCCGAGAGATTTTTTCCGCGCGTGGTATAACGTTTTGCAGGATTATGCAGTCGCCGAGCGGGTTGATTTCGTTTTGATGTGCGGCGATTTTTTCCACAAACGCAACGTTGATCCGCAGGCGATGAATCACGCCGTCGCCGGTCTGCAATTGTTAAAAGATCACAACATTCCGGTCGTCTGCATCGAGGGCAATCACGACCAAACGCCGAACGATACCGATCATAGCTGGATTCGCTCTTTGGCAAGCTGGAAGCTGCTGATTTTGCTCGAACCGAAAACGGTAGCCGACAAAGACGGAAAAGGCAAATTCGAGTTCCAGTCGTGGGATGCCGAAGATTGCTCCGGCTCGTTCGTTGACATCAAAAACGCGAGAATTTTCGGCTCTACTTGGTACGGCGCTTCGGCAAATACGGCGATTCCGATGCTGACTGCGGCGATCAAAGAAAACCGGCGCGAAGGCGCGTTTCACATTTTGATGCTCCACACGGACGTTGAAGGTCATCAAACGCACCCGATTCCGGCGTTAACTTTAACGAATTTAAAAGAATTAAAATCCCTAACCGATTACGTCGGACTCGGACACACGCACAAGCGTTTCGAGATTGATAATTGGGCTTTTAATCCCGGCTCGCTCGAAGTCACTTCGATTGACGAATACCGCGAAGAACGCGGCGCGTTTTTGGTGGAAGTTTCCGACGACGGCGCAATCAACGCACAACATTTGCGCGATTACGTCCAGCGCCCATTTCACCGTCTCGCGTTCGACGTTTCCGGGATTGAAAGACCCGAAGAAATTACTGACGGCGTGATGGCGCAAATCGAGCGCGAAGTGACGCCGCATAACGTTGAATCGAAAAATCCCGCTCCGATCCTGGAGATTCGTTTGACCGGGCATCTCGGATTTAAAAATTCTTTGCTTGAAACCGACAAGATTCGAGCCGAAGCGCAAAAACTGACCAATTCACTGCACGTTCGCTTGAAAAATTTCACCGCGCCCGTCGAATACGCAATTGCGGCTGATTTAGACGAGAACGCAACGCGCGAGGAACGCGAGCGCCGCGTGATTGAAGATTTAATCGCCCGCGATAATCGTTACAAGGAAAACGCGCGCGAAATGGCTGAACTCGTCGTCGGGGCAAAACGGCTGGCTTTGAGCGACGAGCCGCCGGAAAAAATTTACGAGCTGATTGCTTTGAAAGCATAATCGTTCGTTGTTCGTCGTTCGTTGTTCGTTGAAAAGAAAATCAACGAACAAC